>JAZOTH010000010.1:0-187688 GCA_045657545.1 Tidjanibacter sp.
GGTTGCATACGCGTTACGCACCCGTGCGCCGGTCGCCACCATCAGAGTTACCTCCTCATGTGCTGCCCCTCGACTTGCATGTGTTAGGCCTGCCGCTAGCGTTCATCCTGAGCCAGGATCAAACTCTCCATTGTAAAAAAATTAAAATGTATTGTTAGAGCCTGACTACTTCTTTATCCATTTAAGGAATTGAATTGAACTTGATGAAGTCCTAAGACTTCATTGCTTCTGCATTCTTTTTCTCTCTGTTAAACCAATAAATCAAAGAACCTTTTTTGGTTCCTCCCCTTTCGGAGAGGCGCTAAAAAAATCGCCGCATTTTCTGAGGCGAACGTGGGTACAAAGGTAAAGCACTTTTTTGTAACCACCAAATTTTTTAGAACTTTTTTTGCAATTTTCTTTTCACTCTGCCTTTCGGCGTTGTTTTCTCTCAATTGCGGATGCAAAGGTAGCGACTTTTTTGAAACCTGCAAGCGTTTTGCCAAAAAATTTTGCATTTTTTTGCGATTTTTTTGAGCATATTTTACAAGTTGCTTATTTTCAAAAGGTTATCAAAAGCGTCAAATAAAAGAATCTAACAAGCGTGATGTAACAGGCATACAACAAGGGGAGTCCGAGAGAACTCCCCTTGTTATATTATAATAGGTATAACCCGTTTAGAAGCGATAGGATACACCGAGGTTGATTGTTGCCAAGCCGTAGCCAAGTTCGAGGTTGGCAGCGAGGTTGTCCATAAACCAGTAGCGTGCGCCAATCGAGAAGCCATAGATAAGACCACCAACCGACGAGGTCGATGTGTCTGCGCCCTCATACCAATCGCCCCATTTCTTGGTGGTACCGATGTTGTAACCAAGAGTAAGAGCTGCATAAGTATCGAGGTTATCTACCTGCATATCGAACAAGCCGAGAACGTCGTAGTGTGCCCAACCTTTGGCTGCGAGAATGATGCTACCATATTTCCAGCCATAAACATCTTCACCCCAAGTGTAGAGAGTTTTTGCACTTGTGTAGGCAAAAACGCCACCGACACCAATCGAAAGACCGGGAACTTCAAAAGCATCCTCCATCAAACCATACTCATAGGAGAGCGAGATGGGAGGGAATTTGCTGTCAAAGCCACCTCCATAAACATTGTTCACCAAACCGATGGTGCCACTTGCGACCTGTTCGCCTACGGTAATCTGTGCCGAGAGCGACAACGAAGCAACGAGTGCTACTGCTGCGAGTAAAAGTTTCTTCATAGTTGTAATTGTTTAGATTAATATTGAAGTTTATTGTGTGTTCCTCAAAATCCACTCTTTACAAATATAGAAAATATTTTTTGTTCCCACCAAATTATCCTTCGATTTTATCCGCTTTGGGGACATTCTTGAAAATCGCAAGCATTTTTGCACATCATTCAGAGGAATTGCGCACATTTTGTGCAAAAAAGGTGCCGACTCAAAAAATGGAGGAGTTTTCACCCCGCCCCGCACCCCCTACGCCCCATTTTTTGTGGCGAAAAAGGATTTTGAGGTGCCAACGGGAGCACTTTGGAGAAAAATGATTATATTTGGTGCGCCACACACAAACTTTTTTGGGGTCCGCTCGACTGCTTTGAGCGCAACCACGCACGTTGCGATGAGCAGGAGAAGAACCCGAAACTAAAACTTATTTACATACTATGTTAGGTAAAATTGCACTTGTGCTTTTCTATCTCCTCTCGCCTGCGGCGGTGCTGTGGGCGTGCAACCGCTCGAAGGTGTTGAACAAAATCGGCCCCGTGTTGATTCTCTACTTCCTCGGCATTGTGGTTGCCAATCTCAATCTCATTCCTGCCGATTGTCTGAAATTGCAGGACACAATCTCTACCATTGCCATTCCTCTGGCGCTACCGATGATGCTTTACAGTTGTAACTTCAAGAAGTTCTCCGTAAAGACCTCTCTCAAAATTACCATCATTGGCATCATAGCCGTAGCAATTGCTGTGCTCGCTGGATTCTTTGCATTCCGCGGAGGTATTGGCGAGGAGGCTCCCATTGTGGGCGGTGCTATTATGGGTAAATGTACAGGTGGCACTCCCAACCTTGCAGCCTTGAAGGTGATGCTCGGTATGGAGAACAGCACATTCATCATTCTCAACTCGTTTGATATGGTGGTATGCTTTGTCTATCTTGTATTCCTGATGACCATTGGTATCAAGATGGGCCGCAAGTGGCTTGGCAGAGGTATCTACACCTCCGACACCGAGGTCAATCTCGAAGAGTATGCCGAGAAGAACCCCTATAAGGATTTCGGCAAGAAGGAGTCGGTTAAGCAGCTCACCAAGGTTGTGTTGCTCACTCTCGTGATTGTTGCCGCCTCGTTTGGCATTGCAACCCTCGCGAAGCGCTACGATGAGAACATCTTCACGGTTGTGATGATTCTCACCCTCACCACCCTCGCACTCCTTTTCTCGCTCTGGAAAGAGGTGAAGGGTTGGGACAAGAGCTACGATGCGGGTATGTACATCATCTACATCTTCTCGGTTGTTGTTGCCTCGATGGCCAACTTCCGCACGATGAACTACGAGGGTGCGCTCTACATCGTTCTCTTCCAGACGCTCGTCATCTTCGGCTCGTTCTTCCTCACTCTGCTTGGTGCAAAACTCTTCAAGGTGGATGGCGACACCGCAGTAATTACCTCCAACACCCTCATCAACTCCCCCATCTTTGTGCCTATGATTGCCGCTTCGATGAAGAATAAGGATATCATTGTTGTGGGTGTTACCATTGGTTTGGTGGGCTACGCTGTGGGCAACTACATTGGCTACCTGATGTACTCACTTATGATGGTGCTTTAATAATATATTATATATAGGTATAGAATCTATCTTATGAAAAAGACGATAACAACCCTACTCTGCACCCTTTGTGCTCTTGTTGCAAGCGCACAAGACAAGGGTGAGAAAATCAAAACGGGCTGGAACTTCGGCCCACTTCCCGCAGTTAGCTACAACTCCGATCTCGGATTTCAGTATGGTGCCCTTTGTGACATCTTCTACTTTGGCAATGGCGACACCTACCCTCAGTATCTCCACAAATTCAACGTGGAGCTCTCGCACTACACCAAGGGCGAGACCATTGCCCATATGTTCTACGACTCCAAGTTCCTCATCCCCGGCTTGCGTTTGACAGCCGCTGTATCCTACTTGGATTCGGCAATGTCACCCTTCTATGGCTTCAATGGCTTCGCTTCGCCACTCAATATGGAACTCACCAAAGGTAGCTCGTGGTACTATATGGATCGCACAATGCTGCGTGCCATTGCCGATGTGCAGGGTAGCATCTCCGACCGCTTGACCTGGATGGCAGGCCTCACATTCTGGAATGTGACTACCGGAGATGTCGCACTCGACAAGTACAAAGACGAACTCTCGCTCTATGAGGCCTACCGCCTTGCGGGCCTTATCAGCGACGATGAGGTTGCAGGCTCCCACTTGGAGCTCAAAGGTGGTCTTGTCTATGACACCCGCGATATGGAGGCAGCCCCCACCAAGGGCTACTGCGCCGAGGTGGTGGCAAGCTTCTCTCCCGACCTCTTTGGCGAGGGTGAGACCTATGGTCGCATTATGGCCACTTGGCGTCAGTTCTTCCCCGTTATGGGTGACAACCTCGTGCTGGGCTACCGCCTCAATTGGCAGCAGACCTTCGGAAACACCCCCTTCTACCTCCAACAGACCACCACACCTCTCTACCTCCGCCAGATTAAAAACGAGGGCCTTGGTGGTAAGAACTCCATCCGTGGTGTCTTCCAGAACCGTATTTTGGCCGATGGCTACGCTTGGGCCAACTTCGAGGCAAGGGTTAAGATTGTACGCTTCCGCCTTATCAATCAGAACTGGTACATCGCTCTCAACCCCTTCCTCGATGCAGGTTTCATCACCAAAGCACACTCCTTCGACAAGCAGAAGGGTGGCAACGAGCTCGCCGAAATCGCCAACAAAGCAGCAGGCCTTTGGTCGGGTGAGGGCTATGGTGGCATCCACGCAAGTGCCGGTTTGGGCTTGAAGATTGTGATGAACCACAACTTCATCATCTCGTGCGAATACGGCAAGCCCTTCGACAAGCGCGACGGTAAGGGCGGTATCAATATCGGTACAAACTACATCTTCTAATAAAAAAGAGAGGAACTTTGATTTGAAGTTTCTCTCTTTTTTATTGATTACTATTCTTCTTGCGACTTTTTATCAAAAGTCGCCCAAAAATTTTTAAGGCGATACTCCGTATCGCTTTTTCTTTGCTCAGACATTAAGGGCTCAGCTGTTACCGAGCCCGCGACGTTAGACGTTAGACGTTAGACCTCTAAAAAAAGCGAGCATTGCTGCTCGCCTTTTTTTAGAGATTTTCGATAACAGTAGTCCAACCGTGTTTATCCTCGGCGCGACCATACTGAATATCCTGCAAGAGGGTGTAGAGTTTAACACTCACAGGACCTGCCTCGGCACCGAACTCATAGTACTCTTTGGTGAGGGGATCATAAATGCGACCAACGGGCGAGATTACTGCTGCGGTACCGCAAGCACCACACTCCTCAAATGTTGCAAGCTCCTCAACGGGGATGGGGCGGTTCTCAACCTTCAAGCCCAAATCCTCTGCGAGGGTGCGGAGCGACATATTGGTAATCGAGGGGAGTACCGAAGTCGAATCGGGAGTTACATACTTACCCTCCTTAATACCGAAGAAGTTGGCAGCACCAAACTCGTCGATATACTTCTTCTCCTGAGGATCGAGATAGAGGCAGTTTGCGAAACCGGCCTCGTGAGCACGCGAACCCGAGCCAATAGATGCAGCGTAGTTACCACCCACCTTGGTGTGGCCCGTACCGTGAGGAGCAGCGCGGTCATAAAGACGCTCCAAAGTTACGGTGATAGGTTTGAAGCCCTCCTTGAAGTAGGGGCCTACGGGAGTTACAAACACCACAAAGGTGTACTCGTTGGACTCCTTAACACCCACCTGAGCACCTGTACCAATCAACAAGGGGCGCAAGTAGAGCGAAGCACCTGTACCATAGGGGGGAATGTACTCGGCATTTGCCAACACAGCCTTGGTACACATCTCCTCGAAGAGTTCGATGCTGGGCACCTGCATACGCAGATACTCACCCGAACGCTGCATACGCTTAGCATTCTCCTCCAAGCGGAAGAAACGTACCTTGCCATCAACGCCACGGAAAGCCTTCAAACCCTCGAAAACCTCCTGACCGTAGTGGAGGCAGGTTGCAGCCATATGGATAGGGAGGTACTCGCTGTCGCTCACCTCAACCTTACCCCACGCGCCATCTTTCCACACGCAACGAGTGTTGTAGTCGGTTTTTACATAGCTAAAACCAAGCTCTTGCCATTTAATGTCTTTCATCACTTAAATAGTTTTAGGATAATTTAGTGTATAGTTAATTTTGAATTTTGTATTCTCAATTTTGAATTTCCCACTACCCTACCTGAGAGCCATTGGGCACCTTATCGGTGGGAGCCAGCAGGGTGAGTTTGCCCGTAGCGTCGGCCGACATTAGAATCATACCCTGCGAAGTGATGCCTTTGAGCTCACGGGGTAGCAAGTTCACAAGCACCAAAATCTGGCGACCAACCAACTCTTCGGGAGTGTAGTACTCGGCAATACCCGACACAATGGTACGAGTGTCGATACCCGTATCAACCGTCAGTTTCAAGAGCTTCTTGGTCTTGGCAACCTTCTCGGCAGCCACAACGGTCGAAACCCTGATGTCCATCTTACCAAAGTCGTCGAAAGTCACGCTCTCTTTCTGGGGCTCAACCGTCGCATTGGCAGCCTCATTGGCAGCCTTGGTGTCCTGCAATTTCTTCACCTGACGCTCAATAACCTCATCCTCAATCTTCTCGAAGAGGAGTTCGGGGGTGGAGATGGTGTGACCTGCGGGGATGATGTCGCTACGGCCAATCATCTCCCAATCAATCTTCTCAACCGCAAGCATACGGAGGAGTTTCTCTGCACTGAAAGGCATAAATGGCTCGATAGCCACAGTGGTGTTGGCCACAATCTGCAATGCCACATTCAAGATGGTCTTGACTCTCTCGGGGTCGGTCTTAACAACCTTCCAAGGCTCCGTATCGGCAAGGTATTTATTACCGAGGCGTGCAATATTCATAGCCTCTTTGAGTGCCTCGCGGAAGCGGTAGTTCTCCAAAGCCTCTTCGAGCGAAGCCTTGATGCAGGGAAGCTCTGCGAGAATCTCCCTATCATAGTCGGTCAGCTCACCAGCCTCGGGCACCACGCCACCATAGTATTTGTGAGTAAGAACGAGTGCGCGGTTGACAAAATTGCCCAACACAGCAACAAGTTCGTTATTATTGCGTGCCTGATAGTCCTTCCAAGTGAAGTCGTTGTCCTTGGTCTCGGGAGCATTTGCGCAGAGTACATAGCGGAGCACATCCTGCTTGCCGGGCATATCCTCCAAATACTCATTGAGCCACACAGCCCAATTGCGCGAAGTGGAGATTTTGTCGCCTTCGAGATTGAGGAACTCATTTGCGGGCACATTCTCGGGGAGGATGTAGCCACCGTGTGCCATCAGCATTGCGGGGAAGACGATGCAGTGGAAGACAATGTTGTCCTTACCGATGAAATGTACCATCTTGGTATCCTCGCTCTTCCAATATTTCTCCCAATCGGGGGTGAGGTCTTTGGTTGCGGAGATGTAGCCAATAGGGGCATCGAACCACACATAGAGCACCTTACCCTCAGCACCCTCAACGGGCACAGGGATACCCCAATTCAAGTCGCGGCTCACTGCGCGGGGCTGCAAACCGAGGTCCATCCACGACTTGCACTGACCATACACATTGGTCTTCCACTCCTTGTGGCCCTCTAAAATCCACTCGCGGAGTGCGGGCTCATACTTATCGAGGGGCAAGTACCAGTGGGTGGTCTCCTTCATCACGGGAGCCGAGCCCGAAATCATACTCTTGGGGTTGATAAGGTCGGTGGGGTTAAGCGTCGAACCGCACTTCTCACATTGGTCACCGTATGCTCCCTCTGCTTGGCAGTGGGGGCAAGTACCCATAATGTAGCGGTCGGCAAGGAACTGTTTTGCCTCCTCATCGTAGTACTGTTTCGAGGTAGCCTCCGAGAAAACACCCTTATCGTAGAGTGTGCGGAAGAACTCCGAAGCGGTCTTGTAGTGGGTGGGCGAAGTGGTGCGGGAGTAGATATCAAACGAGATACCGAGTCCCTCAAACGACCTCTTGATGATGTCGTTGTATTTATCTACAACATCCTGAGGAGTCACACCCTCCTTGCGTGCTTTGATGGTGATGGGCACACCGTGCTCGTCGCTACCGCACACCCAAACAACATCCCTACCCCTCAAACGGAGGTAGCGCACATAAATATCCGAAGGCACATACACGCCCGCCAAGTGACCGATATGCACAGGGCCATTGGCGTAGGGCAGTGCCGAAGTTACCAAATACCTTTTGTATTCCTTCATATTTCTAAATCTTTCCTATTTATTCTAAGTGGGCACCATTAGAGAATACTATCGGTCTTCTTCACCGCTTTAAGTTCCTTCTTGCCCGCAATCTTATACTTATCGAAGCCCTCACCATAGACACCCATTACGTTTGCTACGGAGATGAATGCTTTATTATCTACGCTCTTGATTGCCCTCATCATCATACCGAGCTCGCTCTTACGGCAGACAATCATCACAATCTTCACATCCTGTTTGGAGTAGTAGCCCGTACCATTGAGGAGGGTTACACCCCTCTCCAACTTGGTCGAAACCACGTCGGCAATGGCATTGTACTCCTTCGAGAAGACAAAAATCTGCACAGACTGCTTGTCGCCCGAGAGCACCATATTGCTCGCATATCCAAAGACAGCCGTAGTGATGAAACCGTAGATGGTAATCATAATGTCGCCACCGAACACAAAGTAGGAGGAGCCGATGATGAAGATATCAACAAAGACAACAACCTGCGAATAGCTCAAATTGAAGTACTTTGTAACAATCATAGCGATGAGGTCGCTACCACCCGTAGAGCCACCCATCAGTAGGCAACTTGCCACACCGAAGCCCATAACAATACCGCCAAGAATCGACGAGAGGAGCTTATCCTGTGCCAATGCAGGGAAGATACCTTCGGGAGGGAGAATCTGCTCAAAGAGCGTCATCAGCACCGAGGTCATCAGAATTGCATAGATGGTCTTGATTCCGAATTTTGCACCCAAAAGAAGTACGCAGATGGTCAGGAAGATAGCGTTGAAGATGAAGAAGGTGACACCAATAGGCACACCCCCACCATTCACACCACCCGTCAGCTCACACACAAGTCGAGCAAAACCGGTTGCACCACCACCCATACCATCGGCGGGGTTGATAATTCCTGTCCAAGCAAAGGCATAAACAGCCACGCCAAAGGTGAGTAACACGAGGTCTTTCACCCAAGTAAAAACATTACCGAAAGAGGGTTTCGAGAGTTTCATCTTGTTTAACATTATAATTCGTCACGAAGGTACAACCTTTTTCCCGATTTTTGACTATTTTTGTGAAGAATTGTTTGCCAAAAGAGGGATACATTTTTCCCCTTTCCACTTTTGTGGAACTTTTGTGACAAAAAACAAACATTAAACCATAAAATGGAACGTCTATTTGCCGATATAATACTTCCTCTGGCACTCCAACCTCTCACCTTTGAGGTTGGCCAGGAGCTGTGGGAGTGTGTGGCTGTCGGCTCGGGCGTGGCCGTACCCCTGGGCGAAAACAAGGTCTATACCGGAATCATCGCCCGACTCCACCACAACACCCCACCCTACAAGCGCATCCGCACCATTCACGAGGTTGTGCGCACCGAGCCACTCGCCAATGTGGCCCAGATTGCCCTGTGGGAGTGGATGGCGGAGTACTATATGTGCACGATGGGCGAGATTATGCGCACCGCACTCCCCGCCCTACTGAAACCCTCCGCCGAGAACCACGACCTCTTCTCCCAGAAAGTCTTTTCGCTCGGCAAGGAGCCAATGTTGAGATTGGCCCCCGAGGTGCTCTCCGAGGAGAGCCTTTCAGCTGCGCTTGATGGGCTTCTGCCTCGCAAGAAGGCACAGTATGCGGCAATGATGGAGTTTTGTGACAAGGTGGCGGATGGGCTCTTTGAGGGAGGCTCCCTGCCCCGAGCCGAGCTTGACGCATCGGCAGCCACCATTGCCAAACTTGTGGAGGGTGGATTGCTCGAACCATTCACCCGAGAGCGCACCCCACACTACCGCTCGGCACAACTCCAACACTCCACCGAACTCTCGGAGGCTCAAAGTGTTGCACTCGACAAACTACACACCTCGCTATCCCATCATCGCACCACCCTATTGCACGGCATCACGGGCTCCGGCAAGACCGAGCTCTACATCCGCCTTGCCGATGAGGTGTTGCGCGAGGGGGGCTCGGTGTTGTACCTCATACCCGAACTCGCACTCACCGAACAACTCATCTCTCGCCTACGCGGTGCCTTTGGCGATGGACTTTCGGTCTATCATTCGGGGCTCACAGCCCGCGCCCGCACAGAGATGTACATAAAACTCTCGCGCTCGGAGGGTGGGGAGATTGTTGTGGGTACCCGTTCTGCCATTCTCCTTCCGCTCAACAACCTCGGGCTGATAATTGTCGATGAGGAGCACGATGGCAGTTTCAAGCAGGAGGACCCCGCGCCTCGTTTTTCGGCACGCGACGTGGCAGTGTGGATGGCACATAATTTGGGCACCAAAACCCTCCTCGGTAGTGCCACGCCCTCGATTGAGAGTTTCCATAACGCCTACATCGGGCGATATGGATATGTGGGTTTGGGTGAGCGTTTCGGCTCGGGCGAGCTTCCTCGCGTGACCGTTTCCGACACCATAAAGAGTGCCCAGCGTGGCGAGCGCCACGGACATATTGGCAAGGAGCTCTCCGACGCGATTGCCGGTGCTCTTGCCGATGGCCGACAGGTGCTCCTGTTCCAAAATCGTCGCGGATTTGCCCCCTACATCGAGTGTCCCACCTGCGGATGGAGTGCCCGCTGTCCCCACTGCGGAGTGACACTCACATACTACAAAAAAGGTAATAAGTTGCGCTGCAACCTCTGTGGCCACTCCATAGATTCACCCGCTCGCTGCCCTTCGTGCCACGAGGGTGAACCTCTACCGCAAGGTTTTGGTACAGAGAAGATTGAGGACATCGTAGCCGAGATGTTCCCCACCGCAAAAGTCGTAAGGCTCGATGGCGATGTGGCCTCCTCGGCAGGCCGTATGCGCTCGGTGATTCGCGCCTTCGAGAGTGGCGAGGCCGACATCCTTGTGGGCACCAATATGATAACCAAAGGCTTCGACTTTTCGGGAGTGGCCGTTGTGGGTGTGCTCAATGCCGACAACCTACTCTCGCGCCCCGACTTCCGCGCCGAGGAGCGCACCTTCCAGACCATTGTGCAGATTACGGGCCGAGCTGGTCGCACCGATGCGCAGGGACACACCATAATCCAAACCGCACAGCCCACCCACCCCACCATTATTCAGGCCGCGCGTGGCGACTACCTCGCAATGGTGCGCTCTCAACTGCACGATAGGGAGGCCTTTGGCTACCCACCCTTCACACGCCTTGTGCGCATCGTCTTGCGCCACACCTCCCCCGAGCTGGTTGTGCGCGGTGCCCGACACCTCGCCTCGCGCCTCAAAGAGCTGATTGTGAGCGGTGTGAGCGATGCCCACGCACCCGCTGTGAGCCACATCGCCGACAACTACTATATGGAGATTCTCGTGCGCATAGAGCGCACCACACCCCCCTCCGACACCAAAGGATTGATACGGGTGGCGTTGGGCGAATTCTCGCGCGATAAACTCTACCGCCGCATCGCTGTTGTCATCAACGTAGACCCACAATAGAGTAGTTTAATTTCAATGGTCGCGGTCGCTAACACGCCCAATAAATCATCTTGTTTTTCGGACACAAAGTGTCCGCATCGTTAGACATTTGACATTATACGTTAGACTACACATAAATGCCCATCTTGCACGACATATTCCACCTTTTTGTTCCTCGCGTGTGTCCCGCGTGTGGGAAGTATCTGATTGAGGGAGAGCGCACATTCTGCACCCTCTGTCGTGCCGGTGCTCCCCTGACAAACCACCCGACCGAAGCCCTCAATCCCCTATTGGAGCACCTGCGTACCATAGTACCTGTGGAGCGAGCCGCGGCACTCATCCGCTTTCCCAAAGGGAGTGGTTGGCGCGAGGCGGTGCATAACTTCAAATATGCGGGGAGTTGGAGGGTTGCATTGGAGTGTGGCGAGTGGCTTGGCGAGGCCCTTGCCGAGGGTGGTATGTTCTACGATGTGGATGTTGTTGTGCCCGTACCCCTCCACCGACGCAAACTCCTACATAGGGGCTACAATCAGGCGGACTACATTGCCCGCGGTGTAGCGAAGGCTTTGGAACGCCCGCTCTCCACCAACAACCTCACGCGCCATATCAATAACCCCTCACAAGCACTCAAACGCTCCGATGAGAGGTGGGAGAATGTGAGGGATATTTTCCGCGTTGCAAGGCCCGAGGAGTTTTCAGGCAAACATATATTGTTGGTGGATGATGTGGTGACCTCGGGTGCCACCATCACCTCCTGCGCCACAGCTATTCTCCAACAATGCCCTCGCGCCAAAATCAGCATTTGCGCCTTTGCCACAGCACATTACGAGTAGGGAGGCGAGAATTGAGAATTGAGAATTGAGAATTGAGAGGTGAGAATTGAGAGGTGAGGAGAACCCTGACGGGCGACGGTTGATGGCCGACAAAAAAACGCATAGAACGAGATGAATGCAAGGCTTGCGAAAAAAATCCTCCCGCAGTTTACTGAACGTAAATGAGGGAGGATTTTTTGAGCGTAACGCAGCAGTCGCTCGTTATATGCGTTTTTTATTTGGCGAGGCGCACATAGCTATTGTAACGCCACTTAGCATTCTCCTCGGCCGCTGCGAAGAGTTCGTCTGCCTCGGCAGGGAACATCTTTTTGAGCGACGAGTAGCGCACCTCGTCTGCAAGGAACTTCTGGAACTTGCTCCAATCGGGCTCCTTCGAGTCGAGCTTGAAGGGGTTCTCGCCCTTCTCGGCAAGCTCGGGGTTGAAGTGCCACAGGTGCCAGTAACCGCACTCGATTGCCTCCTTACCGATGCTGGGGGTACGGGTCATACCGCCCTTGATGCCGTGGTTGATACAGGGTGCGTATGCGATGATGAGCGAAGGACCGTTGTAGGCCTCAGCCTCACGCAACACGGTGAGAAGCTGGTTGGGGTTGGCAATCGAAACCTGAGCAACATATACATAGCCGTAGGTCATAGCGATAGCGCCAATGTCTTTCTTGCGGATGCGCTTACCTGCCGAAGCGAACTTCGCAACAGCACCCACGGGAGTCGATTTGGAGGACTGACCACCGGTGTTGGAGTAAACCTCGGTATCGACGATAAGGATGTTCACATCCTCGCCCGAAGCCAAGACGTGGTCTACACCACCGAAGCCGATGTCGTAGCCCCAGCCGTCACCACCGATAATCCACTGCGACTTCTTAACCAAGAGGTCTTTGTTCTCCACGATGTGTTTGCAAGTGCCACAACCGCACGCCTCTGCCATAGGAAGAAGGCGAGCAGCAACCTCTGCGCTTGTTGCGCTGATGTGGCGGCCATCAATCCACTCCTGCATTGTGGCTTTGAGCTCAGCCGAGCACTCGTTGCAGCTCTCGATAGCCTCAGCCATCTTCGATGCGAGCATATCGCGGCGTTTCTCAACAGCAACCTTCATACCGAGGCCGAACTCTGCATTGTCCTCGAAGAGCGAGTTTGCCCAAGCGGGGCCGTGGCCTTTCGAGTTGGTGCAGTAGGGAGTCGAGGGGGCCGAACCGGAGTAGATAGAGGTACAGCCGGTAGCGTTGGCAACCATCATCCTATCGCCGAAGAGCTGGGTGATAGTTTTAATATAAGGTGTCTCACCGCAACCTGCGCAAGCACCCGAGAACTCAAAGAGGGGCTGTGCAAACTGGTTGCCCTTGATGGTCTTGGTCTTGTCCATCACATTCTCTTTGTAACCCACCTCTTTGTTCATAAAGTCCCAATTCTCCTGCTCGTGCATCTGCTCCGCGAGGGGTTTCATAACAAGGGCCTTGGTCTTGGCAGGGCAAGCATCCACGCAGTTACCACAACCGGTACAGTCGAGGGGCGAGAGCTGGATACGGAACTTATACTCTTTGGTCTGTGCCAAGCCCTGTTTGAGAGCCACACCTGCGGGAGCTTTCGCTGCCTCCTCCTCGGTCAAGAGGAAGGGACGGATTGCAGCGTGGGGGCAGACAAACGAACACTGGTTACACTGGATACAGTTCTCCGAAATCCACTCAGGCACCTTCACAGCAATACCGCGCTTCTCGTATGCAGCGGTACCATTGTCCCAAGTACCATCCTCACGACCATTGAATGCGCTCACGGGGAGGAGGTCGCCTTTGAGGTTATTGATGGGCTCGCAGATGTTCTTCACGAAGTCGGGTTTGCCGCACTCGTTGTTCTTGCAAGTACTCTCCTCCTCTACGAGGTTTGCCCACTCTGCGGGAACTGCAACCTCAACAACCTCGCCACCTTTATCCACAGCAGCGTAGTTCATATTTACGATATCCTCGCCCTTCTTGCCGTAGGATTTGTAGATAGCCTTCTTCATCTCCTCAACAGCCTGCTCGAAAGGAATCACATTCGCAATCTTGAAGAATGCCGACTGCATAATGGTGTTGGTGCGGTTGCCCAAGCCAATCTCGGCAGCAATCTTAGTTGCATTGATGATGTAGAAGCGGATGTTGTTCTTTGCCAAATAGACCTTCATATGGGTAGGAAGGGTTGCGAGGGTCTGCTCTGCATCGAGAACACTGTTCAAGAGGAACGAACCGCCCTGTTTGAGGCCCTTCAACACATCGTATTTATCAACATACGAGGGAACGTGGCAAGCCACAAAGTCGGGAGTGGTCACCAAGTAGGGTGAGCGGATGGGGCTATCGCCAAAGCGCAAGTGCGACGAGGTGTAGCCACCCGACTTCTTCGAGTCGTAGGAGAAATATGCCTGGCAGTATTTGTCGGTAGTGCCACCGATAATCTTAATCGAGTTTTTGTTTGCACCCACAGTACCATCTGCACCAAGACCAAAGAAGAGAGCCTCGAAGGTACCCTCCTTCGCCATCGAAATCTCCTCACCAACGGGGAGCGAGAGGTTGGTAACATCATCTACGATACCAACGGTAAACTGGTTGCGGGGCTCAGCAGCTGCGAGGTTCTCGAATACTGCGAGCATCTGTGCGGGAGTGGTGTCCTTCGACGAAAGACCATAGCGGCCACCGATGATGAGGGGTTTGTTCTCGGCGGGAATATCCTTGCACGAAGCGAAAGCCTCAACAACATCGAGGTACAAGGGGCAACCATTTGCACCGGGCTCTTTGGTACGGTCCAAAACACAGATGCGCTTGGTAGTCTCGGGAAGAACTGCGCCCAAGTATTTCACCGAGAAAGGACGGTAGAGGTGTACGGTAACAACACCCACCTTCTCGCCTTTGGCAGTGAGGTAGTCGATGCACTCTTTGATGGTCTCGGTGATGGAGCCCATTGCGATGATTACATTCTCTGCATCGGGCGCACCATAGTAGGTGAAGGGTGCATAGTTGCGACCGGTGATGGCCGAAATCTTCTTCATTGCCTCAGCCACTGCATCGGGCACTGCATCGTAGAACTTATTGGAAGCCTCACGAGTCTGGAAGTAGATATCGGGGTTCTGTGCGGTACCACGAGTTACGGGGTGCTCGGGGTTGAGCGCACGAGCACGGAACTCAGCAAGAGCCTTCTTGTCGAAGAGGGGCTCCAAGTCCGACATCTCCATAAGCTCCACCTTCTGAATCTCGTGCGAGGTACGGAAGCCGTCAAAGAAGTGCACAAAGGGGATGCGCGAGGTGAGCGACACGAGGTGTGCTACACCTGCGAGATCCATAACCTCCTGAACAGACGAAGTTGCGAGCATTGCAAAACCGGTCTGGCGTGCAGCCATAACATCCTGGTGGTCGCCGAAAATCGAGAGCGACTGAGCAGCAAGGGCGCGTGCCGAAACGTGGAACACACCGGGGAGCAACTCGCCAGCGATTTTATACATATTGGGAATCATCAGCAGCAAACCCTGCGATGCGGTGAAGGTGGAGGTGAGAGCACCAGCCTGCAACGAGCCGTGAACTGCACCTGCGGCACCAGCCTCCGACTGCATCTCAACAACCTTTACAGTCTCGCCAAAGATGTTCTTCTGACCTGCGGCAGCCCACTCGTCTACGAGCTCTGCCATTGTGGATGAGGGTGTGATGGGGTAGATAGCTGCCACCTCGCTGAACATATAGGCGATGTGAGCTGCTGCATAGTTACCATCACAGGTGATAAATTTCTTCTGTGCCATATTCTTTTTGAACTTGTAAATATTTTATTTTCCTGATTTCCTAACAATTAACCCTCTTTTTGGGTGCCACCCAAACCCCAACTCCCGAAGAGTCGGCGAGGTGTTCCCAAAATTTCGCACGCAAAGATAATAATTTCTTCCAATTTTAGCTAAATTTGTCGAACTTTTCGAGCCGAAAATTGAGGTGTTGATTTGTTATTTCTCTAACAGTATCAGTGTGTTACAAAAATAACAGCACCCCAAATGCAGACTTTTTGGGCTGATTATAAACAACTTGGTTAAGGTTGTGGTTTTGCCCCAAAAGTTGCAAATTCGCGCTCCACAAGGTGAAAAAATAAACGTAAATTTAACATAGGATTTTCAACCCGATGATTGACTACAAAGAGCACACCCTTGACAATGGTTTGAGGGTGTTGGCAAACGAGGACGAGTGTTCGGTGATGGCGGCGGTGAATCTACTCTACGAGGTGGGTTCGTGCGACGAGGAGCCCTCGCGTACCGGCTTTGCCCACCTCTTCGAGCACCTGATGTTCCGAGGCACAAAAGAGGTGCCCGAATTTGATGTGCCCGTCGAGGAGGTGTGTGGCGAGAACAACGCATTCACCTCGGCCGACTACACGAACTACTACATAACCACCCCGCGCGATAACTTCGAGACCGCCCTTTGGCTCGAAGCCGACCGTATGATGGGGCTCGACATTACGCCCGAAAAACTCGCCATCGAAAAGTCGGTTGTGATTGAGGAGTTCAACCAACGATTCCTCAACCGCCCCTATGGTGAGCAGTGGCACACCCTGCGCGAAATGGTCTATACCACCCACCCCTATCGCTCGCCCGTAATCGGACTGACACCCAACCACATACGCGATGCGTCACTCGAAGAGGTGAGGGCTTTTTATGAGCGTTACTACATCCCCTCAAATGCCATCCTGAGCGTCTCGGCAGCACTCCCTGCCGAGCAGATTTTCGAGGCTGCCGAGAGGTATTTCGGCTCCCTTCCCACACTCCCCGCTCCCGTCAGAAACGAGCACATTGTGGAGCCTCCGATTACCGCTCCGCGTCGTAGGGTGATTGAGGCCGCAGTCCCCGCCAACCAGATAACCATCGCCTTCCTGATGGGCGAAAGGGGTACGAGAGATTACTACCTCTGCGACCTGCTTACAGACCTTTTGGCAGGTGGAGAGTCGGCCCGCATCTACCAACACCTCGTGCGCGAGCGTCAGATTTTCTCTGCCGCCAACGCCTACATCACGGGCGAGAGAGAGAAAGGGCTCCTCATTCTCACCGGCCAACTCAACCCCTCGGTCAGCTTCGAGGAGGCCGAGGAGGCTCTCTATGGCGAGCTGCAAGCACTCATTCGTGAGCCCGTTGGCGAGTATGAATTACGCAAGGTGCAGAACAAATTCGAGGCCAACATAACCTTTGGTGAGCTAAATGTGATGAACAAGGCTATGAACCTCGGTTACTACCGAATGTTGGGCGATATGAGCCTGCTGAATGGCGAGGTGGATATCTACCGCTCCATCACTGCCGAGGAGATTGCCGACTACATCCGCACACACCTCACCCCCGACCAAAGTGCCACCCTTATCTACCGCAAGAAACAATGACAAAACGTCCCGAAATAAAACCGATTTCGCTCCCTCGCGTACCCCACTATCAGATGCATAAAACCGCCTGCGGAGCACCACTTTACACCCTCCATAACTCCACCCAAAGCGTTGTGAGAGTGAGCTTTGTGTTTCGTGCCGGCACATCCTACCAGAGTGTGCCATTTAGTGCCTCGGCGGTGGTGAATACCCTCTCCGAAGGTACCGCCAATCTTTCGGGCAGGGCGATTGCCGAGGGGCTCGATTTTGTGGGCTCCTACTACGACGCAAACATCGACCGCGATTGGTCGGTCGTGACCTTCTGTTCGCTCAAAAAATTCACCCGCGAAACCCTCGATATTGCCGAGGAGGTCATCCTCCGTCCCACCTTCCCCGAGCGGGAGATTGCATCCTATTGTGCCAAGCGCAAGGAGCAACTCCACGTTCAGCGCAGCAAACCCGAGCAACTCTCGCGCGAGATTTTCGGCAAGGCTCTCTTTGGCGAAAATCACCCCTATGGCAAAACCTCCTCAGAGGAGTGCTACGACAACCTCACACCCGAGATTCTACGGGATTTCTACCTCACCCACTACAACCGCCAGAGTGCCTTTGCGGTCATTTGTGGCGACTTTGGAGAGGAGGTCGAAGAGAGGGTGGCACAAATCCTCGAAGGGCTCCCCGAAGGTGTGACTCCTTCGCGAGAAATTCCCCCTGCCGAGCCCACCCCGATGATGAAGATGACGTTGGAGGGGGCAGTGCAATCGTCAATCAAAATAGGAATTCCACTATTTGAGCGTTCCCATCCCGATTTCATACCTATGCAGGTGGTGGCCACGGCTATGGGCGGCTACTTCGGCTCACGATTGATGCAGAATCTGCGTGAGGAGCACGGCTACACCTATGGTGCCTATGCTGCGATGATAAACCTCGACCAATCGGGCTACTTTGTGATGAGTGCCGATGTGGCCAACGAGCACACACAAAATGCTGTGGAAGAGATGTTTGGCGAGCTGGAACGCATCGCCTCAGAGCCTATGAGCGAGGAGGAGTTGGCGATTGTAAGAAAGATAATCGTGGGCGATGCTATGAGGGTTTTCGATGGCCCCTTTGGTGCCGCCGATGTCACCATCGAAAACATCCAAAATGGCGAGAGCAACGACTACACCGAAAAATTTTTGCACCGAATCGAAACAATTTCCCCCACTGAATTGCAGAGTGTTGCCAACCGATACCTGCAAAAAAATGCGTGCGTTGTAACAATTATTGGGGCTGAGTGATATTTTTTTGAAAAAAATATCTATATTTGTGAGAAATATACCCGAATTTGGAAGCAAAATATTTAATTAACTTTATAAAAATTCAACGTATGAGAAAACTTTTTTACGCATTTTTGTTTGCTGCGGTCGCACTTATCGGTGGCTGTACCCCAGACGACAACATCCCCGAAGTTGATCTCGAAGGTGGCTACAACGGTTTCGAGATGAACGATTGCGAGGTGTACTACCGTGGCGATTTCTACGGCGACGGCCAAGACAACTATGTTGTTTTCTTTGGCCACAAGGATAAAGAGGGTGAATACTCCCGTCGCGTAGCCTTCGAGATTACACCTTCCGAGGTTAGCGAGGACAAAGTACCTCTGGGTACCTACTCCGTTAGTGCCGGCAATATGAAACCCGGTAACGCCGACCAGCTTTTGACCGGCTCGTACTACATCCGCGACACCGAGAGCGCATTCACAATGCTCATCAAGGACGCAACCTTGACTATCAGCTACGATGGTGAGAAGAAATCCTACCTTATGGAGGCTTCCGTAGGTGGTGACTACAACATCAATGTTGAAGAGGAGGAGACAGAGGATACCGAAGAGGGCGAAGAGTCTGAGGAAGAGGAAGAGGAAGAAGAGGTTGTTGAGCCCGATAAGATTGTCGACATCGAGTGCCGTTTCGAGGGTATGCCCGTAATGAGTGGCTTGGATGTTAGCGGCAAGTTCGTGAACATCACCCCCGTTCTCTACGAGGTTTCCTATGACGAGGTTGAGGTAGCATCCGGCAAGACTATGGCTGAGTGGACATTCGCAGCATACGACCTGAATTGCTATATGTACACTATGTATATGATGGCGTATGAGTATGGCGACAAGGCGATGATGGAGCAATTCCAGAACTTCCAGATTCCCGCCTACGGTAGCTACTTTAAAATCTACACCGAGATTCCCGAGAGGGAGAATGGCGAGCCCTTGGTTTTGCCTATGGGTAGATTCCAGGTTGACGGCTTCAACACCGGCTACCTCGGCACCGCACTTGGTGCAACCGCTCTCGTTGTTACTGATGGCGCAGAGGGCTTAGAGGAGGTAGAGGATGCTGCTTACGATGGTTTGGTAACCATCACTCCCGAGGGTGAGGGCAAGTATAGCATCACAACCACTATGTACTGCTTCCACGATGCATACACCATCAACTACAACCAGGATCTCAACATCTACAACCAGACCGAGGTTGAGTTGAACCTTGACGAGGCTATTGAAGCGCTCGGCAACAACGGTATGTATCTCGATTGGCAGGAGCACGTCGAAGGCGACCACTGGATTATGACCGGTACTTCGGGCTTCGTTGATAACATTGCCGGCAACGAGACCTACATTGAGTTGCACATCTATCCCGAGGAGAAAGCTGATCCCAAGAAGGGTCTGCCCAGCGGTACCTACACCTTCGACAAGACCAAAGAGCCCGGTACTATTGCAATCGGTACTGTAAGCGACGAGGGTTATGTTTCCGGCTCGGTTCTCTACAATGCCAAAGGTGAGGTTACCAGCCTCCTTCTCTCGGGTGAGCTCCAAGTAATCAACAATGGCGATGGCTTGTACAGTGTTGTATACAACTTCGAGGATCAGGATAGCATCTACTACTATGGTAGGGGTTACTGCTCGGGTGTATATGAATCATACCCCAGCCAATACACCCTCTCCAAAGCAAATGCTATATTTGTGGGCGATGGTGGTTGGTTCCTCGAATTCACCGATATGACCAAATACAGCGGATTGGGTATAACTCTGAGAATTCTCGTTGTTGGCGATAGCGACATCGAATTTGCAGATGGCATTCCTTGCGAGAAGTTCAGGTTCGACAGCTCCGGCAACCCCGGTACCGCAATGGCTGGTGCTTATGATGGCAAGGGTTACTACTATTCGATGGTTCTCGCTCCTGTTATAAACGAAAAAGGCCAGGTTGAGGTAGACAAGGAGGGCAATATCGTGATGGGCGTACTCGAACTCCTCACCGGTGGCGAGGTGGAGATTACCAAAGACAAAACCATCTACACCGCAAATGTGAAAGTCTCGGATAGCGCAGGTAACATCCACCGCGGTATCTTCACCGGCACCATCCCTGCTATTGATGGCTCCGAAACCGAAGATGAAGGCGAAGATGAAGGCGAAGATGAAGGCGGAGAGGGCAGCGAGCCCACAGCCGTAAAATCGCTTAGCGAAAGTGCCTTCGAGTGGAGCAACTTCAACAAGATTGACAACGCGAAGAAGTTTGTAGGCAACAAAAGCCACAACTTGAATAATCGCCACCCCTTCTTCGTGAAATAACATTTCCGAGTAATACGAAAAATCCCCGACCTCGAATTGAGGTCGGGGATTTTTTTACTCTCCACACTATCAAGCACACATCGCAAGGGTGCCGTAACGACACTTTTATGAGGGTGATGCCAAACAATGGCTAAACGAGGAATTCGCCATCAAGTAGAATATCGCAGAGGAAATTTTGGTGCCGTAACGGCACTTTTGTGCTGGTGGTGCTAAATAAAGATTGAATAAGAAATTCGCCATCAAGTAGAATATCGCGGAGGAAATTTTGGAGGCGTAACGCCTCTTTTGAGCTAATGGCGCTCCCAAAGAGTTTCGGGAGAGATGAAAAACTCATAGAATCGAGCGAGTTTTAGGCGCACAAGAAAGCGAAGTCCGCAGCTTATAACCTCCCGAAAAATCCATAGAGCGGAGGGATTCACCATCAAGTAGAATATCGCGGAGAAAATTTTGTGCCAAACAAGAAGGCGAGTCCGCAGCTTGTAACCTCCCGAAAAATCCATAGAGCGGAGGGATTTCAAGGCTTGCGAAAAAGGTGGCCCCGCAGTTTACTTGACGTAAATGAGGAAGCCACCTTTGAGCGTAACGCAGAAATCACCCGCTATATGGGTTTTTCCATAAGGTAGGATTTAATGAAATCATCAATCTCTCCATCCATCACCGCATCCACATCGGAGGTCTGATAGCCTGTGCGATGGTCTTTCACTCGACGGTCGTCGAAGACGTAGGAGCGGATTTGCGAACCCCATTCGATGCGCTTCTTGCCCTTTTCGAGCTCATTTTGGAGAGCCATACGCTTGTCCAACTCGCGCTGATAGAGCTTGGAGCGAAGGATGCGCAGGGCGTTTTCGCGGTTCATAAGTTGCGAGCGAGTCTCGGTGTTCTCGATGAGGAACTCCACAGGCTCGCCCGTATCGGGGTCTTTGCCGTGGTAGCGCAGACGCACACCCGTCTCCACCTTATTGACATTCTGACCACCCGCACCACTACTACGGTAGGTATCCCACTCGTAGTCGGCAGGGTTGATGTTTATCTCTATGGTGTCGTCCACCGCGGGTGACACAAATATTGATGCGAAGGTTGTTTGTCGCTTATTGTTGGCATTGAAGGGCGAGAGTCGCACCATACGGTGGACACCACTCTCGCTTTTGAGGTAGCCATAGGCGTAGTCGCCCTCGAAGAGAAGCGTTGCGGACTTCACGCCCACCTCTTCGCCTGCCTGAAAGTCGGCAACTCTCACCTTGAACCCATTGCGCTCACCCCAGCGGGTGTACATCCTCATAAGCATTGAGGCCCAATCGAGGCTCTCGGTACCACCGGCACCCGAGTTGATATCCACAACCGCACCCAACTTATCCTCCTCGCCACGCAACATATTGCGCATTTCGAGCTCCTCGGTGGCGGTAAGGGTGTGGGCATAGTGTGCTTCGAGTTCGGCCTCGGTGGCACCCCCCTCGCGCACAAACTCTGCAACAACTTCGAGGTCATCCACCAGGGCCGAGAGTGCATCGTAGGCATCAATCCAACTCTTTATGGATGCAACTTTTTTGAGTTGTTTCTCGGCAAGCTCGGGGTTGTCCCAAAAATCGGGAGCTGTGGTTTTGAGTTGTTCCTCCTCGTGGGCAATACGCTTATCCTCCACCGCAAGGTAGCGATGGAGTGCGTCGCGACGCTCCACAAGCTCTTTTATCTGTTCAATGGTTATCATCCCTAACTAACAAATCTATCTTCTGAACTCTATCCTGCAACGCTACACTCTATGCCGAGGGCGCGAACCCTCTCGGCAATGGCTCTCAGCTCCTCAATGGGCACCTTTTCGAGGTTGGGTGCGGGGGTGTCGCGGTCGATGGTATAGACCATAACACTGCGGGGAGCAATCTCCTCCACAAGTTTCAGCCACGCTGCAATCTCCTCCTCGGTTGCATTATCCACCCTCTGGCCCTCAAACTCTCCGCGCAGGAACATTGTCTGCACAATGCACTCCCCGCCAAAGAGCTTCATCTGCTCCACAACCTTTGCAATGGAGTAGTTGCCGAGGGGTTTGTCGATGAGTTGTGCGGTCTTGTCGAATGCCGAGTCGAGTTTGAGAATCGGGTTATCAACCCTCCCGAGGGCACGCCTTACACTCTCGCGATGGAGCATTGTTGCATTGGTCAAGACCGACACCTTGGCATTGGGGCAAAGCCTATCGCGCAGAGCGATAACGCCATCCACAATCTCCTCAAAGTCGGGGTGCATTGTAGGCTCACCATTGCCCGCAAAGGTGAGCACATCGGGGGGTGTCCCCTCCTTTACCATATCACCAAGCACACCCTCCAACATTGCCAACACCGCCTTCTTATCGTTAAAGCGGGGCCTCTGGCCACCCAGAGTCCAACCACACTCGCAATAGATGCAGTTGAACGAGCAGAGTTTGCAATCCACAGGCAGGAGGTTGATGCCAAGCGAAAGTCCCAAGCGACGTGAGCGGATGGGACCGAAGATGAAATTATCGTAGAGGACTGACATAGGTGATTATGATTCTTGCCACGAAGGTACGCTTTTTTACCGAGAGTGACAAAAATTTTACCTTTTTACTCTATTGGCACCCATTTTGGATGTGAAAAAGGAAAATTTTGTTTTAGACCTATGAAAATTAAGATGATTAGTTCTCTCGTATTGGTGGTGGGTGGCCTGGGACTATTGGCCCTCACCCTCACCTCGGCCACACAACAGCGACCAAAGTTCGATAACTCCACAATCAACTCTCTCGATCTGGACAACTACTTGGGCGAGTGGTACGAGATTGTGCGCAAACCCCACAGTTTTGAGAAGGGTATGAGCCACGTCAAGACCACCTACACACTCCTGCCCGACGGGAAAATTGAGGTGCGCAACGAGGGTATGAAAAATGGCAAGCACAAGGTCACCCGTGGCAAGGCCCGCACCACCGACAACCCCGGGCAGCTCAAAGTAACCTTCTTCATCTTCCCCGCGCAGTACAACATCCTCGAAATAGCCCCCGACTACTCCTATTCGGTGGTGGGTGGTTCCAGCGACAAGTATCTCTGGGTGCTCTCACGCACTCCGCAGATGGACCCCGCGGTGCTCAACGGCATATTCTCGCGCTTGGAGGAACGCGGCTACAACTTGGATGACATTATCATGGTGGAGCAGAATTAAAACCCCTGCACAAAAGAGAAGTTCGCGGGTATCAAAAAAGATACCCGCGAACAAGGTTTGTGGATTGTGCTAATGGTAATAGACCTACAATTTACCCGCACCCCTAAAACTATACGAACCGCCACCTCGGGCGATGATTATATGGTCCAAAAGGGAGATGTCGAACAAACCTGCCGCCTCCTTCAAGCGTGCCGTAAATCTCTCATCCTCGCCACTCGGCTCCGCAGCACCCGAAGGGTGGTTATGCACCACAATGAGTGACGAAGCAACAAGATTGAGCGCGTGGCGGAGAATAATCTTACAATCTGCCACCAGCAACGATGCGCCTCCAACCGATAGGCGACGACGCTCGATAATCCTATTCGAAGAGGAGAGGTACAAAACCCACATCTCCTCGTGATTGAGCTTTGAAAGCATCGGTGCAAAGAGCGACACAACATCGTTCTTATCCTGAACGAATTGCTGTTCCTCACCCTCCGAAGCAAGCACCCTGCGTCCCAACTCAAAAGCAGCCGAGAGCCTTGCCGCACGCTCCATACCGAGTCCCTCAATCTGTCGGAGTTCGCGGGGCGAGGAGTGGGCAAGTGCCACGAGCGAACCCGCATTTTCGACAAGCCTACCGGCCACAGCGATGCTCTCCTCGCCACCTACTGCGGGGAGTACAAGGCTCACAAGCTCTTCATCCGTCAGAGCCTCTGCGCCTCGGCTGATGAGCCTTTCGCGTACCTGCTTATCGCTGGGAGTTATCATCTCTCAAATGGTCATACTTATCAAGGATGTAGTCACCCATCTCGTCACCCAGAAGCACCCAAGCGTTCTGTGCCGCGCTCTGCTCGGCCTCCTTCTTCGTGGAGCCCTTGCCGACACCCACGCGGATATCATCCACCAACACCCTCGATATGAATGCGGGCGAGGAGCCTTCGTGCTCACCATCGGCCTCGGTATTGAATTGGATTGTACGCTTACTCTTCTGGCACCACTCAATAAGGCGGCTCTTATGGTCGTTCTCGGCCTGCGAGAGGTCTTCGAGGTCTATATGGCGGGGCAGGAGGTCGTTGATGACAATCCTATTGACCTTATTGTAGCCCTTATCCAGATATAGGGCACCCATCAACGCCTCAAAGCAGTCGCCAAAGAGGTGTTTTTGCGCAAAGTTACCCGTAGCGTTGTAGATAACCATCCTATCCAGCCCCAACTTCACAGCCAACCCGTTGAGCGACTGACGGCTCACAATCTTCGACCTTGTTTTGGTCAAAAATCCCTCCGACTCGTTGGGGTACTCAATAAAGAGATAGTCCGAAATGATTGTTTCCAGAACCGCATCGCCCAGATACTCCAATCTCTCATTATTGATACTCCTACCCTCCACCTTCACCGAAGCCGAGCGGTGAACGAGTGCGAGTTTGTAGAGCTCAATATTATCGGGCGTGGTACCGAAAATCCTACGGAAAGCGCGATAGTACTCCCTATCCGCGCCCCACAAAAGGTGAACTATGCGACCTATGCAACCCATTTTCTACTCCTCGTATTTCTTCAAAATTATTGAACAGTTTTGGCCTCCAAAGCCGAAGGTATTGCTCAAAGCATACCTCACCTCCCTCTGCTGTGCCACATCCCTCGTGAGGTTGATGCGCTCATCAATGGCGGGATCCAACTCCTGAATATTGATGGTGGGGGGAATCACACTCTTTGTGATGGCCATCACTACAGCCAATGCCTCAACGGCACCCGCACCACCCAACAAGTGGCCCGTCATAGACTTTGTTGCGGAGATGTTGAGTTTGTAGGTGTGGTCACCAAAGACCGACAGAATACCCTTCAACTCTGCCAAATCTCCCAGAGGTGTCGATGTGCCGTGGGTGTTGATATAGTCAATCTTCTCGGGGGCAATACCCGCATCCTGCAACGCACCCTCCATACAATGGCGCGCACCTTCACCCTCGGGATCGGGAGCGGTAACGTGGTAGGCATCGCAACTGATACCCGAGCCGACAATCTCGGCATAAATCTTTGCGCCACGCGCCTTGGCGTGCTCCAACTCCTCGATAACAAGTGCGCCTGCACCCTCGCCCATCACAAAACCGTCGCGTTCTTTGTCATAGGGGCGCGAGGCTGTTTTGGGGTCATCATTACGAGTCGAGAGAGCCATCATAGAGTTGAAGGCCGAGATGCCCACGAGCGATACTGCACCCTCCGAGCCTCCCGTAACCATCACATCGGCCCTGCCGAGGCGAATCTGATCCACGGCACTCACAATCGCGTGGGTACTCGAAGAACAAGCCGACGTGGTACTAAACCCTGGGCCCTTGTAGCCATACCTGAGCGAGATGTGGCCCGCTGCCATATTGGGCAACATTTTCAGAATCAGGAAGGGGGTGAATCGTGGATTGTCACTCTCGCTGGTGCTGTAAGCCGATATCTCCTCGAAGGTCGTGTTGATACCGCCAATACCGGCACCCCAAATCACTCCCACCCTGTTTTTATTAATGGGAGCCTCCTCCAAACCCGCGTCCTTAACCGCCTGGTCGGTAGCGATGAGTGCATATTGTGTGAAGACATCGAGTTTGCGTGCCTCCTTACGCTCGAAGTACTCTTCGGCGTTGTAATTTTTGATTTCGGCTGCAAACTTGGTTTTGGTATTTGTGCAGTCGAAGCCCTGTATGAAATCCACTCCGCAGACACCGTTTTCGAGGGCCGAAAAATACTCCTCAACGTTGTGTCCCAGAGGGTTGATTGTTCCAATACCTGTAATTACTACTCTTCTGCGTTCCATAGTTATATGTGGTTTTTATGTTTGCTACAAAGTGTAATAATGTCATAAGAAAACAAAAAAGCGAGGTAAAACTCACGTTTTACCTCACCCATATACTCTGTTGAGTCTTTTTAGAGCGCGATAAAACTATTTCGCGTGCTCCTCAACGTACTTGATGGCGTCGCCAACTGTCGAGATTTTCTCTGCTGCCTCATCGGGAATTTCCAAACCGAACTCCTCCTCAAATGCCATGATAAGTTCAACAGTGTCAAGCGAATCTGCGCCAAGGTCATTTGCAAAGCTTGCCTCGGGTACGATGTTTTTAACATCCTGATTCAACCTGTCTTTGATAATCTCAACTACTTTCTGAGAAATTTCTGACATAATTTATAAGTTTAAGTTTAACATTGTGTGGCTATTTCTCCTTCCGCTCGCAAGCGAAAATCGGTACAAATATAATACTTTTTCCCTAATAAGGATAATTTTTGACACTTTTTTGCACCTTCTAACAAGGTTCAAATGGCTATATAATTGGTTATTCGCAAGTTATACGAAGCCGATAAATGCCCCTCTCGGAGCTGTTTTCATCCCTTAAACCCTATTTTTCACAAAAAACAAGCCATAAATTTGCCCCTCTCGGCATAAATTACTACCTTTATTGAGTGAAAACACAATATCTAAAAACACAACTATATGAAACTTTTACTCATTAGCAACTCCACCAATGCCGGTGAGGAGTATTTGAAGTATCCCATTGGTCAAATCAAAGAGCACCTTGCAGGTGTCAAAGAGGTGGCTTTTGTCCCCTACGCGGGCGTAACATTCTCCTACGACGAGTATGAGGCTAAGGTGCAGGCTCGCTTCGACGAAATCGGCATCCGTGTGCGCTCCGTACATCACGCCGCATCACCCCGCGAGGCGATTCTCGCAGCCGAGGCTATCGTTGTAGGCGGTGGCAACACCTTCCACCTTGTGAAAAATATGCACGAGCAGGGGCTTATGGAGGCCATCCTTACCAAACTCAACGAAGGTACCCCCTATGTTGGTTGGAGCGCAGGTAGCAACGTAGCTTGCCCCACCCTCTGCACCACCAACGATATGCCCATCGTGCAGCCCGCATCGTTCAGCGCCATTGGTGCCATCCCCTTCCAGATTAACCCCCACTATCTCGATGCCAACCCCGAGGGACACGCTGGCGAAACCCGCGAGCAGCGCATCGCCGAATATGTGGTTGCCAACCCCAAGATGTGGGTTGTAGGTCTGCGCGAGGGGTGTATGCTCCGCTATGTCGATGGCGACCTCTCACTCATTGGCCCACGTCCTATGCGCATATTCCGCTACGGCATTGAGCCCTATGAGGTAAATGCAGGTGATTCGCTCGACTTCCTCTTGGCATAACCCTGCACAATGGGCGAGACTCTACGCATAGGAGCCGAAGGAGAGAGGGCGGCAATGGAGTGGTTGCGCGATCACCGTCACGTTGTGGTTGAGCGCAACTGGCGCAACCCGCCACACGAGATTGACATCATAACCCTCACCCCCGATGGCCACTACCACTTTGTGGAGGTCAAAACGCGCCACGAAGGCTCCCTCACAACACCCGCAGAGGCCCTCTCGCGCAAGAAAATCTCCAACCTCATAAAGGCAGCGAACTTCTATGTGGAACTCCACGCCATCACCTCCGAGGTGTGGCTCGACTTTATGGGTGTCGTCCAGAGTGACGATGGCTCAATGAGCATAGAATTTATCCCCGACATTGCGGGTGTCCATTGGTAGCCCGTTGCACAATATTCCAAAACACAAAGAAGGTGCCCCTCATTGGGACACCTTCTCTTCTTATACTCTCACCTTTGGAGGCTACTCGCTAACCACGCTCTCGTAGTCAACTTTTGCACCAACGGTTACGTTCTGCCAATCGCGAACACCGGTACCGGCGGGAATCAAGTGACCGCAGATTACGTTCTCTTTGAGGTTCAACAGAGGATCAACCTTACCGAAGATTGCAGCCTCGTTGAGCACCTTGGTAGTCTCCTGGAACGATGCAGCCGACATAAACGAGCTGGTCTGCAATGCTGCGCGGGTGATACCCTGCAATACCTGACGCGAAGTTGCGGGAACAATCTCACGAACAGTAACGGTCTTCAAATCCCTGCGTTTGAGCGACGAGTTCTCATCACGGAGCTGGCGAACAGTGATAATCTGGTCGGCCCTTACGTTCTGCGAGTCGCCGGCATCAACAACATATACCTTGTCGTAGAGCGAATCGTTGACCTCCATAAACTCCCACTTGTCGACAATCTGCTCGGGCAAGAAGCGAGTGTCACCCGAATCCACAATCTGAACCTTGTTCATCATCTGGCGCACGATAACCTCGAAGTGTTTGTCGTTGATCTTCACACCCTGACCACGGTATACCTCCTGAACCTCGTTCACGATGTACTCCTGTACCTTGGTAGGACCAAGGATGGTAAGGATGTCGTTAGGTGTGATGGCACCATCCGAGAGAGCCATACCTGCCCTAACATAGTCGTTCTCCTGAACCAAAATCTGGCGGCTCAGAGGTACGAGGTATTTGCATACCTGACCGTCGCGGGCGGTGATGATAATCTCCCTATTACCACGTTTAACCTTGCCGAAGGTAACCTCACCATCAATCTCCGAAACAACTGCGGGGTTCGAGGGGTTACGAGCCTCAAACAGCTCGGTAACTCGGGGAAGACCACCGGTAATATCGCCTGCCTTACCAAACGAGCGAGGAATCTTAATCAGAATCTCACCGGCCTTAATCTTGGCATTATCCTTAACAACAACGTGTGCGCCCACAGGCAAGTTGTACTGTTTCTGCTCCACGCCATCCTTATCCACAATGCGAATCAAGGGGTTACGGTTCCTATCACGCGACTCGATAATCACCTTCTCCCTGAGGCCGGTTGCCTCATCGTACTCATCGCGGTAGGTTACACCCTCGACAACATTGTCGAACTGTGCCTTACCATCGTACTCCGAGATGATAACTGCGTTGAAGGGATCCCACTCACAGATTACATCGCCCTTCTGAACGCTCTCGCCTGCGAGTTTATAGAGTGTCGAGCCGTATGCCAAGTTGTAGGTAAACAATACGCTACCCGTCTCCTTGCTCACGATGCGCAACTCCGACTGACGGCTAACAACCAAGTTCTTGGCGTTACTATCGCGGTCTTTGGTCTTGATAACACGCAACTCGTCAATCTCAATGATACCCTCGTGTTTAGCAACAAGGCGGTTGTCAATCGAAGAACCACTTGCAACACCACCGACGTGGAAGGTACGAAGAGTAAGCTGAGTACCGGGCTCACCGATGGACTGTGCTGCAATAACACCCACAACCTCGCCCTTCTGTACGGGACGGCCGGTTGCAAGGTTACGACCATAGCACTTAGCGCACACACCGTGGCGCGACTCGCAGGTGAGTACCGAGCGAATCTCAACCTTCTCGATGGGCGACTTCTCGATGGCTGCTGCTGCATCCTCATTAATCTCTTCGCCAGCCTTCACGATAACCTCACCGGTCAAGGGATGAACAACATCCTCAACAGCGGTACGGCCCAAAATCCTATCATAGAGGCTCTGGATAACTGCATCGTTACGCTTAACAGCCGTAGCGGTCAAGCCACGCAAAGTGCCGCAATCCTCCTCGTTGATGATAACGTCATTTGCAACGTCAACCAAACGACGAGTCAGGTAACCTGCGTCCGCAGTTTTAAGCGCGGTATCCGCCAAACCTTTACGAGCACCGTGGGTGGAGATAAAGTACTCCAACACCGAAAGGCCCTCCTTAAAGTTCGACAAGATGGGGTTCTCAATAGTCTGACCGCCCTCTGCGCCCGATTTCTGGGGTTTAGCCATCAGACCACGCATACCGCCCAACTGACGAATCTGCTCCCTACTACCACGAGCACCCGAATCAAGCATCATAAATACGGGGTTGAAGCCGTCCTGGTCTGCTTTCAGGTGGTTATAAACCGCTGCGGTTACACGGTTATTCACGTTGGTCCAAACGTCAATAACCTTATTGTAACGCTCGTTGTTGGTAATAAGTCCCATATTGTACTGCTCCAAGAACTGAGCAACCTGCTGGTTACCCTGCTCTACGAGCGTCTTCTTCTCCTCGGGGATAATCACAGCACCCAAGTTGAACGACAAACCACCCTGGAATGCCATCCTATAACCCAGAGCCTTGATGTCATCGAGGAAGGCAGCGGCCTTGTCGGCACCCGACTTCTTCATAACAACACCAATGATATCCCTCAAAGTGTTCTTCTTCAACAGAAGGTTGATGTAGCCCACCTCCTTGGGAACAACCTGATTGAAGAGCACACGACCAACCGAAGTAGCGATAACTTTCGTTACATCCTGACCGTTCTCATCAACAGTGTTAATCTTCACATTTACAAGGGTGTGCAAATCCACCTTACCCTCATTGTAGGCGATGATTGCCTCCTCGGGGCCGTAGAAGGTAAATGCTGCCTTCACGCCCTCTTTGGGACGGATGTCGCCATTCTGCAAGTCATCCCAACGATTGATGGTCTGACCGCTCTCAATGAGCTCTTTGCGATATACTGCCTTCTCCCTGTCGGGTCGCTCCTCGGTTCCGTGAATCTTGGTAATGTAGTACAAACCAAGCACCATATCCTGCGAAGGTACGGTAATAGGCGCACCGTTTGCGGGGTTAAGGATGTTGTGCGAACCGAGCATCAGGATCTGAGCCTCCAAGATTGCAGCGTTGCCGAGGGGCAAGTGCACTGCCATCTGGTCACCGTCGAAGTCCGCGTTGAACGCAGTACAAGCGAGGGGGTGCAACTGCATTGCCTTACCCTCAATCAGTTTGGGCTGGAATGCCTGAATACCCAATCGGTGAAGGGTAGGAGCACGGTTCATCAACACGGGGTGGCCCTTGATGACGTTCTCCAAGATATCCCAGATAATGGGGTCTTTCCTATCAATAATCTTCTTAGCAGACTTAACGGTCTTCACAATACCGCGCTCAATGAGTTTGCGGATAATGAAGGGTTTGTACAACTCTGCGGCCATATCTTTGGGAATACCCATCTCGTGCATTTTGAGCTCGGGACCCACAACGATAACCGAACGTGCCGAGTAGTCCACACGCTTACCCAAGAGGTTCTGACGGAAGCGGCCCTGCTTACCCTTCAAGCTGTCGCTCAAAGATTTCAAAGGACGGTTGCTCTCGCTCTTCACTGCGCTGGTCTTGCGCGAGTTGTCGAAGAGGCAATCCACAGCCTCCTGCAACATACGTTTCTCGTTGCGCAAGATAACCTCGGGAGCCTTAATCTCGATAAGGCGTTTGAGACGGTTGTTGCGGATGATAACCCTACGATAGAGGTCGTTCAAGTCGGAAGTCGCAAACCTACCACCATCCAGAGGCACCAAAGGACGCAACTCGGGAGGAGTAACAGGGATGACCTTCAAGACCATCCACTCGGGTTTGTTGATATCTTTCGACTCACGGAACGCCTCAATGATGTTGAGCCTTTTGAGAGCCTCGGTCTTACGCTGCTGCGAAGTCTCGTGCGAAGCCCTGTGGCGCAACTGCTCGCTCAAACGATCCAAATCCAAGCCCTGCAAGAGGGTGAGGATAGCCTCCGCACCCATCTGGGCGATGAACTTGTCGGGATCGCTGTCATCCAACTGCTGGTTGCCTTTGGGAAGTGCTGCCAAGATGTCCAGATACTCCCTCTCCGAGAGGAGGTCGTGAGCCTGGCCACCATTGAGCAGATTCAGGTTGGCAGCAGCACCGGGCTGAATGACGATATAGCGCTCGTAGTAGATTACAGCGTCGAGTTTCTTGCTGGGGATACCGAGCAAGTAACCAATCTTCGAAGGTAGCGAGCGGATGTACCAAATGTGTACCACGGGAACAACCAACTGGATGTGTCCCATACGCTCACGGCGCACCTTCTTCTCCGTAACCTCCACACCGCATCGGTCGCAGACGATGCCTTTGTAGCGAATCCTCTTATACTTACCGCAGTGGCACTCGTAGTCCTTCACAGGACCGAAGATACGCTCGCAGAACAAACCGTCACGCTCGGGTTTGTAGGTACGATAGTTGATAGTCTCGGGTTTGAGTACCTCGCCGCTCGAATTCTCCAAAATCTCCTCGGGCGAAGCGAGGCCAATCGAGATTTTACTAAAATTGGTCGTATTGATTTTATTATCTTTACCGTATGCCATATTCTTCTACCAAGTTTAAGAGAGTTTAACACTGATTGCCAAACCACGCAACTCGTGCAACAGCACATTGAGTGACTCGGGAATACCGGGAGTAGGCAGGTTGTCGCCCTTAACGATTGCCTCATAAGCCTTTGCACGGCCCATAACATCGTCGGACTTGATGGTCAAAATCTCCTGCAAGATGTTTGCTGCACCGAAGCCTTCGAGTGCCCAAACCTCCATCTCACCAAACCTCTGACCACCAAACTGTGCCTTACCACCCAGAGGCTGCTGGGTAATGAGCGAGTAGGGACCAATCGAACGTGCGTGCATCTTGTCGTCAATCATATGACCGAGTTTGAGCATATAGATAACACCCACAGTTGCAGGCTGGTCGAAACGCTCACCGGTACCACCATCGCGCAAGTGGCAGCATCCGTTCATAGGAACGCCTGCTTTGGCAGTGTACTCATTGATCTCATCCAAAGTAGCACCATCGAAGATGGGGGTTGCGAACTTCAAGCCGAGTTCCTTACCTGCCCAACCCAAAACGGTCTCGTAAATCTGGCCCAAGTTCATACGCGAAGGTACGCCCAGAGGGTTCAGAACGATATCGACGATTGTACCATCCTCCAAGAAAGGCATATCCTCATCGCGGACAACTTTGGCAACAATACCCTTGTTACCGTGGCGACCTGCCATCTTATCACCCACTTTGAGCTTACGTTTCTTGGCGAGGTAAACTTTGGCGAGCTGGATAACGCCATTGGGAAGTTCGTCACCGTTGGTGATGTTGTACTTCTCGCGCTTCATACGCGCGTCTGCCTCTTTATATTTAATGGTATAGTTATTAATAGCCTGCTTGGTAAGCGATGCGATGCGCTCGTCCTCCACCCATTTGCCGGTGCCGAGGTCGAGGTAATCAATCTCTTCGAGCATCTTCTTGGTGAACTTGGTGCCGGGGGCATAGAGCTCAACGCCGAAGTAGTCATATACACCCAGCGAAGTCTGGTCTTTGAGCAAGGTGTAGAGTTTCTCCACCAAAACTGCTTTGAGGGCTGCCACCTCTTTCGAGAATTTAGCATCAACCTCTTCGAGTTTGTGTTTCTCCTCTGCCTTACCGCGTTTGCCGTCCTTCACATTGCGAGTGTAGAGCTTGCGGTCGATGATGGTACCGAAGAGCGAAGGCTGAGCCTTCAACGAAGCATCCTTCACGTCACCGGCCTTGTCACCAAAGATAGCACGCAAGAGTTTCTCCTCGGGGCTGGGATCGCTCTCACCCTTAGGAGTAATCTTACCAATCATAATATCGCCGGGCTTAACATTCGCACCAATGCGGATGATACCCCTCTCGTCAAGATCTTTGGTTGCATCCTCGCTCACGTTGGGAATATCCGAAGTAAGCTCCTCGACACCACGCTTGGTCTCGCGAACCTCCATAATATACTCATCAACGTGTACCGAAGTGAACAAGTCCTCCCTCAAAAGACGCTCCGAAATAACGATAGCATCCTCGAAGTTGTAACCCTTCCAAGGCATAAACGCAACCTTCAAGTTCCTACCGAGTGCCAACTCGCCCTTCTGGGTGGAGTAGCCCTCAGTCAGGATATCGCCCTTCTCCACCTTATCGCCAATCTTAACAATGGGACGCAAGGTGATGGACATATTCTGGTTGGTCTTGCGGTAGCGGGGCAACTTATAGGTGGTAACCTCGGGATCGAAGCTTACGAGCTTCTCATCCTCGGTGCGGTCATACTTAACCTGAATCTGGGTAGCGTCGGCAAAGACAACCTCGCCATTGCCCTCGGCTACAACCTGAATACGGCTGTCGCGAACCATCTCACCCTCCAAACCGGTACCTACAATAGGAGCCTCGGGGTTAATCAGAGGCACTGCCTGACGCATCATGTTCGAACCCATCAACGCACGGTTAGCATCGTCGTGCTCCAAGAAGGGAATCAAGCTTGCTGCAATCGAAGCAACCTGGTTGGGTGCAACGTCAACCAAATCAACCTGCTTATCCCTAATCACAGGGAAGTCGGCCTCGTTACGAGCCTTAATGCGGTTGGGGTTGAGGAAGTTACCCTCATCGTCGATGGGAGCCGAAGCCTGAGCAATATTCAGGTTCTCCTCCTCCTCGGCGCTATAATAGCGGATGTTTGCATCGTTCAAATCGACCTTACCCTCATTCACCTTGCGGTAGGGAGTCTCAATGAAGCCCATAGGACTGATTTTCGCATAAACGCAGAGCGACGAAATCAGACCGATGTTGGGACCCTCGGGGGTCTCAATGGGGCACAAACGACCATAGTGGGTATAGTGTACGTCACGAACCTCAAAACCTGCCCTATCGCGGCTCAAACCACCAGGACCGAGTGCCGACAAACGACGTTTGTGAGTCATCTCTGCCAGAGGGTTGGTCTGGTCCATAAACTGCGAGAGCTGGTTGGTGCCGAAGAAGCTGTTGATTACGCTCGACAGAGTCTTGGCATTAATCAGGTCGATGGGTTTGAAGGTCTCGTTATCCCTCACATTCATCCTCTCGCGGATGGTGCGAGCCATACGGATGAAACCAATGGAGAACTGGTTGCTGAGCTGCTCGCCCACAGTCCTCACACGACGGTTCGAAAGGTGGTCGATATCATCAACATCGGTCTTGGAGTTGATAAGCTCAATGAGGTAGCGAATAATGGCAATAATGTCCTCGCGTGTCAGAACTCGTACCTCGGGGTTAATCTCCAAACCGAGTTTTTTGTTGATACGGAAACGACCTACGTCACCCAAGTCGTAGCGTTTGTCGCTGAAAAAGAGCTTGTCAATCACATCCCTTGCGGTAGCCTCATCTGGTGGCTCCGAGTTGCGCAACTGGCGATAGATGTAAACCACAGCGTCTTTCTCTGTGTTACAGGGGTCTTTTTGGAGCGTGTTGTAGATAATCGAATAATCTACGCCCGAAGGGTTATCCTTGTGGAGCAGAATGGTCTTCACACCACTCTCCAAAATCTCTTCGATGTGCTCCTCGGTGAGCTCAGTCTCGCGCTCGATGATAACCTCGCTACGCTCGATAGGCATAACCTCACCGGTATCCTCATCTACGAAATCCTCCCAGCTGGTCTTCAAAATCCTTGCGGCAAGCCTTCTGCCGAGGTTCTTTTTGAGGTTGGTGCGGTTCACCTTCACCTCGTCTGCCAAGTCGAAGATTTCGAGAATCTCTTTGTCTGCCTCAAAACCGATAGCTCGCAACAGTGTGGTTACGGGCAACTTCTTCTTACGGTCGATGTAGGCATACATCACGTTGTTGATGTCGGTTGCGAACTCAATCCACGAACCCTTGAAAGGAATGATTCGTGCCGAATAGAGTTTCGTACCGTTGGTGTGGACACTCTGGCCGAAGAATACACCGGGAGAACGGTGCAACTGCGATACAACCACACGCTCGGCACCGTTGATCACGAAGGTACCGCCGGGGGTCATATAGGGGATGGTGCCGAAATAGACATCCTGAATCTCCGTAGCGAAATCCTCGTGTTCGGGATCGGTGCAGGAGAGTTTCAGCTTAGCCTTCAAGGGCACGCTGTAAGTCAAACCCATCTCCAAGCACTCCTCAATCGAGTAGCGTGGGGGGTCAATGTAGTAGTCGATAAACTCCAAAACGAAGTTATTACGGGTGTCCGTAATAGGGAAGTTCTCGGAGAAAACCTTGTAGAGTCCTTCGTTTTTGCGATTCTCGGCAGTCGTGTCTAATTGAAAAAAGTCGTGGAATGATTTGAGCTGCACCTCCAAAAAGTCTGGGTAGTCCATCTTGTGTGAAATGGAGGAGAAGCTAATTCTTTTGTTTGCTTTCGAGGACATTGTCTGCAAATTGATTTAAGATTTTTTCGTTAGAAACCCTCGGCCCTTCTTCGCCCCCACGCGCCTTACGCGCGCGAAAGTTTTTGAAGACCCCGAAAGTCTCCTCTTGTCGCTTTGCCATCACTGGCGTCAAGATAATTCCCCAGCCCACCGACCGAAGAACATCCTGTATGTCAGCCACTTACGAGCCAACACAATCCACCTAACCTAATGTTAGTTTTGCGCCCTATTTTTTAGACGCGAAAAAGGCATAGAGCTTATTTTGACATAAGCTCTATACCCAGTATGGAGTGAAGTTATAGTCGGAACTATTTAACCTCAACCTCTGCACCTGCGTCCTCAAGAGCGGCTTTGAGAGCCTCAGCCTCCTCTTTCGATACGCCCTCTTTGATAGCTTTGGGTGCAGCGTCAACCAAGTCTTTCGACTCTTTCAAACCGAAGCCGGTAGCCTCTTTCACTGCTTTAACAACAGCGATTTTAGCCTGACCTGCGCTCACGAGAATAACGTCAAAAGAAGTCTTCTCTGCGGGTGCTGCAGCCTCTGCTGCTGCGGGAGCTGCTACTGCTACTGCTGCAGCTGCGGGCTCAATACCGTACTCCTCTTTGAGGATGGTTGCCAACTCGTTTACCTCTTTAACAGTCAAGTTTACCAACTCTTCTGCCAATGCTTTGATATCTGCCATAGTTTTGTATAAAATTAAATTGTTTTACTTCGTTGTTTGTGTTTTGTTTGGAAAAATTAATTTCTTTCTTCAAGAGCCTTTACGATGCCTGCAACCTTCTGGCCAGCGTTACCCTGCAATGCCGAAACAACATTCTTGATGGGCGACTGCAACAGACCAATGATATCGCCGATAAGTTCCTCGCGCGATTTGATGTTGCAAAGCATATCGAGGTTATTGTCACCTACATACACGCAATCCTGTACATATGCGGCTTTCAAAATGGGCTTCTCGCAACCTTTGCGGAACTCTTTGATTACCTGTGCAGGGCTTTTGCTTGCCTCGGAGAACATAATCGACGAAGTGCCTTTCAGAACCTCGACAAGTGCAGCATCTGCCTTCTCTACGCCTTCGAGAGCTTTGATGAAGAGGGTGTTCTTTACAACAACCAACTTCACGCCCTTCTCGAAACATTTGCGACGCAACTGAGCGGTCTGCTCGGCGTTCAATGCCTCGATATCGGTGATATAGAAGTTAGGATACTGATTGAGTTGCTCGGTCAGGCCTTGGATTACTATTCTTTTTTCTTCCCTTGTCATAATTCGATGTTTTTACTATTTGAAATCGAGTGATTTGGGGTCAATTTGGAGACCGATACTCATTGTCGTTGAGAGATAGATACTAAGCATATAAGTACCTTTGGCTGCGGCGGGTTTGAGCTTGTGGATCATATCAATGAATGCGTTTGCATTGTCAACGATCTTATCCTCGCTGAACGAAATCTTACCCACTGCCGAGTGAACGATACCGTATTTGTCAACCTTGAAGTCGATCTTACCGGCTTTCACCTCCTGAACAGCTTTTGCCACGTCCATAGTTACGGTGCCGGTTTTGGGGTTGGGCATCAAGCCACGGGGACCCAAAATACGACCGAGTGCACCTACTTTTGCCATTACGTTAGGAGTACAGATGATGGTATCAACGTCGGTCCAACCGGCTTTGATCTTCTCAACATACTCGTCCAAACCTACGTAGTCTGCGCCAGCCTCACGAGCCTCGTTCTCCTTGTCGGGAGTACAGAGCACCAATACGCGAACAGTTTTACCTGTGCCGTGGGGGAGGGTAACCACGCCACGCACCATCTGGTTTGCCTTACGGGGGTCAACACCAAGACGTACGTCTACATTTACCGAAGCATCGAACTTTGTGAAAGTAATCTCTTTCAGAAGAGCTGCGGCCTCGCTCAATTTGTAGAGCTTTCCGGGCTCCACTTTGGCGAGCATTGCTTTTTGATTTTTTGTCAATTTACTCATCTTCTTACCTTAATTACTTTGCAGGAACTTCGCCTACGACGGTGATACCCATACTGCGTGCAGTACCTGCTACCATACGCATAGCAGACTCAATGGTGAAGCAGTTCATATCGCTCATCTTGTCCTTTGCGATAGCCTCAACCTGCTCGATAGTTACGCTTGCAACTTTCTGACGGTTGGGCTGTGCCGAACCAGACTGGATACCAGCTGCCTCTTTGAGAGCAGCAGCAACGGGTGGCTGTTTAACGACAAACTCAAACGACTTGTCGTTATATACGGTGATAATTACGGGCAATACCTTGCCTGCCTTCTCCTGGGTGCGAGCGTTGAACTGTTTGCAGAAGTCCATAATATTGACTCCCTTCGAACCCAACGCGGGACCTACTGGTGGCGAAGGATTGGCGGCACCACCTTTAATCTGCAACTTAATAAATGCAGCAACCTCTTTTGCCATAGTTTTCCTTGGTTAATTATTCTTTTTCTACTTGCATAAAACTCAACTCCATCGGAGTCTTACGTCCGAAGATCTTCACCGAGACTGTCAATTTCTTTCTCTCCTCATCGACTGCTTCGATGGTTCCGGAGAAACTCGAGAAGGGACCGTCTGTAACCTTTACGGTCTCTCCCACGAAGAAAGGAATCTCATTCTCCTCCTCACCCTCGCTCATTAGGTCAACCCTTCCGAGAATCCTGGCAACCTCCGCCTCCCTAACAGGGGTGGCAATCAGTCGCTGGCTCTCTTCTTTGGTCTCACCGAGGAAGCCGAGCACGTTGGGTGTGTTGCGAAGAACGTAAGGTACTTCGTCTACCATAGCCGCTTCAACCAATACATAGCCGGGATACGACACCCTCTCTTTGCTCACCTTCTTACCGTTACGAATCGTATAGACCTTCTCGGTAGGAATGAGAACCTGCGATACAAGATGTTCGAGGTGGAGGTGGCGTACCTCAGCATCGATGTACTCCTTCACCTTCTTCTCTTTACCGCCGATGGCGCGTAACACATACCACTGTTTTGTCTGTTCGCTCATTGTCTTGTTTGCGTCTTAAAGAGTTAAACTAAAACCACTGAACTAGTGAGCCAAAACGCTGTACACAGCTTTCATAATGGATTCAAAGGTCAGGTCCATAGCAAGAATCACAACAGCAATCAGCAGGGAAGCTACCATCACGGTAACTGCAAGATTCTGCAACTCTTTCATAGGAGTCCACGACACTTTGTGAACCAACTCTTCGTACGAAGCCTTAACGTATTTTACGAGTTTCATAAATTATGCTTTTTTCTCTTTATTGCTTTTTCACTCAACAAGTCCGGTACCCCTTTTGGAAAGCCACCGGACTCTTTGCACGAGAGGAGAGAATCGAACTCCCACCAACGGTTTTGGAGACCGCTATTCTACCATTAAACTACTCTCGTAAAAAGTGGGGCGAGTTTCAGTGTTTGTCACTCTCGCGGCAAGCCCTGCGCCCGCCCCTATGTTTGAGATTTTATCTCTCGGTAGATTGATTACTCAATAACCTCTTTGATCTGACCCGAACCTACGGTACGACCACCCTCGCGGATTGCGAAGCGAAGACCTGCGTTCAAAGCTACGGGGTAGATGAGGGTTACCTCGATCTCAACGTGGTCACCAGGCATTACCATCTCGATACCATCGGGAAGTTTAACCTCACCGGTAATATCCATGGTACGGAGGTAGAACTGGGGACGATAGCGGTTGTGGAAAGGAGTGTGACGACCACCCTCTTCTTTCTTCAAGATATAAACCTCACCGCGGAATTTGGTGTGGGGAGTGATCGACTTGGGTTTAGCTACTACCATACCACGCTTAACCTCTTTCTTGTCGATACCACGCATCAGCAGACCTACGTTGTCACCAGCCGAACCCTCATCGAGGAGTTTGCGGAACATCTCAACGCCGGTACATACCGAAGTACGAATCTTCTCATCCAAACCTACGATCTCAACGGGGTCACCAACGTGGATAACACCAGTCTCGATACGACCGGTAAGTACGGTACCACGACCAGTGATCGAGAATACGTCCTCAACGGGCATAAGGAAGGGTTTGTCAGCGTCACGGGGAGGCAGGGGAATATAGGTATCAACAGCCTCCATAAGCTCCATAACTTTCTCCTCCCACTCGGGCTCACCATTGAGAGCACCAAGAGCAGAACCACGGATAACGGGAGCGTTGTCACCGTCGAAACCATTTGCGCTCAAAACGTCACGGATCTCCATCTCAACCAAGTCGAGCATCTCCTCGTCGTCAACCATGTCGCATTTGTTCATGAAAACAACGATCTTAGGAACGTTCACCTGGCGAGCCAAAAGAACGTGCTCACGAGTCTGGGGCATAGGACCGTCAGTCGAAGCTACTACCAAGATAGCACCGTCCATCTGAGCAGCACCGGTTACCATGTTCTTCACATAGTCAGCGTGACCAGGGCAGTCAACGTGAGCATAGTGACGGTTTGCAGTCTGATACTCAATGTGAGCAGTGTTGATGGTGATACCACGCTCTTTCTCCTCGGGAGCGTTGTCAATCGAGTCGAACGAACGAAGCTCGGAAAGACCCCTCTTACCCAAAACCTGGGTAATAGCAGCGGTCAAAGTAGTTTTACCGTGGTCAACGTGACCGATAGTACCTACGTTTACGTGAGGTTTTGACCTATCAAATTTTTCTTTTGCCATAACTTTGTAGTTGTTATTAGATAAGTATTTGTGTTAATTGTTTTGTTTCTCTTCTTTTGAGCGGAAGACGAGGCTCAAACTCGCGACCCTCAGCTTGGAAGGCTGATGCTCTATCAACTGAGCTACTTCCGCAAACCCTCGTAGGCATTCCTTGACACACCAATAGTCGCCACCCAAAGGTACCGACCATCTTTTGGAGCCACCGGAACTCCGCCACCGAGAATCACAAAAGAACAATCCACCAGCATCTGATGAATTGAACTTTTGAGTGTGGGAGAGGATGGATTCGAACCACCGAAGGCGTTGCCAACAGATTTACAGTCTGCCCCATTTGGCCACTCTGGAACTCTCCCGAATATTTCTTTTTTTGTTGCCCTGCGCGACTCTCTCACGCCTTGCCCCACTTTGGAGCCGATGGAGGGATTCGAACCCCCGACCAGCTGATTACAAATCAGCTGCTCTGGCCAACTGAGCTACATCGGCACTCATTTGCCCTTGTTTGGGGTTGCAAAGATATACGAAATTTTTTATTCCGCAAAATTTGAACAACAAAAATTCAAAAATTCTCTTCTACTGCCCTATCAAAGAACTTTGACCTCAAACCGCATCGCACAACTTGTGCTGATTGTTCAAAATCGGCGACAAAAATACAACTCTTTTCTTGATAAAAAAATAATTAGGCGAGTTTTTTACCTCCAAACCCCATTTTTTGCTTATCTTTGTCTGTGACACAGGATTTTATGAGGCGTTTTATACTTATATATATTATATGTATGTGTGCGGGAGGGCTCTCCGCACAAAGTTTGAGTGACTATCTGCCACACGCCCGAACAGGGGATGCTGTTGCGCAATACAATACCGCCCAATGCTACCTCTATGGTTGGGGCACCAAGCCCGACAAGGGCCTATGGCTCCATTTTTTGCGCCTTTCGGCAGAGGGTGGTGAGCCTCGCGCTGCGAGTGACCTTGCCCGACACCTCTCCCCTCTTGCTCCCGACATTGCCACCTATTGGCGCGGCGAGCATAGCTCCATTCCCCACGACTACATCTATCGTTCCTACAATGACGGGTGTTACTATGGCGAGCTCTTGGGTGGGACACGCGATGGGCTCGGCACCTTCGTTTGGGACAATGGGGTCTGCCATACGGGGTGTTGGGAGAATGGCGAGCGTTACGGCTTGGGCATCACACGCTTTGCCGACCTTGTGGTCTATGGCGACTATGCGGGCAACCTCCACAACTATGGAGCCATCATCGTGACGGCTCCCGACAGGTATATAGATAGCGCACCGGGCAGCCTCTATTATGTTGGTTATTTCGAGGGTGGGCTTCCCAATGGGGTGGGAACGCTCTACGACCGGCAGGGGAATGTTACCTACTACGGGGAGTTCTCCAATGGCAAGCCCTCCGCCCCTTACCCCTCTCTTGAAGCCTACACCTCCTACCGTTGGGTGCGCGAGGAGCTACCCAATGGCGATATTTGGGAGGGCGAGATGGTTGATGGCGTGAGAGAAGGTTTTGGCATTTATCGTTGGGGCGACGGTTCTTCGTGGTGGGGCTTTTGGCACGAGGGCCTACGCGAGGGCTCGGGGCTCTATGTTCGCAACGATGGCGCACTGATGAGTGGCACTTGGACAGATGGTGAGTTGAATGAAGAGAGATAGATAATACTTTTATTTCCCAAACAGATTATGACACAAAACAAGAGGGGTGCTTTGGCACTTAACGGTTTGGCAAAGATGCTCCTCGGGGGCGTTTTGATGGCACTTTTGCTCTTTCTGCCCGCGGGCAGCTGGGCGTGGTGTGGCGGATGGCGACTTATAGGGTTGCTCTTTGTGCCTATGCTTGTGCTCGGGGTTGTGATGCTCATCACCTCGCCCGAACTGCTCGCCCGACGACTCAATGCCAAAGAGAAACGCTCTGCACAGGGGACTCTTGTGCGACTCTCGGGATTGGTATTCGTAGTGGGCTTTGTGGTTGCAGGACTCGACCACCGCTTTGGATGGAGCGAGGTGTCGGATGTGGCCGTTGTGGTGGCCTCGGTGCTCTTTGTGGCCTCCTACGGACTCTATGGCGAGGTTATGAGGGAGAATGTGTGGCTCTCGCGCACCATTGAGGTCTGCCGAGGGCAGGAGGTTGTGAGCACGGGGCTCTATGGCGTTGTGCGCCACCCGATGTACTTTACCACCCTGCTGTTGTTTCTCTCGATGCCCGTGGTTTTGGGCTCGTGGTGGTCGTTGGCGGTCTTTGCCTTCTACATACCTATTATAGTCACCCGCACCCTCGACGAGGAGCGACTACTGCGCAAGGAACTCGCCGGCTATGAGGAATATTGTACCAAAGTCCGTTGGCGAATCCTCCCCTTTATATGGTAGATATATAATCTTTACTCTTCGGGCTCGCGGTGCGAGCCCGCGTCGGCCGACGAAAAAAGAAAAGGAGTTCGAAATTTCGAACTCCTATTTTTTGGCATAAACCACACTCTTAGTATCAAAAAACTCCTCCTCGAAGAGGGTGCGGATGGGGTGGATGTCGCAATGAAGGCGGGCAAGCCCCAACTCCTCCGCCAAGTCGCCACCTTTGAGCACCAGCATACCATTGGGGAGCGAGCCCTTCTGTCCGCTGCGCAACTTGGGGAGGGCCCACCCTTTGAGGGTCTTCATATCCGTAACTGCTCGGCTCACAACGTAGTCGAACTCCCCTTTCACGGCCTCAATGCGGGCATTGATGGGGGTGACATTGGTGAGCCCGAGTGCCGAGGCCACCTCCCTCACCACCGTAATCTTCTTACCAATGGAGTCCACAGCCGTAAATTCCACTTCGGGGAACATTATGGCCAGAGGTATGGTGGGGAATCCTCCGCCACAGCCAATATCGCACACCTTGGCCCCCGCCTCGAAGGTGCAGACCTTGGCGATGGCGAGTGAGTGCAGAACGTGGCGCACATAGAGCTCATCAATATCCTTGCGTGAGATGACGTTGATTTTGGAGTTCCACTCCACATACAACTCGCCCAGCGCGTCAAACTTCTGCTTTTGTTCCTCGGTGAGGGTAAAGTATTTCGAAATGATTTCGGGTTGCATCTGATGCTGTTTGTTATGATTTATATCTGTTTCAAGCCACATTTATTTCACCGTTTCGGCAATCTTCTCTGCCACGCGGGTGCCGTCGAGGGCTGCCGAGATGATACCTCCTGCATAGCCCGCACCCTCACCCGTTGGGTAGAGTCCCTCAACTACGGGATGCATAAGGCTCTCCTTGTCGCGAGGGATGCGCACAGGTGTAGAGGTACGCGATTCAAGACCTATGATTTGCGCCTGGTTGGTCACAAAGCCCCTCATCCTCGCTCCCCACTGACGGAAGCCACCTCTCAATGAGTCGGCCATAAATTGTGGCAACCACTCCTCGCCCCTCTTCACTACCGCCTTAGGGAGATAGGAGGTGCGTGGAAGGTCTATCGAGATTCGCCCTGCCACAAAATCGCCAAGCCTTTGTGCGGGGGCTGTGCCTCCTCCGCCCACAATCTCCGCAGCGTGACGTTCCAACTGCTGGCGGAACTTCAAGCCCGCCAACACACCCCACTCCTCGTGGAGATGGGGGAAATCCTCGGGGCGCACTTCGGTGACAATGCCCGCATTGGCCCAACGCGACGAGCGGGCCGAGGCACTCATACCATTCACCACACACTCGCGGTAGTCGGTCATCGCGGGAACAATCACACCACCGGGGCACATACAGAACGAATAGACACCCCTGCCACCCACTTGTGCTGTGAGAGTGTAGGCCGCAGCTGGGAGCCACTCCCTCATATCGTCGGAGTGGTATTGGATGCGGTCAATGAGCGACTGTGGGTGCTCCACCCTCACGCCCATAGCCCAGGGCTTTGCCTCCAAAAGAACCCCTTTGGCGTGGAGCATTTCGTAGATATCGTCTGCCGAGTGGCCCGTTGCGAGTACTACGGCAGCACCCTCCACCAGATTGTCACCAACCCAGACACCCACCGCTCGGTTGTTCCTAATCTCAACGTCGGTCACCTTTGCCCCGAAGTGAATCTCTCCACCCGCGGAGAGGATGGTTTGCCTTACGCGCTCAATGATTTTCGGCAGACAGTCGGTGCCGATATGGGGGTGTGCTTCGTAGAGAATCTCGGGTGAGGCTCCGTGAAAAACGAGGGTTTGGAGTGCGCGGTTGTAGTCGCCACGCTTCTTGGAGCGCGTGAAGAGTTTTCCGTCGGAGAATGTGCCCGCGCCACCCTCACCAAAGGCGTAGTTGGACTCGCCATCCACACCCACACCTCGGTGAATCTGTGCGATGTCCCTCCTGCGCTCGGCCACATCCTTGCCCCTTTCGAGCAAGATGGGTTTGAGCCCAAGCTCAATAAGTCGCAGGGCCGCAAACAATCCTGCGGGGCCGCCACCCACAATAACCACGGGTGTCTGGCCGTTAACATCGGGGTAGTCGAAGTGGATTTCGGGGGGCATCTGCTCGCCATCCACAAAGACCTCAACGGTGAGGAGCACCTGTGGAGTGCGATGGCGTGCATCCACCGAGCGTTTGATGACCCTTGCAAGAGCCACCTGCTCGCGACGTATGCCGAGAGTGCGAACTACGATTGAGAGCCACCCTTCGGTGGTGGCCGCCTGCTTGGGCGAGAGAGTTAAATTTATTGTTTTGGGCACGATGTGTGTTCTTTTCGGCAAAAATAACTATTTTTGTGCAATATACCACTCGGAACAATGCGTAAACTTATAATTATACCAACATACAACGAGCGCGAGAACATCGAGGCTATGGTTGCCAAGGTCTTCTCGCTTGCTGGCGACTACTCTTTGTTGGTGGTCGATGACGGCTCGCCCGATGGCACCGCGGAGATTGTGAGGGGGCTTATGCAGAGCCACCCCGAAAGGCTCTTTATGATTGAGCGCGAGGGCAAACTCGGACTCGGCACCGCCTATATTGCGGGCTTCCGCTGGGCCTTAGAGAGGGGGTATGAGGCCATCTTTGAGATGGATTGCGACTTCTCGCACGACCCCGACGACCTACTACGCCTGACTGCCGAGTTGGAGGCGGGGGCCGATGTGGCCATTGGTTCGAGGTATGTGAGTGGTGTGAATGTGGTGAATTGGCCTATGCGCCGACTGCTGCTCTCCTTCTTCGCCTCGCGCTATGTGAAGTGTGTTACGAGGATGCCCGTGAGGGATGCGACTGCGGGCTTTGTGGGCTACCGCGCAGAGGTGCTCCGCACCATCGACCTCAACGGTGTGAGGATGCACGGCTACGGATTCCAGATTGAGATGAAATATACGGCCTGGAAGTTGGGCTTCAAGATAAAGGAGGTATCAATCATCTTCCGCGACCGCACTGCGGGCACTTCGAAGATGAGTAGCGGTATTCTTGGCGAGGCCTTCTGGGGTGTTTTGGCACTACGATTCCGACGCTTTCGGAGAGTTGGAGATTAGGGCTTAAAAGTTAGTTCGCGGGTATCTTTTTTGATACCCGCGAACTTTTTTTGTGATTAGGGGCTTTGGCCCTCACCACCCTCCTCCCAACGCTTTATAGAGCGAAACGTAGGCGCAGAGTTGCTCGGTCAGAAGGGCGATGTAGTCCAACTGCGAGGAGTAGAGGTTGCGCTCGGCATCAATCAGGTTGAGCGACGAGGCAAGGCCGTCGTTGTAGAGCGCAGCCGTCATCTGTTGCAGGCGCGAGTTGGCCACAAGGAGCGAGAGATACTCCTCTACCTGTATGTTGTAGGTCGCAATGGCCACAAGCGCACTCTCCACATCCGAGAGAGCTTCGAGGGAGGTCTGCTGGTAGGCAAGCGAGGCTTGTCGCCACCCCTCGTAGGCTTTCAGCTCCTCCGCCTTCAACTCCCCGAAGTGGATGAGGGGTTGTGTGAGCGACACCGCAGCCGACCAATAGGCGGGATTCTTGGAGGTGAGCCCTTTGAGTGTGCTCGACACCACACCACCCTCGGCCGTGAGAGAGAAGGAGGGAAAGCGATTGGCGCGAGCCACACGAGTGCGGGCAGCGGCAGCCTCCACCTTATGGTAGGCCTCCATCACATCGGGCCTTCTTTCGAGCATTGAGGATGGCAAACCGCTCGGCACATAGACGGGAAGAGGCGAGGCGGTCAGGTGGCCACAATAGAGTCCATCGAGCCTTGCACCAATCGAATGGACACACTCGCGCGAGTGGGAGGGCATTGGCAGCAGCTCCGGCTCGCCACCCACAAGGGTGTTGAGAATGAGGTTGGTTTGTACCATAGCCCTACGATAGGAGGGGATGTCACTGGCCGCAGTGGCAGTCAATGAGCGTGCCTGCCACAAATCCACACCCGAGGAGAAGCCGTAGTAGTAGAGCGAGTCGGTCTTCTGTTGTGCCTCCAAGCGCAGGGCATAGCTACGCTCCGAAATCTCCAACGAGCGAGCGTACTGCAACCATTGGAAATAGGTGGTTGCCACTTGTGCTTCGAGTGCCAAGCGGGTGGCTCGGTAGCCCCATTCGGTGGCGAGCAAATCCTCGCGGGCAGCATCTGTCGCGCTCTTTATCCCCCCAAAGAGCGACACCTCCCAACTAACCCTCGGCAGGAGCGAATAGTTCTGCGCGATGCGCTTTTTACCCCCATCGGAGGGTGTGGTATAAGTTGCGCTGCCACTCACCCCAACATCCGCTGTGGGTGCAAGCGAGGCCCTGACAGAGGCGAGCGACTCTTGGGCAGCAACCACATTGGAGGCTGCTATGGCAAGATTTTTATTGTTGGCAATAGCCGTGAGCATCAGTCGGTTGAGTGTTGTGTCGCCAAAAACCTCCCACCACTCAACACCCACCACAACTATCGTGTCACCCTTGTGGGCAAAGATATACTCATCGGGGGTGACTATGGGGACAATCTCGGGCGGAGTGACCGCACAGCCGGTGGCGAGCATTGCAACAAGGCTCAGCAAGGCCCCCCTATAACGAATTTTCCTTTTCATACTCTAATCGTTTTTTATGGATTCTCTCCCTTCTCTTTTCGAACTGCGCCACGCGCCCCACGAGGTAGTAGAGCGAGGGATAGATGAAGATGCCGAGTGTGGTGGCAACCACCATACCACCCACCAGAGCTACACCCATCACATTGCGGGCCACCGAGTAGGCTCCCGAAGCGAACACAAGGGGCATAATACCCACAACGAATGCTACGGCCGTCATCAGAATGGGGCGCAATCGCAACTTGGCAGCCGCCAACGAGGCCTCACCAAGCGACAATCCCTCGTCAAAAAACTTGCGGTCGGCATACTCCACCACCAAAATTGCACTCTTGGCCGACAAACCGATAAGCATCACCAGCGACACCTTCATATAGATGTTGTCGATGAAAATCGGATTGACCAAATGGGCAAACCACACCATCAGCAGTGAGCCAAACAGAGCAAGTGGGACACCAAGCAGGATACTCACGGGGAGCGACCACGAGTTGTAGAGTGCCGCCAGAGCAAGGAAGACAAAGATGAGCGCCAAGAGGTATGTGCTACCACCTCCCGAAGCGGTCGCCTCCTGATACGACACCCCACTCCACGCAAGAGTCACATCCGAGGGCAGAGAGGTCGCAGCAAGCTCTTCGAGGGCTCCCATCGCCTGATCGGAGGAGATTCCCGCAGCAGGGGTGGCATTGACCGAAATGGCTTCGTAGAGGTTGAATTGGGTGATATACTCCACACCAACAGTGTCTTTCACCGTGACAAACGATGTTATCGGGATACTCTCCCCTCGCCCATTTGTCACAAAGTAGCCCGCAAGGTCGGCCTCGGTGCGGCGATACTCCGAGTCGGCCTGTATGTAGGTGTCGTAGAGCCTGCCGAAGCGGTTGAAGTTGCCCACATACTCTCCGCCAAGCAGTGTGCCAAGCAGTGTGCGCAGGGACTCCACCGACACCCCTTGTTGGAGTGCGAGGGGCTCGTTGATTTCGATGTGACGTTGCGGAACATTTGCATCGAACTGCGTAGAAACGGAGGCTATTTCGGGCAAGTCGCGCACCTTCTCCATAAACAGCTCGGTCTGCTCGGCAAGGTAGCCAACATCACCACTTCCACGGTTCTGCAACACAAACGTAAGGCCCGAGGTTACACCCAAGCCAGGGATGGCAGGAGGTTCAAAGGCGTAGAATGAGCCTTCGGGAACAGCCACATAGAGCGAGGCGTTAATCTTTTGGGCAATCTCTTCGGCCGAGAGAGAGCGTTTTTTGTATGGCTCCAAGGCTACGAAAATTACACCGCTATTCGTGGCAGCCACGCCCGTGATGAGGTCGAAACCTGCGGTCGAAGCCTCACTCTCCACACCCTCTGTCGCGCGGATAATCTTTACGGCTTTGGCGATAGCCTCCTCGGTGCGGGCAACACTTGCTGCATCGGGTAGTTCCACCGACACCATCAAGTAGCCTTGGTCTTCGGTGGTGAGAAAACCGCTGGGCAACTCCTTAAACAAAAACAGGGTAGCCGCACCCATAACCAGCACCAACAAGAGCGAGCGTGCCGAGTGGCGAATGACCACCGAGGAGCGACGCAAATAGGCATCCACACTGCGGTCGAAGAGGCGATTGAAGGCTCCGAGTGGGCCGCGAGAGATACGTTTCTTGTTTCGCAACAGAAGAGAGCAAAGAGCAGGTGAGAGGGTGAGGGCATTGAAGGCGGAGATGACAAGAGCCACCGATATACCCATTGCAAACTGCTGGAACATCTTGCCCGTAATACCCTCCATCAGTGTGGCCGGCACAAACACAGCGAGCAACACCACCGTTGTGGCAACAATGGGCGAGGCTACCTGACGCATCGCATTGAGGGTGGCCTTGCGCGGGCTCTTACCCTCCTCTATGCCCACCTGCACCGCCTCCACGACCACAATCGCATCATCCACAACCAAGCCAATGGCCAAAACCAAGCCCAAAAGCGAGATGATATTTATCGAAAAGCCCAACAGAGGGAAGACCGCAAAGGCTCCCACAATAGATACGGGAATGGCAATAAGGGGAATGAGTGTCGCACGCCAATCTTGCAGGAAGATAAAAATCACCAAGATGACCAACCCAAGCGTGAAAAGCATTGTCGAAAAAATCTCCGCAATGCCCTCCTCGATGCTCTCCGTGGCATCAATGATGGTTGCCGTTGTGACACTCTGCGGAAAGCGTTCCGCAATGGAGTCAATACTCTCTTTGACCTGCCTACCCACCTCAACAGCGTTGCTACCAGGGGTTTGATAGATGGCTATAAGGGCCGCAGGATTGCCGTCGAAGTTGGAGAAGGTGCCATAGGTCTGGCAGCCAAGCTCCACACGCGCAACATCCCCAATGGTCACCATCTCGCCATCGGGCAGGACTTTGAGGGCTATCTGCTGATACTCTTGTGCCGCGGAGAGGGCAGGAGGTGTGGTCACGGTGTAGGTGAAGGGCTCGCTCTGGGCCAAAGGCTCGGCACCCAACTTACCCGCAGAAAAGATTGTCGCCTCGCTCTGGATGGCCGACGCTATATCCTCCACCGTGATGTTGTAGAAGGCCATACGGTAGGGATTTACCCACACCCTCATTGCATACTCACCGGCACCCAAAATCTGCACCTTACCCACGCCATCAATCTTCAAGAGTTCGTTGCGAAGGTTGATGTATGCCCAATTAGAGAGGAAATTTTCATCATAGACACCACCTTCGGAGTAGAGGGCATAGATGAGAAGGAAACCCGTTTGGGACTTCTGGGTGGTGACACCCTGCTGGACCACCTCCGCGGGGAGCTGGGAGGTGGCTGCCGACACCTTGTTCTGCACAAAAATCTCGTCCAAATCGGGGTTGGAACCGATGTCGAAGAGGATTTGGAGCGACATAGAGCCATCGCCTGCCGAGGTGGTCTGCATATAGAGCATATCGCTCACACCCATAACACTCTCGGCAAGGGGTGTTGCCACCACATCATTGACAGTGGAGGCATCGGCACCGGTGTAGGTGGCCTCCACCTCCACAACAGGAGGTGTGATGTCGGGATACTGCTCAATGGGGAGCGACCCCACCGACAAACCACCCAAGAGAAGAATCACAATGGCTATGACGATGGCAAAAACGGGACGATTGACAAAAAACTTTTCCATACCTGCTCCTCCCTATTTTTGTGCCACCTCGGCAATAACCTTCTCCCCGTTATGAAGATTTTGCAGACCACTCGTAACGACCATTTCGCCCGCCGAGAGCCCCTTTTCTACAATCCAATGTGGGCCAAACTTCTCTCCAAGAGTCACAAATCTCGAAGTGACCGTATTATCCTTGCCCAAAACCCACACCGAGGCTCTATTGAGAGTCTGCACAACGGCCTGCTGAGGCACCAAAACAACACCCTCGGGCGAGCCTATGTTGGCCACAACCACAGCCGATTGGCCCACCTTCAACACACCCTCGGGATTGGGGAACGAGGCAACAATAATGATTGTTCCCGTTTGGTCGCCCGCCTCACGCTTGGTGTAGGCATAGGTGCCCGAATAGGGATATAGCGAGCCATCCGACAGGTAGAGTCGGATGTTCTCCAAGAGTGTGGAGTTGTCGTAGGAGGGGGTGCGGTCGTCACCACCCTTGCGCACCTCGAAATAGCGAGCAAAGGGAATCTGAATATGCACTCCCATCTCGTCGATGTTCGACACGGTAGCAAGCACCGAGTAGGAGGTACCCACCCCCACCCAATCGCCAATGGTAGCCCCTTCGTCGTCGATAATACCACTAATGGGGGAGGTGATGGTGGTGTAGGAGAGTTGCAATAGCGACTCATCAAGGGTGCTTTGGGCCACCTCCACCTGCGCCTTTGCCGACTCATAGGCTGCCCTATATTGGTCGAGAGCACTTTGACTGATGGCCTCCAAGCGGGCAAGCGGAACGGCTCGGCGATAGTTGTTCTCCGCCTCTGCGAGGGATGATTTGGCCGAGGCGAGAGCGGCGCGATTGGAGGCTACGGAGAGTTTGACGGGTGCCGTATCGAGGGTGAAGAGCACCTGCCCCTTCTCCACAGGCATACCTTTGGAGAACTCCTTTGTCAGGAGGTAGCCGCTCACTCGGGGCTGGATTGTTGCGTCGTAGTTGGAGTAGAGGAGCGTCTGGAAACGCATAGGGATACTCACCCTCTCCCCAATGGCTCTTGCGACCTCCACACGAGGGATGGGTGGAGGTGCCACCTCTTTGCTCTTGGTGACACACGAGGTGGCCAAAAGCACAACGAGAAAGATTGCAGTTATCTGTTTCATTGTCTTAATGTGTTTGGTTTTCTGGGTGTAGGGTTGCAAAATGCAAGCCAAAATCGCCATCCAAAATTTTTACTATTCAATGCCGAATACTATCTTTGTGGTCAGAAACCTAAAAAAGAGTATGAAAAGACCCATTATATTTATAAGCAACGATGACGGCTACCGCGCAAAGGGATTCAATGAACTCGTGAATTGTGCCGCAAAGTTTGGTGATGTCATTGCCCTCGCACCGGATGAAACACAGTCGGGCAAGGCACACGCCATCACAATGTATGACCCCCTCTATCTCACCCTACGCCGCGAAGAGCCACACATCAAGGTCTATTCGTGCAATGGCACCCCTGTGGATTGTGTGAAGATGGCCTACGATTGGCTCTTGCCAGAGTTGGGGCTCACCCCCGACCTGAATCTGAGCGGTATCAACCACGGCTCCAATGCGGCCATCAATGTGCTCTATTCGGGTACGATGGGTGCAGCTATTGAGGCGAGCTTCTATGGAGCCCCCTCGATTGGCCTTTCGCTCGACGACCACTCACACGATGCGGATTTCGAGGCGACGCTCGCCTTTGCCGAGAAGATTATCCCTGCAATTTTGAACATCGAGAAGCCCTCGGAACCCTTGTGTTTGAATGTAAATGTGCCCATAGCACGCCCCGAGGAGATTAAGGGCCACCGCATCTGTCGCCAGACGCGCGGTTTTTGGAAAGAGGAGTTCTTCTGCCGTCAGGACCCCCGAGGCAGGGACTATTTCTGGCTCACAGGAGGTTTCTGCAACCACGAGCCCGAGGCGGAGGATACCGATGAATGGGCACTGAAAAACAACTACATTGCGGTGGTTCCCATCAAGGTGGATTTGACCGACTATGGGCGCATCGAACTGCTCAAAGGGCTGAAATTGTAGTCCCGGCTCAAAAATAGTTAAAAAAATTAGATGTATTTTTTAGGAGCCAAACGACACATTATCAACCGATTGCACTTTGGGAAGTTGTAAAATTCGAGAAAAATTTCAATTCTCAATTTTCAATTCTCAATTTTGTATGTATCTTTGCGCTCCGGTAGTGGAATCTCTTATGAGAACACAGGAGTCCGTAATATTCCCTACCTTAACAATTTAATCGATTAAAAAAAGATGGACAACTTAATCAAAATCGCAGAAGAGGCTATGTGGGCTCCCAAGGAGGTTCCCGCATTCAAAGCCGGCGACACCATCACCGTATCCTACAAAATTATCGAGGGTAACAAGGAGCGTATCCAGAGCTTCCGCGGTGTGGTAATCCAGATCAAAGGTCGTGGTGTAACCAAAATGTTCACCATCCGTAAAATTTCGAACGGTGTAGGTGTAGAGCGTATCTTCCCCCTCTACTCGCCCCACATCGAGTCGATTGAGGTTAACAAAGTTGGTGTTGTACGTCGTGCACGCATCTACTACCTCCGCAACCTCACCGGTAAGAAAGCGCGTATCAAAGAGAAACGCTACGTTGCAAAGGAGAAATAGTCCTTCGTGGCCGGAAGACGGAACAAAGAAAGAGGAGAAGTTCAGACGTGAACTTCTCCTTTTTTGTTGCAGGGGGTGCTCCAAGCGATGGCTATGGGTGCAAATTCCCCCTCTCCCTCCAAAAAAAATCGGTGGCTACTCAAATGCAACCACCGATTTTGTTGTTTAGAAGTTAAACCTACATTCGCCGGCAATGAACAAACCTGTGATGCGTTTTTCTGCCTTGGCTGTGGGGAGCTCTCTGCATTGAGCACCCAACCCATCATAGATAAGTTTGGAAGAGGTGATTGCGGGTGCGCTTGAAGGCTGCTCCGTCACGCGAATCATTGTCATACCATCTGCCACTGTGTGGAGTGCGTCGGTGGCATAGTAGAACTGACCTCCGGATTCCAAAAGGTAGCCGATGTTGTTAAACGTGAGATTGATCTCTTCCCCTGTCTCACTATCGGGATATGTGTATGCAAAAGAGCCTATCATTGCCACATTTTTCGACTCCTCCGGTCTAAACCACGCAGCCACCGCCAAATCGACATTTGCATAGAGCCTATTATCGCTACCGAAGCCCACGAAATAGAGAGCGTCTATAACATTGCCGTCGACATCTTGAAGGTTTTCGGCCACAGTCTGACCATAGAAGATAAGCGCGTCGTTCTCCGCATTGTACTTAACCTTTGTGGGGATGCCTCCGATATTGTTCCAACCCTCCATATTGTAGCTTTCGTTTGCCACATCCTCGGTGAGGGTGATGATGGACTCGGTGTTGCCATCGTTAATTTTCCAAGTACCGAGCCAATCCTCATAGGGGGTGGGCTCCGATGTGCCAACAATCTCAAACACATCCGAAACGGCATAGTGGCCACTTACCTTACCCTCTGCGGTAAGACCAAGCATAGTCGCCACATACTGACCAGCTTCTGCCTCCAAGAGGAAATAGGTGGAATAGGGGCCTTGATAGACACCGTTGATATCCACAATTGTGTGAGAGGTGCCATTGGTCTGATTGTAGTCGTTGATGAAATCAGCCAACTCGTTACCCGTAGCCTCTACAAGCTCATAGAGGTTGTCTTTGACTGTGCTATTCCAATAATCAATGTGGAAAAATCTGAATATGAAAATCTCCTCATCATTAGCCTCCACAAGAACACCATTGTGATAGATGTTTCCCTCGTTATCTTGGAGATCTCCAACATACTCTACGCGCCAATTGGGATTGATAGCCATCTTCTTCTCCTCTTCGCCGGTATTACCATTGTTGTCATCGTTACCATCATCCACGGGATCTTTGAACTCAACATCCTCGTCGGCACTCCAATCATTCACAATAGCATCGAACTCAATATAGACGCTCTCCTCGGTGATGGTTGCGGTCAGGTGGCGTACCTTACCCGAGCCAAAGTCGATAGCCTCGCTTGCAGGACGCTTATACTCCTTGCCATCCACGGTGGTGATTGCAAGTGTGGGTGCCACAACCTGTGGAGGAATAATCAGAGCAAACGAGTTGGTGTAGCCCTCGCTGGGGGTTGCCAACTGTCCGGCCTTGATGGTACCTGCGCCACCCTCAATGGAGGAGCCCAAAAGCGAGTAGGAGTAATATGCCTGCACGCCATCGAAATAGACATTGGCAATCTCCGAAGAGGTCTCATTCTTGACATCAACAACAACCTTGGAGAGCAGGTGGTTGAAGGTGAGCGTCACCTTATCGGTGGTGGGAGCCACATTGTTGGACAACGACACCATAAGGTCGGAAGCAGTATAACCTGCGTGGGTACTCTGGTCGGACTTCACACAGAAATTGATACCTTCGGAAAGGATGGACTCTGCGGTGTAGGATGCATAGGGGTAGAATCCCACAATAGTACAAACATCCGTACCCTCATACCAATAGTAATCCTTGTCGGCAACAAAACCATTTGCGGTCTTGGTGAATTTACCGTTGCCAATCCAATACTCCATAAGGGTACCCTTGAAAACGGAGACACTCAATGCGTCGCCCTCCTCAAAAGCGGTATCGGTAGCCTTCGTGAAGTCACCGGCAGGCACAGCCTCTATCTGGAAAAGATTGTCGGAGGCGGGAGATGAGGGCACGCCCATCTCGTCACAAGCACCAATGGCAAAAACCATTGCCATCAGAGCAAAAAATTTCACACTCGTTTTCATAATTGCAAAGAGTTTATTTTAACAAAAAGGTTTATTTTCAAGCACAGGCCTCTTGTGGGCACACACCCTACACCTACAAATATAGAATCCACGATTTGAAATTGCAACTTTTTGTATTGAAAATCAACAAGATGTGCAATTTTACCCCCCCCCAATACGCAATTTTACCCACAAGGGTGCGCACAACGACAACCCCACCAAGTGATTGGTGGGGCTGAGAGGTGAAAAATTATTTAACGATGATGTTTTTGATAATATCCTCGCCTAAGATGGCGTTCATTTCGTGACGGAAATTCTCGCGATTGATGAAGATTTCGTGACGCAAAACCGAGACACCAACCTGAACAAAGAGGTTGCCACGCACAAAATTGACCTTTGTGGCATCGGCAATGCCGTCGCCCGCAACCCTACGCCACACATCGGGCACCGAGCCCTCGGCTATAAGGCGCGAAATGGTAGGGTGCTCGCTCTTGAAGCCACTCCAAAGGTCGCCAATGCGGGTGGGATAGCAACGCCTCATAAGACTACACCTCCTCCACCTTAACCTCGCCGTCCTCCACCGAGAAGAAGCGGAACGATTGACCACTATTTTTCAGCACCGAGATAATACGCTCGCGGTTGCAGTCGGTAATAAAGACCTGACCGTACTCCTCGCCCGAAGTTACACTCACAAGCCTTGCGAGCCTCTCCTCGTCGAGTTTGTCGAAGAGGTCGTCGAGCAACAGCAGGGGTTTCTCCCCCACCCTCTCGCGGAGGAAGTTATATTGGGCGAGTTTGAGCGCAAGGAGGAATGATTTTTGCTGGCCCTGCGAGCCGAACTTGCGCAGGGGATAGCCACCAATGGTCATCACAACATCGTCGCGGTGGACACCCTGCGTTGTGAAGCCCATCACCAAATCCTTATTTCGGTTTTCGCGCAGAATCTCAATCATCCCTCGGGTGTTGCACTCCGAGCGGTAGGTGAGCTCCACACTCTCCCTCTCGCCTGCAATCTCCCCATAGAGCCTCTCGACCATAGGTGCAAGCCTTTCGAGCACCTCGCGGCGGGCCACCGCCACCCTATCACCTGCCTCGGCAAGCCTCTCATCAAAAACATCGAGGAGTTCGGGAGGGAGCATCTCACCCTGTTTGAGCACCGAATTGCGCTCGGCAAGCAGGCGATTGTAGCGCATAGTGGCATCGAGTGCGGTGCGGTCGAGCTGCGAAAGGAAAGCATTGAGCCAACGACGACGCTCCTCGGCAGAATCGCTCACAAGGTTGCCATCTGCGGGCGACACCATAACAACAGGCACGACACCAATGTGGTCTGCCAACCTCTCATACTCCTTACCACAGAATTTCAGCGTCTTGCCCTTGCTCTTCTCGAAGCCGCAAGTAACCGTTATGCCCATATCGCCATCGGTGGTATAGGCACCCGAAAGCATAAAGAATGGCTCACCGTGGCGCACACATTGGCCATCGGTCATCGCCAATGAAGATTTGCTCATCGAGAGGTAGTGAATGGCATCCACCACATTGGTTTTGCCCGCACCATTGGAGCCCACAATGCAGTTGATACCCTCAATGGGTAACAACTCGCAATCGGCGATGTTCTTAAAATTCAGAAGTGAAAGTTTTTCGAGCCTCATTTTATGCCTATTCCCTTTGTTTGACATCTCAAAGGTAGTAATTTTGCCCGAAAGGAGAAAAAAAATCTGCACGCTCTGCTGTTTTTCCACAAAAAGATGTACTTTTGTGTTTCGAACTCTAATTGGAGCAATAAATTAAAAACATAATAAGACTATGGCAAACAACAAAAAACAGGAGAACGCTTACGAAGAGGTTGTAACCGAGACCGTGAGCAAAACCGAAGCATTCTTTGAGAAAAACCAGAAACTTGTAACTTGGGTATTGGTAGCTATCTTGGTTGTTATTGGTGGCTATTTCGCAAACAAATACCTCATCGCCCAGCCCCGCGCAGAGAAGGCTTCGGCAGAGATGTTTGCAGCAATCCAGAACTTCAATGCCGAGGAGTGGCAGGTGGCTTTGGATGGCGATGGCAACTACGCAGGCTTCCTCGAAGTTATCGACAACTATGGTTCGACCCCTCAGGGCTCTTTGGCTGCCCACTATGCAGGTATCTGCTACCTCAAACTCGGTGACAAAGAGAACGCATTGGAGTACCTTGCAAAATATGACGCAGCAAGTGGCGCACCCGCAGAGATTGTAAATGCCCAGAACATCGGTTTGCAGGCAGACATCATTGCCGATGGTGGCGACTTGAAGAAGGCTGCTGCTCTCTACCGCAAAGCTGTTGAGGCAAGCAAAAACAGCCTTACCGCGCCCTACTACTTGAAGAAACTCGGTCTGGTTGAGGAGGCTCTCGGCAACAAAGAGGCAGCTCTCGCAGCCTACCAGCGCATCCTCGACGAGTACAACACCTCGCTCGAAGTTCGCGACATCGACACCTTCATTGGTCGCTTGAAATAGGCCTTTGGCTTTTAGCCATTAGCAATCGACTCTGTTCGCGGGTATCTTTTCTGACACCCGCGAACTTTTTTTATGCAGAGAGTATATATAGATTGGTTTTCGGGCGCACCTTAATTTTCAACCCTCAATTCTCAATTTTCCATTCAAAAACACTATATTTGTCTTAACAAATGCAGAGAAAAGTATGAGCTCACTAAAATTTGGATTTATTGTTGTTGAGGGATGCGGCGAACAGACAATGATTGCCGAGCATATGTTGCACCAGATGGTGGAGGTTGAGGGCGAAGTGGAGTACCGCCTCGTGCCCGGTAGTGCCGAAACGGTGCTGGCTGCCAAGTGCTTTGCCGAACTCACAAGCGTGGATGCGGTGTTGGTATTTATGCCCGAAGAGGAACACCCTCTCGTGCTCTCCGCTGCACTCAACGGACTAACCGACGTGGTTTTGGATTGGAATATGCCCATTGTTACGACCATCTCCTACCCCGACGGCACTTCATTGGCGAGGGCTGCGGTGTCGATGGTTGGATTGCAGATGGAGATGGAGGCCCGTGCCGAGCGCACCCAGACCGACACCTCGGTCAATTAGGCCAAACTTTGCGAGTGTGATATCGCCCTCCGGCATTGCCGAAAGGGAGAAAATCCAAGAATTTTCAGATTTCAATTTTGAATTTTCAATTTTATGAGTATCTTTGCACGCTCAAAGGTACCAAAGTACCTGTAACAACCGATTGGAGAGATGCCGGAGTGGTCGATCGGGGCGGTCTCGAAAACCGTTATACCTTCGGGTATCCAGGGTTCGAATCCCTGTCTCTCCGCCACAAAGAAATTAGTGATGACGACTGCTGAAAGGCAGTCGTCTTTTTTGTTGCCATACGCTTGGGGGCTCGCTCACAAAAGCGTATGGTAACAAAAAAAGAGCACCCATTCAAGGGGTGGCCTTCGCTAATTTCTTTGAGCATTAAGGAGTCATAGGGATCACGGAGCGCTGCGACGTAATCCCTATGATTACTTCTTGGGAGTTCCACTCACAAGCCTTGACATAAAACAAACGAATACCCCTCGAAGAGGGTGTTGCTCTTGATTTTCTTTGAGCATTAAGGAGTCATAGGGATCACGGAGCGTAGCGACGTAATCCCACACCTCTAAGGAAACTCGGCCTTAAAAAATGGTCTGTTGGAGGGCACAAAATAATGGATGGTCGCGCACGACCATCCATTATTTGCATACCACACGAGGGTTATTTGGCTCTCTTGATGGCAGTTTCGAGGGTGTTCCACCAATCGTGCGAAACGATGTGGCACAAATCGAAGAGCATCATACCACCCGAGCTACTCTCAATAGCCTGCGTTACGGCACGACCGAAGCGTTCCTCGTCACCCATATACTGCTCCACATAGATGGAGCCCACAACGGGTACCACGCCACAGGTGATTTTCTGTGCGAGTTCCGCTGCGCCCTCCACGCAGTACCAATAGTTCCTCGCCTCGGCATCCATACCAGCCTCCATACGCTGACCGATGTCGGGGAAGTCGCTATCGACCTCTGCTTTGGTGATGGGGGTGTAGTAGAGTCCCGTCATATAGACATCCAGCAGGTCGGCATAGCCTGTTTTGTAGTAGTTCTCCGAAGCCCACTCGAACTCCTCCGCAGGGTTGTACTTCTCGCTTGCCCAGTTTACGCCCACATAGTAGTAGGTGGGATACCACGCGCCTGTGTAGTCGCCCAAGATGAGGTTGGGGTTGATGGCTTTGATGCGCTCGTGGGCCTCCACAACGAAGCTCTTGATGACATTTGCGCGGTACTCCATCCAGAGGAGGAAGTGCTCCTCGGGGCGGTGGCGCCATTTGCCCTTTTCGTCCTGATACCAAGTCATAATCTCCTCGGGCTTGGGGGCCTTGTCGAGGCCGGCGTAGGCAGCAAAATCGTTGAGCGAAAGGGGGCTGAAATCGGCCCAAATATCGTCGTAGCGCACGCGGTCGAAGATAAGACCGTCGATGGTGGGATACTTGCGCGCGAACTCCTCCAAGATGGCGAGCTGATACTCCCTCACCTCGGGGTTTGCGGGATTGACCATACCGTTGTAGTTGAAGTGCATCTCATTTACGGGCACGAGCTTGTTGTGCCACCATCCGATGCTCTGCCACTCGGGGTGCTCGTTGTAGATGATACCGCGTTTGATGTAGTTGTGGCCACCGCAGAAAACATTGAGCGACGCGAAGCAACCGAGGCCGTGCTTACGACAGGCGGCCTCCACCTCGGCGAGCATATCGTACTCCTCGCTACGCACCGTACCGTGCCACTCGCCCATATAGGGTGCTATGTCGCTCTTGTAGAGCACCTCGCCCATAATGCTTTTCACGTCGGCCACCACGTCAGTAAAGCCCAACTCCTTGATACGGCTCATATAGTAGTCGATACTATCGGGGGTGGAGAGTCGCTCGAAGTTGGCCTCACAGTCGAGCCACATATAGAGCCTCTTGGTGGGCTGTGGGTTATTGCACCCCACAAGGAGCACCAATGCAAAGGCAATGTATAACAGTTTTTTCATCTCTTTGTTTTGTTCTTGATTTTAGGGGGTTAAAAAGTTACTCTTGCAGGGAGATTACCACTGCGGTGGGTACGCGCCTTTGTGCGCCATCGGAGGGGCTGTTGAGGGCCGCGCCATCCTTGCCCACCATCACCGACGAGCCACCACCATCGAGATTTATGGCCCACACTGCGCCCAAGCCTTTCAGGATGTCGGCCAACTCGGGGAGTTTGTAGCCCCAACTGCCGTTCATCTCGCGACCGTCACACACAATGAGGATGATTTTGCCATCCTCGGTGTAACCTATGGCCGTGCGAGGCTGATAGGAGAGCGCATTCGTGCCACCACTGTGCAGAACCTCCTTCCAATAGCTGCTCTCGGCCACATTTTTGCCATCTTTCAGCAGCATTGGGCCACCACCAATCGCCTCCTCGGGGGTCCAAAGAGTACCATCCGACGACTTATGGGGCGTGCTGGTGAATACACCCACCTTCTCGTTGTTTCCTTTGGGGGAGGAGAAGGAGTATGGGTTGTTGTTATCATCGGGGCAGTTGTACACCCAAGTGGCCTCCATACGACCGTCGGCGTGGACACCAAATGCCGCCCTGATGGGGCAAGCGGTGTAGGTCTGTCCCTCAAACGAGGGCCAAGTGTACTGCGCAGCGATGCTCTTCACCTCGCCACCCGAGATGAGCAACGAGAGCGACTCGCCATCCCAGAAATAACCGCCATTGGTGGCCAAAATTGGTGTGCCACCCTCAAATGAGGCGAAGATGTCGGAGGGGGTTGCATCCTGCTCCACATAGACTGCGTTGAATTTGAGTTTGGGGTTCTTCTTCACATCCACAATGGCGAAGTAGCCGGTGCAGAAGTCGTCGGTGCCATCCTCATAGAAGTTCTTGAAGTAGTACACCCCAACACCCTCGGGATAGCCCTCCTGCTTTGTGAGCTCATTGCGCCCCGTAGGCTGTGGCTCGGGGTTAGGCTCCGGCTCGGGTTCGGGATTTTCGGGTGTTTCGGATGTTTCGGGCCCATTGGGCTGTGGGTCGGGCGTGGGGCCACAAGCCACCACGAGCGACACACAGAGGCACAGTGCCACCACTATTGTATATAGACGCTTCATTTTAGTTGAAAGTTGTTTTTGGGGGTTATGGGAGGTCTGGGAGGTCTATGAGTTTAGGGAATTTAGGGAGTTTAGGGAAAACCGCCCCAGCCTCTCTAACCTCCTTAAATTCCTTAACTTCCCTACACTCCCTATCTCCATCGGGCGCAACGCGACCGCGACGTTAGACCAATCAATAGAAGAGGGGCAGGACAGCAATCTGCCCTGCCCCTCTCAAGCTATACTCTTTAAGTCGGTTGTGACCTATTAAATTACATACCAACTACCAAACCCTCAATCGAGTTGTGATTGTTGTCGATGTAGTAGAGAACGATACCACCCTCGATAGCCACAACGCATACATCAACAGTTGTGTTCACGCAAGGCCAGAAGGTGTACCAAGAGGTGTCCTCATTGAGAACCCAATCAGTTGCCTGGTTGTAGGTCTGGAGGGTAGTCACAACCTCTTTGGTTGCTACATTGAGCACATAGATAGGCGAGGTAGCACCATAATTTGGGTAGAAGTCACCACCAACAACAGCTGCGATAGGAGCGCCACCGATGTTGCGAACATCAATACTACCAAGCGAACGCTGCCAATCATACATAGGCATTACAGGAGTTGCAGCAAAGGTAGTACCATCAATGTGGTAGAGGATGTTGGTATCATAGAAACCAAACAGACCACCATCAGCAACATTCTCGCTCAACAAAGCAAATGCGGGGAAGTTATTGGGTGCCAAGTGCCAAATACCACCAATCCAAGAGATACCGGTATAGCCATTAGGCTGAATCTGAACACTCTCGCCTACTACACCATCTGCAATCTGCCATACTTCCATCTGGTGACCACCGGAAACACCATCAATACCCTCATAAGGAGCAACAATAACCGCATTTTTGGTAACGTCACCACGCACCTCAAAAGCTGCACCAAGAGGACCATATTTAGCACCATTGATGAGCTGAGCGGGAGTAGCGGTCTCCGAAGTCATATAGTAAACCTGGAAATCAACGGTCCACCACGAAGTCGAAGAGCTAAACAAGTTACGGTTACACATAACGAGGTTACCAGCGTCATCGTTCTCAACATAGTAGGGAACAAACTCACCGCAATTGAGATCACCTACAACCTCACCGGTAGCTTTGTCCAAGAGTTTGGTAGCACCACCATTACCGGGGCAAACAACAATTTTGTCACCCAAAACAGCGATCGAAACCATTGCGTTACCAGTCATATCACCGCTGGTGAAAGTGGTTACCTGAGCACCAAACACATCAATCATAGTGGTCGAGAAAGCCTTGCCGCTCTGGGTAAGGTACACCTCCTCTTCGAAGCCCTCTGCCTCAATCAAGAGAGTAGCGGTACGCTCTGCACCAGTGGTGTTCATAGCAACATTGATAACAGTTTTGGTAGTAGTCAGAGCACGAGTGCCACCTACAACTGCCCAATCAGCGTCGGAAGTAACGGTGTACTCAATGTTGTGGTTTACGGGGAGCTCAACCTCGCCACCCTCGTAGCCAACATAGAGAACCTCCAACTCGCCAACGTTCATCTCGTCAACCTGAACCTGGTTAACAGCGATCTCGGCAACTTTCTCGCCTGCGGTGATGGTCACCTTACCTGTGCGGTTGTCGAAAGTCTCGTTCTTTGCAACAGCGATAGTGAGCTCAATAGCAGTACCTGCAACGCCCTCTGCGGGAGTAACGGTAATCCACTCTACGTCAGCAGCAGCTGTCCAAGCTGCGTTGGTCGAGAAAGCAACAACTTTCTGTGCAGCCTCGGTCGAGAGGTTAAAAGTTGCATCAGCCTCGTTGTCGAGCGAGAGAGTTGTCTCGGGCACAGGCTCCTCGCAAGCGAAAAGCATAGCCGCAACTGCAAAAAGTGCGAAAAATTTTTTCATAGGTAAAAAGAATGTTTAGTTAGTAAAATGAATTTGGTTGTTTGTTGTCCTATTATTTTGCTTCGGGCGGCCCACCCATAACATAGTCGCGTTACGATGCAAAGCCCACCTTTTTAGCATTTCAAAAGTAAAACTCCTCAAAGTGAAAACAAAATTAAATTCATTAAAAATACCGCTTTTATTATATTATTTTTGTTTTCACACACTATCGCACTAATATTCAACGATATAACAGCAAGAAATTTCCCTCTAATTACTAAAATATTTTAAGCCAACAACCGCCAAAGTGGCGTTGATTAGTAAAACAATTTATTAATTATCTCTTCTTCTCCACCGCGCGCACTACCCACGCCCCCAACTCATAGAGCATCCAGATGGGTACTCCAACAAGCATAAGGGTGAATGGGTCGCCCGTGGGAGTAATCACCGCAGCCACCACAAGGGCAATGACTATCGCATAGCGACGAGCCCCCACCATCTGGCTGTGGCGCAACACCCCAAGGCGTGCAAAAAGGCCACATATCACGGGAATTTCAAAGAGTGCGCCCATAACAATCGTCATACCCAGCAGGGTGGAGATGTACGATTCGAGCGAAATCATATTGGGCACCAAGCCACTCACCTGATAGCCCGACAAAAAGCGGAATGTGAAGGGGAAAATCACAAAATAGTTGAGCGCACAGCCCAACAGAAACATCACATAGCCCCCCGCCACATATCTTCTTGTGTGGCGACGTTCATTGTCGTAGAGGGCAGGAGAGATAAACCGAAAAAGCGAGTAAATCACATAGGGAAGAGCCGCCAAAATACCCACATAAAGAGCCACGCGCAGGTGGGTGATAAACTGCGCAGCAAGCCCCGTATTGATGAGTTGCACAAAGCCTTCGCCATCGACAGGCAGTGTCGCCAGATGCAACCGCTCCATAAATCGGTAGGTCACAAAGTCGCCACCCACGGGGGCCAGCACCACATCGAACAGCACCCCCTTAAAACCAAAAGCCGCCGCAGTAAATAGCACCACGACAGCTACGATGCGCACAATATGCCCCTTTAATTCATCGAGGTGGGCCCAAAAGCTCTTCGCCTGGTCGGACATAACAATCGCTCTCGATTATTTATCCTCCTCTATCTTCTCAACCTCCTCTTTGGCCTCATTCAGACCATCCTTAAAAGAGCGCACGCCCTTACCCAAGCCACGCATCAGTTCGGGAATCTTCTTGCCACCAAAAAGAAGCAAAACAACGAGCGCAATAATAATAAGTTCGCCCGCACCCAAACCACCTATAAGCAACATTTTTGTCATAGCCGAATTGTTTTAGTTAGTTAGGCAAAGATAGTAATATTTCGGGGATTTATCAACAACTGCCGTTTTTAGTTTCCTTTTCCCATATAAATCGCTATATTTGTGTGCATAAATGACTAACCACAATTAAAATAAAGCAATGATGAACAAATCTCTCCTCTTGGCCGTGGCACTTCTCGCCACACTCGGCACGCAGAGTTGCAACAAACCCCATCAGGCCGTGAGCAACTACGACGTGATTCCACAGCCCCAAAGTGTCGAAATCCTCGACCAACAAGCCCCCTTTGTGCTCGACAAAAACACCCAAGTGTTCTACACACCCGAAGTTGATATTCGCGATGCGGAGTTCCTCGTGGAGTACATAGACGAGGCAACCTCCATCCGCCTCTCGCGCCCCGCCCTATATGGTGGCACCGTGGCAAATCCCGCCATTGTTCTCTCCATCGAGGAGAACGCCACCCATCCCGAGGGCTACACCATAAGTGTGGATAGCTGCAAGGTGAGCATCACGGGTGGCTCGGCAGACGGTCTGTTCTATGGTATTCAGACTCTCCGCAAGGCGTTGCCCGTAGGTAGATTGGGCTCGGTGGAGTTGCCCGCAGCCGAGGTGGTGGATTATCCCCGCTTTGGCTACCGAGGTATGCACCTCGACATCGCCCGCCACTTCCAAGATGTCGATTTCATCAAGAAGTACATCGACATTTTGGCTCTGCACAACATCAACACCTTCCATTGGCACCTGGTGGATGACCAGGGTTGGAGAGTCGAAATCAAGAAATATCCCCTCCTCACAACAATCAGCACCATTCGCAAGGAGACCGTCATTGGCCGCAATAGTGGTGTGTGGGATGGCAAGCCCTACGGCAAGGGTATGTACTACACCCAAGAGCAACTTCGCGAGGTGGTGGCCTACGCTGCCGAGCGTCACATCGACATCATTCCCGAGATTGATATGCCGGGCCATATGGTGGCAGTTTTGGCAGCCTACCCAGAGTTGGGTTGTACGGGTGGCCCCTACGATGTGTGGACTATTTGGGGTGTTTCGGAGGATTTGCTCTGTGCCGGTAACGACAAGGCGGTGCAGTTCTGCAAAGACGTTCTCGACGAGATTGTGGAGATTTTCCCATACGAGTATATACATATGGGTGGCGACGAGTGCCCCAAGGTGCGCTGGGAGGCGTGTCCCAAGTGTCAGGCCCGCATTGAGGCCGAGCACCTCCACAACACTTCGGCCAAGTCACCCGAAGAGGCTCTGCAAGGTTGGTTTATGCGCCAGATGAGCGACCACTTGGCCACATACGGCAAGACCGTAATCGGCTGGGATGAGATTCTCGATGGCGAGAACATTGGCGACAATGTGGTGATTATGTCGTGGCGCGGTGAGGCCGGTGGTATCAAGGCTGCTAAACGAGGAGTGCCCGCCATAATGGTGCCTAACGATGTACTATACTTCGACTACTACCAGACCAAAGAGGTCGATAGGGAGCCCTTCGCCATTGGTGGCTACAACCCCATCGAAAAGGTCTATGCCTACAACCCAACAGCCAAGATTCCTGCCGAGGCGCACAAATACATTATTGGTGTGCAGGCCAACATCTGGACCGAGTATATCCACACCTCCGACCACATTGAGCATATGGCTCTGCCTCGTATGTCGGCTCTTGCAGAGGTGCAGTGGAGCAACCCCGAGCAGAAGGACTACGACCGCTTCCTCTGTCGCCTGCAACCTATGCTCGATAGGTACAAACACCTCGGCTACAACTACGCACCCTATGTGTTGGATGTGGTGGCAGAGATAAAACCTGCCCGAGGGGAGCGAGCTCTCAAAGCCCTCCTCACAACCCTCGATGGTGCCCCCATACACTACACCACCGACGGCTCCACCCCCACCCCTCGCTCTCCCCGCTACACCTCCGAGGGCGTAACCATTGACCACACTCTAACCTTGAATGCTTCGGCGCACCGAGATGGTCGTATGAGTCAGCCTATGGAGGTTGTTGTGGAGTTTTCCGAATCTACCCTCTGCCCCATAACCCTCCTCACCTCGCCCGCAGCAAGCTACACCTTTGGTGGTGCAACCACGCTGGTGGATGGAATGGTGGGCAACAAAAACTATCGCACAGGTCGTTGGTTGGGCTTCTACAACACCCCCTGTGTTGCCACCATTGATTTGGGAGAGCAGAAGACAACAAGCAGGGTGAGGTACAATGTGTGTGTCAATAAGGATGACGGATGTATGGACTCTCGTGGCACCAAGGTGTGGCTCTCGAATGACGGCACCAATTGGCAGACCGCCCTCAATGAGGAGTATGCGCCTATGACTCTCGAAGATGACCACGGGCTCTATCACCACACTGTGGAATACGCTCCCACCTCGGCCCGCTACATCAAGGTGGAGATTGCCTGTGAGCACAGCATCCCCGCTTGGCACGCATATTTCCCCGGTGCGCAAGGTTTCTTGTTCATCGACGAGATTGCGGTGGAGTAAGTCATTCTCAACAAAAAGTAAGGAGCTCCGAGTGGAGCTCCTTACTTTTTTTATGTTCGCCAGAACCACTTTTGGCGCGTGGTAAGCATTGTTATCAGAATTGTGACGGTTGTTAGAATCACACCGTGTAGTGCCCCCAACCAAGGCGTAGAGTAGAGGGGCCACAAAAGTGCTACACCGCCCGTAATGTTCAAGAGCGGATAGACCACCAAGTCGCAAGCGACATAGGCGACCATAGGATTCTGACCACTCTGCCACAAAAATGCCGACGCTTTGCGACATCCGAAGTAATCCACCACCACGCTCAACGCCACCAGAGCCACAACAGCCAAACCGGCCGTAGTGAAGAGGTAACCAAGTGTTGCAGGGTCTTTTTTGATACCCCCCTGCAAGGGCTCGGCCATAATACCCAGAGTCATCAACACCACCGCAAGAAGAGTCAGGCGTTGCCAAAGGGTACCCATAGAGCCACTCACCCTATTCGCCGCCACGCCCATAACCAACAGAGTTGCGAGGCTCACAATGGCCCAAAGGCCTATCTGGTGATTCTGCACCGTACCGAGGGTTGCAACAATGAGCACCACGGCCGCCACAGCCAACACCACAGCCCACCCATCGTTCTTCTTGCCACGCTCCGTTGCCACAGCCGACTCCTTCATCGACTCACGCAACATCTCTCCTGCCTCCATTGCGGGCAGAAGGATGAGCAAATAGCGCAGGTAGTCCATTCTCAACAGCCACCACAAGGGTGAATAGTGCATAATATCGCCAGCCCAGCTTCCCTCCACATCGGCTCCGAGAACCAAGAGTGCAAGTGCCACAAAGAGCACCGCACGAACCATTCGTCCTTTACCGTTGAGCCATTTTGCCGAGGTCGCCAGATAGACAACTCCCGCAAAGAGGGCTACATTGGAGAGAATCAGGATGATGATATTGCTAAATTCGGGTGAGAATTTGGGCACCAGAGCAAAATCGGTCGTCAGTAGCATCACTACCGCCACTCCGTATGCCGCCACCTTTATAGCTACACGCCCCCACATTGGCACCTTCTCGAAGCGCATAAACATCGGGAAGAGCACCGCAAAGGCGGCCATTGCCAACAGCCAACTCCTCAAATCCTGTGGCGAGGAGAGGACATAGGGGTAGAAGTGTTGTATGAAAATGGCAAAAAAGGCGAGCTGCAAAAAGCGCAACACCACATCGGTGGCAATCCTCCACCACTTATGGCCACGCTCCAAACGCCCACCAATGGAGAAGGGAAGAGCTGCACCCATTGCAAACAAGAAGAACGGGAAGACCAAATCCACCCACGTCAGGCCCGAGATTTCGGGCATATAGGCGTGTGTTGGGGGCGGTGTTTGGGCGTGATACATCCACTCGGGGAGTATGCCCGCCACCACCGTAGCCGAGAGCACCATCGTTATGATGGCATAGCCCCTCAATGCGTCCAATGCGTATGCTCGTTTCATTGCGTAGAGTTTTTTAGTCCAAAATTACTCCAACGAGGCGGTGTAGGTGCGACCAAAGCGGTCTGTTGCTCTCACCTCAATTTTCGCATCAGGATTTTTGGGCTCGGCCCAGAAGAGGTGAGAGGTAGGCACGGGCGAAATCCACGCATAGACAACCTTTTCTTTGTCGGAGCAGAGTTCGTATGCCGCCCTATCGTAGCCCTCAAACTGCGTCATATCGGCCGTCTTTTTGCCATCCTCATAGAGCTCCACGCTCCACTTGCTGTCGTAGTTCCACACATTTGCAACCACTGCCGAGGGTTGGTCGGCCTTGCTTCCGGGCTTATAGGCACGCAACTGATACTCCTTCTCACGCTCGGAGGCTTTATAGTACCAACTCACATCGGTACCATCCACCTCATAGACACCATAACCCATAGGGGTGCCGTCCAAGCAGACATCCCCCCTCCACCAAGTGCCGCAAACCGAGCCCGAGTTGTGCTCCATTGGGCCCTCAACGTGTTCGAGGTTGAGGTTGTAGTGCATATGTCCCGAGATGATGTGGCTCTTTTTGTGTCCTTTCAGGAGCTCAAACAGCGCACCCGCATTTGTTGTCTGCTCGGCAATAACAAAGCCGTTGTATTCAAAGGGAGCCTGCTCGGGCGACAAGCGTGCGGGGATGTGCTGAATGACAAACACAAGCCCGTCCTCGGGCACATAGCTCAAATCCTTTTCGAGCCACTCCAACAGAGCCTCCGTATAGTAGCCCATATAGAAATACTCGCGACCAACATAAAAATTGTTGTTCAGGAAGATGTAGTGCGCCTTGCCCCTATTCATTGAGTAGTAGTTGGGGGCAAAAATCTCCTCAAAGGTTTTGTAGGATGTCTCGAAGCACTTGCCGTAGTAGTTCATATCGTGGTTTCCGAGTATGCGCCACACGGGAATACCCGCCGCATCGGCCACCTCCAAATAGTGGGGGTAGAGCCAGGGGGAATCACCCACAATATCACCACAATCCACGCTGAAATAGTCACCACCGACACTCTCGGCCAGCAACCTCATATCCTCGGCAATGGTGGCATAGCGTGCAATATCCTCCTTGGAGGTCGCCTGCACATCGGCCGTAGCAAAGAAGGTGTGACGGGTGTCGTCGTTGGGATTCTCGGTGAGTGTAAAGTCGTAGCTCTTTGTGGAGTCGCTCACGGGGAGGAAGAACTGTGGAATACTTCCCTTGTTCTCCACCAGATAACCCGAGGGGGTGGAGATGTAGATGTGTCGTGCGCGCCTATCGACCTCAATGGTGAAGCCACCCTCGCTGTCGGTCTGCGCGAAGTTGTAACCATCGGTCACAACCACACCCCCAATGCCTTTGCCCTCAGCCGTGCGCACCGAGCCCTTCACCTCGACCGCGAGGGCCAAGGTGATAGTGCTCAGCAAAGCCACTGCGAGCAATATTACTCGTTTGATATTCATAGTTTTACCTTTTACTGATTGGCCTGAATGTAGGTGTCAATACCCTTTTTGAGGGCATCCCAATAGTTGTAGTTCTTAACGTGGATGAGGTCGAAGAGGAAGTAACCGTCACAAGCGTTTATGGCTGCATCAACCGTGCGTGTTGCCGCATCGGGTTGGTTGCCATTGGTCCAACCCGTACCGTTGCCCACATCGGGGCCACCAATAACCACGCAGTCACCCATCACCTTATTGTGGGCCAACTTGCAGAAGCCCTGAACAGTCCACTCGCTACCACCATAGATGCTCGAAGTACCGGCGTAGGCACCAATGACGAGCAAGTCGAGGTGGTCGGCATAGCCGTAGTTCTTATACTCTGCACTTGCCCACTTGGGATAGGCACCTGCGGTGTTGTAGGAGGGGCTTGCCCAATTGACACCCATATCGTAGTAGCTCGAATACCAACCACCCACATAGGCACCAAAGGAGATGTCGGGATTGACGCTCTTCACGGCATCCTTCGCCTTAACAATGAAGTCGTGGATGGTCTTGGCCCTAAACTCCAACCATTTGTACTGCACGGTTCCCATCATTGGGGGCAAAGTCTTTGCGCCGGGGCTCATAACATCACCGGGCCAATTGGCGATGGTGCTACCGATGTACGCTTCGAACTTGGTGCGGGATTCATCCGAGAAGTCACACATCAAATCGTCGTAGCGACAACGATCCAGCACAATGCCATCCAAATCCTCGTAGGCAGCCAAATCTTTGAGAAGGTTGCACACAAAATCCATAGCCTCGTCATTTGCGGGGTTGAGGAACTTGGTGCCATAGCTCTCGACATCCATCATATTCTGCAAGCCATCGGCGGTGTTGAGCACCGTTACCCAATCGCGATACTTATCGTCACGATAGGCCATACCCTGAGCCTCCATACCATAGGTGGGCTCTGCGGCATTGCCAGCCACCATAGTGTTGAAACCTGCGTGCACACGAAGTCCCGCCTTGTGTCCCGCCTCGATGAATGCTTGGAGGTAGTCCCAATCGGCAGTGCGCTTCTCCCAATGGTAGCCCTTGCCACCTGCCCACGAGGCGAGTTGTTTCACCTGCTCGGTGTGGTTGGTGCGGAAGAGCACATCGCCCATTGTGGGCCTAATATCCACAATAATATCCGTAAAGCCCGTTTTTGCCACGCGATTCATATCGAACTCCATCTTCTGCTGACTATTGGCATAGTCGTGGAAGTTGGCAGCAGCGTCAATCCAAACATAACGGGGTTTGAGGTTTGCGGGCTCCACAACAGGTGGCTCCTCTGGGGTTTCGCCATCATCGGGGTTCTCACCCTCATTGGGATTACCCTCGCCCCACTCCCAATCGGGCACATAGGGCTCCTCCTCGGTGCAGGAGTAGGCTGCAAAGGCAACCACTCCCACAACAAGAAGCATCACTATTTTATTAACAAGTTGTTTCATAGCTGTTTCAACTAAACATTACTCCTCCATTGCATCGCGGTCGATACAGTCTACCTGATAACCCACAACCACACGGTTGTTGTTGTCGATGCAGTAGAGAGCCATATAGTAGCCATCCGACGAGGGAACGAGGATAACATCGCCCGTAGGAGCCACGTTACCACCCAGGCCACCACCCTGCTCATAGAAGGTCTCGGGCTCTATGTTGAACATCAATGCCGAGGTCTCATTAATCGTACCGTTCATACCTGCCAAAGAGGTCATATCGTAGAGGTAGATGTAGGTATTCACACCCCAAGCAGGCCAAGCACCCGTTGCAAAGAGTGCCACATAGCGTGCATTGTTGAAGTGTTTTGCACTCATTGAGCGGTTGATGGGGGCATTGCCTCCTTCGAAAGTCTCGGGATAGCAATCCAAAAGTTTCGAGCAAGTGAAAGTTGTGCCATCCACAAGGTAGAGAACATTCTCATCGTAGATACTCAACAGCAGACCATCCTCAATCCTTGTACCCAGAGGTGTGAATGCCAAGGGCGAGTTGTCGACCATATTCCAGAAGCCTTGCAGCCAATTAATACCGACAAAGCCTGTGATAGCCTGAATTGTGGGCTCGCTGATAACGCCACCCGTGATGTGCCAGAAGATGATGTTGTTCTGACCACCACCCACTGCGGTGCCCCAGAAGGGAGCAACGATGAGTGCATCGCCATTGATGTCGCCCTGAACCTTGAACGAACCACCCAGAGGATAGCCCATTGTGTTCTCATAGGAGAGGAGCAGCTCGGGAGTAACAGTAACGTCGGTTGTCTTCCAGATGCAGAAGGTTGCATCGGTGTGGTTCGAAATCAGCAGATTACCCGCATCGTCGTTGCAAACATAACCTGCCTCAACGCCACCCGAAAGAGTCATAGTCATCTCCTTCTTACCGGTGTTCTTGTTGAGCAAGATGGGAGCCTCGCCCGTACCGGGGCAAGCAACCAAATATTTGCCACAAACAGCCAGCGACTGGTTGTTGGTCTCCACACAAGGAATGCCAATTCCCTCCATCTCGATATACCATAGCTCACTCTCACTACCCGCTGCGTAGCCATACTGCACCTTCTTGGGAGTGGAGTTCTTGGTCTTGATGGTGTAGGTCTGGGTTGTGCCATCGTGTGCAGTTACAACAACCTCTTTGAGGGTAGTGAGATCCACCTTCTCCACGCCATCGAGCGAGCAAGTAGCGTGGGGCGAGAGGGTGTACTCCACCTCACACTCACCCAAGAGGGGTTCGGTAGAGTCGGTGTAGGAGATGTTAATCTCCTTCTTCTCCTCGTCGATAATGGTAATCAGGCTGGGGTCTGTAACCTGAAAATCAATAATCTGCTTGTAGGGAAGTTTGCGAATCTCGCCACAGATGACAATGTTGTGCACATCGCCACGACCATCGGTGTAGGTAAATTCATTTCTCTTTGTCAGGTCGAGAACACACAAACCGGGCTCCAAGAAGCAGTTGTAGTCCATATTTGCCGTCACACGCATCTCGGTTATGTCGGTGATAACATTGTCGCTATCCTCGGGGAAGAACCAGGGAATGGGAATCACAATATCCTCCTCCAACGACTCTACCGTAGTGGTAAATACTGCAAGTTTATTGGTCGATAACTCACCTTTGAGGAAGGTTGCCGACACGCTGTTGATGCCGATGGCTGTGGTGGTGGGAGGCACCTCAATGGGCTCCTGACACGCCACCATCGCCAACGCCACAAGGGCTGCAAAAAGTTTTATATTTCTCTTCATCTTTTTATCTTTCTATTGTGTGTATATTATCTCCATTCGGGGTATTGATCCACCTCGCTGTTACCTTCCAACTCATCCTGTGGCAGAGGTACGCGGTAGAGTTTTGCGGGGAAGTAGCGATCCTGACCGTCGCAGTCGATGTAGGTGTAGGTGAATTTATCGCCATCCTTATCAACCCTCAGACCGTGTACGCGGTAGTTGGAGAACGCCTTCTCGGCCAATTTCAAACGGCGCATATCCCAATAGTACTGACCTTCGTAGGCCAACTCCACTTTACGCTCGCGGTAGATGGCATCTTTGAGTTTGTCGCCGCTCACATTCAGAGCCTTCAAGCCGACACGCTCACGCACCTCGTTGAGCGCACCGAGGGCCTCTTTTTTGAGCACAGCGTCGGAACCCTTGGCAGCAGCCTCGGCAAAGTTCAGAAGAATCTCTGCATAGCGAATCGAAATCCAAGGTTGAGTACTGCGCGAGTAGGCCGAAAGGTCGTGGCTCTCATCCACCAATTTGCGGAGGAAGTAGCCCGTAACGGTCTTACCCTCGTTGATGGGTTTCATTCTCCACTCCATATAGCCATCCACACCGCCGTCGTAGGGCTCAATGGTGCGGTCTTTCCAAGTGCAGCCGTTGTAGAGGATGGTTGCTGCAAAGCGGGGCTCCAACTTATCGAAGGGAGGTACATCGCTCACAGCCTTACCTGTGTGCCAAGCATCCCATTCGGGGTAGTCGCCCTTACCGCCAGCCAACTCGTAGCTCTCGACCATCTCCTGTGTGGGGTTACCAAGAGCACCCAACACACGACCAGGGTCGCCACCGGGGGTGAAGTTGTCGTCGAAGTTGTGGGTTACACCCTCGCGGTTGTACTCATACTCCAAGATGGACTCGGTGTTGCCCTGAGCGCGAGTTTTGCTCCAAGCGGTTTTGTAGTCCTCGGTGAGGGAGAAATTCTTGGAGTCGATAACCCTCTTGGCGGCCGCAGCAGCCACATCCCAACGCTCGGCATAGAGCATAGCCCTCGACAGAAGAGCGTCGGCAGCCTCGGTGCTCACGCGGTAGCCCGATTTGGTAACACTGGGGAGATATTTGGCTGCATACGAAAGGTCTTCCTCAACCATATCCCAACCCTCTTTCTCAGTGCTCAAAGCCTTGTCGGCCCTGATGGAGGTCATATCGTAGTCGTAGATGATAATCTCTTTGTAGCGTTTCATCAGCTCAAAGTAGATCCAGCCCCTGAAAAAGCGCACCTCGGCAGAGTAGAGGTTCCACTCCTCATCGGTGAAGTTCTTCTTGTATTCGTGGAGGTTGCTGAGTGCCTGATTCAGCGAGGTCAATTTACCGTAGCACCACGCCCAGTTACCAAGATAGTAACTTGCCGAGTTTGCCGAAGGCGAGGTGAGATAGGCCATCTCATTTGCAAACCACATATGGGTATTCTGAGAGGTTGAGCCATACTTCAAAATGTCGGTCATACCCTCCGAGATACCAACAGCTGTCTGTGCGGTGTCGAACTGACCGAGTGCGTCAATTATGTGGTAGAAGCTATTGACGTTCAGCTCAGCATACTCGGGATTGCTCCAAACGAGCTTATCCGACACGGAGCCTGTGGGTGTTGTGTCCAAGAAACCGTCCCAATCGGAGCAGCCCACGAGCGACACACCCAGCATAACCAATGCTAATTTTATATATTTTTTCATAGTCGTATTCATTTTTACGCTTTGTTATACTCTTTTGTGAAAGCCTTTGCGATTAGAAGGTAATCGAAACACCACCCATAAAAGTCTTCTGCTGTGGGTAGTAACCGTTGTTCACACCGGGTGACTCGGGGTCGATGCCCTCGGGCAGACCCGAAAGGGTGAAGAGGTTGGCACCCTCAACATATACCCTAAGGTTGCTTATGCCAAGACGCTCGCAAGCCTTCTCGGGAAGAGTGTAGCCAAACTGCAAAGATTTCATACGCAAATACTTACCATCCCTAAACCAGAAGGTCGAAGCCAAACCGTTGTTGTTGGTAGGAGCATCGACGGTCAGACGAGGATAGGTACCATTCTGATTGTCGGGCCTCCAAGCGTTCTCCACCAAATATACGGGCGAGTTGCCACCCTCCTTGAAGGTCTCGGTGAAGATGGTGTTGTCATCCATACCGTTGTAGTATGTACCCGTGAGGGAGATGTCGAAGAGTGCCGCACCGGTAATCAGTGTCGAGAAGTCGAAGTTGCGCCACGACATCGAGATGTTCAGACCAGCGGTGAATTTAGGCCTGTTGCTACGACCCGTGAAGGCCTTATCCTCATAATCCACAATACCATTACCCGAGAGGTCCACATACTTAATGTCACCAACCCTGGGACGCTGCTGCCAAGGCCAAGGTGAGTTATCAATATCCTCCTCACTCTGGTAAAGGCCATCGGCTACCCAACCGAGCATTGCGCCCAACTCCTGACCTGCATAGCACTGGTAGTCGGGGGTGTCGGCCTTGTCGGTATATTTAATCCAACGTGAGTAGGCGTAGGTGAGGTTCAGAGCCACATTGTAGTGCAGAGCGTTTTTGCCCTCGCCAATCTTGTTGTTGTGTGTGAGCACCAACTCCATACCGCGGCTATCCTGCTCACCGAAGTTCTCATAGACGGGATAGTAGCCACCCATCGAAGGAGGATATGCGCCACCCATATAGGTGAGCATATCGTAGGTGTGGGTGTAGAACACGTCGAACTCGAAGCCAAACAAACCACCCCAGAACGATGCGTCCAAACCTGCGTTGAACGAGCGGGTGCGAGCCCAAGTGAGGTTGAGGTTGGCGATGGAGGTCACGGCCAGAGTGTTGTAGCGTGTGCCACCCAGATAGACGGGCGAGCCCTGACCGTACTGGTTCAAGAAGCCGTAGGGGCTAACGTTATCAACGCCGACCTCACCAGCCGAGAGCCTGAGTTTGAGGTTTTCGAGCCAATCTTCTGCATTGTAGAGGAAGTCCTCCTCGCTGATACGCCAACCGAGCGACACGGCGGGGAAGAAGCCCCAACGCTTGCCGTCGATATTACCCGCAAATTTGTAGCTACCGTCATAGCGGCCCGTAAATTCGAGCATATACTTATCGGCATAGGCGTAGCGCAAACGGCTCACAAAGCCCATCTGACGTGTGAGGTCGCTCGAACCACTGATGGGGCTATCGGAGGGGGTTGCAAAGCCCAACTCGGGAAGCTCAATAAAGGGAAGCTCCTTACCATAGGCGGCAATGCTGCGAACCCTATACTGCCTCATCTCGCCCAGAACCATCACATCCAAGTCGTGGTCCTCACCAATGGTGGTAACATACTGCAATTGTGCATTGCCGAGGAGCGAAGTTGCGCTATAAATACCCTCACCAAGAGTGTTATAGGAGGTACCCCTCACATCCTGCACCTCGGAGTAGTTCATTTTAGGAGAGCCATCGAGGGGCAGCGATGCCAACATAACCTTGAAGGGGGTTGCAAGAATCTTGCTCATCGAGTAGCCGTGGTCAAACGAACCCATAACGCGGGCGGTAAGTCCCTTTACCAGAGGCGACTGATACTCCAACTCGATATTGGTCTGCACCTCATAGCCCTCGTTGCGGTTGTAACCACTCTGCTCCACAGCAGCGATGGGCGACGAGCCCTGACCGATATTGTTGGGGGTTGCAGTGGGAAGGCCCTGATAAGTTTTGGGCAAGTAGGGGTGCGATGCGATAGCCTGACGAGCAACACTCATCCAAGTACCATCACTCTCACTACCACCAGAGGAGAAACCGGGGTTATTTTTCCTATCGGTACCACCTGCCACGGTCAGTTTCAAGTTCAGGTTGTCACTAACTTTGGAGTGGATGTTGGCGCGAAGGTTATATTTTTCATAGGTATAGGCCGAGATGTTACCGTGCTGATTCAAATAGCCCAGCGAGGCAAAATACCTAACCTTATCGTTACCGCCCGAGGTGGAGAGGTTGTGCTTGGTATTCACACCCACGCCAAAGACCTCCTCAATCCAGTTGGTGTCGCCCCAACCATCCGAGTCGTCACCATTGGTCATCAGCGCCACCTGCTCGGCAGTGAAGATGGGGTCCAAGCCGTCCATCACACGACCCTTGTTGTAGTACCACGCAAACTGCTCGGCATTGAGGAATTTGGGGAAGTTGGCATTGACCGACACACCAACCGTTCCGGTGTAGTTCAACTCGGTCTTACCCTCCTTACCGCTCTTGGTGGTTACGATAATCACACCACCCGCACTATTAAGACCATAAACAGAAGCTGCGGCCGCATCTTTAAGCACCGAGATGCTTGCAATATCGTTGGGGTTGATGTCGTCCAACGCACGAGGTACGCCATCCACAATGTAGGTCACACCGTAGTAGGAGCCACGCACCGTCAGCGACGCACCATCCATACCGGGCTCACCCGACTCCTGAACCGATGCAATACCCGCAATACGGCCACCCAGCATACTTGTCACGTTGGTAGCGGGTGCCTTTTGGAGCTCTTCGCCATCAATCGAAGAGATTGAGGCGGTAAGGCTACCCTTGCGCTGCGTACCATAACCCACAACAATAATGTCGTCGATAACATCGGCAGCGGTCTTCATCACCACATCAATGCGGGTGCGATTTCCTACAACCTCCGTGTGGTCGTTCATACCGAGGTATTGGAACAACAATTTAGGATTTTTCACATCTTTGGGGATGGTCAGGTGGTAGTTACCGAGGTAGTCGGTAGAGATACCCACTGTGGTACCCTCCACTAGTACGGTAGCACCAATTACCGGCTCACCTGCATCATCCTTCACCACGCCACGCACCTGTGTCTGTGCCATCAGCGAGGCGGATGTAAATAGCATCAGCGCCAACAGCACTGCTCTATTTACAAACGATTGGGTAAAAAGTTTCATAAGCTTGTTTTGTTTGTGATTATTAAGTTTTTTAGCTCTATTCGGCAGTCAGTTGGCCAATCATATCGGCAGCCTCAATCAACATACGGGGAACGTGGAAGGGGCCTTTGAAGATGTTGCCTTTGGCGGGTTGTGCCACACTGCCATCGCGGTGCAGGTAGCCATACCACTCGCCCATTTCGTTATCTTTAAGGTGTGCGTATGCCCACTCGTGTGCCATACGGAACTTCTCCAAGTAGCTCTCATCGCCCGTTGCCTCATAGCAGTAGAGCGAGGCGATGATTGCCTCACACTGGGGCCACCAGAACTTCATATCCTGCGAGTAGTCCTGTGGGGGGAAGCCTTTGCAGTCGCGGAAGTTGATGATGCCACCAAACTCTTCGTCCCAGCCCCAAGCCCAGGCCCAATCATAGATTTTCAGACCGATGCGGGTGAGTCTTTCATCCCAGCCACGACGTTTTGCCTCGGCGAGGATAAACCAAGCGGTTTCGATGCAGTGACCGGGGTTGATGGTACGACCTGCGCAGGTGTCAATCAGCTCTCCCTCGGGGCCAACCATCTCCAAGACGGTCTTGTACTCCTCGTTCATAAGGTAGCGCTCGATGTCGTCAATGGAGCTATCAATCTGCTCATCCAACTCGGGCGCATCAATCACGCTCTTCAACACTGCCGCCACATTGATGAGAATCATAGTGATGGAGTGTCCTCTGCCCTTAACCGTTGTTTTGGGCTCCAAGAATCCGGGGGTGGAGAGCATACGTTTCATACTCCTAAACACCTCCAAAGCCTTCTCGGCATAGCTCCTGTCGCCCGAAGCCTTTGCATACTCCGCCATTGCGATAGCCGCAAAGCTCTCCGAGAAGACATAGCGACGTTTCTGCACGGGTGCGCCCTCGGCTGTTACCGTGAAGAACATATGTCCATCGGTGTCGATGCAGTGTTTCTCAATGAAATCAATGGCGCTCTTGGAGGCTTCGAGCCACTCTTTGTTCTGCTCCACGCGATTGTAGGCCGCAGCCGCAGTCCAACCCCAGCGTCCCTGGAACCATACCGATTTGGTGGTATCCATAAGGGTACCATCCCTATCCACACAGGTGTAGATACCGCCATTGACCCTATCTACACCATTCTTCATCCAGAAGGGCATCACATCCTCACAAAGCTCCTTGTAGTAGAGCGATGCGCACTCCATTAGATATTTTTTGTTCTCGTTTGTCATAGTAGTATGAGTGTATTTTATTTTTTGTCTTGCTTGTTCCAATAGGCCTCAATCTCCTCCAACGAGCGACCCGTAGTCTCGGGTACAAGGCGCCACATAATAAGTATATAAGGTATACACATTACGGCGAAGATGAAGAAGGTGCCCGATTGGCTCCAACCCAACAATACGGGGGTGAGCTGACCAATCAGGTAGGTACCAATCCACAGTGCAAAGCCCGCAATACTCATAGCCCTACCGCGAACACTGTTGGGATACATCTCGCTCAGAAGCACAAATACGATTGCCGAGATGGAGATTGCACAGCAGAATACATAGGCAAGGAAGAAGGTGAGCATAAAGCCGTTGCCGAGTCCAAGTTGTGCGCCCCATTGGAAGTAGGTGGCAATGCACAAAAGGCAGACAATCATACCCGACACACCCCAATAGATGAGTTGCTTGCGACCAACCTTGTCAATAATAAAGACGGCCAAGATGGTGGTGACCATATTCACAACGCCCACCAACACTGTCGAGAACATTGGATTGTCAAATCCCGCCTCGGAGAAGATCTTGGGGCCGTAGTAGAGCACGGCATTCACACCCATAAATTGGCCCAAAATAGCAATGGCACTACCAATAAGCACCGCCTTGAAGATTCCGGGTTTGAGAATATCGCGCCAGCTACCCTTCGCCTCGCCCGCCATCGACTCCTCGGTGGTGGCGATTTCGGCTTGGGCATCGGCCTCGGTGCGGTAAATCCTGCCGTAAACCTGTGCGGCACGGGTGAGTTTCTTATTCACTACAAGCCACTTGGGACTCTCGGGGATGAAGAAGATAATCACAAAGAAGAGCAGGGCAGGCAGGGTTTCGCTACCCAGCATACCCCTCCAAGCCTCCGAGTGGAACATCCTCTGCCAGAGCGACAAGTCACCTGTCAATTCGGGGTTGATGCCTGCATCAATCATCCAGTTGGCCAAGTAGGCAAGCAGGAAGCCCACCGTTACGGCCAATTGGTAGAGCGACACGAGGGTTCCGCGCACCTTTGCGGGCGAAACCTCCGAGATGTAGATGGGCGACACGATGGATACGATACCGATACCCACGCCACCAATGATTCGGTAGGCTACAAGTTGGTCGAAGTTGCCACACACAGCACAGCCAATAGCCGAAATGCTGAACAGCGCAGCCGAGATGAGCATTGTGAGCTTACGGCCCAGCTTGTCGCTCATCGCACCAGCCACAGCCACACCACAGATGGAGCCAATCAGAGCACAGCCAACATACCAACCCTCCCTCATATCCGAGAGTGCAAATTGGCCCTTAACCATCTCGGTCGTTCCCGAAATGACCGCCGTGTCGTAGCCGAAGAGTATGCCACCTATGGCCGCAACAATCGCCATAAAGATGACATAACCCATATTCATATTGTTTGTCGATTTTGTCATTGTTTTCTCTCTGTTTTTGTTGTTTGCATTATCCAAAGTTTCGACAGAACCCCACCCTACTTAATCTTAAAATACTCTTTGTAGCGGTTGTAGAGGTGGCCCGCTTGGAGATAGGAGGATTGGGGCGAGAGGAAGTGCGAGAACTCAAAAGTAATCGCCTTATCATAACCCGCACGCTTTGCCGCTTCGAGTTTCATACGCAACTTGTCGAACTTGATGGGCAAGAACTTGATGGGCATATCCCTATCGAAGGTCTCGGCATTGGTCCAGCACTTCATACCGTAGCGGTCGGCCAGCTTCTTATTCACCTCAAAGAAGGCGTCGAGTTCGTGGTAGTCGATGTGGCCATCTTGGAATGCGCACGCATCCACAACATCGTGGATACCGTCGAAAATCTCATTCCACTCCCTTTCGTGCTCGGCCACACTCACCGCGTCGGCATTGGTGAGGTTGTTGGTACCCATAATTGCCTTCTTGCCATCAATCCAGGGGGAGATGAAGGTGGGAAGTCCGCCCGACACATCCTTACACTGCTTACCCATAGCGTGGAAAGCGTTGATTGCGCCCTTGGTTTTGCGGCTAATCTCACCCGAGATATACCAACCTCCAAAGACATCTTTGTATTTCTCGCCATAGTTCTCCCAAACCTCGTCGATGACATACTTATTGTCCTCAATCTCCCAACTCAAATCACCGGTATCCCAATACTTGCCCGAGTCGTAGAGGCCGAAGTAGAACTTCATACCATACTTGCGAGCCAAGCGCAAGAACATATCCACCAAATCCACCGAGGGCATATAGCAACCCTTGCCGAGCAGATATTTCGAGGGGTAGGTGATGAATTTGCGATATCCCGAGCGAATCATAATCACTGTGTCGATACCGATAGCCTTCATATTTGCAAAGTCGGCATCCCACTCCTTCTCGCCCCAATTCTGGTGGGGAATATCGTGGGATATCTCATCGAGGAAGGTGCCTGTAATAGGAAGACCTGCGGCGGGAAGAACAATCAGCCCACCTTCGCTCTCTTGGAACAACGATGAGCCCAACATCTGATCCACACGCTCCGCACCACGCGCCAACTCGGTGGGCACAATGGCTGCCGCACCCAACGCAGCTGTGGTTTTGAGGAAATCGCGTCTTGTAAACTCTTTCATAGTGCTTCTCCTGTTTAGTAGTTATTATTTTGTCGTTATCTCTTTCACGAATCGTTTGCGCACTCCAACGCACCTTACAAAACTATAATTTATTCATTAATTAAACAAACAAGAAATAGATAAAAAGATTAATTTATTTTTATTTCCAAGCCCACACAAACAACCCACTGCCAATCAACACCTTACAACCTACATCACCCCCTGCAATTCCTAAAACGATTTATAAATAAACTCAAAGATTTGGCAAACAATAAAAAATTGTTTAATTTTGTTGAGCTTGACAAAGAGAGTCAGCAACCACTTTATATCCCCTCCAATACACACGACTACCATGCTTCAAAACACCCCATTGTCACAAAACACCCCTTCGGCCGAAGCCGACATTATCAAGGATACCATACTGCGCCACTGCATCTATCAGGGCAATCAGATGATACCCCAGATGGCTGCCACTCTCGGATACAGCGTACCCACCGTTGCCAAATATGTGGGAGAACTGATAAACGAAGGGTACTTCATTGAGTGCGGAAAGATGGACTCACACCGAGGTCGCAAGCCCATAATTTACGGTGTAAATCCCTCGGCCTGCTACTTTGTGGGGGTGGATATTTCGCGTTTTGCACTCAACCTCGGACTGATGAACATCACGGGTGAGATTGTCTATGAGGCCGTGTTTGACGATTTCAACTTCGAGAACACCCCTGCGACATTCGACAAGGTATGCCACAGCGTAGGCGAGTTTTTATCCCAATCGGGTGTGGATGTGGAGAAGGTTACCCTGGTGAATATCAATATTTCGGGCCGAGTAAATTCGCTCTCGGGTGAGAGTTACAGCGTCTTCAATTTCGAGGAAAACGACGAGCCTCTGGCCGCCATTTTTAGCGAGAAAATCGGACTTCCCGTGCGCATCGAAAACGACTCGCGCGCAATGACCTTCGGAGAGCTCTCAATGGGTAACGCACAAGGATTTCGCAATGCACTTTTTGTGAATGCAAGTTGGGGACTTGGTTTGGGTATCATCGTGAATGGCGAACTCTACTATGGCCGTCACGGCTACTCGGGCGAGATTGGACATATGAATGTCTATAACAACGAGATAATGTGCCACTGCGGCAAAAAAGGGTGCTTGGAAACCGAGGTATCGGGCAGTGCCATACATCGCAAACTTCTGGAACGCATACGACAAGGGCAGACCTCGGTGCTCTCACCTCTGGTGGCCCACGGCCAGACCATCTCGACCTTCGATATTGTCTATGCCGCCACACGCAACGAAGATCCCTTGTGCATAGAGCTCATTGAGCAGGCAGGCGCGGAATTGGGCAGGCAGTTGGCCAACCTGATAAACATCTTCAACCCCGAGGCGGTGATTGTGGGCGGTGTTTTGGCTCTGGCCGATGAGTATTTCCTACCCCCGATTCGCTCGGCAATCCGCAAATATTCGCTCAAACTGATGTGTAAGGATATTGAGGTGCTCGTATCGGCCAACCCTCAGAGAGTGGGAATGATAGGAGCCTGTATGGTGGCACGCCAATCCATCTTTGCACAACGACTCTAAGGCATCTTTTACACAACACAAAAAGGGCAACCCCGAAACAGCGGCTGCCCTTTTTTGTGTTTATTTATAACTGCCAAGACTACATATTGTGGCGAACATCCCAGCCCGTGATGGTCGAAACGTAAGGTATCAGAGCCATAGCCATCTTCTGCTGTCCCACGCGATTGGGGTGCTCCGATGCTCCCAACTCTTTGGGGTAGGCAAACGACTCGGGGAGTATGCAGGCAAAGTGGAGATTTTCATCCCCCTGTGCAATGCGCCACACATAGTCAAATGTGGGCTCAAAAACGTAGCTCGACACACACAAAATGGGCACCTCGGGGCCGTGAGCAGCCCTCACCTGCTCAACCATCTTTGCATAGCCCTCCGAGAACTGCTCATAGGTGGGCCAAGGCTTGGTCGAGAAGTCGTTGGTGCCAAGGAAGATAACCACCAAGTCGGGGATATAACTCTGACGGCGGAAATTGTAGGCACGCTCTCTGTCGGCCTCATCGAAGAGGAGCCCGTAGCGTTGTACCATTGTGTAGTCCGAGGTGGGCTTCTCGTCGCCATAATTGCGCACCATACCCTGTCCCGAGTGGGCCACAAGGTTGTAGTCGGCATCGAAATAACGGGCGATGTAGCAACCGTATGCAAGATTACAGTTTTGGGTTTCGGGCGTATAGGGCTCCGAGCCACTTGCAGAGTCGGTACCATAACCCGCCGTGAGCGAGTCGCCTATAAACTCAATGTGGCGGCCTTTTGCAAGATTCTGGCCCTCCACGAAAACACCATCGGTGGTGAAAGAGTAGATGGTTGTCAAACCATTGAAACCCTCCGTGCGACGTTGCAGGCGGATGTGATAGGTGCCACCGTTGCCCTCGAAAAGCACCACATTGTGGGGCTCTTTGCCCTCGGTCTTTACAATTGCGTACTGCTGTCCATCGACAATCACATTGAAGTAGTTGAGCCCACTATCCGAGGCTGTCATCTCCAACTTCGAGCCGCAGAACAACATCTCGGCATAGGTGCCACTCCAATCGAACTTCACCTCTCCTTCGGGTGCCACATCCACGCGCCCAACCCAACGCACCTGCTCACTATCAGCACGATAGGTCTTTGTGGGTTGCTCTGCACCACTCATCTGTGTAGCTACGCCCAACAGGGCAACAATCGCAATAAAAACTCCTCTTTTCATTTGTTTGGTAATCTTTTTTGTTTGCGCGCAAAGGTACGACATATAATCCTCATAAACAAAACTCTCCCTACAAAGGCCACCTTTCAGACCTCTACTGCACCTCCCTGAAAAGGCCCTTGACATCCTCCCAAGTGCAGTCGTTGGGATTTGCGGGGTCTATGCCGAGAATGTGGGAAATGATGAGGTGGTCGTTGAGGTTTTGGAACACCCTGTCGTGGGTGTATCCACTCTTGAAGGCGGGGCCACAACCATAGAAAACCATATGCATCTCTCGGTCGTAGGGATTGTAGCCGTGGTTGGAGTAATGAGGCGTAGGCCTGCCACCCTCGGCACTCTTATTATAGACCACTTTCCAACCCGTATCAGCCAACAGCACAATGGGATAGATGCGTGTGGTGTAGGTGCCATAGTGGAGCTCCTCGGGCATATCCTCACGCAACCACACTCGGTAGTGTCCCTTCTCTTCGTTGGCTTTGAGGATGTTGTAAATCTCCTGCGTTTCGGAGAGATTGCGTGGTTTGAGAGTTACGGGATTGGAGTTGTAGTAGTATTGGATGCGGTCGGGGATGAGCGAATAGACATTGAAATATTTGTCTGGATCCAACTCAACCATTCCGTGGTCGGAGGTAAATATGAAGTTGATGTTGTCAAAGACGGGCGAGGAGCGCATCTCGTACATAAAGTAGGCCAAAATATCGTCAATCTCCTCAACAACCCTGCGGGTTTGGTCAGAGGTGGGACTGTATTCGTGCTCAACAGCATCGGGCTCGGCAAAATACCACATCACAAGGTTGGGAATCTTATCTACATCATCCTGACACATCGCATCAATCACCTTGTCGGCGAGCTGCTTGTAGGAGAGGCGATAGTCGTAGGACATTGCCACCGTAGGCTTGCGGCCATTGACAGCGGCATCAATGCCCACCCAGCCATAAACGTGAGAGATAAGCCCTTGACGTTCAACCGTGTTCCAAATGGGCTCACCCTTATAGAAGTCGGCATTTGCCTTCGCCTCTTCATCGGAGATGGAGTATGTTTTATAGGTCGTTTCGTCAAAGAAGGTGTTGTTTACGATTCCGTGGTGGTCGGGGTGCAAACCCGTAGCCATTGAGTAGTGGTTGGGGAAGGTGTTGCTGGGGAAACAGGGCATAATCTCCGAATATACCCCCACTCGGGCAATCGAATCGAGGGTTGGGGTTTCATACATCGAGGCGAGGTCGTAGCGAAATGCATCCATCGAAAGGATTACCACATACGACTCTTGCGGCTGGGGAGTTTCTCCGCCATCCTCTTTGTCGGTTGTGTTGCCGCCCTGCTCGGTGTCGGGCTTATCGGGGGTTGGCTGAGGGATTGGCTGTGGGGTACAAGCCACACACAAGAGAGCCCAGAGCACCCAAAGTGATATTTTCCAAATTCGTTTCATACCCAAATCATCAGTTTGTTCGACCGACAAATGTACAAAATATTTTTCATTTGCCTCACCCTCCCTTCGGTTTGCCTCCCAACGCCACACATATATATAATTTATATGGTACCAAGGGGTTTTTGTGGAAATTGAGGCTTTTAGGAGGGGGTAAAGCGTGATGTTTGGGGGCTATTTTTCAGCGAAATAGCCTAATTTTGAATTTTGGATTTTGAATTTTGAATTTTATATGTATCTTTGCAGTCCGAAAATTACGGAAAAACTGATAAACAAATATAAATAGCGCTATGAAAAGGACTTATCAACCTTCAAAGAGGAAAAGAATCAACAAACACGGCTTCCGTGCTCGTATGGCTACCGTAAACGGTCGCAAAGTACTTGCAGCTCGCCGCGCAAAAGGTCGTAAGAAACTCACCGTTTCGGACGAGTTGCGCAACAAATAGTCGAGAGGACTAACAGTTGATTCGCTGCTTCCGATGGTGACAAGGTCACCCGCTCGCAGAGGCAGAACAAGAGAAAACCACATCGGACGCGATGTGGTTTTTTTCTTTTACCCTTTTAGCACTACGCTCCACCGAGTAGATTTCGCGGAGCAGATACAAGACTTGCGAAAAAAACTCTCCCGCAGTTTACCAAACGTAAATGAGGGAGAGTTTTTTGAGCGTAACGCAGTAGATGCCTGCGAAATTTACTCGGAAAGCAGGTCGGCAACCACAAATGTACTACCACCCACAAACACAAAGTCTTCGTCGGGGTTGGCAAGCTCTATTGCTCTACGGTATGCCTCGTGCACATTGGGAGCAACCTCACCCTCAAAGCCCTCGGCTCGGAACTTTTCGGCAAGAGTCTCGGCAGGCAGAGAGCGCGCCACCGATGCGGAGGTGAAAATATAGTATGCCTCGCGTGGCATCAAGGGGATGACCGCATCGAAGTCCTTATCGCTAACCATACCGATAACCATATAGAGTTTGCGGTACTCCTGCGCCTCAATCTGTGCCACAACCTCGCGTAGGCCGTGGGCATTGTGGCCCGTGTCGCAATAGACCCTCGGGCTGCTGCCCAACCTCTGCCACCTACCCATCAGGCTCGTAGATTTCACCACCGAGCGCACCCCCTCAACAAGTGCGCGAGTGGAGATATTCAGGGGGGTATGGTGACGAAGGATACTCACTGCTGTGCGAGCCGTGATGATGTTTTTGCGCTGGTAGGCACCCATCAAATCGAGGTCGAGAATCTGCACCCTGCCGTCGCGGGGGCGTTGAATGTGGTAGCGCATCCACCCTCCCGAGGGCTCACTATCCACAACCTCCCACTCCTTGTCGGCATAGACCAAGAGGGAGCCTTGCTCGGCAGCGGTGCGGTCGAAGACCTCGTTGCTCTCGGGAGCACTCTCACCCACCACTACGGGAACTTCGGGTTTGATGATACCCGCCTTCTCGAAGGCAATCTCACCTATGGTGGAGCCCAAAAGTGCGGTGTGCTCCAAGCCAATATTGGTGATTACCGAGAGGATGGGCTTGATGATATTTGTCGAGTCGAGCCTACCCCCAAGTCCTGTTTCGATGATGGCTACCTCCACATCGCTCTCCGAGAAGTGGTGGAAGGCCATTGCGGTGGTCATCTCGAAGAACGACAGACCAAGCGCCACCATTTCATCTTTGTGTTCCTTCACAAAATTCACCACCTGACGCTCGCTTATGGGCTCACCATTGACACGGATGCGCTCACGAAAATCGACCAAGTGGGGTGAGGTGAAAAGACCCACACAGTAGCCCGCCTGTTGTAAAACCGAGGCGAGAATGTGCGAAACGGAGCCCTTGCCGTTGGTGCCCGCAACGTGAATGGTGAAGTAGTTGCGCTGGGGGTTTTCCAAGCGACGACACATCTCGGTGATGTTCTGCAACCCCTCCTTATAGGCACCTGGGCCCACATTTTGATAGGAGGGAAAGGAGTTGAAGAGAAATTTGGTTGTCTGGGAGTAGTTCATATTGTTTTGTGTGTATTGTTCTCTATACGAGGTGGTTACGGTGGCGGAAGCGATAGCTTACATAGTAGAGCAGCGAGAGGATGAAGAGGTATGTACCAATCCTTCCCAGATAGTCACCCGCTTTGGCATAGAAGGTCACCTCTCGCGAGGGAGTGACCTCAGCAGTGAGAGTTCCGCGCTTATCCCAACCGAGGGTTTCGTGCACCCTGCCATCGGGCGAAATGAAGCCACTGATGCCCGTATTGGCCGCGCGGCACACCCAGCGACGACTCTCGATAGCCCTCAGGCGCGAGAAGGAGAAGTGCTGACGGTAGCCCTCCGTATCGTGCCACCAGCCGTCGTTGGTGATGACCATCATCAACTCGGCGCCATCGGCCGCAAAACCTCCAATGTGCTCGCCATAGACCGACTCGTAGCAGATGGGGGCAGCCACCGAGATTCCGTAGGGGAAGTGACTGTTGCGTTGGTGCAGCAGGTGGCGATACTTGTCGGTGCCAAGCTGCCCTGTGGTGCCACCCAAATCAACAATGAGTTTTTCGAGTGGTTTGAGCACATCCATAAAGGGCATCTTCTCCACACCCACCACCAGGCGCGACTTGTGGCTCACTTTGAGCGTCGAGTCCCTATCGAGTGCAAGTGCCGCATTGTAGCGGTCGTATATCATTGAGCCACTGCGACGTGCCGTCTGACTCGCCTCGCGCTCGCTGTTATAGCGGTGGTAGGTCATTGCGCCCACAATGAGTTGTGCCTCGGGATAGCGTTTTGCACGCAGTGACTCCAACGACCTCATAGAAAAACTACCCAAATGGTTACTCTCCCAGATTGGGTCGCCGGCATCGCCAATGACCGTCTCGGGCAGAACAATGTAATCCACCCCCTCGGGTACCTCCGAGATGAGCGAAGAGAGTATGGACATCTGCGCCCCAATGGGCATTGTGTATTTCTCCTTGTAGGGGTCTATGTTGGGTTGTACAAGGGTTACGGTTGCCTTGGGGGCATTGGGATTCTCCTTGTAGAGCCCTCCAATGATAAGCGAAGCAACCACGGGAAGCAGAGAAACAACCGCCACAGCAACACCTTTGGCCCTATTCTTACGGTTCAAAATCCACTCAAAGAGCAGGATATTTGTGAGCAACACCCACAGTGAGCCACCCAACACACCCGTCAGCTCATACCACTGCACAGCCCACACATCGCCCGCAAAGCCATTGCCCAACAAGAGCCACGGGAACGACACCTCGCCATTGAGGTAGAGGTGCTCCGCCCAAAGCCAGCCCGCAATGAGGGTTGTGTAGGCAAGCGCGGGGCGTGCGTGATGGGAGAAAGAGTGGTAAATCATAAAGACTCCGCCAAAGAGCACCACCTGGATGATTGTGGCCGCCACTATACCCACAGCTGCCGCGTAGTAAATCCACCAGCAGGTGGCCACACACCACAGCCCCATAACAAGAGCCACCCAGCCCGCCATACGCCACCACTCCTTGCGGCCCGCGTCATAGGAGGCCGAAATGAGCATAAGGGGGACAAATGCGACAAGGAGTACAAGGCCACTCACCCTCAACCACCCCAGCGAAAGAAGCAAGACCGAGAGGAGTGCGAGCAAGGCTCGTTGGTATCTTTTGAGCGAAATTTTCATAACCGCGAATTTATTTTTTACAAAAATAACCTTTTTGGTTTGACTTTGTGCCCCACAGGAGGAATATTTTTCTTCGGGGCGCACATTTTCTCCACCCAAAGGGGTATCCTATCGCCAAAAATAACTACCTTTGTAGTTGGTGAAATTTGCCCAAGAAGAAAACAAACAACAAACACGACAAAAATATGTGGTTAATGACATTCATTGGAGGAGTTATGGTGGGATGTATGGCATCTATGCCCCCCGGCCCCACCGCAATCCTCTGTCTGCAACGAAATTTGAGTAAAGGTATGCGCTCGGGGGTTACAACGGGCTTCGGTATCGCCACAAGCGACACCCTCTATGCCTCCATCGCATTCTTCTCACTTTCGTTCGTTACGGGTTTTATCGAGAGCAATATGCTCCTGATAAAGTGCATCGCGGGTGTATTCATCACCATCTTCGGTGTGAATATCTTTCTCAAAAAGCCCGACGTGCAGATTCGTCGCAACCTTACGGGCAAGGATAAGGCCGATTGGAGGGATTACCTCTCGGGCTTTCTGTTGAGTTTCGCCAACCCCGCCTACATCTTGGTGCACGTTGCCCTCATTGCCACCGTCAAGTCGATGGGTTTCTACGACTCCGATGGCAACGCATTTTCGAATGCTTCGATGATTTTGGGAATCTTTGTGGGTTGTTCGGGTTGGTGGTTCATACTTGCCTCCATAATGAAACTTGTGCGCAAACATTTCCGCCCACAACATATGTTGTGGATTAACCGCATCTCGGGCATTGTCATCACCATCATTGGTCTTTCGTTGCTCATCTCTATGATTTCCAACCTACAAATTGACATTCAATTCAATGAACTCTTCAAAGCAAAATAAGAAAATCGTAATTGCCGTTGATGGCTTCTCCTCGTGTGGCAAGAGCACCTTCGCAAAGATGGTTGCCGCCCACCTCGGCTACATCTTCATCGACACGGGTGCAATGTATCGTGCCGTAACCCTCTGGGCAATAGAGAATGGCTGTGTTGGAAATGGTATTCTCAACGAGGAGCGCCTGGTTGCCAATCTCGACAACATCCGCATCGACTTCCGCTTCAATCCCGACCGAGGCGCGAGCGATATCTACGTCGATGGCGAGTGGGTTGAGGGTAAGATTCGCACCATCACTGTGAGCAACCTTGTGAGTGCCGTGAGTGCCATTGGTGAGGTGAGGGCTCGTCTGGTGGCTATGCAGCAGGAGATGGGACGCGACAAAGGCGTTGTGATGGATGGCAGGGATATTGGTACGGTTGTCTTCCCCCACGCGGAGCTGAAAATCTTTATGACTGCCGACCCCGAGGTGAGGGCCGAGCGACGCTATCAGGAGTTGCTGGCCAAGGGTGAGGAGGTGAGCCGCGAGGAGATTGTGGAGAACATCCGACAGCGCGACCACCTCGACCAGACCCGTGCGGTGAGCCCACTGCGCAAGGCCGACGATGCGATTGTCCTCGACAATGGAGGAATGACTCTCGAAGAGGAGATGGTGTGGTTCGACGAGGTGTTTAGACAAAAAGTTGAGGATTAAAAAAACCAAATCTTTCGCGCCAAAAGCGACCTCAATTTTCAATTCTCAATTCTCAATTCTCAATTTTCAATTCTCAATTCTTACGAATGTATGAGGGTAACTATTGACGATAAATCGGGCTTCTGCTACGGAGTGGTGAGTGCCATTTCGAAGGCGGAGGAGTTGGTAGCCGAGGGCAAGAGGGTCTATTCGCTGGGCGACATAGTGCACAACGACCTCGAAGTGGCACGCTTGGAGGGTTTGGGTGTGAAGACCATATCCCACGCCGAACTCGAAACTATCGCCCCCACCCCCGAGAGCAAAATCCTCATCCGCGCACACGGAGAGCCCAAGAGAACCTATCGCACACTCGAAGCCCTCTCGCTCGGATATGCCGATGCAACCTGTCCCGTGGTTTCCAAACTCCAAAAACTCACCATTGAGGCCGACCGCCAAATGTGTGAGGTGGGGGGTACAGTGCTCATCCTCGGCAAAAAGGGACACGCTGAGGTTGTGGGACTAAACGGTCAAATTGAGGATAGGGCGATTGTGGTCGAGAAGAGTGCCGACTTGGAGGGTGTCGATTTCTCGAAGCCTATCTTCCTACTCTCGCAGACCACCCAGAGCCTGGCTCTCTTTGCCGAGATTCGCAACGAGGTGCTCTCTCGCTCCTCGAATCCCGAGGGGGTTATTGTGCGCGACACCATCTGCCGTCAGGTGGCAGGTAGGGAGGAGCACCTGCGCAACTTTGCTCGCGAGTGTGATATGGTGGTCTTTGTGTGTGGTGCAAAGAGCTCCAATGGCAAGGTGCTCTTTGAGGCTTGCCACGGTGCCAACCCCAACAGTGTGAAGATAGAATCTCCCGAGGAGCTCACTCGCCAGATGTTTGAGGGTGTGGAGAATGTGGGAGTGTGTGGAGCGACCTCAACTCCTCATTGGCTTATGGAGCAGGTGAGGGATACAATTTTGAGCCTTACGGAAGCGTTGTAATAGTAGCAAACAGAAGATATGAACAAGAGTAAATTTGGACTTTATTGGGGCAGGGCCGCAAGGCATTTCTTGAAACTCACCCTGCTTATGGCACTGATTTTTGGCGCGATGGTTGCCACAGACACCTTGGCTGTGGGCCCTCGCCAACTACTCGGCTACAAGGGCATTGTCCTCTTGGTTGCAATGGTGGGCATATCGCTTGCCTACCCCAACTATGGCTTTATGACCGTTGGTTTGCAGGGGTCATTGACCGGCAATCGTGAACAAATCATTGCAGCAATGTCGCGCAGTGGCTACTCTCTCCACAGCGAGAATGCACAGGAGATGATTTTCCGCTCTTCGGGTGTGTGGAAACGCCTTGTGAATGTGGGAGATGAGGCCCTTTCGCTGAGGCAGATAGATGCCACAACTTTGGAGTTGAGCGGTGTGAGAAAAGAGGTCGAAAATGCCCGATTCCGCATTGTGGGCGAGATTAATAGAGGTTTTTAGTATGAAAAAGGGGGTTAAATACATAGTTGTCGGCGTGGTGCTGTCGGGTTGTGTCCTTATGGGTGCGGCTGCCAAAAACAACACTTATAATCTCGGCAAAAACATCGACTTGTTGATTAACATCCTGCGCATCACCGATCTCTTCTATGTGGATGAGGTGAGGAGCGACAAGATTCTTAATGCAGCAGCCGAGGGTGTGACCAAGATTCTCGACCCCTACACCGAATTCCTCCCCGCCGAAAGGATGGATGAGTTTGAGGTGATGACAACGGGTAAGTATGGTGGCGTTGGCTCACTTATCCGTCTGCGTGGCGACTATGTGGAGTTCTCGGCACCCTACAAAGACTCCCCGGCCGACCGTGCAGGCATACGCCCCGGTGATCGCATAGTCGAAATTGAGGGCAAGAGCGCAAAGGGCTACACCACCCAACAAGTGAGTGACAAACTCAAAGGTAATCCCGGTAGCGCAGTGAAGCTCACCATCGAGAAATTCCCAACGGGCGAACTTGTACCTCTGAAAATCCAGCGCGAGAGAATCGCCATACCCGGTATTCCCTACTATGGAATGGTTGCCGACAGCGTGGGCTACATTATCCATAGCGACTTCACCGAGGGGTGCTCGGCCGATTTTCTGAAAGCCTATGAAGCCCTCAAATCACAGGGATTGAAGGGTTTGGTGCTGGACTATCGTGGCAATGGCGGAGGTATTCTCCAAGAGGCCGTGAAGATACTCTCGCTCTTTCTGCCCACGGGTAGCGAGGTTGTGAGCACCCGCTCCTCGAAGGATAGTGCGGAGAACAGGGTTTTCAAAACGGAGATTGCCCCCATCGACACCGAAATACCCCTTGTTGTGCTCACCGACAACGGCTCGGCCTCTGCTGCGGAGATTGTTGCGGGCGCATTGCAGGACTACGACAGAGCTGTGCTGGTTGGTCAGCGAACATTTGGCAAGGGCTTGGTACAGAGCACCTATCCTCTTGGCTACAACTCCTACCTAAAACTCACAACCTCGAAATATTATCTCCCAAGCGGCCGATGTGTGCAGGCCAAAGACTACTCTGCCCACAACGAAGATGGAAGTGTTGCCTCGGTGCCCGACTCGCTCATCAACGAATTCCACACCCGCGCAGGGCGCAAAGTCTATGACGGAGGAGGTGTAATGCCCGACGTAAAGTTGGAGCCCGAGTATGTGAGCACCTTTGCGGTGGTGGTCTATGCACAGGGATTTGTGGATGACTTTTTGACTGAGTATTGCACCCGCCACTACGAGGAGTTGGAGGGTGTGGTTGTTCCCACCAAATACCACTTCACCGATGAGGCCTACGCAGAGTTTGTGGAGTTTATGAAGGACAAGACGGTTGTGTGGGAGAGCTACGCCTCGCGCCTTTGGAAGGAGTTCAAGAAGGCTGCCGAAAAGGAGCGTTGGGAGGAGAATATGAGTGAGCAGATGGCCCAAATAGAGGCCAACATCACCAACGACACCCAGGACAACCTACAACTCTACAAAAAAGAGTTGCAAAAAATCATTGAAAACCAATTGGTTGCCCGCTACAACTACTCCGAAGGTTCCACCGCACACAACATTCCCGAAGATGTGGAGTTGAAGAGGGCTGTGGAGCTGTTGCAGAATTTGGAGCAGTACAACACAATCCTCACATCACAAGATACCGAGCGTAAATAGGGATAGATATGAGAGAGTTTCGCGAGAAGTTGTGGCAAGTGATAAAGAGTGCCCCCTACAAGAAGAGGGTGCTGGTAATCTCCATTGCCGTGGCGATAGGTACCCTGTCGCTCATCTTCTCCACACACCTCTCGCGCCGACTCCAACACAAGGAGATGAACGAAATGGCCCTCTGGTCCTACGCAATGGAGCGTATGGGCGAGAGCACCCACAACGACCCTCTAATCTTCCAAGTTGTTCATAATCAGAATATCCCATACCTACTTCTGGATGAGAGCGGCAGGGTTGAAAAGTACCACCTACTGCCCGAAGGTGTGGTGAATCACCCCGACAAGAGGATGAAGCTCATTATGAAACTTTCGAGGCAGAATACCCCTATTGAGATTACCACCCCAAGGGGCTATCGCTACATCCTCTTCTATGGCAACTCGGCACTCTTGGATTGGCTGATTCTCTTCCCCTATGTTCAGTTGTCGGTGGTGGCTATTTTTGCCTTTTTTGCCTTTGTAACCTTCCGCACCTCGAAGCAGGATGAACAAAACCGTGTGTGGATAGGACTTGCGAAGGAGACCGCCCACCAACTCGGAACCCCCATTTCGTCACTTATGGGCTGGCTCGAATACCTCCGCTCGCAGGATATAGACCCCGCAGCCATCGACGAGATGAGCAAAGACCTCACAAGGCTCGTGAAGGTGGCCGATAGGTTTGGTAAAATCGGCTCGGAGACCGACCTTGCAAAGACCAACCTCGGGGAGGTTGTGGGCGATTGTGTGCTCTATTTCCGCACCCGAATACCTAAGAGGGTGAGCCTCGACTACAACGGTCTGGCGATGGCTCCCGTGATGGTGATGATGAATGCGGCACTCTTTGAGTGGGTGGTGGAGAACCTTCTCAAAAACGCACTTGATGCACTTCAAGGTGTGGGCGATATTTCGGTCACCATCAGCGAGAGTGACGAGTGGGCACACATTGATGTGAAGGATACCGGCAAAGGTATCGCCAAGAATAATTGGAAGAAGATTTTTGAGCCTGGCTTTACAACCAAAACCCGCGGTTGGGGCTTGGGCCTATCACTCTCCAAACGTATCATTGAGGAGTATCACGGCGGACATATTGCCGTCATAGACAGCGAGTTGGGCAAGGGCACAACCATCCGCATCTCGGTGCGCAAAAGCGAAGAGTAATACCACACAAAGATGACTACACCCATTGAAAATATCACAACCACACCTGCCGACACTCTCGGTGGGGGCTTGGCGAGGCTCTTTGGCGAGGGCGCACGACTTGTGGAGCAGCCCGCCATTGTGGATAACCCCTTGTCGCTGACCGACAATGCTGTGGTGTGGCTTATGGTGGTGGCAATGTTTGTCTACTACCTCTTTGTGGTTTTTGCCTATGGCGGCTACGTCGGGCAGATGTGGAAAATCGTTGTGGGTGATAATATTGGCATAAGAGTTGCGGACGAATTGAGTTACCTCTTTATGAGAGCGGTGCGCAACTCGGTGGCACTCGGCATAATAACGTGGGCCTTGGTGGTTGTGGGTTGGCTCGATATTTTTGGTGTTGAATCACTCGGAGGGCTCAACTCGCTATGGCTTGTCCCCATTGGCATTGCAACATTCACGGTGGTGGGTGCGGTGCAAAGAGTTCTCACAATAGGAGTCTGCACACTTGTTCGCCGCGAAGAGGTGGCGCAAGGTCTTAACATCTTGGCAGACACACTGATGGCTCTTGCATCCATTGTGGTCACCCCCGTTGCGTTGCTCTTTGTAATCAACTCCGGGGCTTCGGCACAAGTGCTTGGCTATGTTGCCATTGGAGTGGCGGTTGTGGCATTTGCCACATTTGTCACAAAAAGTTTAATTTTCTTTATTGAGCAAAAAGTTTCTATTTTACTTTGGATTTTGTACCTTTGCGCCGTCGTTTTGATTCCCATCGGCATTGTTGCCACCCTTGTGGTGAGAAATAGTGCCATTTAATGTCGAACCAAATAAACACAAAGCGTTGAAAATTAAAAGTATACTTATTTCGCAGCCCCAACCTGCCGTAATCGAAAAGTCACCTTTCTATCAGGTGGCACAAGAGAACAATCTCACACTCACCTTCAAGCCTTTTATGCGCATTGAGGGGGTGTCACTCAAAGAATTCCGTAGTCAGAGGACAGAAATTTTGGACTATTCGGCAGTGATTTTCACCAGCCGAACCACCATCGACAACTTCTTCCGCATCGCAGAGGAGGCAAGAATCAACATCCCCGAGACAATGAAGTATTTCTGTATCAATGAGGCCGTTGCCCTCTATTTGCAGAAGTATATCATCTACCGCAAGCGCAAGATTTTCTTTGCCGACGGTAAGTTCGACAGCTTTATGGAGATGATTCTCAAACACAAGGACGAGCGATTCATCCTCGCCCTTGCCGAGCCCCACAACCCCGAGATTCCACAAACGCTCGAAAAGTTGCACCTCAACTTCCACAGCCTCATCTTCGCCCACACCGTGAGCGCAGACCTCTCGGATGTGAATATCTCCGACTACGATTTGTTGGTATTTTACAGCCCCAACGAGATTGCCTCGCTTGTTGCCAAGTTCGGCACCGAGAATATCCCGATGATTGTGGTTTTGGGCGAGAATACCGCAAAGGCTGCTGTGGAGGCTGGTCTGAAAATCTACTCCAAAGCTCCCGCCCCCGGTATTCCCAACATCGCAAAGGCTGTTGAGCTTTTGGTTGCCGATGCCAAAGCAGGCAAGACGCTCGAACCCATCGAGTTCAGCCACAGCCACAAGGCCGAGAATTTCATCAAGGCACAGGAGGCGAAACCCGTAAAACGCTCCCGCGCGAAACGCAAACCAGCAGAGGAGTCCGGCACCGAGAAAAAAGGTACAAAATAAGGTACGTTTGCGGGGTGTCGTTAAGATGCCCCGCACTCATTTTTAGATACTTATGGCACAAACAGCAAAATATGGTCTTTCGAAAGCAGAGCGTCTTCACGGGGGTGCAGTCGATGCCTTGTTTGTGCGCAATAAGGGTGGTCACCTGGCCCCCTATCGCTATATTTATAAGGTGCGCAAGATGACCGAAGAGGATCAGGCACAGGTGTCGGTCTTGTTTGTCGTTCCCAAGCGAAATATAAAGAGGGCTGTGGGGCGAAATCTTCTGAAACGCCGCACTCGTGAGGCCTATCGTACCCAAAAGCTCGCCATTGTGGAGAAGGCGGCACAAAAAGGGCTCCACGTTGATATCGGCCTCATTTACAGCACAAAAGAGATTCTCGAATTCAACACCATACGCGATGCAGTCGGAGGGATTTTGGCAAAAATTGTGGAGAGGATTTAGGTGGTTGGCAAGCGCACCCTTCGTGGCACTTGTCCGCTTCTATCAAATCTGCATCTCGCCCCTCAAACCCCATCCGACGTGCAGATTCACCCCAACGTGTTCGCAATACGCATTGGAAGCCCTGCGAAAATATGGCCCTTTGAAGGGTGGATGGCTTACTTTACGTCGCATTTTGCGCTGTCACCCTTGGGGTGGAAGTGGCTATGATCCCGTTCCGTAGCAGGGAGAAAAAATAAGGTACATTTTAAGGTACGTTTGTACCTTAAAATGTACCTTATTTTTTAGCCGAAATAGAGCTACAACCTGCTCACTTTGAATCGCTTGCCAAACTTATCAACAAGCCAAATTACAAGACCACCCACAAGTGCTCCAAGAGTCCATCCAAAAAGCACCTGAGAGAGGAAGTGTGCGCCCAAATAGATGCGCGAGTAGCCCACAACAATCACCCAGAGTGGCATCCACCTCCAATAGCATCGACTATCTCGCAGTGCGCCACATCCCACAATCAAAAATATGGACATCGTTGTGGCCGCGTGTGCCGAAATGGTTCCATAGCCTCCCGAGAGGCAATACTGCTCCTTGATGGGGTTCCACACAAGGTGAAGGTGCTCCTTGACACCCTCCACCCTATGGGGGCGCAACATCTGATAGGTATCCTTGAAATAGTTGCAAATCTGATCCGAAAGAGCCACGCCAAGCAGCACCGCCAGCAGAATTACAACCATATATTTCCACCCCCACTTACGGTAGGTGAGCCACAGGAGGGCTATGTAGAGTGGTGCCCAAGTCAGTTTCTCCGACACCAGCCATATAAATCTATCCATCACCAAGCCGCCATCGAAGTTGAGTGCGAGGGTGGCTGCGTGGTCGAGCGCAGTAAAAGTCATCTATTGTTTGGGGTTGGTTTCTGTGTTAAAATTAGTCGTTATTGCGTACAAAGTCGAGGTAGTACAAGAGGGTTGCAATGGCACTCAATGCCGCCACAAGGTAGGTTCGGGCTGCCCATCGAAGCGACACCGTTGCCCCGTGCATCTGCTCGGGCGAAAGCACCCTACCCCCTTCGAGCCACGCAAGAGCACGCGACGAGGCGTTGTACTCCACAGGGAGTGTAACAATCGAGAAGAGTGCCGAGGCTGCAATGGTTGCAATGCCCACCCAAAAGATTGCCGGGAAGGTGTTTATCACAAGAATACCAATGATTATCACCCAAGTCGAGATGTTCGATGAGAATTGGATGATGGGTACCAGAGCCGAGCGCAGGCGCAGTGGGGCGTAGCCTTGTGCGTGCTGTACAGCGTGACCACACTCGTGGGCAGCCACCGCAGCGGCCGCAATTGATGCACTGCCATAGACATCCTCGCTCAAATTCACCGTGCGAGTGGCGGGATTGTAGTGGTCTGTGAGGTGTCCGCGGGTGGATACCACCTTCACATCGTAGATTCCGTGGTCGTGCAACATCTTCTCGGCCACATCTTTACCCGTAAATCCACCGGGGAATGGCTCGCGGGAGTACTTCTTGAATACCGATTTAAGCCTCATCTGCACAATCAGTCCAACGAGGCCAATTGCAATTATCAAAAGGTAGGATACATTCATTTTTCTCTCTTTTTATTTGGTTTCCGTGGTATAAACGCACCTCTAAGCCACTCTATTGTTCCACAAACTTGTAGTAGGAGTCGGCTTGTGCGGTGGGTGTGAGGATTATCTCGCTCACATTGACGTGGGCGGGTTGCTCTACGGCCCACACAATAGCACTTGCAATATCCTCACCTGTGAGGGGTTTGAGTCCCTTATAGACACCATCGGCCCTCTGTTGGTCACCGTGGAAACGAACAACCGAGAACTCGGTTTCGACCATACCCGGACGCACCTCCGTAACCTTGATTCGGTGGCGCAGGAAGTCGATGCGCATACCGTGCGAAAGGGCGTGTACGGCGTGCTTGGTGGCGCAATAGACGTTACCATTCTCATATACCTGCGTGCCCGCAGTGGAGCCAAGATTGACAATGTGGCCACCCTCACCTCGCTCAATCATACGGTTTGCCACCGCGCGAGTGATATACAAAAGGCCCTTAACATTGGTGTCAATCATCGCATTCCAATCCTCGTCGGCACCCTCATTGAGGTGCTCCAAGCCCGATGCCAAGCCTGCGTTATTGACCAAAATATCAATCTTGGCAAACTCCACAGGGAGTGCTTCAATGGCCGATTCGCACTGCTCCTTCTCCCTCACATCGAAGTTGATGGCCAACACCTCGGCCCCAAACCTCTCTTCAAGCTCCCCTTTGAGAGCTTCGAGCCTTTCGGCGCGACGACCTGTGATGATAACTTTATAACCCTTCTCGGCAAAAGCGCGGGCCGTAGCCTCACCAATTCCCGAGGTTGCTCCTGTTACTAAAACAACTCTACTCATTGTGATATTCTCTTTTTGTTCTGTTTCTGATGGTAAATATACCGAAATTTTCGTACTTTTGAGCCGACACAAGCAAAAAAGGTGGCAAAAGAGAGTGTAGAGTTATTTTTGGCTCGCCGAATTTCCTCACAGAAGGGCGAGCGTAGCGGTGCAATGATGGGCATCGCTCGCATCTCGGTTGCCATATCCTTGGCCGTAATGCTCATCTCCATCTCGGTAATTGGCGGTTTCAAAGAGGCTCTACAAGAGAAACTTACGGGTATGGATGCCCACATTTCGGTTGAACCCTCGGGCTCCTACCTCTCGCTCGACACCAAAGCCCTCTCTCGCAATGAGGCCTTCGAGCAGACGGTCAGCACCCTCGACCACTTCGGCTCCATCACCCCCTTTGCCTCTCGCTCGGGAATCATCAAAAAGGGTGGAACTATGCAGGGAGCTCTACTGCGTGGCGTGGGGGCCGGGTACGACTCGCTCTTCTATGCCTCCAACCTTGTGGCGGGCGAGTTGCCACGCATTGGTGGCGCAGAGCGTAGGAAGGATATTTTGGTGTCGCAAACCCTCGCCAACCTCTTGGAAGTGGGCGTTGGCGACAAGGTGGAGTTCATCTTCTCGTCACAAAGCGCACCGATGCGCCGCGATGCCTTCAAAATATCGGGCATCTACTCCACGGGGGCTTCTGCTTTGGAGCAGATGCTCACCCTCACCGACATCCGCAACGTGCAGAGAATCAACGATTGGACAGAAGACAAACTCTCGGGCTATATGATTATGGCAGATGAGTTTGGGGCGATGGAGAGTCTAACTTCGGATGTTAGAGCCGAGGCCTATCTTGCAGGAGATGATGAGATGTGGCGCACAACCAACCTCGCAACCAACTACCCCCAAATCTTCGATTGGCTTACCACCCACGATGTCAATGGTGCTGTGATAATCATCATTATGATTGCCGTTGCACTGCTAAATATGATTACCGCCCTGCTGATTATCATCTTCGAGCGCATCCGTATGATTGGCACACTCAAAGCTCTCGGTATGCGCAATAGGAAGATCCAACACCTATTCCTCTGGTGTGCCTTGAAGGTCATTCTCTCGGGTATGGCGTGGGGCAACATCATTGCGGGCACACTCCTTGCATTACAACACTTTACGGGGGTTATATCCCTCAACCCCGAGGCCTATATGCTCTCGGCCGTGCCCGTATCATTCGGTTGGGTGTGGTGGATTGGCATAAACGTGGCTCTACCTCTTGTTTTGGTTGCACTACTCTCCATACCTGTCGCCATCACCTCGCGTGTGCGCCCCGACCAAACACTCAAATATCAATAAACAAGATGAAACAAGGAGTTAAACATAGTGTCAGATTTGTGATGGTGGCAATTTTAATGCTCACCCTCTCAGGCTGCAATCTCATCTCTCTCAATAGCTTTGTGCTCAAAGAGGCTCGTCTTCTCTCCTTCAACCTCTCGGAGGGGGCGCGGGTTGAGATGACTATTGAGAACAAATCGGCCTTCAAGGTTACGGTGGTGGGTGGAGAGCTCGTTGCCGACCTCAAAGGCGAGCCCATCGGTGAGGTCTATATGAAGTCACCCGTTGTGCTCCCCCGCAAATCGACAACAACGGTAACGGTGGATGTCGGTATGCGTTTCCCGTCGGCCCTTGCCGCCCTACGCGCCCTCGGCACACTCAAATCCTCGCCCGACGCTCTGACAATCTCGGGCTACGGAGAGGGCAAGATTTGGTGCTTCCGCAAACGCTACGAGCGCAGAGATGTCCCCATTTCGAAATTTATCCGTATCTTTGGCGAACCATCCAAGTATCTAAACGAACAATAGAGAACAATGAAGAGGATTCTTATAATATTTATATTGTCACTCGTGGGCTTTGTAGCGAGCGCCTCGGCACAGGAGGCCCCCGACTCGCTCAACCTCCGCACAACACCCTCTTTTACCGAGCGTCTTGCCGAGCCCGACACATTGAGTGGAGCACGCGCCCAGGCGAGGATTCACTCCGGTGCCGAGGAGGCTATCGGTAAATACAATGCTCAGACCTCGCCCAAGGAGAGCTATCAGGGCTACCGCATCCGCATCTTTGCAAGCCACACCCAATCGGCCCGCACCGATGCCGAAGCCGCAATTGCCCTCTTTCGTGAGCACTACAATGTGCCCGTCTATTTTGCCTACGAAAACCCATACTTTTTGGTCACTTGTGGCAACTGCCTGACGCACGACGAGGCCATAATGCTCCTCTCGAAGGTGAGGATTCACTTCCCCAAAGCCTTTGTGGTGACGTGTGAGATTCCCGCCAAAGAGCTCCTGCAAAAGCCTCAGCCCAAAGCGGAGCCCACCGAAGAGCAACCCGCAGAGGAACAACCCACCGAGGAGGTGGCTCAAATGCAATAGCCGTCACACAACTTGCACACAAAATAAAGGTGCGCCCCTTGCAGGAGCGCACCTTGTTTTCATATTCCGACCACCTAATTCAACAGCGCACCGAGTATTCCCTCGGCATCGTAGCCACATAGGTGTTTGAGCTCCGCAACCGAGCCGTGCTCCACAAACACATCATCAATACCGAGGCGTATGATTTGGGGGTTGTAGCCATTTTCGAGCATCCACTCGGCCACAGCACCACCAATACCACCATTGAGCACACCATCCTCCACGGTTACAATGCGTTTGAAGTTGTCGGCCACCCAGCGCAACCTCTCCTCGTCGAGGGGTTTTGCCCAGCGCAGGTCTATATGGCACACCGACACACCCCTCTCCTTTGCCATCTCGGCAGCCTTCGCACCATCGAGGGCGGTGTGTCCGAGAGTGAGGAGCGCAACATCTGTACCCTCGCGCAAAAGCTCCGACTTGCCCTCCACCAAAGGCTTCATCTCGCCCTCATCCACACCCGCAGCACGACCACGAGGATAGCGGATAACATAGGGGCCCTCACCCACATAGGCGGTATACATTGCATCCCTCAACTCCTGTTCGTTGCGAGGCGCAAGGATTCGCAGATTGGGAATGGGGCGCATATAGGCAACGTCGAACTCTCCGTGGTGGGTTGCACCATCCTCACCCACGATACCAGCCCTATCGAGGCAGAAGACAACGTGGAGGTTTTGGAGCGCGACATCGTGAATCACATTGTCGTAGGCTCGTTGCATAAACGACGAATAGATGGCACAAAACGGCACCATACCACCCGCAGCCAAACCAGCTGAGAAGGTAACGGCGTGGCCCTCAGCGATACCCACGTCAAACACACGCTCGGGCATAGCCGTTTGCAGAATATTCATAGACGAGCCCGTAGCCATCGCAGGCGTAACACCCACAACCCTACTATCCTTGCGTGCCAATTCGAGCAGCGCAGCACCAAATACATACTGATACTTGGTCGCCCCCTTACCCGAAGGCTCCCTTTCGCCCGTTTCGGGGTTGAACTTGCCCGGGGAGTGCCAAACTGCGGGGTCCCCCTGCTCGGCAGGAGCGTAACCCTTCCCCTTTATGGTCATTGCGTGGAGCAACTTGGGGCCCTCAATATTTTTCAGGGCTAGAAGTGTGCGCACAAGGCTCTCAACATCGTGTCCATCAGTGGGGCCAAAGTAGCGGAAATCCATACTCTCAAAGAGGTTGCTTTGGCGCAGGATGCCACGCTTAACGGAGTGTGCCGCAGTCTGCAACAGCGACCTCAGGCGAGGACTAAACCTCAATCCACCCCACACTTTGCGTTTCATCGCATTATACTTGCGCGAAGAGGTGATGCGCAGAAGGTGCTTGCGAAGCGCACCCACATTGGTGTCGATACTCTGGCGGTTGTCGTTGAGAATCACGAGGATATTAGCCTTCGATGCACCTGCATTGTTGAGTCCCTCAAAAGCCAAACCGCCCGTCATTGCACCATCGCCAATCACGGCAATAACACTCTCGCCCGACCCCTTCATCGCAGCGGCCTCGGCAAGACCGTATGCTGCCGAGATAGATACCGACGAGTGGCCTGCACCAAACGAGTCGCCCTCCTCCATACGGGGGAAACCGGCAATTCCTCCGAGGGTGCGTTGGGTGGCAAACTCCTCCCTGCGGCCCGTTATGATTTTGTGTGCATAGGCTTGGTGACCGACATCCCACACGACCTTATCTGTGGGAAAATCAAAGACATAGTGAATCGCCACCGAGAGCTCCACAGCACCGAGGCTCGACGAGAGGTGTCCCGGATTGGTAGCGCAACACTTCACGATATAGTCGCGCAACTCCTCGCAATAGAGGGGGAGTTCCGAGAGCCCGAGAGCCTTCAAATCGGTGGGCGAGGAGATACGGTTTAGGTATTTATATTCGCTATTTCTCACTGCACATTTTGCTACAATAGCGCAAATATACCGAATAAAGTTGAAAATTGAAAGTTGAAAATTGAAAATTGTCTGCCGGCGACAATGTGAGCCACTAATTAACCCGAGTTTTGGGTATTTTGGAAAAAAGTTGTATATTCGTAACCAATATTGGTGTGGTATATCATCACGCCAACGCAACACCTCTGACAAACAACAACATAGCAAAATATGAAATACAAAAGAATCCTTCTGAAACTCAGCGGAGAGTCGCTTGGTGGCGATAGCGGCAAAGGTCTTTCGACCGAGGTGCTCGACAGTTATGCACAGCAGATTAAACACGCCGTAGAGTGCGGTGTGCAGATTGGTATCGTTATCGGCGGTGGCAACATCTTCCGTGGCTTGCAGGGTGTAGGTCGTGGTTTCGACCGTGTGAAGGGCGACCAGATGGGTATGCTTGCAACCATCATCAACTCTCTGGCACTCCATAGCCACTTGGAGAGCATTGGCGTGAAGACCAAAGTCCTCACCTCCATCCGTATGGAGCCCATTGGCGAGTATTTCTCCAAAGCCAAAGCACTCGAATATCTCGAAGCGGGCTATGTGGTAATCATCGGTGGTGGTACCTCCAACCCCTATTTCTCGACCGATAGTGCCTCGGCATTGCGCGGTGTGGAGATTGAGGCCGAGGTGCTCCTCAAAGGTACTCGTGTGGATGGTGTCTATACGGCCGACCCCGAGAAGGACCCCACTGCAACCAAGTTCGACACCATAACCTTTGATGAGGTTTATAGCAAGGGCCTTAAAATTATGGACCTTACCGCCTTTACCCTCTGCAAGGAGAACAAACTCCCCATCATCGTCTTCGATATGGATACCGAGGGTACGCTCCAAAAGGTGCTCGAAGGCGAGCAGTGTGGCACCCTCGTGCATAACTAAACCACCCAAAACTCTCGGTGGGCTATGAAACAGCTCTTTCTCATCCTTGTGTCACTCTTTGCCACCCTTTCGGTGTGTGGCCAGAGCGACCCCTATGCAAGAGTGGTGGAGGGTGATAGGGTGCCCGACTTTGAGGTGAGGATGATGGATGGCTCCACAATCCGCAGTGCCGACCTCGAAGGCAAGGTAGTATGGATATGCCTTTGGGCGAGTTGGTGTCCATCGTGTCGCAAAGAGTTTAGGTGGCTATCGCAGTCGGAGGAGTTTGCAGGGTTATTGGGTAGCGAGGAGTTTGTGTTTCTTCCCATCGCCCGCGAAGAGAACTCTGCGACCATCAAGGCGTGGCTCGAAAAGAGGGGCTACCCATATATTTCGGGCGAGGACCCCGAGCGCGGGATTTACTCCCTCTTTGCCGAGCAGGAGATACCCCGCAATATTATTGTTGGTAGAGATGGGGTTGTGGTGCTCCACAGCAGTGCCTGCTCACGCAAGACCATCACCAAAGTGATAGAGAAGACAAAAGAGATAATTATTTACTAACTTATAGAACATCGCACAATTATGAATGACGACAAGATTTTGATTCTTGAAATGGCCGAGGAGAAGATGGCAAAGGCTATCCACCACCTCGAAGAGGCTCTTTTGAGCGTCAGGGCAGGCAAAGCCAGCCAGCACGTTTTGAAGGGCATTATGGTTGAGTACTACGGTGCTGCCACCCCCATTGAGCAGGTGTCGAGTGTTACCGTGCCCGACGCAAAGACCATCCTCATCCAGCCTTGGGATAGGAATATGATTGCCCCCATCGAGAAGGCTATCTTGGTGAGCAACATCGGCCTTACCCCCTCGAACAATGGCGAGCACATCCGCCTCACAATCCCCGCCCTCACCGAGGAGCGTCGTAAAGACCTCGTTAAGCAGGTGAAAGGCTATGCCGAGACAGGTAGGGTTAGTCTTCGCAACGCAAGGCGTGATGCTGTTGATGCCTTCAAGAAGGCTCAGAAAGATGGTATGCCCGAGGATGTGGCCAAAGATGGCGAATCGGACGCACAGAAACTCATCGACCGCTACACCAAGAAACTCGACGAGTTGGTAGCTGCCAAGGAGAAAGAGATTATGACCGTATAGGTTCTGTGGTTCTCGCACGCAACAAAAAAGGTTCGGAAATTTCCGAACCTTTTTTGCTTATCCTTTTGTCGCGGAGTACCCCCACCCATCCGAAGGGTTGGGGGTTGTGGAACACCACAAACTATCCGCCACTATGTTTAGTCCAACTTCGAGCCGTAGGCCAAGTCACCCGCATCGCCCAAGCCGGGGATGATGTAGCTCTGTGCCGAGAGTTCGGGATCTACCGAAGCGCACCAGATGTGGGTACCGTGGGGCAGATGTTTGGCGGCATACTCCACACCGGCCTCGCTTGCAATAACTGCTGCAACGTGCAACTCTTTGGGGTTGCCACCCTTAGCAACAAGTGCCTCGTAGGAATATACCAACGAAGTACCCGTAGCCAACATAGGATCCACGAGAATCAGCGTCTTACCCTCCAATGAGCCACACGAAATATACTCCACCTTCACCTCAAAGGAGCCATCCTTGTGGTGCTTACGATAGGCTGTCACAAAGGCATTCTGTGCGCCATCGAAGTAGTTGAGAAAGCCGTGGTGGAAGGGGAGGCCCGCACGCAGAATGGTGGCAAGCACAATCTTGTCGTTGGAGAGCATAATCTCCGCCTCACCAAGTGGGGTTTCGACAATCTGGGGTGTGTAGTCGAGGGTGCGGCTGATTTCGTAGGAACAAATCTCTGCGATGCGCTCCAAGTTGCGACGGAAGCGCATACTGTCACCCTGAATGTTTACATCGCGAATCTCCGCGAGGAACTTGTTGAGAATAGAACTCTCTTTGTCAAGAATGTGTACCATACCTATTATATATTATAGTTACTTGTTTGCCGATTAATAGAGGAAATTGTTGAATGGGTAACGCCCCGCGTGAATCTCGCGCACCATACCGTAGAGGTCGGTGCGGAACTTGTCGATATTCTCCTTGGTGAGTGCCGAGAGGAAGATGCAGGGCGTGTTGGCCTTTGCAATCCAGCTACGCTGCAACTCTTCGAGCGAAATATTCTCTTTGGTTGCAGGCGTAAGGTCATCCTCCTCCTTGGGAGTCCAAGTGTAGGCATCAATCTTGTTGAAGACCAAGAACACAGGCTTATCGCTCGCGCCAATATCGGCCAAAGTCTGCTTCACCACATTGAGTTGGTCTTCAAATGCAGGGTGGGAGATATCCACAACGTGAATCAACAGGTCGGCCTCCCTCACCTCGTCGAGCGTCGATTTGAATGCCTCCACAAGTTGGGTGGGGAGTTTGCGGATGAAGCCCACGGTGTCCGACATCAAGAACGGAAGATTGTCGAAGACAACTTTACGCACCGTTGTGTCAAGCGTTGCAAAGAGTTTGTTCTCGGCAAAGACCTCGCTCTTGCTGATAAGGTTCATAAGGGTAGATTTGCCCACATTGGTGTAGCCCACCAGCGCAACCCTCACCATTGAGCCCCTATTACTACGCTGCACCGCCATCTGACGGTCAATCTTTTTGAGCTCCTCTTTGAGTTTTGAGATGTTGTTGCGCACAACCCTTCGGTCGGTCTCAATCTCCCTCTCACCCGAACCACCACGAGTGCCGGTGCCACCCCTTTGACGCTCCAAGTGGGTCCACATACCCGTCAGGCGGGGCAACATATACTCATATTGCGCCAACTTTACCTGCGTCTTTGCATAGGCCGTGCGGGCCCTCTGCACAAAGATGTCCAAGATGAGCCTTGTGCGGTCGGATATGCGCCTACCTATAACCTTCTCAATGTTGCGCGTCTGGGATGGCGAAAGCTCATCGTCAAAAATGATAACGTCAATTTCGTGCTCCTCGCACCAATCGCGAATCTCCTCCAACTTACCCGGGCCTACAAAGTAGCGGCTGTCGGGCGAGGAGAGTTTCTGCACAAAGCGGTGCTCAGTGACAATGTGGGCCGTCTCGGCGAGGAATTCGAGCTCGTCGAGGTACTCCTCCACCTGCGCCATAGGTTGGCGGTCACGACACACAGCCACGAGAACAGCCCTCTCGTATTCGCGGTTGATGGTTGGGATGTTGTTGTCAATATCTGCCATAGTAAAACCATACGCCCTCAAAAAGAGAGCCGATGTCTTGGAATGGGATAAATTAAGTGCTCTTTACAAAAAAGGGGACTAAAAGAAAGTCCCCTTGTAAATCCATAATTCGGAGTTGTCGCCTACTGCAAGCGGCAGTCGATAGGCAGGATGTAGAATACGCGAACCAGCTGGTCACGCTGACGGCCGGGAGTCCAACGGGGCGATTTCATCAACACCCTGCGAGCCTCATCCTCATATACCTTATCGGGCGATTGGAGGAACTCGATACCACCGATGCTACCATCCTTCTCAACCACGAATTTCATTACAACCTTACCCTGAATACCGTTCTCAGCAGCAATTGCGGGAATCTTGAACTCACCCGAGAACCAAGTACGGAAGGTGTTAAGGTCACCACCCATGAACGAAGGCATAACCTCTACCTTCACAAATACGGGCTCCTCAACGATCTCCTCCTCAACCTCAATCTCCTCAACGATAATCTCGTCCTCCGAGAAGTCGGCAAAGTCGAAGGTGTCCTCAATAACAGTTTCGTTCTTCACCACATTGATAGCATCGCTAATGAGTTTCACAGCTTGCTTAACGGGTGCCTGAGTCTTGGGCTCCTCGGTTTTGGTGATGTCCATAAGCTCAACCTCTACCTCGGGACCACTAACTTCAACGATCTCGATGCTCTTTTTGCTCTGACCAACACTGAATGCCAAGAGGCAAAGTGCGAGCGAGAAAATCAGACCAATCTCCAAAAAGATACCTTTACGATTTTGGAGATCTACTTTGGGATTCTTTTTAACTTCCATTATTGCGTGTATTTAATTGTTATTCAACGGGTTTCACACACCCCGAGATTCAGGACTCCCCTTTTCTCCCGAAATGTACCTACAAATATAGAAAGAAAAAACGAAAACAAAGCACAAATCCTCTTTTTTATTTAGAATTTTGTTTATCTTTGCATCACAAAACAAGGGGGATTAGCTCAGTTGGCTAGAGCGCTTGCATGGCATGCAAGAGGTCACGAGTTCGACTCTCGTATTCTCCACAAAAAGCAGGCAACCGATTGGTTGCCTTTTTTTGTGGAGGATTAAGAGGGGAGAAGGAGTGACCTCCGAAGCCCTCCTTATCAAAGGAGGGTTTGGGAGGATTGTAAATTTAACCCCAAGGGGTGCGCAAGCATCCCCGAGTTCAACTCTCGTATTCTCCACAAAAAAGTAGGCAACCTTCTCGGTTGCCTTTTTTTGTGGAGAATGGTGTTACCTATCCCCCAAACCCCCTTTCTGTAAAGGGGGCTTTTCGCTTCGCTCAGGAGGGGGCGAGGAAAGAGCACTATCAAATGACTTGTCATTTGACCAAGTCCCCCTTTCTCAAAGGGGGATTTAGGAGGAATGTAAAAATTATCTCTCGCGGATGCGGGTTTGGGAGGATTGTAAATTTAACCCCAAAGGGGTGCGCAAGCATCCCCGAGTTCAACTCTCGTATTCGCCACAAAAAGCAGCTGCTTTTTGTGGCGAAAGAAACCCCTTGTACTCGGACGCATCGCGCCCGCGACGATTATGTTAGACGTTGGACATTACCCCCTCGGACAAATAATTTTCAACTTTCAACATAAATCTTTACCTTTGCGGTATGGAGGCACTTTTAGGTAAAAACATAGAGGAGCTCAAAGATGTTGCGTTGGCGGTGGGCCTGCCCAAGTTCGCCGGCGGACAGCTCGCCGAGTGGATATACAAAAAGGGGGCGACCTCTTTTGAGCAGATGACCAATATATCTTTGGCGGGGCGCAAGGCCCTTGCCGAGCACTACACTTTGGGGTTGAGCGCCCCCGTGAGTGTGTCGGAGAGCACCGATGGCACCAAAAAGTACATCTTTGTGGTGGCGGGCGGTCAGCGCATAGAGAGCGCGTTCATCCCCGATGGCGACAGGGCGACGCTCTGTATCTCCTCACAGGCGGGCTGCAAGATGGGGTGCAAGTTCTGCTTCACGGGCCGAGGTGGCTACCACGGTGACCTGACCGTTGCGGAGATTCTCAACCAGATATGCTCACTCCCTGAGCGCGAGAGGATTACCAATGTGGTGCTGATGGGTATGGGTGAGCCCCTCGATAACCCCGACAATGTGATGCGTGCCTTGGAGGTTATGACCTCTGCGTGGGGTTTCGGGTGGAGTCCAACGAGGGTGACGCTCTCAACGGTTGGCGTTATTCCCAACCTACGCCGATTCCTCAACGAATCACAAGTGCACCTTGCCGTGTCACTCCACAACCCATTTGGCGACCAACGCAACGAGATAATGCCCGTCGAAAAGGCCTTCCCCATTCGCGAGGTTGTGGCTCTCCTGAAAGAGTACGACTTTTCGCACCAACGCAGGGTGAGCTTCGAGTATATCGTCTTGAAGGATATGAACGACAGCCCCGAGCACATCAAGGAGCTCTGTCGCCTACTCGATGGCTTGAAGTGTCGCATAAACCTAATACGTTTCCACGCCATCCCCGATTCGCCCTATGTGAGCCCCGATTCGGAGAAGATGATACGCTTCCGCGACACCCTCACCAAGAAGGGAATAATGACCACCATCCGCGCCTCGCGAGGTGAGGATATAAAGGCTGCGTGCGGACTCCTCTCGGGTGAGGCTGGGCGCAAATAATCAGACACTTACACAATGGCAGCAAACCTCTCGAAACTTGCAGGACAAGTGGCAATCTATGGTATCAGCAGCGTCGTGGCGCGACTGCTGAACTACCTGCTTGTGCCCTACTATACCCGCATAATGTCGCCTGCCGAGTATGGTATAATCACCGACATCTATGCCTTAATACCCTTCGCGCTGGTGGTTTTGACGCTCGGAATGGAGAGTGGCTATTTCCGTTTTGCGGCAAAAGCCGAGAGTGACGAGGAGCGCAAGAAGGTCTATTCGACAACGTGGGGTGCGGTGCTCACCGCTGCCTCGATTTTCTTGGCCCTTGTGCTCATTTTCAACGACGGCATCTCTTCCGCTCTGGGCTATTCGGGAAGGCCATACGTTTGGATTACGGGTGCAATAATCTTCCTCGATGTGGCGGGAGCCATCCCCTTCGCACGTCTGCGCCAAGAGGGTAAAGCCTTACGATATGTAACCATCAGGTTAATATCTGTAATCGTAAATATTGGTCTGTGCCTATGGTTCTACAATGCTCAACCAGAGTGTTTAAGGCTTTTCGAAAACGCAACAGACCCGGGTTATGCATTCGTTAGCAACCTCGTTTCGAGTGCTATTGCTTTCATTTTGTTACTACTCTCTTGTCAAGGAACACTTCCCACAATTGAACGCAAGAGGCTCAAAACCATATTTCTCTACTCGCTACCACTGCTTGTGAGCGGTATTGCCGGCACCGCAAACGAGTTCATCGACCGCCAGATGATTAAGTTCCTTATGCCCGCAGGGGAGAGCCTTGCGGCACTCGGAATCTATGGTGCCGTGGTCAAAATCGGCGTGGTGATGTTGCTCTTCACACAGATGTATCGCTTGGCTGCCGAGCCCTTCTTCCTTGCCGAATTCAAGAGGGATGAGTTCAAGAATGCCAATGCCGAGGTGATGAAATATTTTGTGATAGTCAGCCTTGCTATCTTCTTGTTTATCACACTTTTCAGCGACCTATTCGCCCTCATTGTCGGACCCGATTTCAGGGAGGGTATGTACATTCTTCCCATTGTCCTGATAAGCAATGCAATGAGTGGCGTGGTGCTCAACCTCTCGTTTTGGTACAAGCAGACGGGGGCAACAAAATTCGCCATTTGGATTACGGGAACGGGACTACTCTTCACCATTGTCTTCAACATTCTGCTCGTACCCTCGCTGGGCTATATGGGAGCCGCCATTGCGCGTCTGCTTTGTGAGATTGCGATGGTCGTTTTGAGCTACCGCCTCGGACAGCGTCACTACCCCACGCCTTACAATCTGAAACGTATCTTTTCCTATGTTCTTGTTGCGGCAATTTTGTGGGGATGTTCCTTACTCACCGCCCAACTTGCGCCCGCACTTAAATACTTGACCAATAGCGTTATGGTGGTGGCCTTTGTGCTCTTTGCCATCCGACGCGAGGGCATTAACATCGGAGGTCTTATTCGCTCCGTTTTACACCGAAAATAACCATAAAAAATAAAAACTACTATGAAAGTGAAAGTCATAAACCGCTCACGCCACGATTTACCCCGCTACGAGACACCCCTCTCGGCAGGTATGGATGTCAGGGCCAACCTCGATGAGCCCGTTGTTCTCAAACCCCTTGCCCGCGCACTCATCCCCACGGGTTTGTTTGTGGAGTTGCCCGCAGGCTACGAGATGCAGGTGCGCCCTCGCAGTGGTCTTGCTGCGAAATATGGACTGACCGTCTTGAACGCCCCCGGCACTATTGATGCCGATTACAGGGGTGAAGTGAAGGTGATTTTGGCAAACCTCTCCGACCAAGAATTCACGGTGCAGGATGGCGAGCGCATTGCGCAACTTGTTGTGGCACAACACTCACAAGTGGAATGGGAGCCCACCACCGAACTCTCCGACACCTCGCGCGGAGCCGGTGGCTTTGGAAGCACCGGAAAATAGAGCCCAAGCGCACATCTGCGCTCAAATGGGTTGAGAATTGAGCATTTTGGTGCGCCCCAAAAGGGGCGCATCTTTTTTACTCTTATGCCCAAGTGGTGCGACGTGGGACTAAAAAATAATTGACAATTCGCGTGATTGTCGATTTATTTTTTACCTTTGTAGTTTGCATACCTATTTAAGATAAAGCGAGAAATGAAATTCAGCGACATTGTAGGACACAAGGAACTCATTGGGCAGTTGCAGGCAAACATCGAAGCCGGCAGGGTGAGCCACGCGCAACTCATTGCTGGTGAGTGTGGTTGGGGCACTTTGCAGGTGGCTCTTGCCTACATTCAGTCGCTCCACTGCCCCCACCGCGAAGGTGGCGAGGCGTGTGGCCGTTGCCCCTCGTGTGTGCAGATTGAGGCCCTCGCCCACCCCGATGTTCACTTCATTTTCCCCATTATCAACCCATCGAAAACCCCCACCAGCGACTCATTCATTGGCGAATGGAGGGAATTTGTGAGGGAGAATGACGCAATTTTCGATGAGTACGCTTGGTATGAGAAGATTGATGCGCAGAATGCACAAGGCATAATTCCACAGAAGGAGGCAGACAACATCATCCGCAAACTCTCTTTCAAGGCCTTCGAGGGCGAGCGAAAGAGCGTTGTCATCTGGCTTCCCGAGAGGATGAAAAGGGAGGCGGCAAACTCGTTGCTGAAAATCCTCGAAGAGCCCTGGGATGGCACCCTCTTCCTGTTGGTGAGCGAACACCCCGAGTCGCTCCTTTCGACCATCACCTCGCGCACCCAAAGCATCAATGTGGGCCGCATTGCCCCCGAGGAGCTGGCAGAGTATGCCGTTTGCAAGTTGGGTGCAACACCCGAAGCCGCCGCACAAGCCGCAAGGGTGGCCGACGGTTCCATTATTGCCCTTCGCAAGGTGTTGGGTGAAGGTGAGGGTGTGAGTGTCGACAACTTCGAACTCTTCACACGACTGATGCGCCTTTCGTTCAGCAACCGCCACCTCGAACTCTTCGAGTGGGCAGAGCAGCTGGCCTCAACGGGCAGAGAGAGCCAGAAGAATTTTCTTGAATATGCCCTCGGGCTCATCCGCGAGAGCTATATGCTCACCGCGGGAATGGAGAGCGTGAGTCACCTATGGGGTGCCGAGAGGGAGTTCTGCCTGAAATTTGCCCCCTATGTTGCCAACCACAACGTGGAGGCCCTGGTGGCAGAGATGGAGCGAGCCTTGCGCGACATTGGCCAAAATGGTAACCCCCGTATGGTCTTTACCCATTTTGCGCTCGCCGTGAGCAAACTCATTGCACAAAGAGGATAGAAAACCTAAAATTACAACAATAAAACACAACAAAAACTATGGCAAAAGCGATAATTATAACAGGTGGAAACGTGGGCGATGTGAAGGATACACTGCGTCGCGCACAGCAGGAGATCAACCGACAGTTGGGCATCATCTTGCGTTGCTCACACAGCTATGAGAGCAAGGCGTGGGGCTTCACCTCGTCGGAGAACTTCTACAATCAGGCCATTATTCTCGACACCGACTTCTCTCCCGAAGAGTTGTTGGATAAGGTGTTGGAGATTGAGACTCAGCTCGGACGCAACCGCGAGGAGGAGGCCCGCATCAAAGCACAAACGGGCGAGAGGTTTGCACCACGCAAAATCGACATCGACATCCTTTTCTATGACGATTTGGTGATGGACACCCCCAGACTCACAATCCCCCACCCCCTGATTCAGGATAGGGATTTTGTGTTGCGCCCATTGAACGAGATTATGCCCGACAAGATTCACCCCATCTTGCGCAAGACCATCCACACCCTCTTTGAGGAGATGGAGGCAAAAGAGGCATAGACAATTTCAAAATTCAAAATTTGGGGTTAGGATAGCGGATTGGATATGCAGAAGAGAACTTTTGTACGAGTATTACAAGTGGCAATGATTGGGTTGTTTGCGAGCAGCCTACTGTGGCGTTGTGCCAACATTTCGGCCCCACAGGGTGGTCCCAAAGACTCACTCCCGCCCATCATTGTGAGTGCCAACCCGGGATTCAATACCACCAACTTTACGGGTAAGGAGATCTACATCGGATTCGATGAGTATGTGCAGATTAAAGACCAGCAAAAGGAGTTCTACACCTCGCCGATGATGAAGAAAACCCCCACTATCACCACAAGTGGCAAAGGTATTCGTATCACTATCCTCGACACCCTCGAAGAGAACCAAACATACGCCCTCAACTTCGGTAACTCGATTGTGGATAACAACGAGAGCAACCGATTGAGCGACTTCCGCTATGTCTTCTCCACGGGTGACAGGATTGACTCGATGGTGATGAGTGGCTACACCGTAAGTGCAAGCAAGGGCGATAGTGTGAGCAGCTCGCTCATCTTCTTCTACCCCGCTGAGGTCGATTCGATTCCCGAGTATGACTCCATTCTGCTCAAATACAAGCCCGCAGCTGTGGCAAAGGCTGCCACCAACGGCATCTTCATCGCCCAGAACCTCAAACCTATCGACTATAAAATCTACGCTATCGGGGACAAGAACAACAACTTCACCTACGACCCCGAGACCGATATGGTGGGCTTCTTGGACACCACCTACAACCCCCTCACGAGTCCCGATTTCAGGGTGTGGTACGACACCACGCGCCACTATCTGACCGCTGAGCCACAACTCTACTTCAAGATGTTTACCGATGGCAGGTTTAAGCGTCAGAATCTTGCAGATTCAAAGAGGGAGATGCAGCACAAGGTGACTCTCTATTTCAATGCTCCCAACCCCGAGGTTCTCGCCTTCTACATTGCGGGTGTAGAGCCCGACGAGGTTGTAACCGAGTATGTAACCCGTGGCAGGGATACCATCAACTATTGGCTCAATGTACCCTCGGAGCGCTTGGGCGACACACTCAAAGGCCACGTCATCTACCTCAAACACGACTCCATAAACAACCTTGTGCCCGACACCGCTAAACTCTCGCTCTTCTGGAAATACTTCGAGAGCAAGGAGGAAAAGAAGGCCCGCGAAGAGGAGGAGAAGAAGATGGAACAAGCCCTCAAAGATAGTGTCGAATATGTTCCTCCCGTGAAGAAAAATCCCTTTACGGTGGATATGTTCAAGGGCGAGTTGAATCCCGAAAAGACCATAACATTCAAATTTGCAATGCCACTTGTGGCGGTAGATACTGCGGCTATCGACCTGCGTTTGGCCGGCGATGCCCTCTCCCCCGAGGAGGAGAAAAAACTTGCCGAGGAGAAGAAGAAAGAGGCCCAAAAGCGTGGCGTGGAGCAGATTGCAGAGGATGTGTCGGAGCTGCCAACGCTTGATTATGAACTCTTCCGCGACAGCCTCGATATGAAGATTTGGCACCTGAGGGCCGATTGGGACCAGAAGAAAAAGTACAAGCTGATGATTCCCGCGGGCACCTTCCGCAACGTGGCAGGTGAGGCCAACGACACCCTCCGTAGCGACTACACAACCCTTGACGGGGAGAAGTTCGGCACCTTGATTGTCAATGTTGCGGGCAAAACCCCAACAAGCAAATATGTTCTCTATCTCAACGACGAGAAGGGTAAGACCATTGCCGAGATTAAAGATGCCAGCACAGGTAAGCACCAATTCAACTTTGTGAAGCCAGGTAAGGTGAGAGTGAGCGTGCTTGAAGACACCAATGGCAATGGCAAATGGGACACCGGCAACCTCATCGAGCGTCGCCAGCCCGAGCGCACCGAACCCTATGTGGATGAAAAGGGCGAAGAGATTATGGAGGTGAAGGCCAATTGGGAGGTGGAGATTAGTGCCAATATGAACGATGTGTTCAAACCCATAACCTTCGAGAGTGTCAATGAGCAGTTGCGCAAGACCGAGGCCGTAAGGCTCAAAAAAGTCCTCGAAGAGAGGGAGAAGAAACGCCAGGAGAAACTCAAACGAGAACAGCAACAGAGTAGCGGTGGTTTGGGTGGCTTCTCATCGGGTATGGGCTCTATGAAGGGCGCAATGAACTCCGTGGGTGGCGGTGGCGGTATGTACCGTTAATAAACGACCAAAAAGAAGGATGAAACAGATAATAAAAATAGTTTTAGGGGCTCTCCTATGGTTGCTCATTGGCACCAATGGGGCACAAGCGCAACGCCAATACTTCGGCTTCAAAGGGGGCTGGGGCGAGGGCGACATCAGGCTCTATCCCCACTGGACATCACCCCCCGTGTGGGGCAAACTCAATGGTGGATTCTATTGGGTGTATTATGGTGGAGGTAAAGATAGTGCCTACCTCGCGGACGACTACACGGGCGGTATCTGCGTGGAGGTGGAGTTCTTGCAAAGGGGTTTTCAGTATGCCGCGCTCGATAGGAATACCAAACGCTTCACCTATGGCCGTAAGATGAACTCCATAATGGTGCCTCTTATGTGGCAACCCCACGCACTGTTGCTCGATGAGAGGTTGCGCATCTTCCTCAATGCGGGTACTACCCTCTCCTACAACCTCGATTGGGGCTCCAAAGAGTTCTACATCGACAACGAAACAGGCGAGGTGGTGGATGAGTACGACTATGAGTGGAAAACCGTGAGGGATAACCGCTGGGCATACGGCCTGGTTGTGGGACTCGGTGCCGGTTGGCGATCGGGAAATATCGAGGTAATGTTCGAGGGACGATACTACTTTGGCTACTCCGACATCGTAAAACGCAAGACCATATATCTTGGCACCCAATTCCTGCGCTCACCCCTCGACAATATCAATTTCAGCCTCGGTGTGGCCTACTGCTGGGAGCACTCGGGCAGTTGGTCGTTCAGCCCCGCAAGACGCAAAGCTGTGCGCAGCGCACAACAAGAGATTCTCCCCAGCGGAGTTATCGTCACAGAGGGAAATTCAATACTCGAAATCAATCAATAAAAAAACATAACACAACAGAGATGGAGAATACATTTGGAGAATCCACCAGACAACAAAAAGTTGCCCGCCAGATTCAGAAAGACATAAGCGAACTCTTCCTGAAAGAGTGTGCAGAGTTGGTTAGGGGTGTGATTGTTTCGGTCACCGCCGTAAGGGTTAGTCCCGATTTGGAGTATGCCCGCATCTACCTGAGCATCTTCCCCTTCGACCGCCACGAGGAGATTATGGCCAAAATCGAGGCCGAGAGTTGGAAGATTCGCAAACTTCTGGGTGCAAGAATGCGTAACCAGCTGCGCGTAGTGCCCGAAATCACCTTCTTCCTCGACGACTCGTTGGAGTATATCGAGAATATCGACAACCTCTTAAAAAAGTAGTCGGTAACCCCCGATTGAACACTTCGCAACATAAGGCAAACCAATGAAGAGGCTCACCCTGCTCTTTGCGAGTCGCTATCTGCGCTCGGCCAAGTCGCTCTCGGTCATCAATACGACCGCGGCGGTGAGCTCCATTGCCATTGGTGTGGCGGTGGCCGCAATGGTCATACTGATGTCGGTCTATAACGGATTCGACACAATGCTCAAAGGAATCTACGACACCACCGAGGCCGACATTGTGATTACCCCCGCAAAGGGCAAAACTTTCACTATTGGAGAGTTCAACCGAGGGGCCGCAGAGGGGATTGAGGGCGTAGAGGTGCTCTCGCTCTATTTGGAGGAGAGCGTTATGGCAGAGTACCGCGGAAGGCAGACCTTCGCCACCCTGCGGGGCGTGGATGAGAACTACAACAAGGTTGTGGGCCTGGGCGAAGAGGGGATGATGTGGTATGGCGAGTGGAAACTCACCCACGGCTCCTATCGCCGCGCGGTGGTGGGGCGAGATATCGACAACCTCTTTGGTGATGGCTACTCGGCAAAAAACCCCACACTCCACGAGGCACTCACACTCTACACTCCGCGCAAGGACAACATTTCGTCACTGCTGCCATTGGCGGCTCTCAGTAGCAAGAAGATTCGCCACGCAGGCACACTCTCCGAGAGCGCAACAACCCTGACGGGCCACATCTTCACCTCGCTCGATTGGGCACAGGGATTGTTGTCGAGCCCCGATAAGGCCTCGCATATTGCGGTGAGAACAACCGACGATGCAAACATCAATCGCACAAAAAAGCAGCTCAAAAGGGTGCTGGGAGAAGATTGGGTAGTCAAGAGCCGATACGAGGCAAATGAGGCTATCTATAAGGCCACACAGTTGGAGAAGTGGGGGGTGTTCTTCATTCTCTTGTTGGTGACCATCATCGCTGCGGCCACAATCATTGGCTCACTCGTGATGCTCATCACCGAAAAGCAAAATGACATCGCCACCCTCTATTCGATGGGCGCACGCAGGGGGTTTGTAGCGCGAGTATTCACCCTCTCGGGGGTGCTTATTGGTGGCAGAGGTGTCGCGGGAGGTGTGCTGCTGGGAGTGGCGGTCTGCGCAGTGCAGATTATCTTCGGAGTCATAAAGATGCCCGGCACAACATTCCTTATGGAGAACTACCCTGTGAGGATGGATGTTGTGGATATTATAGGAATTGTAGTGGCGGTTATGGCTGTCACTTGGATTATAACAAACTTTACAATCTCTCGGATGTTGCCGAGAGCGACCAAACCCGATGAAGCACGCAGTTAGAGATATATGCCTTGTGATTTTGGGCGCACTCCTGATGGTGGGGTGCTCCAAGACAACAATTATCCCCGATAGTGACTTGGAACGCATCACACGCGAGATGTTCCTCGTCAATGCCTATGCCAATGCACAAAAGGTACGAACCGACTCGCTGGATATCTACACCCCCATTTTGGAGCGTTATGGCTACACCCAAGATGACTTCTTCAACACCCTCGCCAACTTCTCCAAGAGGAAGAGTGCGCGAATTGGCGACGTTATTGAGGCAACCATCTCCTCGCTGGAAAACCTCGCGGAGGGCTACACAAAGAAGTTGCGCAACCTTGCCTATATCGACTCGCTGGCCAAAGCCGGATGTAGTCGCGAGGTGATGTTTGTGGAGAAGATTAAGGCTCGAAGGTTGAAGGATACCACCCGCCTGCAACTCGTAATCCCCGTACGCGAAGAGGGCGAATATGTGGTGAGCTTCAACTACTTCATCGACTCGCTGGACAAAAACCTTCGACTCCAAACCGACCACTCCATCTATGATAAGGATAGTGTGCGCACCTACTACAACCGCACAAACCTTGTGCGCGAGGCACAAAAGCACTTCACCACAACCATCAAACCCAGACGTGGCGACGTGGAGTACCACCTAACCCTTGCCGACTATGCACACCGCGAGGATGCTCCCCACATAACCTTCGACTCGGTGAGGGTGGTCTATCTACCTCCCAGAGATGAGGCCTTGGCACATATGGACTCCGTGATGCGCTTCCGCCCCCTGCTCCTCTTTAATGACTCCATAAGAGTGCGCGGCCACCTCGATGCACGCGCTCCAAGACTGCCCCACGACACCATTCTGCTCCGCATAGACTCGCTCGACTTGGCGCAAATGAGGAGCCTTCGTGATGGTGCCGACTCACTTAGCAAGGAGAGCGAAAAACTTGTAAAAGAGGCTGAGAAGCTAACCGAGAGGGGCGAAAAACTGCGCACAGCAGCGGCCAAGAAGTGGTATCGCAACGACTCGTTACGCAATGTTGCCCACCTGAGAAATGTGGCACAAGCCGACAGCCTTGCACTCGTGGCCGACAGCCTAAAAACCCACAGCGGCTCCCTCCTCAAAGAGGTACTCGCCAAGCAGACCTCCGCCGACTCCATCGAGATTGTTCTCTGGGGTGAGGTGGTGTCAAACCCAAAAACCGAAACCGAAAACTAACAACCAGATAACCAATGTATAAACGCGAAGAGATTTACACCCCCGAGGTGACCTCCGAATTGATGGAACACTACGAAGCCATCCTCCGCTTATTGGGCGAGAACCCCGAGCGCGAGGGGCTCATCAAAACCCCTGAGAGGGTTGCCAAGTGTATGCAGTTTCTCACCAAAGGCTACACCGAGGATCCCGCAGAGATTCTGCGCAGTGCGATATTCAAGGAGGACTACCGACAGATGGTCATTGTGAAGGACATAGAACTCTACTCGCTGTGCGAACACCATATGCTCCCCTTCTATGGTAAGGCACATATTGCCTATATCCCTAATGGTCAAATTGTTGGGCTTTCTAAGATTCCAAGATGTGTGGAGAGCTTTGCCCGCCGCTTGCAGGTGCAGGAGAGGCTTACGATGGAGATTCGCGACTGCATACAGCAGACACTCAACCCGCTGGGTGTGGCCGTTGTCATTGAGGCTGCGCATATGTGTATGCAGATGAGGGGTGTGCAGAAACAAAACTCCATAACCACAACCTCTGCGTTTAGCGGAGCCTTCCTAAACCACCACGAGACGCGACAGGAATTCCTTGAACTTGTGGGTGCAAAGCTACATTAGAGAGCCTTGTGGCGACACAAAATTGTCCATAACAGACAGTTTTTCGGCCTCCATGAAGGGCGTAAGCTAAAAAATTTGCATTTTGGATTTTGCATTTTGAATTTTATATGTATCTTTGTGCGCTCGAATGAGCATAAAGGGCCCAGATGGCGGAATCGGTAGACGCGTTGGTCTCAAACACCAATAGGTTCACCCCTGTGCCGGTTCGACCCCGGCTCTGGGTACGAAAAAAGCGGAAGGATGTAAATTCTTCCGCTTTTTTTATTACCTTTACGGCAAGAGCGGAAACTAAAACTAAAAACCATACAAAACTATGTTTGCAAAACAGACCTACATCGCACGTCGTAACGAGTTGCGCCGTCGTATGCCCAAGGGCGGTATCGTGGTGCTCCCGGGTAACAGCGAGGCCCCTCGCAACTATTTCGACAACGCATACGCTTTCCGTCAGGACAGCACCTTCCTCTACTTCTTCGGCTTGCAGAATGCCGACCTTGTGGGCATCATCGACCTCGACGAGGAGCGCGACTACCTCTTCGGCAACGACTACACCGTCGATGACATCATCTGGATGGGCCCCCAGCCCTCGGTGAAGGAGTTGGGCGCACAGGTGGGCGTGGAGAACACCGCCCCCTTTGAGGCCGCACGCGAGAAGGTACAGGAGGCTATTCGCGCAGGTCGCAAGGTTCACTACCTTGTACCCTACCGTGGCGACGGAACACTCCTTATGAGCAACCTCACGGGCATAGCCCCCTCGCAGCACTACACCCACTGCTCTGCCGACCTTATCATCAACGTGGCAGCTATGCGCGAGGAGAAGAGTGCCGAGGAGATTGAGGAACTCGAAAGGGCTTTCCAGATTGGCTACGCGATGCACACCACCGCTATGAAGCTCACCAAAGAGGGTGTGTCGGAGCGTGTGATTGCGGGTGCTATGGAGGGCGTAACCCACCAATATGGCGAGGGTGTGTCGTTCCACTCCATCGTATCGCAGCACGGTGAAACCCTCCACAACCACTCCCACGATGGCATTTGTACCAATGGTCGCCTTCTGTTGGTGGATGCCGGTGGCGAGAGCGTGAATAACTACTGTTCCGACCACACGCGAACCTTCCCCGTGAGTGGCAAATTTACTCCCGAGCAGAGGGATATATATAATATTGTATTGCGTGCCCACGACGAGGTGCTGAAAGTTGCCCGCCCGGGTATGTATTGGGATCTCCACACCGTGGCACTCAAAACTCTTGCCGAGGGTTTGATTGGTGTGGGACTTATGAAGGGCAATGCCGATGATGCTGTGGCTGCGGGTGCTGTGGGTATGTTTATGCCCCACGGCTTGGGCCACGGCCTCGGTATGGATGTGCACGACTGCGAGGCTATGGGCGAGAGGGGTATGAGGGACTACTCGAAGATTCTCGCGCGTGCCGAGGAGGTCGATACCTGCATTATGCGTAGCCGCTGGCGTTTGCGCCCCGGCACGGTCTTGACCGACGAGCCTGGCATCTACTTCATCCCTGCACTCATTGAGCAGTGGAAGAGCGAGGGCAAGTGCCGCGACTTCATCAACTACGACCGCCTCGGTGCCTTCTATGAGTTTGGTGGTATCCGCCTCGAAGATGACCTGCTGATTACCGAGAGTGGCAACGTGATGTTGGGTGGCGACAAACATATCCCCATCACCGTTGAGGAGATTGAGGCCTATATGGCGAACAACTAACGGCCTATAACAAAAATGAAAATGGCGAGTAAAAGTTACTCGCCATCTTCGTTTTTGGGCTCCTCAACGACAACACTATCAAGGGATATGGCCAGATTGTAGGTGTAATACTTGCCTGGCTCCCACGCCACCAGAAGTTTGGGTGTTGTCAGCTCCTTGTAGGTTATGAAGCCTGCGTTGAGCACCTCGGCATATACCTTTATATAAATAGTTCCCGATTGAGGAATCAGCAACTCCTCGGCACCCTCAATGTAGAGGTTGTTGTGGGTGGTGACATTCCACCCCTCCTCGTTGTCGTAGAGCACCACATCGCCCCTCTCACCGAGCGCACTCCATTGGGGCGTTGGAAGGGTTGTGAGGGTACCTTTGGTGGCGACACCCACAATCTCCACCTTGGTGATTGTCAGTGTGTAGTCATTGGGGAGTATGGTGTGGGCCTTGATATCCACCTTGGAGAGCGCGTGGTGGAAAGGCAGGGGCACGCCATCCATATTTTTCTCGGCGTGGCAATCGGCCACCACATCGGCATAGAGCAAATCTACCCCCTCCCACTCCTTGGTGTCGAAGTCGGCGATGACCACACCCTGCCTCTGGTCGTAGTAGGCGGGCACCTCGTAGGGCGAGTAGGCGAAGAGTGTGAGGGCATCGGCATAGAGCCACGCGAGTGGTTGCGCGGGGTACCACAGCTCCACCTCGGGGTTGTAGGTGAAGTGCTCATCGGTGGCTATGGGCTTGGCATCGGGGTGGAATATTGCCCACTTTTTGTCCCTCGGCAGGGAGTGCGCCCAGAGTCCGAGGTCGGCATCGGTGGGGAATGTTGTGGAGAAGCCGTGCAGATGTTCTCCTTCGGCATCGGGGCGGCTACTCTGGCTCATAACGGCACGCAAGCGCAACTCCACAGGTTCGTTTGTGGACACGTCGTGCCCTGTGATGCACCCCACAAGGAGCGTCACCACCGCACACATTGCCACTATGCTACCAAGACGTTTCATCATCACTCTGCGTTCCTTTTTCTTAAAGTCCTTGAAGCCCTCTATGCCATCCACTCCAAAGCCCCCTTTTTTGTGCTTGGGGGAGGGAGTCATCCTCCCCCAAACTAAACGGTTTTCAAACCTTTGCTCAATAGAGTTTGTGCTCTAACTACAAAGCAACATTAACCTCCAAGTCAGCAGAACCACCATCGGTCCAATCGGTAACGGTGGGGTTGAAGGTAATTTCGAGCTCCTCGGTAAGTTTGAATTTGAGGTTGTAAACATACTTCTTGCCCTGCTCCCACTCTGTGATTGCACCAGCTTTGAGGTCGAAGGTTGCATCGGTAGTAGTACCGGTGAAGCTGTAACCACCATAAACGTAGTCAGCGATGGTGTAGTTAATAACAACCTGCTCAGTTGCTGCGGTAAGGGTGGTAGGAACAACCAATACGGGTTTCTCGGTAGTAGAGGTGAGATCAAGACCTGCGGTGGTAACGGGTTTGTTAACTGCGATAGGAGCCAAGTCAGCAGCAGCGTCGGGAGTCCAAGTACCAGCAACTGTGCCAGCAGCGGTATTTGCATAGTCACCCGAGGTGCTTACCTTCTTAATGGTGATGCTGTTGATGGTAACCAAATTCTGCAACTCGGTAATCTCGGTTACATCCTGTGCCGAGAAGAGGATAAGGCTGGCGATGTGTTTGAACACAACATCAACACCGGCAGATGCGTTGGTTACGTTTTTGTCAACTACCACGGGAGCTACCAAGTAGTCCTTCTGGCTACCAATGGTGATACCAAGGTTTGCGTCGGTAATCGAGATACCTGCTGTCAAATCACAAGTCACCTTCTCGGCACCTGCGTTGTCGTTGTAGGGGTAGTAAGCGTAGAAATCTACATCAACGGGAGCACCGGCATTGGTAGGCCAATACTTTGCAGGGTTGAAACCCCAGTAGGTAGTTTTGTACACAACCTCATCGTTGTCAACGAAGGTGAAGTCGGTACCATTGTCGGTAGCAAACACACCAAAGGTAAGAGCGGTGTTAAATGCACCGGCGTCAACCAAGGCCTTGCTACTCAAAGTAAAGTTCTCAAACGAAATCTCATTTGCGGGAGCAAAAGTCTCGTTCTTCACACAGCTGGTAAGCGCTACGGCTACCACGGCTGCAATTGCAAGAATCTTTTTCATAATTGTAATTGTTTAAATGGTTAATAAATTAGTTGATTGTTTTGTTTTTGTTGTGTTTTTAATTGTTATTGTATGTGTTATCTGTTGTCAATCAAGTGTTATTGCGTCGGTTGTAACACTCACCCATCCCGTTGCCGAGGGGTCAAACTGTATCTTATCGAGCGCGAAGATTACTGTGTAGATATACTTGTTTCGTGCATCCCAATTTGTGGTTATGGGAACATCTGCCACACCAATCACGGTATTGCCATTCTGCGTCAGGGTGTAGTCAATCGACATCACCGATGTTGCACCCATTGTCTGTGGTATCACAACTATACCCGTGCCGTATGGTTGTGCCACACCTCCATTGTAGGCCACGGTTTGCTCCACCGCTTTATACACCTCACTTGCCGTGTGGTCGGTGTTCTGCATCCAGGTGACAGAGGGGTTAGCGGTGGTGTCTGCCGGTGAGTCCTCCTTGAATGAACAGTTGGCGGTAACGTCAATGTTCTTGAAGGTAACACCCGTAATCGCAAGCGTTGCATTGGCATACTCCTGTTTGGTCTTCACCAAGACCTCCACCTGTGAGAGTGCGTGGTAGAATACCATATTGAGCGATGTGGCCCTATTGGAGCCCTTATTGTAGGCAAACATCACATCGACATCCTCCGCGCCCACCACCGTATAGTCCGCAAGCACCACACCGTTTGCCCAAGAGGCGGTAGAAGCAAGGCTTGCAGGACTTACAGCATAGAAGCCCACCTCGCCAAACCAGGGCCAATAGTATGACTCAGATGCATTCTTGTAGTACTCACCCTGCTTGGTACAATCCACATCATACATCTCAAATTGCGAAGGCGTGGTAGCGAATGAGTCGGTCGAATAGAAGCCAAATACGGTGAAATCGAAGCCATCGGGAATCACAGCACCCTCCACGATAGCCTTGTTTGCCACCTTACCCACAGCAACCATCCTAATTTCGGAGGGTTCGTCATCCCAACTACCGTTGGTGACACACCCCGAAAAAATCAAGCTCGCCACTACTATGGTCAATATCTTTTTCACAATTGCGTGTTGTTGTTTGTTTTCTAAATAATAATATCCTCATAGACCGTATCCCAATCATCCACATCGGGTTGGAAGCCACCACCACCTGTGCTTGGGGGTGGATCGGGGAGCACAATCGGGTCTTCCTCAATAAATATCCACTTCTCGGGGTTGTCCTTGAACTCGTCGGTAATATCCCACTGGCGGTACTCCACATCGCCCTGATTGTTGGTCACAACAACCGTCAGCCACAAGTGCGAAATCTCTTTGGGGAGTTTGCCAAAGGTGTTGAAGGTCGTTTCGAGCACCTCGTTGCCATTCTCATCGGTGCCCGGCATCATATCGAAGTAGAGAATCACACTCTCCTCAATCAATCCGCCCTCGAAGCCAAAGTTATTACCCGCAGCCTGTCCCGAGAGCAGAGCTTGTGCGCTCGCCATATTCTTGCCACCCTGCAACCTCACACCCAGGTAGTAGGTCTCAACAATGGTGTGGGCCTCGGCGTGGAGAGTCTGTGTACCGGTGCGGTGGAAAATCTCCACATCCTCCCTCGCCACAAAGAGGTGGTCGGGCTCATAGACAATCTTCTCTGTCTCCGAAGGTGCAACATAATCAACCCTACTTGCCGCATTGAGTTTGGTGAGCAGGTTGGTACGGGTTGCAGAGGGGATCTCGTTGGTGTAGGCCTCCAACTTCGGCGCGGAGCTCTCGCCACGGATAATCGTCGCCTCCGTATCGAAGTTATAGACCACCATCTTATACCTACCCGGCTGCGCACTAATGTAGCCACCATCGGGGCCCACATAGTCATCCGACACAAACTCGTAGGTATCGGGGTCATAGAAGAGCACCCTCATAAGTTCGGGCTTCGTGTGGGGTTTGTCGAGGTTGTGGACGTCCAAATTGAGGTTGAGTTTGAGGTAGAGGCCGTCATTCATCTCCTCCAAAGGACGACGCGAGCAAGCCACCGACAGCATCAATGCCATCAGCAGCGCAAAGCCAGCCTTTATGTTACCTCTCCAACTCATCGTCTATCTCTTTTTGCCTCCCCACTCAATGGGCACCACAAGCGACACCTTCGCCTTCGTTGGGCCCCAATAACCAAACCTGCCGCTCACCTTATCGCGGATGAGGGTTTCGTTACCCTCGGGATCGGTGATGTGGAAGTAGTGGCGATAGTCACTCTGCAAGTATCCCAAGCCAATCTCGAACTCCAATCTGCAACGGCTCTTGGCCAACTCCATAGCGTAGCCATAGCTCAAACCCGCAGCGATGAAGAACTCACCCTGATAACCATCCGTACTCCTCCATTGGAAGTCATACAGACCTGCTCCCGCATAGAGGCCCACAAAGTGACCTTTCAGGCGGTTATCCCTTGTGCGCTCGCCTAGCCAATAGCGGCCCTCAACATCGCCCCACAGCAATTGGTAGCACCAATCCCAGCTCTTGGGCAGATACCAGGGGAATGTCCAAAATGCATCGAGCGAATAGCGGGTACCGAAGGGAATCTCCACACCCACATTCACAGCCGCGATGGCATCAAAGAGAAGGTTGGTTTTCAGTGCCACAAGATTTTTCACCTCCGTCTGCTCCTCAACATCGGGAGTCGAGGGAGTTGTGGTGGGCACACCCTCCTTGGTGGTGGGTGTTTCGGTGGTCACTCTCTCCTCGGGCTGCTCAACACAAGCCCCCTCGTAGGGTGCGGGGGTGAAATCGGCCACCGAGAGCGACAGCAACATACTGCCACCACCGATGCTCTCCAAGCGCAAAGGCTCCTCGGCAACCTGCGAGAGAAGCTCCTGCTCGGCAAGCGCAGTGGGGTTGTAGTAGATGATGCAGGTGGTTGCGGTTCGCAGATAGGGAAGGATATTCTTACGGATGTAGGCGTATGGGTAGCCTCCGCGCAGAGCGTAGAGCTGTTTCATACGGCTATCAATGTGACGACTCTGGTTGTTCAAGATGCGGAGAACCTCCTTGCGGTGGGGCACCTTTTTGTCGGCCTCAACCATTCTTACCAAGCCCTCGAAGTCCTCACCCTTGGCATAAGTCGCAAGGTTAGAAAAATCCACATCGGGATACTTCACCTTCAAAAAACGCTTCATACTCTCGGCACGCTTGCCCGACAACCATTGGTTGTAGGAGCTGCGGCCCTCGGGGGAGGCGTATGCCACGATGGAGATGCTGTCGATAGCATCGGCGTGGTGGAGGAAGATGGAGTCAAGGGTTGCGAAAGCCTCAGGGTTGGAGAGGTATCGGTGGTCGATGGAGTGCTTGTCGTAACGATAATAAACAACAACCTCGCTCTTCTCGGCCACAGGTTGGGCGAAGAGGGAGGTTGCCGAAAGCAACATCATCAATATCGTAAAAAACACTCTCACTAAATTCTCTCTCTATGACGAGGTTTATAACCTCGTTCACGGGCGCGCGCGTGCATAGCGCACACCCCTTCAATCTGCAAAAATATGGCGTTTTTTCCTATTTGTAGCCACCGCACCCCAAAAAGAATCTGTTATTGCAATAAAAAGAACAAAAATACCCCCCCATAAGCAATTTTGCACATCAAAATTCGGCAAAATTGCACAACAACAAAGCCCCCCTTGATAAATCAAGGGGAGCCATAGTACAATTACGCGCAGACTCTGTTTGTTGGAGAGTGTGCTATCAGGCGAGCTTTTGTTCGCGCCACTCTTGGGGTGCCACACCCACATAGCGTTTGAAGTAGCGACAGAAGAACGAGGGTGTCGCGAAGTTGAGTTTTTCGGATATTTCCGAAGAGGTGAGGGTGGTTGTCGAGAGCAGGTGTTTGGCGTGTTTGATGACCATTGAGGCTATCATCTCCGAGGGGCTGTGACCGCTCACGCGCTTAACGAGAGCTCCGAAACGCTTGGGTGACATCCCAAACTCCTGTGCAAAAAACTCCACATCGCGGTGCTCAAAAACACTCACCGCCAGGAGCATATTGAACCTCTTAACAAGCAACTCTCCCGCAGAAGACTCCTTGACCAAGAGGTTTCGGCGAGAAAATATATTACTTAGCTCCATCCTCATCAGCGACAAGATTGTCGAATCCAAATCCCATCTATCTACACCCATCGAGTTCTCAACGGAGTTCTCAACATAGCTCGCAAGCGACAGGAGAACCTTTTGTTCCAACTCTTCGAGCTGAATTATGGGGTTGTGGCGCAGGCGTGGGAAATTTTCGGTAATGGGCGTGTATTTCCCGTCGTAGCTGACGTGCATAAACAACGCCATTGCCTCAAAGTCCGAAGACAATTTCTGGAATTTGCAGGAAACACCGGGAAAGAGAATACACATTTGTCCCTGCTCAAAAGTGTTACTCATTCCGTTAATCATCGACATAACGTGGCCCTGATAGCAATACAGCACAACAATCACGTCGGTCATCACAACCGAGCAATCCACCACACTTTCAATCAATTGGCCCTGTGCCGAGATTTGAGCGGTAATAAATCTCTGCGTGGGCTCCTTTCCGAGAGCGGCACTCAGTCGCTCCCAATCAAATGTTTTGTGTTGTTGCAGTACCATAGGCTACAATTATTTTGTCCTACATCTCAAAAGATGAAGGTTCGGGGTGAAAAATCTATCTGTTTTGTCCGCCAACAATATCGAGCAGTTCGGTTGTAATTGCCTGCTGACGCTGTTTGTTGTACTCCACCGAGAGCTCCTTTATGAGCTCGTCGGCATTGTCGGTTGCCACCTGCATTGCCATCATCCTCGCCGCGTGTTCCGAGGCCACGGCCGAGAGTGCCGCGGTGTATAATTTGAGGGCCACCTGACGGGGTACAATACTCTCAACGAGCTCCCTTTTTGAGGGCTCCAAAATATAGGGTACTCCCTCGTGCTCATTGCCCCCTTCGGGCATCTCTATTGGCAACAGAACCTCCCTCACAAGTTGCTGATTACCAGCAGAAAGGAATTTGTAATAGACCAACTCTACACAATCTGTTTCGCCCCTCAGAAACTCCGCCATAAGCTCCTCGGCAACCTCTCGATATTGGTCATAATCGGGGTGTTCGGCAAGGTGGTTGTCGCCCTCCGTATGGGCCATTTTTTCGCGTGCAAGTTCCACCGAAAGTCGGTGTCCCATTGTGGTTACCAAAGGCTCCTCCACGCCCGCATTTTTATACTCTTCGAGGGCCTTTTTTACCCCCTTTGCGACATTGACATTATAGGCTCCACAGAGTGTCGAATTGGAGGCAAAACCGACAATCCTCACCCTCCTCAGTTCTCTCCTTTCGGCAAGAGGTATCTGCCCCACTCCCTCACCCGTAGCCAGGTGAGTTACAATGGTTTGCAGCTCCTCGGAGTAGGGCACAAGGGAGCCTATATTCCTCTGCGCACGGTGCAGTTTAGCCGCCGCCACCATCTTCATAGCGGAGGTTGTCTTGCGCGTAGAGCGAACCGACTCAATCCTTCCCTTTATCTCTTTGAGTGAAGCCACCTTTTTCTCCTATTTGAATGTTGCCACAACCTCTGCTGCAACCTCGGTGAGTGCCTGTGTGACACTCTCCTCGATTCGTCCCGCGGCCAGAGGTGTCAAAATATCATCCCTATGTGTTGCCCTCAAAACATCCAGCAACCTGCGCTCAAAGATGCGCACATCGCCCACCTTCAACTCCTTCAACAAGCCATTCACACCGCAATAGAGCACCGCAATCTGCTCCTCAACGGGCATTGGGCTGTATTGGGGCTGGATAAGAAGTTGGGTGTTCTTGTGTCCCTTGTCGATAACGTAGGCCGTAACGGGGTCCAAGTCGCCACCAAACTTGCTGAACGCCTCCAACTCACGGTACTGTGCCTGGTCGATTTTGAGCGTACCTGCAACCTTTTTCATCGCCTTAATCTGGGCGTTACCACCCACCCTCGACACCGAGATTCCCACGTTAATCGCGGGGCGGATACCCTGATTGAAGAGGTCGCTGGCAAGGAATATCTGGCCGTCCGTAATGGAGATTACATTTGTGGGGATGTAAGCCGACACGTCGCCCGCTTGCGTCTCGATAATTGGCAGTGCCGTCAGTGAGCCACCACCCTTCACCTTGCCGCGGAGCGACTCGGGGAGGTCGTTCATCTTCTCCGCAACCTCGGTACGCGAGATAATCTTCGCCGCCCTCTCCAAAAGGCGCGAGTGGAGGTAGAAAATATCGCCTGGGTAGGCCTCCCTACCCGAAGGACGACGCAGGATGAGCGACACCTCTCGGTAGGCCACAGCCTGCTTCGAGAGGTCGTCATAGACCACCAATGCGTGGCGGCCCGTATCTCGGAAATACTCACCAATAGCCGCACCCGCAAATGGGGCGAAATATTGCAAAGCCGCGGTATCCGAAGCGGTCGCAGCAACCACAATAGTGTACTCCATTGCGCCCTTCTCGCGCAGGGTGTTCACAATTGTCGCCACCGTGGAACCCTTCTGACCAACAGCCACATAGATGCAATAGACAGGCTCCCCACGGAGGTATCCCTCGCGCTGATTGAGGATGGTGTCGATGGCAATGGCCGTCTTACCCGTCTGCCTATCGCCAATGATAAGTTCCCTCTGTCCGCGACCGATGGGAATCATCGCATCCACAGCCTTCAAACCCGTCTGCAAAGGCTCCGATACGGGCTGGCGGAATACCACACCCGGGGCCTTGCGCTCCAAGGGCATCTCGTACTTCTGGCCACCAATCTCACCCCTGCCATCTATGGGCTCTCCCAGCGGGTTGATTACCCTGCCGACCATCTCTTCGCTCACCATCACGGAGGCGATGCGATGGGTGCGCCTAACACTGTCACCCTCCCTCACCTGTTCGGTCGCGCCAAGCAACACTGCACCCACATTGTCCTCTTCGAGGTTCATAACAACACCGCTCACACCCTCCTCGAACTCCAACAATTCGCCGGCCTCGGCTCCTTCGAGTCCATAGATGCGAGCCACACCGTCGCTCACTTGGAGCACGGTGCCCACCTCCTCAAATTTGAGCGAGGTATCCACCCCCGCCAATTGGTCGTGGAGCACGCGCGACACCTCACTTGGTCTTATCTCTGCCATATCTCTTCTCTAAACGATACTTCTATTTCGATTGATAAACTGCTGGCGGATGCGCTCAATAGCACCCCTTGCCGAGGCGTCAAGCTCCCTGCCCTCAACGCGGAGGACAAAGCCACCGAGCAGCTCCTTGTCAATCATCACATCCAACTCTACCTCTCCGCCAAACCGCTGACGGATAATCTCTCGGAGCCTTTCGAGGGTGGCCTCATCGGGAGTGGCCATCGCCACCAAGCGGGCATAGACAATCCCCTTGTGGCGGCGATAGAGCCTCATATAGCCCCTCGCCATCTCACCCAACAACCCCTCTCTATTGTGGCGGAATACCAAATCGACAAACCGCACAAGACTCCCCGGAGGCTCCTCGCCCGCCAATGCCACAACAAACCTCTCGCGCAACTCCTCCGAGAGCGTCGGGTTATCAACCACACCCCTCACCTTGTAGTCGTAGCGTAACGTGTGCCCCAGCTCTCGAAGTATGGGGTACAAAGCATCCTCCTCGCCCACCTCAATGGCGTAGGCAAGGAGTGCTTTCGCATAGCGTCCCGCAAGCAGACTCTCGTTCATAGTGTGTTGGTTTGTTGTGTTTTAGTCCCTTTGGGTGGAGTCCGCGCTCTTCTGCGCCTCGTCAATCAGGCGGTCGATATACTCCCCACCATCCTGCTCGCTGTCGAGTTTTGCTCGCAACACCTTCTCGGCAACCTCCACCGAAAGGAGTGCCACCGTTGTGCGCATCTCACCCAGAGCCTTCTGTTTCTCGATTTCGATTTGGTTTTTTGCCGCCTCCATACGCGCCACCGCGTCCGCATCGGCCCTCTCGCGGGCAGACTCCACAATGCGGTGGCTATCCGCCACAGCCGCCGAGAGCATCTCGCTCGACCGACGGGTGGCCTCATCCATAATCCTTTGGGCCTCCTGCTCAACCCCTTCCAACCGCTTGCGAGCCTCATCGGCACAAGCAAGCGACTCCTCTATGTGGGTGCGACGTTTATTGACCATCCCCGTAATTATCGGGAAGCCAAACTTGGCCAGCGCACCAAACACGATGAGGAACGAAAGGAGCATCCAAAACAGAAGCCCCAAATCGGGAGTAAGTAGCGACATTGTTTTAGTCTATTAGGTTTCTACTCCTTTGCTGTTAGATTGCAAGCAAGCAAACAACCAAAGCAAACAGGGTTGCACCCTCAATAAGACCGCCGGCAATAATCATTGCCGACTGCAACGAGCCCGCGGCCTCGGGTTGGCGGGCCATAGCCTCCAAAGCATTCGAGCCGATTTTACCAATACCCCACGCAGCACCAAATACTGCCAATGCCGCAGCCAAAGGAGCAACAGCCGAGCCCAAGCCCACAGTCTGCAAAAGTGTTATAAAAGCCATCATAATTTTGTGTGTATTAAAAAGTTAATATAATTATTTGTGTTTCGTTTTCTCCTTTTTTGCCGCGTGGTGCTCGGGGCGCGAGAGTCCCACAAAGACCGACGAAAGCATTGTAAAGACATAGGCCTGAATGTAGGCAACCAATATCTCCAACACCAACATAAAGACCGTCAGGATGACCGAAAAGATGGTCATAACGATATTCATTGTTGTACCCAGGCTCACCGACACAAAAACAAGGCTTGTGAGGGCGAGTATCACCATATGTCCCGCCAGAGTGTTGGCAAAAAGACGAATGGTCAGCGCAAAGGGTTTCGAGATGATTCCAAAGAGCTCTATGACGGGCATCAGGGGGATAGGGAACTTCATCCAGATGGGGACATCGGGCCAGAGAATCTCCTTCCAATATTCCTTGTTGCCAAAGACATTGACCGCAAACATCGTTGCCAAAGCCAAAATGAGCGTCACGGCAATATTGCCCGTTGTATTTGCACCACCCGGAAAGGCGGGCACCAAGCCCATAAGGTTGTTGACAAAGATGAAGAAAAAAGCTGTCAGCAGGTAGGGTGAATAGCGTTTGTAGTCCTTACCCACCGAGGGGCGAATAACCTCATCCTCGATGCTCATTATAAGCATCTCCACGGCACCCACAAACCCTTTGGGCACCGCATAGATGTTGTAATTACGCCTGCGGTACCACCTTGCGCATCCCAAAATTATCACCACCAACAACAGAGAGTTAATCATCACACCTGCGGCATTTTTTGTAAAAGATAGGTCGAGCGGGCGATAGACCTCACCATCGGCCCCCACAGCCACAAGTTTACCCTCCCACTTTTCGCCCTCGGGGGCAATATAGAACCCCTCGTAGGTGTGGTTATGCGCCACCCTTGCGGATGAAAAGGCGTGCCATTTGCCACCCTCGCTACGCACAATGCAGAGCAGGGGAATCTCTATATGGTGGCCCTTGTAGGTGGCAATGTGCCAAGAGTAGGAGTCGCTGATGTGGTCGAAAATGAGCCCCACAACATCCAACTTCTCCTCCTCTGCGACCACCTCCACCACCTCCTCGGGTGTTTGCAAGGCAGGCACCTCATTTGCCCACACATCACACCACGACACCCCCCAAAGGAGTACCGACAAAGTGAGTAGTATGTGGCGCAAACGATTCATTTTCTACTGTTTATCTCTCTCTTTGTTGTATGCCGTCACAGTCCAACCCTCAAAGAGCGATGTGAGCAGATAGAAGCCGAGTGTGTAGAACAAAAAGGTATTCTTGGCGGGCAACTCACACACCACCCACACAAGCATCATAGCCGCCACGCTCAAAAACTTCACACCCCTGACAATCATTGAGGTGAAGAGTATCTTCTGAGGGGCCATCTTCTCGTATCGGCCCATCAGCCACACAAATACCGCCTCATAGAGGTAGAAAAATGCGGGGGCAATCCATCCGAGGGGCAGCATCTCGGGGGCCCACAAGCGAGCAACGGCCAAAATGGCTGCTCCATAGAGCAAAGTCACGCCCTCCAATATGGTTTTCAGGGTTTTATACTTCATTGGTTTTGTTTTTATTCGGTGCAAACCACAACTTTATTCTCCTTGACCTCCACAAAGCCACCCGAAATGGCAACCTCACCCTCCTCTCCGGTGGGTGTTGTGTAGCCAACCTTTCCCTCGGTGAGCGACGAGATCAGGGGTGCGTGGCCACGCAAGACCACAAAGGGGGCCTTTGTGCCGGGAAGCGACACCCTCTCAACCTCGCCCTCAAAGAGGGGTTTTGCGGGGGATATGATTCTGAGGTGCATAATGTTTCGGTCTATTTGCTACACAACTTGACGGCGAATCTCCTCACCTTTGGCAATAGCCTCTTCGATGGTACCCACATTGAGGAATGCAGCCTCGGGCAGGTGATCAACCTCGCCATCAAGAATCATCTTGAAGCCCTTGATGGTATCCTCAATCGACACCATCACACCCTTCACGCCCGTAAATTGCTCCGCCACCGAGAAGGGTTGCGAAAGGAATCGTTGGATGCGACGCGCACGGTTGACCGTGAGCTTATCCTCATCCGAAAGCTCCTCCATACCGAGGATGGAGATAATATCCTGCAACTCCTTGTTGCGTTGGAGAATCTGCTTAACTCGCTGTGCGGTGGTGTAGTGCTCCTCGCCCACAACATTGGGATCGAGGATGCGCGAAGTGGATTCGAGGGGATCCACCGCAGGGTAGATACCCATCTCGGCAATCTTACGGCTCAACACCGTGGTGGCATCGAGGTGGGTGAAAGTTGTTGCGGGCGCAGGGTCCGTAAGGTCGTCGGCAGGGACATAGACCGCCTGAATGGAGGTAATTGAGCCACTCTTGGTCGAAGTGATGCGCTCCTGCATAGCACCCATCTCGGTTGCGAGGGTTGGTTGGTAGCCCACAGCCGAGGGCATACGGCCCAGCAGAGCCGACACCTCCGAGCCCGCCTGCGTAAAGCGGAAAATGTTGTCGATAAAAAACAGAATATCCCTATTGGCACCACCATCACGGAACGACTCGGCAACCGTCAAGCCCGAAAGTGCCACCGAAGCACGCGCACCGGGAGGCTCGTTCATCTGACCAAAGACAAGGGTTGCTTGCGACTTTGCCACCTCCTCGGGATCTACCACCGAGAGGTCCCAATCGCCACGCTTCATACCCTCCTCAAACTCTTTACCATAGCGAATAACGCCCGATTCGATCATCTCCCTCAGAAGGTCGTTGCCCTCGCGGGTACGCTCACCCACACCGGCAAACACCGAGTAGCCACCAAGCTTCTTGGCCACATTGCGGATAAGCTCCATAATGAGCACCGTCTTGCCAACACCGGCACCACCAAACAGGCCCACCTTTCCACCCTTAACGTAGGGCTCCAAAAGGTCTATCACCTTGATGCCCGTATAGAGCACCTCTTGGGAGGTTGTCAGGTCGTCGAACTTGGGCGCATCGCGGTGGATGGGAAGCGCGCCCTCTGTCTGCAACTCGCCAATGCCATCAATTGCCTTGCCCACGACATTCAGCAAGCGGCCCTTAATCTGCTCACCCACGGGCATAGAGATGGGGGCGTAGTGCGACACCGCCTCCACACCGCGGCACAAGCCATCGGTGGAGTCCATAGCCACAGTGCGAACTGCTCTCTCGCCTATGTGTTGTTGGATTTCGGCAATAAGCCACCTACCATCGGGGCGCAGAATCTCCACAGCATCGTGAATTGCGGGTAGCTCCACCGCCGCCCCTTCGGCACTCTCAAAACTAACATCCACAACAGGGCCGATGACCTGCACCACCCTGCCTCGGATTGTCCTCGGAATTCTCTCTGTCATATATGAAGGTCGTTGTTTCGGTTATCTTTTCACAAATATACCATTTTTATTGTGAAAACCAAATCATAACGCAACAAAAAGAGGAGGTTTGTATGTGCAAAACCTCCTCCTCGATATTCAATATTCCGTTACTTCACAAAAACTTCGAGCAACCTACCCTTTCCCGACAGCACCAAATCGGTAACTTCGGCCGGAAGAAGAATTGATTGCAGGGCCCCGAGCCTCTCGCGCTCACCCATACACCTAATCTCAACCTCGCCCTCAACACACATATAGGCAACAAAGCTATCGAGGGGGGCGTAATCCAACTCAATCGCTCCATCCACCTCGATAAGGTTGGTTGTAAAATTCTCGCACGAGAAGAGCTCCACCGCCCCGTTTCGAGTGGCGGGTTTGGTGATATTGAGGTTTTCGGCAGGGGTGAGCCTCACCACCTCGGCTGCCAAAGCGGTGTGTAATTCGCGTGGATGACCACTCCTATCGAGGCGATTCCAATCATAGATGCGATAGGTGATATTCGAGGGCTCCTGAATCTCCGCCAAGAGCACACCCGCACCAATGGTGTGAATTGTTCCCGGAGGCACCAAAAAGGCCTCTCCTTTGTGCACAAGACGCTTTTTGAGATGGTCGGCAATGGTGCCATTCTCCACAGCCGCATCATACTCATCCTCGGTGAGTGGGTGCGAAAAGTCGAGATAGATGGCCCCATCGGGCTCCGCATCTATAACATACCACATCTCTGTCTTACCCCTCGAAGAGTGCATCTGCTCGGCAAACTCGTCGGATGGATGTACCTGAACGGAGAGCATCTGGCGGGTGTCGAGAATCTTCATCAGCACCGGAAACTCCAAGCCAAATTTCTCATAGACGGCATCTCCCACCAAATCACCCATATAAACCTCCGTAAGTTCGCTAAGGGTGTTCTCGGCCAGGTCGCCCGAAGCAACCACCGACTCACCCTCCTCAATGCCCGAGAGCTCCCAACTCTCGCCAATATGCTCGGGGCTCAACCCTCTGGGCACCTTTTTATTAGCCTTTGCAAGACGCTTTCCGCCCCACATAGCCTCCTTCAATACGGGTTCAAATCTTAATGGATATAGCATATCTTTCTCTCTCTTTTCGCTCTTATCGGTCGCCAAAATTAGTCAAAAAAACCCAATTATGGATACCATAAAAGGAATTAATTAGTATATTTGTGACATATAAAACTTATTTCAACGCACTCCAAAACAATGAAAGAGTTAATCAGAGTCGAAAATGTAACCAAAAATTTTGCCGGTCACACTGCCCTCGATGATGTATCTCTCGTCATCCCACAGGGAGCTGTCTATGGTCTTTTGGGCCCTAATGGCGCAGGCAAAACCACCCTCATACGAATCATCAACCGCATCACTGCACCCGACAAGGGTAAAGTGTGGTTCAACGGACACCTTCTTGCACCCGAGGATGTGGGCCACATCGGCTACCTCCCCGAGGAGCGCGGTCTTTACAAGACAATGAAGGTGGGCGAACAGGCCCTCTACTTCGCACGCCTGAAAGGACTCTCGCGTGCCGAGGCTACCAAAAGGCTCAAAGCGTGGTTCGTGAAGTTCGGCATTGAGAGCTGGTGGAACAAGAAGGTGAGCGAACTCTCCAAAGGTATGGCGCAGAAGATACAATTCATCGTTACCGTACTCCACGAGCCCGAACTCCTCATCTTCGACGAGCCATTCAGTGGCTTCGACCCCATCAATGCCAACCTCCTCAAAGAGGAGATTCTCGCCCTGCGCGACAAAGGCGCAACCGTCATCTTCTCCACCCACAATATGTCCTCGGTGGAGGAGGTTTGTGACCACATAACCCTCATCAACAAATCCAAGAACATCCTCTCCGGCCCGCTGGATGAGATTCGTCGCAGCCACGGAGGTAACATCTTTGAGGTCGATTTCCGAGGCTCACGCGAGGAGCTTATCGGCTCCCTCTCGGGGGCTCCCTGCTCCATTCTCGACACCACCGCGAGCGATGACGAGGCGACAGCAAACACCTCCTCGGCCTTGAAAATCCACATCCCCAACGATGAGGATATCAAAGACGTTGTGACCATTATCAATAATAGTGCCTCACTTCGCTCCTTCCGCGAAGTTATCCCCTCAATGAACGATATTTTCATCAGAGCGGTGGCAGGAACACTTTAATTTTTCAGGAAAGACGACTATGGGAAAGATTGGAATTATAGCGGGACGCGAGTTCAACGAGCGCGTGCGCAAGAAGAGTTTTATCATCACCACCATACTGATGCCCATTGCCTTTGTGGCAATTATGTTTATCCCCGCACTGATGATGAATATCCAGAGCGACGAGGTCAATGAGATTGTTGTGGTCGATCAGAGCGGTTTGATTGCACAAAGGCTACAAGACACCTCAACCATCGACTTTGCCCCCACCGAGGAGTCGTTGGAGCAAATAAGGGCGAGGGAGAACACCCCCTTCGGCATACTAATAATTGGTAGCGATGTCTTCACCAACCCCTCGAATGTGCAACTCCTCAGCTATGAGTCCTCGACCATCAACATCGAGAGTGCCATTTCGGAGCAAATCTCCTCGATTATCGAGAGCGAAAAGCTCAAAGCCTACAATATTGAAGATATAGACTCCATTCTCGAAGCCATCAAAACTCCCATTTCGCTCAAAGTGAAACAGCTCGATGCAACAAGTGGCGACACAAAGGATAGCTCCTCGCTTCTCAACATCGCCTTGGCATACATCTTTGGCTTCCTTATCTATATGTTCGTATTCCTCTATGGCAATATGGTGATGCAGGGTGTCATCGAGGAGAAGAGTAACAAGGTTATGGAGGTTATGGTGTCGAGTGTGCGCCCCTTCGAGTTGATGATGGGCAAGATTCTCGGCATCGCCTCGGTGGCCGTCACCCAATTTGTCATCTGGGTGGTCTTCATCCTTGTGGTTGGTGGCGTAGCAATGAGCCTCTTTGGTGTGAATGAGATGATGGCGGCCGCATCGGCCTCGGCAGCAATGGACCCCACGGCTATGATGGGTGCCGAGATGCCCACCTTGGACAGCGAAACTCTCGCCATTATCAGCACCGTGACCGACCCCGCCTACCTCTTGCGCATCCTGGGTGGCTTCCTCATCTATTTCATTGGCGGCTACCTCCTCTATGCGGCAATGTTTGCGGCTGTGGGCAGTGCTGTGGATAACGAGAAGGATACCAACAACCTCCAAATGCCCATCACCATTCCCCTCATCCTCGGACTCTTTGTGATGATGAGTGCAATGCAAGACCCCCACGGCCCTCTGGCCTTCTGGTTCAGTATGATACCCTTCACCTCGCCCATCGTTATGATGGTGCGCCTGCCCTATGGCGTTCCCGGCTGGGAGTTGGGCTTGTCGGTAGGTCTGCTGATTGTCACCTTCATCGGTATGGTGTGGCTCGCGGGCAAAATCTACCGCGTGGGTGTCTTTATGTATGGCAAGAAACCCACCCTCGGCGAACTGCTCAAATGGGCGCGATATAAATACTAATTGGGAGACTGCGATGAATACCGACGGACTTATTATTGGTGTTTGCACCTTCCTGATTATCGGCCTCTTCCACCCCATTGTCATCAAGACCGAATATTGGTTTGGGGTGCGCGTGTGGTGGGTGTTTTTGCTGCTGGGTGTGGCGGGTGTTGTGGGCTCACTATTGGTTGCCAACACCCTGCTTTCCACCCTGCTTGGAGTCTTTGCGATCTCATCGTTTTGGAGCATCAAGGAGCTCTTCGAACAACGCGAGAGGGTGCGCAAGGGGTGGTTCCCAAAACGTGAGGAAAACAACTCGCGCGATTAACTCCAATAGGGTGCGAAAACACACAAAATCGCATACGATATTTAGCAAAAAGCGAGCTTCGGGAGCTCGCTTTTGTGTTGTTTTTCTTGAAATAACGTGACAAACGTGTGGTTTTTGGGGGTAGTAAATCCCTCGCTATTTAATATCTTTTGCAATAGCTTTTAATGCATTGTTGATGTTGTTTGTCTGCACGCTTATCTTGTCTATCAACTTCTGCGTGTCAATATTTGTCCAGTTGATGCCGATAATTGCCACAGTCTGTTCATCTATTTTTCTAACAAGACTTTGAACTTTCTTGGAACTTTTGTGATCCAAAAGAATATGTGTTTGTAACCCCTTGTGGGTATCCGCAACCTTTTGAAGTCTTTCAAAATTAAGCCCCCAAAAATCCTCGGCAGAATCAATCACGCCTTGAATCTCTTGAAGCTTACCATCTATTTTGTTGCTATCTGACTCAAAGCTTGTCTTTATCTCGTGGCACCGTTCAATGGTCTGTTTCATATCATCAACATCATTAGAACAGCCATCAATAAGCAACTTCATCTCACTGTGTCGTTACTCTTGAAGCCTTATGAGATTTTGCACGCCCTCCTGATTTCTGCGGAAGGTGTATATTGCACGACTCATAGATTGGATATAATCACTCAATATGGAATCCAAGTCCGACTTGTATTTAATGAGTTTCAGCTGAATGTCGTTATAAAAACGCTTTCGGTCTTTTTTTTGCTCATCGTGTCGCTTTATTAGGAATATCACAAGCGAAATCAAAGCTCCTCCACCGAAAAGCACACCTATCATAGTGGAAATATCGACTACCATTATTTAATTATGTTTTATGGGTAAAATTGTTGTTTGATATGAAGAGTTTCCTTGTGGTTGCAAGTCTCTACACCACAAAGGTAAAACAAATCCATAAAACAACCTTACAATTTCTCAAAAAACCGCTCGCACAAAAACAGACAACCGCCAAGGCAGTTGTCTATCGAAAAATTTTCTTTGTGGCGGAGAGAGAGGGATTGGCTACTTCGCAAGCTCACGCTTGCTCGCTTAACGCCCATCCCCCTCGCTCGCCGCGAGGGGGGGGTAAGGAATAAGAGGGATTACTGCACCGCCTGCGGCGGCTTGTGATCCCTCTCGCTCGCCGCGAGGGCCCTTGCAAACAAACAAAATAAGTTGCAGGGCTCCTTTGGAGCTCTCTTCTTTTTATTTTTACCGCCCATCACTCAAACAAGTTTGGCTCGGTCGGAAAAACAAAAAAAGGCTTCGATTTTATCGAAGCCCTGCAACTTATTTTGCCCTTTTGCGGAGAGAGAGGGATTCGAACCCTCGACACCCTTTTGAGGTGTACGCACTTTCCAGGCGCGCTCCTTAAACCACTCGGTCACCTCTCCATTTGTATATCCTCGCACCACCGTTTGGCGCGAAATCGGGCGCAAGATAAGAATAATTTTTGTTTTTCAAGGAATATGGGGGCTATTATTTTTCGTCGGGTATCTTTTTCGATACCCACAAAAAAAGGCTGACGCCACACACCAATAATGACATCAGCCCTTTATTATAAATTGTTAGGGGTTATTTGCGGTTGAAGGTGATAGATTGACTCTCTCCATCATAATCATCGTACATAACAATACGCAACTTGTTTGCGGTAACATAAGCCTCTGTCCTATCGCCAAAGAAATCGTCAACATCACCAATAGTTGTCAGTGCATTGGTTGCCTCATTATAGATATACTCAAAATCATATCTATACTGCTCCGACATACCTCCCTCTTTGTATACCTCAACCAAAGAGGCAGAGCCATTTTTGCTAAATGTTAATGTGATAACCATCTCATCGCCGTCGGATTTTTGACTATACTCCCAAGTTCCAACAATAGTAGGCTTGTCGTTGCTTTCGGGCTCGGAGCAGGATGTGAAGAGCGTGGAGCTGAAAAGTGTGGCGATAGCAGCCAACAAAAGTGTAAGTTTTTTCATAACTGTTTTGATTTTTAGTTAATAATAAGTGTTTGGTGTTCGTGCAATAAAAAACGCGGATACCATCATTATATCCGCGTGTGAGGTATTGGACGACCCCGTAAAAAAGATATAAGTGGAACCCGCGCCGTAAAAACAGCATGAGCACCAACTTCTATTCCTCTTTTACGTTTGAAAGTGTCCAATTTTCACACACAAGAAGAAAAGCCGATGCGCTTATCAATATGTATTTCTCTCCAAATCCACCCCCACAAGGGGGTTTTGGTTATCTCATAGGCAATTTTTTATTGGGTTTGTACGACAAAGGTAATAATTATTTCGAGTTTATCTACCAAACTCGCCACAAATTGATTTTTTGAGCATCTTGGCACGGGAGGCGGGAGTTGTGGCGTGGGCCAAGACATACATCATCTTCGTAACGGCCGCCTCGGTGGTCATATCCCTACCGCTGATAACGCCTATTCGTTGGAGTGCCACGCCCGTTTCATAGATATCCATATTGACCTCGCCATTGCTACATTGGGTAACATTCACAATGCTGACACCCTTTGCAATGGCCTCCTTCAAGGCGTTGATAAACCAATCCTTCGTGGGGGCATTGCCTGCACCGTAGGTTTCGAGCACAACACCCTTCACGCCACTCGACAGCATAGCCCTCAAAATACTCTCGGTCAAGCCGGGGAATATCTTCACAATGGCCACATCGCGCTCCAAGTCGGTACTAATCGCAAACTCGGCACCCGCCTTGGGACGCTCGATGAACTGCTCGTTGTAGTGTATGCTCACACCCACCTCTGCAAGCGGAGGGTAGTTGTTCGACGCAAATGCCGAGAGCTCCTCGGCACTCTGTTTGGTGGTGCGATTGCCGCGGAAGAGGCGATTCTGGAAGTAGAGGCTCACACCCGGCACCGCAGCCCTACCCTTGCCGTCCTTCTCGGCAGCAATCTCAATGGCTGTAATCAGGTTTTCCCTACCATCGGTGCGCAGAACACCAATGGGAATCTGGCTACCCGTAAAGACCACGGGTTTTGCAAGGTTGTGGAGCATAAAACTCAACGCGCTCGCACTATACGACATTGTATCCGTACCGTGAAGCACCACAAAGCCATCGAACCTCTCATAGTTATCCCTAATGTTCTCGGCAAGCCTCACCCACAATTCGGGCGAAGCATTCGACGAGTCGATGGGGTCAAAGGGCAAGACCTCGATGTCGGCATCAAGTCGGCGCAGGGCGGGGAACTCCTCGTAGATGTGGGTGAAGTCGAAGGGTACAAGGGCCCCACTCTCGGGGTCGGTGTGCATACCGATTGTACCTCCTGTGTAGATAAGCAGTACGGAACTTTTCATCTTTGCGGTCTTTATTTTAGGTTTTTTCTCTCTTGTCTATATGCCCAGCACCCTGCGGGCATTGAGGGTAGTTTGCTCGGCCACCTCCTCGGGCGCGCACCCTTTAAGGCGGGCTATCTGCTCACAAATATACACCAAATTTTTGGGTTCGTTGCGTTTTCCCCTCAATGGCACAGGCGAAAGATAGGGTGAATCGGTTTCGAGCACCATTGCCGAGAGGGGAATCTCGGGTATGCTCTCCAACAAAAGGCTCTTTTTGTAGGTCGAAACACCTCCTATGCCGACCACAAAGCCCCCCAAGCGTTCAATCCTCCGATAGACCTCCGCACTCTCCGTAAAGGCGTGGAGAATGCCCCTTGCGCGCCCTTTGTAGCCTTCGAGGATGGAGAGCATCTCGTCCCACGCATCGCGGGTGTGAATCACCAGCGGGAGGTCATACTCAATGGAGAGCTCCACTTGGCGCACAAAGCACTCTCTCTGTTCCGCCATCCATTCGCGACTCCAATAGAAGTCCAAACCCACCTCTCCGACGCCATAGAATCGCTCCACGGGGCGTTCCGAGCTGCCAATGGGGGCCTCACTCGCGCCACCATTGCAAGCCCTCAAAAGCCTCTCCACCTCTGCCAACTCCTCCCTCCAATGGGGGTTGTCATTGACCGACGTGGGGTGGAGTCCCACAAGGGAGTAGCAGTCGTGGCGTGAGCGCGTGAGGGCAAACTGCGCCTCGTTGGTCGCGTGGTCAATGGCGGGAAAGACAAAGGCCTCAACCCCCGCCTCCTCTGCACGCGTAAAGACCTCGGCGCGATCCTCATCGAACTCCGAGCCGTAGATGTGGGTATGTGTGTCTATCAATCTCATTGCTATACTATTCGTTCACATTTTCTACCGGGAAGAATCCTCACCGCATCGCACAATTCGAGCGAGGTGAGCAGAGCCACAACCCTCTGGGGAGCAAAACCCGTGCGCTCCACCAAGGCCTCATACTCCACAACCTCACCTGTGCGCATAGCATCCAGCAGGGTGCGCTCCTCGTGGGTGATATTGAGCGTTTCGGTGGGAGCAATGGTTGGTGCAAGTGTCACCTCCTCGGTCTGCACCACATCCCAACCGAGCTCATAGACAACGTCGCCACCCGAGCAGACCATTGCCGCCTTATTGTGTTTGATTAGCAGATTGGAGCCGTAGGAGTTCTTATCGAAGGCCCTGCCGGGAACTGCCATAACGCTCCTACCATAGGACAAGGCGCACTCGGCAGTGATGAGCGAGCCTCCCTCGTAGGGCGACTCAACAACCACCGTACCACTCGCCAGGCCCGCAATTATTCTATTGCGCGCGGGGAAGAATTTGCCCGTATTTTTGTGCTGCGACGACACCTCGGTGACAATAGCACCCCCAGCCGCGAGTATCCTATCGGCCAACGAGCGGTTACCCGCAGGGGCAACCTCGGGCAGGGCGTTGGCGATGACCGCCACAGTTGTCGCCCCCACTTCGAGGGCCGCACGGTGGGCGTTCTCATCGTTGCCAAAGGCGAGCCCGCTCACTATCGACACGTCGGGCACCCTCTCGTGGAGCTGCTCCACAAGCCTGCGCCCCGCAACCTGACCGTAGGTGGAGATTGTGCGCGTACCGACGAAGGCAACCGATGGGCGCACCAAGGCCCCGATGTTGCCCTGCACAAAGATGACGTGGGGGCGGTCGTCACACTCCTTCAAGAGGGGCGGATAGACCGAATCGGTGGCCGCAATGGCAAAGATGTGGTGCTTCTCGCAGTAGGCCATCTCGCGCTCGGCAGCGGCAAGAGCAGTACGGGCGACAATATCCTTCGCAATCGAGGGGCGTAACCCCGCGCGTGACAACAACACCTCCTCGGGTGCGCGGAAGACCGCCTCGGCCGAACCGAAGGTGTCAATCAGATGATTCACACCCTTTGTTCCGAGGGCTGGTGTGAAGAGTAGTGCGAGGTCGTAGATGGTCATAGCGGATGTAAAGTCACTGTTCGGAGAGGTAAAATTATGCAAAAAATTTGGAGTTTGCGAGAAAATAGTTACTTTTGTGCTCCGAAAGCAACCCGCTCGCGGGCCTCACTTAGGGGTGTTTTGGTGGTAAGTTGCTGGAAATACGATAGTTGGTGCGATGGCCGAGGGGCTAGGCACAGGTCTGCAAAACCTGCTACAGCGGTTCGATTCCGCTTCGCACCTCAAAAAAGTAAAGGCTCGTTTTGCGAGCCTTTCTTTTTTGAGATGCGAATTGTTTCGCATCTATTTTTACATTTCCCCTAAATCCCCCTTTGATAAAGGGGGACTTGTTTTTTGGTGGGGTGACATTTGCAGACCTTTTATTTTTGAGATGCGAGGACGCACCCGTTATGTTACCCACCCCCTAAGTCCCCCTCCTGTGATGGGGACTTGTGTTTTTTGAAGGAGGCATTGCATCGGGTGCAAGGTTGAGCACCTCCGCAGTGCACAAAAAAAGGAGGGGTGGAATTTCCACCCCTCCTTTTGCTAACCATTCGGCCGACTACCTCAGATTGCCAACCGCCTTCGAAGAAGCGTAGCTAATCTTATATGCCTCGGCCTTACGCAACTCCTGTTTGATGTCGGTAATGATACCCATACGGGTGTCCTTATCGGCCTTCAAGCAAACGGTCATCTTGTTGCGGTCTGCCTCGTTGAGGGCGTCACGCTCCGAAGCGATGAACTGACCAATCTGCTCGGGGTTGCTGAAAGAGTTGTTGAGCTGAATCTTCGAAGCCTCACCAAATTTGGCGCGCAACTCAGCGGTTGCGGGGGGGCCTACATAGATGTAGCTCACCAACGATTTGTTCTCCAATTTCTGAATCTCCGTAGCCTGTGGTGCTTTGAACTTAACAACCAACTCGGTCTCCTTCATCGAAGTAGATACCATGAAGAAGAAGAGAATCATAAAGACGATGTCGGGGAGCGAAGAGGTCGAAATCTGACCAATCTCCTTTTTCTCTTTTTTCCTAATTACTGGCATACTACTTAATGTTTTGAGGCTCTGCCTCCGAAATCTTCATAGGCACTGCTTTGGCGATAGCGTCCTGCTGTGCTTTTTCGAGTTCGTCAAAATCCCTACCGAAGTGGGCTTTGGCGAGCTCGTCGCGGATTTCATTGAAGGCGCGAGTAAGTTCATTCTGCACTTTGATATACATCTCATAGCTGGTACCGCGGTCATTTTGGAGCGAGATAACGCCCTGGCTGACCTCGTATGCACCGATGAGATCTATAGTCTCTTTCTTTTTCTCGGGGAGATTTTTGTCGTTCTCGCGGTTGAGAACCCACTCCTTCGCCCTGTCTTTGAGCTGGCTAACGGTAACCATCTCACCCTGCACCGCAATCTGGTCATACTTGTTCACGTGAACCAACATAAGGTTACGCTCTTTGATATCGGGAGCCTCGGTCTGTTTCTCACTCCAAGGAGGGAGCACACGGTTAAGACCCGAATCGATGTCCATTGTGGTTGCAACAAGGAAGAAGATAAGGAGCAGGAACGCTACGTCCGCCATCGAACTTGCGTTAATCTCCGGTGTCTTTTTTGCCATATTACAATCCTTTTTTTAATATGGTAATAAACTATTTGATAGCGTTGCGAATCTCACCAACGAGAATCGAGAGAATGCTAACACCAGCTACCAAGTAGGTGAGGTAGATTACGGTGTCGGTAAACTTGAGCTCGAAAACGTCCTCAAAGAAACCACCTGCCGAGTTGGGCACGGGAGCTGCGCTCGAAAGTGCGTAGCAACCGCCAATCACAGCAGCAGCAACCACAAGACCAACCAAAGCCTTCAAAGCAGCCTTGGGGGTAGTAAACAAGTTCTTAACAGGCGAAGCGAGGGCGGCTACGATGCCAATGCCCACGATTCCGTACAACCACCACAACATCCACTCGCAGTCGGCGTGCATATCGCCCATATGCTGCACCTGGGGCAGGAAGAAGAGCGACGCAAAGCACACGATGGAGATTGCGAAGAGTACATATTCTACATATTTAACCCATTTCATATTCTACAAGGTATTATATTTGGTGGGTAACTTATTTCTTGCTGTAAGCGGTCAAAATGTCAACCAAGGTGATCGAAGAGTCCTCCAACTCAACAACCGAACCGTCGATGAGGTTGAGGATGTAGTTGTAGAACAACTGAAGAATAACTGCCGAGATAAGACCTGCGAGGGTAGTCAAAAGTGCAACTTTGATACCACCTGCAACGAGGGTAGCCGAAACCTCACCTGCTGCCTGAATCTGGTCGAATGCCTCGATCATACCAACAACGGTACCCATAAAGCCCAACGAAGGCGAAAGAGCGATGAAGAGGTTGATCCAGCTCAAACCGCTCTCCATCAAACCGTTCTGAACCGAGCCGTAGGAAGCAACAGCTTTCTCAACTACGTCCAAGCCCTCATTGTAGCGGAGTGCGCCCTGATAGAAGATGCTTGCAACGGGGCCTTTGGTGTTGCGTGCCAACTCTTTGGCAGCCTCAATACCACCCTCGTTGAGAGCAGCCTCAAACTCGGCGATGAACTTCTTGGTGTTGATTTTCGAGAACGAGAGGTAGAGGATACGCTCGATAGCAACTGCCAAACCGATGATCAAGCAGAGCAACACGGGGGTCATCCAGAATACACCACCCTCGATAAATTTCTGTTTGAGTGCCTGGTGGAAGGGAACGCCTGCAACCTCGGTCTCCTCGTCAATTGCGGGAGCAGCCTCCTCTGCAACAGCCTCTTCTGCTGCAACAACTTCCTCGGTAGCGGCAGCCTCGGGCTCCTGTGCGAATACATTAGCAGTTGCAAGGCTCATAACGCCTACAACCGACAAAATCATAAAAAGTTTTTTCATAACTTTGAATTTGTTTGGAATTAATTAAACGTGTTTTGTTTTGTGTATTTTATTCGCTTTTTTGTGTTGCCAATGGCACTCTGCCACACCTCCGAGGTATGCCCACAGTCCGAGCAACGCTACAAAGATAAATATTTTTTTGAAAATACATCCCTCGCGCGCGAAAAGATTTAGAGGTATTGTGAAATTTTTCAAGACGAGGGGTAAATCGAGGGGGTGCGGATTTATTTCCGCACCCCCACTTTTAGGCCCATCAAGTCCAACGGACTATTCAATCACTTTGTAGATTATCCAATTTGTATTGTTTATGCTTGGACTTGTGGTCAAGTCAACAGAGGTACTACTTGCCGCCGGCAAGAACCAATACCTTTGATAGTCGCCATCGTATTCACAATAGATACGCAAATTTTCGCCATCCGCCTCAAACTTCCACCCTGTTGCATTTGCGGAGTTTGTTTCGGAACATTGTAAGTAATACGACCACCTATTAGCACCGGTACCTTGTACTCTTTGTGTGTAATCCTGCTCATTAGTACTCATCAGCAGCCAATTATCCGTCGTGCCTGTGATGGTGAAGAATGCCGCATTGGTCAGCGTTTCGGTCAAACCCACATTCGTACCGTTATCGTAGGCATACTTCGTCTCGGCAACCGTATTGACAAACACATACTCTTCGCCTGCCACAATCTCGGCCACATCGGTAATTCGTTTCAAGCCGATACCATTGATGGTTACATCGGGGGTTTCACCTCCGCCACCGCCTTGATTAGCAACTACAATGGTGGGTGCGTCTGCGGTAAGAGTAGCTCCCTGTATCGTGAGGGTTACGGTGTTGTTGTCGTAGGTGCCCTCGGCGAGATTGAGAGTGGTACTCCACTTGGTCTTGCTTCTTCGCGACGAGCTCGACGTGTCGTTGTAGCTGTTATCTCGGGTAAGGTTGTACGTTGTGCCATTGATGCTGATGCTCACACCCGAGGGAGGATCACCACCCCTCACAATGACACTCACGGTGAATGCCGTATTGGGGGTTTTGTCGCCATCCCAACCCTCAAAGACGGGCGTATCGTAGACGTAGCAGGTGTGGTTTTGCGCAGCTGTCTTACCCGCAACATCCGTCACATCCAGAATCACATCGAACACACCGTCGGCATCCTTCGACACATACTCCTCCGAGGTGAATACGAACTGACCATTGGCCGAAGGTGACGCAGGGTTGGTGGAGAACACCGTTTGGTTGGTATTATTATAGTCATACCTGATTCCCACATTCGTGAGGTTACCATTGGGCGATTCTGCACTCCAATAGAATGTCATATCATCGGTATCCCAATAGAACCACTTATAACCAGCCCAACCATCACCCGCCTCGGGCCAGAAGGAGTAGTTGGTGATTCCGTTGGCAGCTGCGAATCTTTGGGTGTGGGTTTGAGTAACGACGTGAACATAACCCACATTGTTGGGGCAAGTTGCCGACACACTGAACTCTACATTACCGGCATTTGCCACAGAGAAGGTGAACTGATAGGTGTGATTACCATCCACAGAGGAGAGTCGGGTGGGATATTTAACCACATTCGCTCCACCATCTGTATAGGTAACCGTCACATCATTGGGTTCATCCTCGGGCTCCGCGGTAGTCACCACAAACTGACGTGTGTAGTTGTTGTTGGTGAAGAGCGATGTTTTAGCAATAGTGGCTTCAACATCGGCAACATCAGCCGCCTCCCAAGGAGTGAGATCCATATGGAGGTCATCGGGGTGGTGATGGATGGTAACCTTGTTGGTCTTTCTTGCACCCATATCGTTCTCCACCGTAAAGGCAAAGGTGTAGCTCTCGCTCCAAAATTCGCCACCGGTACTGATAACGTAGTCCTCAACGTGATTCCAAGTGGGAGCATTGCTTGTAATGTTGCCCTCATAGACCTTCCTGGTCACACCCGTATCGTTGCTTGTGACAGTGAGGAGCGCATAGGTAATACAGCTCTCCGCCGCCCTTGCCTCCATCGAGAGTGTGAGGTTGTCACCAGGATTGTAGTACATCGTACTGGGGATAAGCCTCAATTCGAGCGAGCCCATAAGATCGTTCTTCACACACCTCACCGAAGCCGCAGTACGGCGGTTGGTATGGTCGGTGGTGATAGTGGAGTTGTAGGGGAGCTGCGGGGTTTCGTTCCAACTTGACTCCCTCGACAGATATACCCTCGAACGGTGGTATTGGAAGTTACCCGCATAGGGGTAGCTCGTCGCAGACATATAGTCGCCCTTTTCGCCCACATATTTCCACGCCAGCACAAGCGAGTTAAGGCTCTTATCCACACCCTTATAGCCCGCATAGGGGAACCAGAACTTGGTACCCTTTGCGTCGGTGAGTGTTTGGCCAAACGAGCTGGTATTGACAGCATCGAAGGTTGAACCGCCACCGCTGGCAAAGATAGTCTCCGTCTCATCCAAAGGCACACGATAGCCCCACGGACAGGGGTCGTAGATGGTCTTCGACATTGTACCCTTCTGGGCATCGTAACCCCAGAGGAAGTCGGTACGATTGTAGAGCCAGTCGTAGTTGTAGCCTCCCGACTTGGTGGTGGGAAGGATGAGGAACATCGGGTTCTCTACACCATCTTTCATCGTTGGCTGTGGCAACATCACCACCTCGGCTGCATTGAATTGCCTCGAAGAGTAGTCGTAATAGGGTGCCGTTATGAGGTTGATGGGGTAATAGTCGTAGGACGCGGGGCCCATTGACGGGTCTTTCCTACCCCACTGATAATAGAGGCCATAGGTGTCGAGCACATCATTCTCGTCTGTCCAAGTCGCCGCCAAAGCTCCAAGGTTGCGATCCATCATAATGATATCGTGTTCGCCATTTTCATAGACTTGGTCTTCGGGCTTGTCGGTAATCCAGATGTGCCAACTCCACAGAACGTTATCCTCGTCATCATAGACTGCAATCACAGCATTACCCCTGCGGCTCTTATCCTCGGGCGTCTTGAATCGCACATAGCCATAGAGTAGCTCCACCTGGCTAACCAGACCGAGCTCACTCTCCCACAGTAGGCGGGCACTCTTGGGCTCAATATCCGAAGTTCCGGGGTAGAGAGTTTGGGCACCCTGCGAGATAACACCTGCCGGGCCATTGCCAATGGTTGTTGCCGAGAAGCAGAAGCCATCGTAGTATTGCTCCACGCCACCCTTATCCACATAGGTGGTCTGCTGGGGTGAGCAGATGTAGCAGTTGGCATACTTATATGTTTCGAGCATAACCTCACCCTCCTCCTCGGGGCTGACATAAGTTTCGAGCCTTGTGAGGTCGTAGAAGACATCGTCTTGGTCTTTTTGCAGCAGGGCCGCGATGGTGCCCGAAGTTTCGAGCGAGAGGTGGATGTTGTAGATACATCCCGCTTGGAATATCTCATCGCTATACTCCACACCGCCTTTGGTATAGACGTAGGTCTTGGGAATTGTCACCGCATAGACACCCGAGGTGGTGGTAACCTGCACCGTGAGGTCGCGGTTGGGCTGAACGAGCGCATAGCCAAGATACTGCTCCTCCGAGGAAGATGTACCCTTGATTGACACAGGGAAGGTAACCTCTTCGGGCATATCTCCCGAGGTGTCGTCTTCGCCATAGATGGGGGTACCTACTGTGCGCAAATCTTTGAATTCATCCCAATCGTAGGCCTCGCCCCACACTCCCTCTTCGGAGGGCAACCACACCTTCACAGAGGTGGGTTGATCGGCAACCACCACGCTCTCCAAATCGCCCCACATCAAGAGGTTCTGTTTCGATTGGTTTGCGTAGGCAAAGATTCTCACAGCCGAAAGGTAGTGCTTGAATTGGAAGAAGTTGCGATATTTTATCTCTCTTTGCACTCCCGCAATTTCCTCCTGCTCGAAGTGGCCAAATGGGGGCGCATAGATGCTCTCGCCCGTCATCGCCACATCGGAGGGCAAGAAGTCACTGCGATGAACGCCATCGTCGAAGTGCCAATGCTGGCCCTCCCTCATATCGCTCACCATCACGTCGGTCTTACCATCCAGACCGCTGAACTTGATGGCCACAACCTCCTCTTTGGTGCCGTCGCCATCAATATCTTTCATCTCGGTGATGCGCACCGCATCGTAGTAGCTCTCATTGAACTTCACCGTTGCCGCCACGCCCTTATCATTACGGGGCACCCTACTATTCATCGGGTGCCAACCCACCATACGGGTGTGGTAGAAGTCGGTGGTATCTTTGAGGATGTTGCCACCACCCAGGTCGGTGGTCTGAACTCGGATGTTGTAGGACTGTGCGGGGTCGAGGAATACAGACCTCAAATGCTCTTCGCTATTGTCGGGTGACGACATCAGGGTTGCCTCCACAAGGTAGGACTGCTCCCAATTCACCGCGCTCTCAAAGCGACCATCGCCCGAGGAGAAGGTGTAGAGTCCCCTACCCTGCTCCGTGGAGGAGCGGTCCTCGTCTATGCGCAGGAAGTTGGCCTGCAACTTTACGGTGCTCTCCTGATCCACAAGAGAGCGCGTTGCCAACCTACCCGTTGCGTGTCTGGGCAAGACCATATCGGTGCCTGCAACGCTCGGGTTTATATCGGCAGAGAGCGCCACATTGGGTTTCTCGTCCCTATTTATCCCTATTTCATCGCCCATATCGGGTGTGAAGCACCCCGCAAGGAGCACCCCAACGCCAACCAAATAGAGCCATCGTGTGAGTTTTCTCATATCTTCGTGTTTTCTTTCTCTTCTTTTTCTCTCAACCCATCTTGTAACGGGATTACTCTTTCATACAGCGCACAGGTTTTGCGTATGCCGAAGCGTGGGAACCCGCGGTGAGCGATTGTCCCGAATCGCCATACCCTCCACCGTCGCCACAAATCTGTCGTGACCAAGCACCATCCTTCGAGTAAACAAAGGTTCGGGTATTCTGGGTGTTCATTGGCATACCTGTGTTGAGATAGCCATAACTACCCACACCTGCATATCCTCCCGACATGGGGTATCTCAATCCGGAGTAGGGGAACCACGCCTTATCGAAGAAGGTTTTCACCGTTACAAAACCATAGTCACTATACGACTTCTCTGTTGGATTTGAACCCCAATCTATTCGCTCGTCACCCGAGTCATCGCCTGCATACTTCGACGATTCGCCTGCTCTGTCACACTTCCACACATCGTGGAATGCGGTACGATAGCCTGGGGGGCAGGGGTCATACATTGTCTTCGAGAAGTCCTCACCCTGCTGGGTGTAATCATCCACAGCATAGCCCCACAGTGCCACATTCTTCTTGCCATCTGCAAAAGTAGAGGAGAACCATTGAGCATTTGAGCTTGTTGAGCTTGCAGCTCCCGCACCCGCCGTACTCTTATAGAACACCAGAGGTGCCGCCACCGACTCATTGATATCCACCTGCGACTCACAAGGCATCGTAGTCCTACGCTCCCAATTGCCCGTAGCATAGCTCTTCACCCAATAGGGCGAGGTTGATATTGTGGTGCCATCCGTCGTTTCGGCATCACTCACACCAATGGGAGCGCCCAAAATAGGGTCTTTCCTACCCCATTGGTAGTAGAAGCCATAGGTTGCCCACAACGCCTCATTCTCGGTGCTGGGGTTGCCATTGTGGTCGTAGAACACTGCTGTTGCGCCATCGAGGTTGGGGGCCTGTGTAGCACCCAACGCCCTATCTTGCAGGGTGCGCCAACCCGAATTGATGTTGCGAGGTTGCGAGGAGGTGAGCCACAAGTGCCAAGTCCAAAGTATCTCACCCGTAGCACTATATGCCGCAAGAATCGCGTTGCCGGGGTGGAATTTTTCGATGCGGAACATTATGTAGCCATCCTTATTGAGCACGCCATCGTACATAATGTTGATACACATCAACTCTGCAATCTCATTGGCATTATCCACAGCCGCCATCTCCGAGAAGTCGCCCTGCCACCAGAGCAAATCGACCTTCGCGGGCTGGATATTCACACTCATACCGTCGCTGATGTCCAACATCTGGGTACCACCGTAGGGCCACATCTCCTTCACACCATTACCCCTCACATTGGCCTTGAACTTGTAGTAACCGGGGCCATTGACCATATAGCAGTTGGCGGTCTGGCTCTGGCTCAAATCAATCACCACAGGGTCGGTCGCCTCCGAGATACACCTCACGGGGATTGCGTAGTTACCGTGGGAGTTCTCCGAAGATACCTTGGCGTTCTTACTCGACATATATGCCAAGTAGTAGGGTGTGTGGTGATGGTGTCCCTCACCGTCATCGTGTCCCGTATAGTCGATAGTGGAGGTACGCAATGCAACACCGTGGAAAGCCGTATTGAGGATACCCTCGTCATTAATCACACCCTGGCAGGGGAGCCAGAAGTTGTTGCTACCCATATTGATTTGCACACCAACGCTCTCTTGGAATGTGCCCGGCACCTCATACTCCTCAATACCCTCCCAAAATGCGTGGGGAGTAACAAAGTAACCAGGAGGACAGGGGTCGAGAAGTGTCTTGCGGGGTGTCTCAAACGCCACACTCGTATCGCCCCACATATGGTCGTGGTGGGGGTATATCTTACTCTCGGTACTCAACCAACCGTGGCCCTCACTACCACTACCATAGAGGGTATTGGGGTCGTTCAGGGGGAAGAAATCCTCGAAAGTTAGCATATGGCTATCCGAAATCAGGCCGTGAACGTGGCTACCACCTGCATCCAGATAGTCAATCCTCAAAGGAACGTGGCGGCCCCATTGGTAGTACAAGCCCTCGGCAGGGTCGTTGAGTTCCGCGGTGGGCACAGTGTCTATTGCGCCCAAGTTGCGATCCATCAACACATAACCACCGCCACAGCCCAAGCCCTGGGGTTTGTCGGTAATCCAGATGTGCCAAGTCCAAAGTAGCTTACCTCCCTCGGCAGGATTCTTATCGAAGGCACCAAGCAGCACATTACCCTCCACGGGAAGCTCCTTATTGTCCTTATCCTCATAGCCAAACACATCGAAGAGCACATTGCCCTCCGAGGGGCGGTTACTCTTCAACGCAAAGGTCTCAATTTCGGGTGTCGAAGGGTCGCCATCGTGGTCGAAGGTGGGGATATCCTCCCACACAACCTCCATCCACCCTGGATCGAAATAAATATCGCTCGCCTCCAAGCCCAGAAGATCACCCACGCCATTACCCTTCACCGTACAGTTGAAGGCGTATGCATAGTTGGCCGAGGAGATGGCGTAGCAGTTGGCTGTCTCGTAGGCGCTCAAATCGAAATAGACCTCTGCTCCAAACTCTTGGTTGATATCCTCCTCATAGGTCTGCCACTTACCCACCGACACATCGGCATTGATAAGGCTGTGATCCGAGAAGCGGAGGATAATATCATAGGCGTGTCCCGCCTTGAAGTTTCGAGCAATCGACACCTCCTGCAATGCGGTGTGGGTGGTTGTCTTCACACCGATGCTCATAATGCCACTCGCAGGGGGTGCGGCAATACATTTCGACACCAACACCGCATCGGAAATACCAATGGGGAGCTGTTCGGGAGCCTCAAAGAAGATGTTGTTGCTCTCATCGTGGAGGTCGATATCCCTACTTCCTATGTAGTTGAGCGTAAATTCGTCGGGGCTTGGGTTGTGGCCACTCTCCTCATCCAAGCAGCCGTGAGGCAGAATGAGTTCCACCTGCGAGGGGAGGTTTTCGAGGGTTAGCACCTCAATCTTTCCCCACTGGTCGGCAGTCATTGAGCCCTCACCACCGAGATCCACACCGCCCGTCATTGAGTAGGCGTAGATGCGGTAGAGGCAGAGCGCGTGGTCGAACTCCATCACGGGGAAGCCCGTAGAGAGCGTACCCTCAATCACATTACCATAAAGCACATCCTTGTCGCCCGTAATGTCGATGGTTACCGAAGTCTTGTAGGTGTCCGAAAAATATGTACTTCCGTGCTCGTCTTGCCAATAGGTGTTTCCAAATTCGTCCAACATTGGGGTTGGAAGCGCAGGCTCCTCCCAGGGATACCACGCCACATAGCGCAGAGCATTTTGCGCATCGGGGAAGAATTGTGCCTGATTGTGGAACTCAATGGGGCGGTAGTATGAATTTGCGGGGTCGGGCTCTCCGAGGGTTGCCGCCATAGGGGCTCCCAAGCTACGGAAGTCGGGGTAGAGATCCGAGTCCTCCTTCTTACTCAACCTTGCAACGCCAATGTCGAGGGCCCCATCCCAAGTGGGGTCCAAAATGCCACTCGTTGAAGAGGCCGTACCACGAGTGGGGGCGGCGTAACTCTTTGCTGTGCGTTTAAGTCCTCCCCACAACTCAACCTCATTGCCCTGAGGGATTCTATTGTCAAGGTCGTTCTGCACACACCCTGTGGCCATCAGCCCAACGAGCAGTGCCAATATGTAGATTCTCTGTTTCATCTTCCGTGTCTGTTTTTACTTCTGTTCCGGCAGCACCGTACCCTCAATGTAATCCACATCAATCCAAGGATTGATGACACCTCGCAGGTGAATACCCGTATCAACCTCCAAAACATAAGTTATGCGGTGTCCCGATTGCCAAATATATGGCGTGTAGTTGTACAGCTCAAAGGATGCCTCGTGGCGCACATAGTTATCGGGGGAGTATTGGTCAAACTTCTCATTCACCCAGAAACTCACCGTCAGCTGGGTTGATGAGTCATCAATCTGCTGTGGAATGGCCACAAACGAGAGCAACACCGAATCGTTCAAATCCCTTGTTGTGAGGGGTACGAGCTCATTGGGGCTACTCAAATCTTCGGGGTGTCGGCCCACACGCTCATAAACGGTGTTCTTCTCCGCACCCGAGGAGAAAGATATCTCCCATACATTGCTCTGCCCAGAGTTGCACACCGCGGGCGATTGGCAGTTCATCGTAGCACTACGCCAAAAGTTCTCAACCCTCACCGATTCAAGGTAGGCATCGCCAATGGATTCGTGCTTGGCAATTCGCACCTCCACAAGGGCCATCGCGTGTTCCAAGTCGAGCTGTACCACGGGGCGCAACTTACCGTCACTCACCGAGAAGGTGTGGGAATAGAGATAATCGACCATTGTGTTCTGGTTGTAGGTCTCGGGCTGATTTACCCTAATCTGCCTACCGAGCGTCTCAATCGTCAGCGAACCATTGCTTGTCGCGTTGGTGGGGAGATAGGTGAAGCCATTGAAGGAGTATGTGTTGCCCGACTGCCAATTCCTGATGTTGTGGGTAGAGGTGGGCAGCCACTTGGCCGTCTGTGCATCGCGGGAGATCATCTCGCCAACCGAGGTGCCGCTCACAGGGTAAAGACGCTGTGAACCATTCATAACCGAGGTGACATAGACCGCAAAACCATCCCCAGCAAGGGTTTCGTTATCAACCAATGCACGAGTAGAGCGTCCCGCAGAAAGGTCTATCATATTTGTGCCGAAGCTTATCATTCCCAACTCCACAGTGGGTTGCTCGATGGTATTACAACCCACCATCAAAACCGCTCCAAGAACTATTGTCAAGATTTTCATTCTCATCGTTGTCAAATTTTTGTGTGCTACAACAGCTCAATTTCGTCATCCACCCATTCGAGCACCCTCACGTCGAAGGTAATCTCGGTTGTGGTGAGGTAGATGGTGTAGATGTATTTGTTTCCCGCCTCCCATCTGCCAACCGAGCTCATCTGGCTCAAATCGAAGGTAGAGAGCGTACCTCCCGAAATGCGGAGGTTGAAAATAATACCCGCACCCTCAATCAATTGGGGCATAACCACCAGCGCACCCGCATTGTCGAAGAGGTTGTAACGCTGGGTGAGGTCTACGGGGATATTTGTCTGTGTGAGGTTGCCTGTGTAGATTCCCGAAGTGTAGGGCACCCTCTCATCGCTCACGGTGAGCGTCGAGGTGCCATCCTTCGAGCAGGTAAAGCCGCCCTTGTAGAGAAGATTCTCGATGGAGATGTCGTTAATCTTGCCCACCTCGTGCGAAGATGCATTCACAAACCAGAACTCCAACAAGGCACAAGCGTGGTGCATTTCCAACAGTACGGGGGTTGTAGTGTCGGGGGTGGTTGCAAGATTGCGCGACGAGGCCGCCCACATATAGTCCGTATTGTTTGCCACACCGAGGGTGATGTTGTTGCGGGTGATGGTTCCTGTTTCCGCATTCCAAGTGTAGTCGGTAGCGGAGTGGGGATAGATTGCCACAAATTCGTGATTGGCACCCGGTGTCCAATAGCGGGTGTTGTCATACACCCAATCGGTGCCATCGAAATAGAGTGGCTCATTGGTGATAATCTCCACGGGGGTTGGATTAAGGGCATTGCGCACCGTGCCATAGATGCCGATGTGCTCACCCCTCGTCTGGCTCGCCTGCTCCAAATCCTGCTGGGTGGAGATTGCCGCACGGGTGATGGTGTGTGTGCCAAAGCGGATGGTGTTATCCACCTCCTCTGTGTTGATTTTGCACGAGGTGGCAAGGGTGCACAAAAGCACCGCTAAAACCGCCCTAAAAACTATGTTTTTATACTCTCTCATTCTCTTCTTAATTCGTTTTGCCGCTCACTTTGCTACGCAAAGTCCATAGTAGGCAACACAAAGGTATAGTTTTTATTTTCAAAACACCTCTTTTGTGGCTCAATTTCCACCATTTGAAGTGCATTTTTCTCTATTAATGTGCAATTTTCCCCTCCGACAAAAGAAAATGCGGGTGGTTGAGCCCAACCACCCGCATCGTTATGCGAAAATTTCGACCTCCCCAAGACTCATCTTGGGCCTCATTTTTACTTCAAAATTTCGTCCAATTCGTTATAGATTTCGCGCCTCAATTCGTTCACTTTTTTAGCCTTCTTGCGGAGCACAAAAACGTAGCGAGCGTAGGAGAAAACCTGAACACACCAACGCATATAGTGACTCGCAAAAACAATCATCAGCGGGAAGAGCACCAGATAGGCCAAACCCTGCAACAAAAGTCCCTTGCAGAGCATCACAATGGCGGGCACCAAACCACACAACGGGTAGGTCACCAACAGCGTCACAGCCAAGTTGATAGAGCCCTTGAATTGGCGGTCTTTGACAAACAAACGATTGACCACCAATGGGGCCAAAAAGACAAACCAAGTGGCCGCCAACGAAGCACTGAAAACAGGCAATCCGAGGAGCAACAAGAGCACCCTTCCGAGGACACCAACCCACGAGCGAGGACGCTCAAAGAGCCACTCACGCACCCTCATTTTGCGGATTTTTTGTGCCAATTTTTTGGTCTTTTCAAAGACCTTCTCCATCCTCTCGCCCTGCTCTTTGGTGGCTCTCTTCAAAGCAGCAACGAGGCTCTTGTCGGACTCCAATTTTTCGGGCAGATAGTCGGGGTTGAGTCCCTGTCTGCGGGCCCATTCGCGACCATAGCTGCTCTCCCTCAAAAAGTCGATTTCGGCGTAATTGTCGAGGTCTTCAACGTGGAGCATAAGGCTCAAAATCTGCCCCCTCACAATATCATTGACCTTACTCATCACACCCCTCGGGTCGGTCTTATACTCCTCATAATAAGGCGACAAGGCCACGGGCTCGCCAAAGAGAATCATCATATCCTCCCTCGGCAGGCGGTAGTGGGCATAGTGGTTGGCTGTGGGCATAACATAAACCTCGCGCTCGAAGTTTGCCTCCTCGGCAGCACCAAATGCCATCTTCAAATATGCCTGCGAGAAGGCTCCGAGCCAGCGTTTATTCTGGTGCTGTCCCTCGGGGTAGAGCACCACTGTTTCGCCGTGCGAAAGCGACTTTGCAACCTCCTCCAAGGTGCCCTTATTCTTCGCCACACCCTTCACGCCATCCACCCTTGCGCGATAGGTGGGAAGTAGGCCAAAAATGGTCAGAATCTTGGCAAAAAATGGATTTTTGAAGACGCTCGCCCTCGCCAAAAATCGGGGCTTGCGATCCGACAAAATAAAGACCAAAGCCAGCGGGTCGATAAGGCAATTTTGGTGGTTGGACACCAACACCGTGGGTGTGCCATTTTCGGGCATACGCTCCCTGCCGGGGGTGTAGATGTGTCGGAAATAGACCGCATTGTTAACAAACGATAAATAGCGGCTCAAACTTCTCGTCAGCCACCCTCTGTTTCTGGGTTTGAGCGAGAGGTTTGTCTCACTCACAACTTGTTTTTCCTGTTCCATATTTCTCCCTTTTTACAGCTGTTTCAGTGCCTCCTCAACAACATTGGCACACCCCTCAATGCCCAGCACCGAGGAGTTGAGGCAGAGGTCGTAGCTCTCCGCCGCGCCCCAAGTCTTGAAGGTATAATAGTTATAGTATGATGCTCGTTTTCTTTCGGTTGCGGCTATCAAGCTGCGGCACTCCTTCTCGCACCCCACACCGGAGGCACACAGGCGTGCAACCCTATCCTCCTCCGAGGCCGTCACAAAGACGCTCAACACATCCTTTCTCTCGCGCAACACATAGTCGGCACACCTGCCCACAATGATGCACGAACCCCTCTCGGCAAGAGCCTCAATCGTCTGGCTCTGAATGGCAAAGAGTGTATCGTTGTTGATGTAGCCCGAAGATATCATAGAGCCAAAGCTCCAAATACCCGTACCGAGAGGTCTTACATTGCTGGTGTGCTCATCGGCCCTCTCGAAAAGTTCGGTGGCGATACCACTCTGCTTTGCTGCCTCGTTGATAATCTCGTGGTTATAGACGGGGACTCCGAGCCTGCGGCCCAGCTCCTCGGCAAGGGCACATCCACCCGCACCCAACATTCGTCCTATGGTTATCACAAATTTTTTCTCCATAACTGTCGTATATTTTTGTGAAACACTATTTTACATCCTCACCAACACCCTTGAAGCCGATAGTTGAGGGTGACTTCTTGAACTTACGCATAAGCCCAGCAATGAGCACCGTAGCAACCACCGTAGCAATGGCATCCGAAATTGGCAGAGCCATCCACACACCCTCTATGCCACACCACAAGGGCACAACAATGAGGCAGGGTATTAGGAACAACACCTGGCGCGAGAGCGACAAGAAAATCGCCTTATGTGCCATACCGATACTCTGGAAGAAGTTGGAGGCCACCATCTGGAAGCCCACAATCGGGAATACCGAGATGGCTATCGTGAAGCCCCTTGCGGCAATCTCAATCATCGTGCTCTCGTTGGCAAACAACGACACAGCCAACTTCGGTGCAAAGGTGCCCACCACAAATCCCAAGGTTGTTGTAATGGTCGCCATAAGCACCGTGAGCCAAAAGACTCTCATAACCCTGTCGTACTTACCCGCGCCATAGTTATAGCCCGCAATGGGTTGCATACCCTGAGTGAAGCCCATAACCACCATCACAAACAGGAAGATAATCCTATTGACGATACCATAGGCTCCAATGGCCAAGTCGCCAACGCCCTCGCCCATCTGGTCACCATACCTACGCAACTGATTGTTAATCAGCAATACAACAAAGCACGAAGCCATATTCATAAGGAATGGTGAGAGTCCGATTTTGAGCGACTCCCTTGCAATCTTGCCATCGTAGGTGAAGACCTTTCCGCCCTCAAAATGAAGCACCTCGCCCTTGTTGGAAAAGATTCTCAACTGCCAAACAAGCGACACCACCTGTGCAATGATTGTCGCAATGGCCGCACCCTTGATACCCATATCGAAAACAAAGATGAACAAGGGGTCCAAAATGGTATTCAGCACCACCGTAAGTATCGTTGCCCACATCGCCACCTTCGGCCTACCCGCAGCCCTCAACACCGCATTGAGGCCCAAATAGAGGTGGGTTACCACGTTGCCTATCAAGATGTAGGTCATATACTCCCTTGCATAGCCAATCGTGTTGTCGCTCGCGCCAAAGAAATACAAAATGGGGTCCAAGAAAGCCAAGCCAAAGACCATCAGCAGCACACCCAGCACCACATTCATAGTCATAACATTGCCCAGCACCCTCCTTGCTACGCCATAGTTCCTCTGGCCCAGAAGCATCGACACCAGAGCCGAAGCACCAACACCCACAAGCGAACCAAAAGCTGCCGAGATATTCATCAGCGGGAAGGTCACCGCCAAGCCCGAAATCGCCAACGAGCCCACACCCTGACCGATGAAAATACTATCGACCATATTGTAGAGCGACGTGGCAGTCATCGCAATAATCGCAGGCACCGCATACTTACGCAGCAGTTTGCCAATGCCCTCCTCGCCCAACTCCGTAGGCGCCGCCTTTATGTTTTTATTTTCTTCCATTTCTTCTTCTTTCTTTGAAGCTTTTTGTAAAAAGCTTCACCAAAAACTTTTAGTGCAGCCTTCCGTTGCGAGTTCTACTCACCACCGTGCTTCGGAATCCCTACACAAAAGTGCCGTTACGGCACCTTTTTGTAAAAAGTCGCCCAAAAACTTTTAGTGCAACCTTCCGTTGCGAGTTCTTCCCACAGTTTTGCTCCGGAATCCCAGCGTGTGGGTTTTGTGGAGGGATTTTTGTGCCAATCCGAGCGAGCAAGTCCGCAGTTTACAAGAGGTAAATGAGGAACTTGCGAGCCGAAGGTTGGTGCAAAAAGCACCCACAAGGCACACTCGCTACCCCTCAACCCTCACAACCTCAATACCACTCCTGCGCAAGAGGTCAATGCCGTCGGTATTGTGGTAGAGGTCGCAATACACAACCCTTCGGATACCCGCCTGAATGATGAGTTTCGAGCACTCCATACAGGGTGAGGCGGTAACATATAGTGTGCTACCATCGCCCGAATTGCTGCTCTTGGCGAGTTTGGTGATGGCATTGGCCTCCGCGTGCAACACATAGGGTTTGGTTACACCGCTCTCGTCCTCACAAATGTTCTCAAATCCCGAAGGAGTACCGTTGTAGCCATCCGAGATTATCATCTTATCCTTCACGATGAGCGCACCCACCTGACGGCGAATACAGTAGGAGTTCTCCGCCCACACTCGCGCCATACGCATATAGCGTCCATCGAGTTGCAATTGTTTATCTTCTTTATATCCCATAACTTTCGAGTTGAGAATTGAGAATTGAGAATTGAGAATTAAGGGTTGAGAATTGAGGAAATTAATATTTACAACTCTATGCCGTAGGCACACCTTAATTTTCAATTCTCCATTTTCAATTTTCAATTATCTCCTAAAATAACTTTTTCTTGGAGGTGGTAACAATAAAATCCTTCAAGTAGAAGGGTTCGAAGTAGGCCACATCCTCGGTTTCGCCTGCCTGCAACTTCCTCTCCGCCTCGGCACACAAACCACGAGCTGAAGGAGCAACATCCACACACTCTGCCCACTCCAAGATGCCACTACACTTGGGTGCGCCATTGCCGAAGATGACGAGTTTTTTGTTCTCCAACAGCACCTCGCTAAAACTCCTATCGTGGACAACCTCCGCCACAACCTCCGACTTGGGGTTGAGCGTGGTGTCGAACAGCTCGGCATAGACCTCCATCCTGCGAGCGTCAATCATCGGGCAGAGGACCACCCTCTCCCACTCTTCGATATCCACAATCCCGGCCTCAACCTCCTCCACAAGGCACGCAGCAAGCGAGCGCAGGGAGTCGATGGCTATCAGGGGTATGCCCAAAGCGTAGCACAAGCCCTTAGCAAACGATACCCCTATGCGCAATCCCGTGTAGGAGCCGGGGCCCTTGCCCACCGCCACTGCGTCGAGCTCTTCGGGCTCAATGTTGTTTTCGCGCAGGAGCTCCTGTGTGAAGAGTCCCACCTTGCGGGCGTGGTCTTTGCCGAGGTCGCTCTCGCGAAGGGCAATCATCTCGCCATCCTTCGCAAGTGCCACCGAGCAAATATCGGTACCCGTCTCTATGCATAAAATCAATCCCATATCTTTTTGAATTGAGAATTGAGAATTGAGAATTGAGAGTTGAGAATTATGGAAATTAACATTTATAACCCTGTGTCAAAGGCACAGCTTAATTTTCCATTTTCAATTTTCCATTTTCAATTCTTTCTATCGTCGATAGTTTTTCTTGATAGCGTCAAGTTCTCGTTTTGTATCTCGTTGTTTGATTGTTTCGCGTTTGTCGTATTCGTGCTTACCACGCGCCAAGCCAATGGCGAGTTTAGCAAAGCCCCTATCGTTGATAAAGACCCTCAAACCCACAATCGTCACACCCTTATCCTGCGAGGCCCTCTCCAACTTATCCAGCTCGCGCGAAGTCAAGAGGAGTTTGCGATCCCTGCGTGGCGCGTGGTTGTTCAGATTGCCCCAATCATACTCGGCAATGTTCATACCCCTAACAAACAGCTCGTGGTTGGAGAAGTAGCAGTAGCAATCCACAAGCGAGGCCTTACCCAGACGCAAGGATTTTATCTCGGTGCCCGCAAGTTGGATGCCCGCCACAAACTCTTCGAGTATCTCGTAGTTGTAGTAGGCCTTTTTGTTGCGGATGTTTATATTCTTATAGTTTCCGTTTCCACTCATAGGATGTTGCGTGCTGTTTTGTGGGCTATTTTGTTACGCTCGGCATTGAGTGCTGCAATGGCTTCGAGGATGCGGGCCTGCTCGGCATCGTCATCCTCGCCAAGCGTTGCCAAACGCTCGCCCAGATTGGCAATAATGGCCTCTATGGCCTTCGATTTGTAGAGGATGATGGCTTTGGGGATAATCTTACCCAACCTCTCCTCTTCGCTCTCGGTGCAGATGTCGTGCTCCTTCCAGATGGAGGACTGCTTGTGGTTGTCGCCCTCGGTGAGGATATCCACCGCTGCCGAACTTGCCTCCGGATTGTCGAGCTCTATGAAGTAGTGTTCGGGCACCTTCACCCCCACACCCAACTCTGCACTGTGGGCCTTATAGCACTCCACCAAGGCCTTGTAGCGACCATCCTGAAAATAGATACCGTCGCCCTCCAACTCGCCAAAGATAGTCTCGGCGACATTGAAAGAGGTTGTCGCCTTACCCTCGCGATAGTCGAGCGTCAGGTGGCCGTACTTTATGAGGTAGCCGGCAATCTCCCTCTCCAACTCGGTCATACTACTACCCGCCTTGTGGTCGCCCAACGTCACCGCCCTCTCAAACTCCTGCTCGGCACGTTGCTGCTCCCTCTGTTCTCTCTGCACGAAGGCGCGAGCCTCCTGCCCAAAGCTTGTGCCCACACTCTTGCGCACAACCTCATTCACCACAATGGCCTCGTCGATATCCATAATCTTCGAGCACTCCTTGATGAACACAGAGCGTTGAATTTTGCTTGGAATTAGGGCAATCGAATTGACAATATCGCTGATGAGTTCGCCTTTACGGATGGGGTCTTTGGCCACCTCCGCAGCGTAGAGCGACGATTTGAAGGTGATGAAATCTTTCTGATTGGTGGTGATATACTCGCGGATTTGGTCGGCAGAGTGGCTACGCGCAAAAGAGTCGGGATCCTCGCCCTCGGGCAAGACCACAACCCTCACATTGAGTCCCTCTTTGAGCACCAAATCTACACCTTTAATGGCCGCCTTCACTCCGGCACTATCGCCATCGAAGAGGAGAGTAATGTTGTTCGTAAAGCGCGAGATGATTCTCACCTGCTCAATAGTCAAGGCTGTACCCAGCGGAGCCACAACATTTTCGATACCCTTTTGGTGGAGTTGCACAACGTCGATGTTTCCCTCCACGAGGATACAGTGGTTCTCGCGGGTTATGGCACCCTTAGCAAAGTAGATGCCGTAGAGGTTGTTGCTCTTGGAATAGACCACACTCTCGGGCGAGTTGAGATACTTGGCCTTATTCTCGCCATTGAGTGCCCTGCCACTAAATGCTGTAACCCTACCCGAAATGGTGTGAATCGGGAACATCACCCTACCACAAAAGCGGTCGTAATATCCACCCGTTTCGCGCTTGATGGTAAGGCCCGTATCCACAAGGAACTGCTCCTTATAGCCCGCTTTCAGGGCTGCTTGCGTCATTGTATCCTTGTCACGCGAAGTGCGGCTCTCGGGGCAATATCCGAGGCCAAAGCGTTTGATTGTCGCATCGGTAAGTCCGCGCGAGGCGAAGTATCCACGCGCCACACTCAACCCCTCGTCGGTATTGTACATCTGCTCCACAAAGTAGTCCGCAGCCCACGCATTAGCAACCATCATACTCTCCCTGTCGTCGTTGCGCTTCTTCTCCTCGGGGGTCTCTTCGCGCTCCTCAACAGCGATGCCATACTTCTTGGCAACCCATTTGAGCGCCTCGGCATAGGTCAGCTTCTCGTGCTCCATAACGAAGGTCACGGCATTGCCACCCTTGCCACAGCCGAAACACTTATAGAGTCCTTTGGCGGGCGAAACCACAAACGATGGGGTTTTCTCGTTGTGGAATGGACAACAAGCCATATAGTTCACCCCTTTCTTTTTGAGTGAAACGAAGTCGCTGATGACCTCCACCACATTCGCTGCGGCATATATTTTATCGACTGTTGCCCTGTCTATCATAGAGTTGCCATACTTCACACACCTCTGGTGTGTCCATTTTACGCCAATTTAGCAGGTAAAGGTACAAAATACTTTGTATTTTGCAAAAAAACGGCAACGGGTTGTTTCGGTAAGACGGGCCGCAATGGTTAGACGTTGGAGCCTCTGAAAGTCCAATATTTCTGCAAGAGGTAGCTATAAACGATTGTTATCAAAGATGTTACAACCTGCGCAAGGGGCGCGTAAATACCACACCACTCCACAAATATTTTCAGGCACACATAGTTGATGGCAAGTGAGCCGAGGGTGGTCACAAGGTAGCGCACCGAACTAACCCTATCGCCCAGCGGAGAACCCGCAAAAGAGATGCGGCTCTGCAACCAATAACCCGTCAGGAGAGTAACAGGGAAAGTCACCGCCAGGGCCGCAATGTGGCGCGAGATATAAACAACACCCAAATTGAGGTAGTCGAACCCCAAGACCACATCGTACAACAGCGCATAGATTAGCCAATTAAGCACCAAATTCACACCTCCGCACACCGCATAACGAAAGGTCTGCCGAGGCAAAAATCTCCGCACAGGTTTGATGTAAAAAACATCAATAATTTGGGTTATTTTTTCTGCAATTTTCATTCCTTTTTCGCACCTTTCTGTCGCTTTTTTGTAAAAAAGCGACGCAAAAAACTTTTAGGCGAAACTGCGTTTCGCTTTTGCCTTTGCTCTACCCGATTAGGGAGAGTGGGGAATTTAGGGAGTTTAGGGACAAAGTCCTTAATAAACCTCTGCGCCAAAGGCGCACCCTATTTCTCAATTCTCGGGCACATAGTGCCCGCAGTCATCAGACTTTCTTGCCTTGCAACTCATACATACGGTTGCGCCACAGGGCCGCTTGTGCAAAATCGAGGGCTTTGGCAGCCTCCTCCATCCTACGACGCGCGTCGGCAATAGCACTCTCCCTCTCTGAGGCCGAATAAACCCCTTTTTTATCGGCTGCAAGCGAGGTCGCTCCACCCAACGGATAGGGCTCCGAAACGTCGGATTGCGCCCCCGCAATTGTGGTACGCGCATAGCGACGTATCTGTGTGGGTACTATGCCATTAGCCTCATTGTAGGCCATCTGTTTTTCGCGTCTGCGTCGGCTCTCATTGATGGTTGCCTGCATAGCATCGGTGATTGTGTCGCCATACATAATCACCCTACCTTCAACATTCCTTGCAGCTCGGCCCGCTGTCTGCGTGAGGGCCCTCTCGCTACGCAGGAAACCCTCCTTGTCGGCATCCATAATCGCCACAAGAGCCACCTCGGGCAAATCCAAGCCCTCCCTCAAAAGATTGACACCAATGAGCACATCGAAGGAGCCCGCTTTGAGATCCTCCAAAATCTGCACCCTGTCGAAAGTATCCACATCGGAGTGGATATATCGGTTGCGGATACCAATGCGGTCGAAATATTTGGAGAGCTCCTCTGCCATACGCTTTGTGAGGGTTGTCACAAGCACCCTCTGCCCCTTATGCACAGCCCCCGAAATCTCCTCCAAAAGGTCATCCACCTGATTGTCCGTAGGTCGCACCTCTATCTCGGGATCCAACAAACCCGTAGGTCGTACAAGTTGCTCAACAACAGCACCTTCGCTCTTTATCAGTTCGTAGTCGGCTGGGGTTGCACTACAATAGAGCACCGTGCGCCCGAAGTCCTCAAACTCGGCAAAAGTGAGCGGGCGGTTGTCGATGGCCGCAGGCAGGCGGAAGCCATACTCAACAAGGTTCTCCTTACGAGCTCTGTCGCCACCAAACATTGCCCTCACCTGCGGAATTGTAACGTGGCTCTCGTCAACCACCAGCAAGAAATCCTCGGGGAAGTAGTCGAGCAAACAGAAGGGGCGTTCCCCGGGTTTGCGCCCGTCCATATAGCGCGAGTAGTTCTCGATGCCGGAGCAATATCCAAGCTCCTTTATCATCTCCACATCGTACTCCACTCGTTGTTTAATCCTTTGAGCCTCAACGCTTCGGCCCTCCTTCTCGAACTCCGATATTCTCTCGCCCAAGTCGAGTTGGATTTGACGAATGGCCTCCTCCGTGCGCTCTTTGGTGGTGACAAAGAGGTTGGCGGGGAAGATATTTACCTCCTGCACGCTCTCCATCCTCGCACCGGTTGTCGGGTCTATTCTCCACAGAGCCTCCACCTCGTCGCCAAACATCGACACCCTCCACGCATCGCTCTCCGAATAGGCGGGCATAATGTCTATGGTGTCGCCCTTCACGCGGAAGGTTGCGGGCTCCAAGTAACGCTCCGTGCGGGTGTAAAGCGCATCCACCAATCGGTACAAAAGGCGGCGTTGGGGCATCACATCTCCCACCCTGATTGTCAGACTATTGGCGTGGAAATCCGAAGGGTTGCCAATGCCATACAGACACGACACACTCGACACCACAATCACATCCCTACGCCCCGAAAGAAGCGAGGCGGTGGTGCGCAATCGCAGTTTTTCAATCTCGTCGTTGATGGCGAGGTCTTTTTCTATATAGGTGTCGCTCGCGGGCAGATAGGCCTCGGGCTGGTAGTAATCATAATACGACACAAAGTACTCCACGGCATTCTCCGGGAAAAAAGCCTTGAACTCACTATAAAGCTGTGCTGCAAGAGTTTTGTTGTGCGAAAGCACAAGTGTCGGGCGGCCCAATCGTTCCACAACATTGGCAATCGTGAAGGTCTTACCCGAGCCGGTAACACCCAAAAGGGTGTTGTGGGGCTGGCCGCCCTCAATCGAGCGCACCAACTCCTCGATAGCCTCGGGCTGGTCACCCGTAGGCTTATAATCCGACACAAGTTTGAAATCCATCTCTACCCTATTGTTGTGAGCCTCTTTGTGACCCCGAGCGGAATCGAACCGCTATCGCAGGAACCGGAATCCTGAATTTTATCCATTAAACTACGGGGCCATACTCGGGCGCTCTGTGCCCGCCTAACTTTCAATTTTCAACTTTCAATTTTCAATTCTACAAATATCGTGGTTTTATTTGAGAAAACCGCAAAAATTGTGTAGTTTTGCTCTTTGTGGAGTGTAAAGTAGGCACCTTGTTATGATTATTAAACTGACACCGAGAGAGCGCATCGAGAAGGTTGTGTGTTGGGCGGGGCTCAACACAAGCTCCTTTGCCACACACATCGGGCTCTCCTCGCCACAAACACTCTATCAAATCAAGGCGGGCAAGCACGACATATCGCGCCCCCTTGCCGAGCGCATCTGCAACCACTATCCCGAGGTGGATTTTGTGTGGCTCTTTACGGGCGAAGGCGATATGTTGCGCCCACAAGAGGCCTCCATCCCATACTACACCGGCGACTGCACCGAGGTGGCCCTCGGCAAAACCCACGCCACACCGAGTGGGCATATCAATATGGTAGGGTGTGGTGATTGTGATTTTGTTGCCCCCTATAACTCCCGCACAATGGAGCCAGAGATAAGGCAGGGTAGCCTGCTCTTCTGCAAGAGGGCAAGAGTCGAGGAGTTGCAGGTGGGGACTCTTTGCTTGATTGCCACACAACACACAGCCTTTGTGCGTAAGGTTGCCGAGATAACCCCCTCCCACATCCTTGTGGCGGCCTCCGACAACACCATACTCCCCTCACAGGTGGAGCGGACTCTCATTGTGGGGCTCTACATCATCAAGGCCTCGCTCGAATGGAAAAATATCTAACCTCTAATCTATATGAAAATTAAAACTATAAACACCGCAGCCTTCATTGTGGGAATCATCACAATACTCTGTGTAACAGTGGGTTTGATTATTGGTCACTTTGTCAGCACCGACAGTTGGTGGTGGGGCTTTGTCTTCGCTCTGGGCAGTGGCGTGATTGTCTTTGTGGGCGACAAGTGGGTTATGAAGGGGTTCTTTATTCAGCGCATCAAACCCCTCTATCGTATTGTGTTGGGCCGAGATGTGAAGACCACCGAGCTGGCTGCCGAGTTGGAGCAGGAGGAGCACCCCGAGAGTTCGGTGAGTGCCGAACTCAATCGTTGGGCCGAGCAAAACCAAAAAGAGATTGCCCGCCTGAAAGAGAATGAGCGATACCGCAAGGAGTTTGTGGGCAACGTGTCGCACGAAATCAAAACCCCCATCTTCAATATTCAGGGCTACATCTCCACCCTCCTCGACGGTGGAATGAACGACCCCGTACTGATGCGTCGCTACTTGGAACGCACCGAGAAGAGTATCGACCGACTGATAAACATCACCAACGACTTGGAGGCCATCTCCAAACTCGAATCGGGTGTTTTGAACCTCAAATATGAGCGTTTCGACATTGTGGCTCTCACGCGCGACATTGTGGATACCATTGAGTTTGAGGCCACCAAGAGAAATATCAACGTGGTGGTGGGCTCCTCCAACAATGTACCCTATCCTCCCGTGTGGGTGAAGGCCGACCAATACTACATCGAGCAGGTGCTCATCAACCTCATCATCAACTCCATCCGCTATGGCAACGAAGGGGGCGAAACTTTCATCAAGTTCATTGACCTCTTTGATAAGGTGCTGGTGGAGGTGAGGGACAATGGCCGAGGTATTGCCAAGGATGATATTCCTCGCGTCTTTGAGCGTTTCTACCGCACCGACAAGGGCCGCTCTCGCGAGCAGGGTGGTACGGGTTTGGGACTGTCAATCGTAAAACACGTCCTTGAAGCCCACGGTGAAACCATCAATTTGCGTAGCGAATTGGGCAAGGGTAGCACTTTTTCCTTCACTTTGAGTAAAAATTAGCGGTTTTTTGCTACCTTTACCTGCCACAAACACGATTTAACACTATTTTTTCGATATGAACAGATTTCTTTCGGTAGTATGGGATGTAAACCCCGTTGCCTTTTCGCTCTTTGGCTTGGAGATTCGTTGGTATGGAATCTTCTGGGCACTGGCTTTCATCCTCGGTATCTACTTCTTCACAAACTTTGTGCGCCGCGAAAAACTGCCCGAGAAGTTGGTGGATTCGCTCTTTTGGTATGCGACCATCCTCGGTATCCTCGGCGCAAGGCTCGGCCACTGCCTCTTCTATGAGCCCGAAGTCTATTTGGCAGAGCCCCTGCGCATCCTCAATATCCGCGAAGGCGGTATGGCTTCGCACGGTGCAGCAATCGGTTTCCTTTTGGGACTTCTCCTCTTTGCTTGGCGCAACAAGATGCCCTTCTGGTGGGCAGCAGACCGCATAATGATTCCCGTTGCGATTGGTGGTGCAGGCGTTAGGCTCGGCAACCTTATGAACTCCGAGATTTACGGTGCTGTGACCGACCTCCCCTGGGGATTTGTCTTTGTGCGCAATGGCGAGGTGCTCCCAATGCACCCCACACAGATCTATGAGGCTCTCTTCTACATTGCCGTATTTGTGGTATTGATGGTACTCTACTACAAGGGCGATGTGGGCCGCAAACACCCTGCACTGATGTTTGGTGTGGGACTTATCGGCATCTTCCTCTCGCGCTTCTTCTTGGAGTTTATCAAGAATGACCAGGTGGCTTTTGAGGCCGATATGGTGCTGAATATGGGCCAACTTCTGAGCATCCCCTTTGTTATTGCAGGTGTTGCCCTTGTGGTTATCGGCCTTAGAAACAAACCCCAGCATATCGCCTGGGCAGAGGAGCCCGCAAAGCCAAAGACAAAAAAAGTTGCACCCCCAAAGGCAAAAAAGTAAATCAAAATAACTCTGCGCTATGAGTAACGTAGTAAATAAACTTATCTTCAACTGCCTTGTGCAGTATGGCAATGTGGCTCTCCCCGAGGTGGGCTCGTTGCGCGTGGAAGGCACCCCCAAGTGCGTGTTCTTCACCGAGAAAATCACCGAACACAACATCCTCATTACGGACATCATTGCCGAGCAGGGCAATGTTCCCACCGAAGAGGCACAAGGTCTTTATAACGATTGGCTCGCCGCAGCTCGCCAGGAGGACGGCACCATTGTGGCCGAGGGCGTGGGTACCATTACCCCTCGCCACTTCGATATCGACGACGAACTGCACCGCGCACTCAATGGTAGCGACATTCCCGTGGCAACACTCCAAAAACGCGCCTCATTTGGTTGGGTTTGGTGGCTTCTGGGCATCCTCGTTGCCGCCGGCATCGTGATGTTCCTGATGCGCCCTTGTGATAGGTGCTGTACCCCCGAGGTTGAAGAGATTGTTGTGGAACAACCCGCGGTGGAGCCCGTGGAGGTTGTGGAAGAGGCGGCTGTTGTTGCCCCTGCACCCAAAGTAAATACCCCCGCAACAAGCAAACGCTACAATGTGATGGTGGGCGTCTTCACTATTAAGTATAACGCACGCGCGTGCGCGAAACAAGACCCTCTGGGCATTGGCAAAGAAAACTACTTGGTGACACCCTACACCGATGGACGATGGGCGGTGGTGGCCTACTCCACCAATAGCCCTGCCAAGGCGGAGGAGATGCGCCTCAAATACCGCAAAATCCAAAAGGATGTGTGGGTTTGGAAACGCTAAAATCAACAAAAAACCATCGGGAAATCCCGATGGTTTTTTGTTACTATCGACCGTCAACCGTCGCGGGGCACCGCAGGTGCCGTAACGGCACTTTTGTGTATGGGAGCTCTCTCCACAACCATAAAAACGCAGAGCGTGGAGGGATTTTGGTGCAAAAAGCACCCTCGCTATGCGTTTTGAAAAAATGCAGAGAATTTAGCGAGTTTTAGGCGCACAAGAAAGCGGGCCCGCAGGTGCCGTAACGGCACTTTTGTGATGGTGGTGCTCCCGAAAGTTAAAAATGCATAGCGTGAGATGGATGCAAGGCTTGCAATAAAAAACTCCCCCGCATTTACGTCACAGTAAACTGCGGGGGAGTTTTTTATTGCGTAACGCAGCAGACGCTCGCGCTATGCGTTTTTAATGGCGGCTACGCCAGGAAGAGTCTTACCCTCAATAAATTCGAGGAGTGCACCACCACCGGTGGAAACGTAGCTAACCTTGTCGGCAAGACCGAACTTATTGATACAAGCAACGCTGTCGCCACCACCAATGAGCGAGTATGCACCCTTGGTCTGGGTAGCCTCAGCGATAGCCTCGGCAACAGCACGCGAACCGGTGGAGAACTTCTCAATCTCGAATACACCTACGGGGCCATTCCAAAGGATGGTCTTGCAGTCGAGAATCTCCTCGCGGAAGAGTTTTTTACCCTCCGAGCCAATATCCACGCCTTCCCACTCGTCACCGATAGCATTTACCGAAGCCTCCTGAGTGTTGGCATCATTGGAGAAGTCGTCACAGGTGAGTGCGTCGGGCGACATCACAAACTTGATACCTTTCTCCTCGGCTTTTTTGAGGATAGCGTGTGCGGTCTCGAACATATCGGGCTCGCAGATGGACTTACCTACCTTGCCACCAAGAGCAGCCGCAAAGGTGTAGGTCATACCACCACCGATGATAATCTTGTCGCACTTCTCCATCAAGGTCTCGATAATCGAAATCTTGGTCGAAACTTTCGAGCCACCCACAATTGCCACGAAGGGACGCTGGGGATTCTCCATAACGCTCTCGATAGCCTTCAACTCACCCTCCATAACGTAGCCGAACATCTTGTCGTTGGGGAAGTAGTCGGCGATGAGTGCGGTCGAAGCGTGTGCGCGGTGAGCGGTACCGAATGCGTCGTTGATATAGCAGTCTGCATAGGATGCGAGCCTCTTAACAAACTCTTTCTGGCTCTCCTTAACAGCTTTCTTTGCCTCTTTCTTCTCCTCGTCGGTTGCATCCTCTGCAAGGCCGCGGGGTTTACCCTCCTCCTCTGCATAGAAGCGAAGGTTCTCCAAGAGGAGCACCTGGCCGGGTTTGAGAGCAGCAGCCATCTCGGCAGCCTTCTCACCCATACAGTCACCTGCGAAGAGCACCTCTACACCGAGGCGAGCCTCCACTGCGGAGATGATGTGCGAGAGGGAGTATTTCTCGTCGTTATTTTTCTTGGGACGACCGAGGTGCGACATAAGAATCACGCTACCGCCACCTGCCAAAACTTTTTTGATGGTGGGGATTGCGGCACGGATGCGGGTGTCGTCGGTCACATTGAACTCTTTGTCGAGGGGCACATTGAAATCTACGCGGATGATGGCGCGTTTGCCCTCAAAATTGTAAGTGTCGATAGTCTGCATAATACTAACCTATTATTGTGTGTTTTATGTTGTTTCGCTCTTCGAGCGACAAAGATACGATTTTGAATTGAGAATTGACAAAAAAAGACTATTTTTTGTCTAAAATGTGGTCTATTGAAAACTAACACCACAAAGGAGGTGTGGAAGATAAATTTTTGATGTGTTAAGGATAACAACCTAACAAATAAAGTCTTATCTTTGTAACAAATTGTAATCTAACAAACCTAAAATAACAACAAACTATGTACGGTAAAATCAAAGAACATTTGCAGGCAGAGCTCGCAGGTATCCGCGAGGCTGGTCTTTACAAAGTAGAGCGCATCATCGAATCGCCCCAGAGGGCCGCTATTGAGGTGGGTGGCAAAGAGGTTCTCAACTTCTGTGCCAACAACTATCTCGGTCTTTCGGACAACTCGCGCCTTATCGAGGCCGCCAAGAAGGCTCTCGACAGCCGTGGTTTCGGTATGTCGTCGGTAAGGTTCATCTGTGGCTGTCAGGATATGCACAAAGAGCTCGAAAAGGCTATTGCCGACTACTTCGGCACCGAGGATACCATTCTCTATGCCGCTTGTTTCGATGCCAATGGTGGTGTATTTGAACCCCTCTTCACCGAGCAGGACGCAATCATCAGCGACTCTTTGAACCACGCATCCATCATTGATGGTGTAAGGCTCTGCAAAGCTGTTCGCTACCGCTACGCCAATGCCGATATGGAGGAGCTCGAAAACTGCCTCAAACTCGCACAGGCTCAGCGTTTCCGCATCATCGTAACCGACGGTGTATTCTCGATGGACGGCAATGTGGCAAAGATGGATGAGATTTTGGCCCTTGCAAACAAATACGATGCTCTTGTGATGGTCGATGAGTGCCACTCGGCAGGTGTTGTTGGCGCAACCGGTAGGGGTGTAACCGAGCTCTACAACTGTCGTGGCGAGGTGGATATCATCACCGGCACCCTCGGTAAAGCCTTTGGTGGCGCAGTGGGTGGTTTCACCACCGGTCGCAAGGAGATTATCGAGATGCTCCGTCAGCGTTCACGTCCCTATCTCTTCTCCAACTCCGTACCCCCCGCAGTGGTTGGTGCAAGCATCGAGGTCTTCAAGATGCTCGCCGAGAGCAACGAGATTCACGACAGGTTGGTGGAGAATGTGGAGTACTTCCGCACCAAGATGTTGGAGGCAGGTTTCGACATCAAACCCACCCAGAGTGCAATTTGCGCGGTGATGCTCTACGACGCACCTCTGTCGCAGGTTATGGCTGCCAAACTTCTCGAAGAGGGAATCTATGTTACCGGTTTCTACTACCCCGTAGTTCCCAAAGGTCAGGCACGCATCCGCGTACAGGTGTCGGCTGGTCACACTCGTGAGCACCTCGACAAATGCATTGCAGCCTTCACCAAGATTGGCAAAGAGCTCGGTGTTCTCAAATAGTCGCTATGGCAAAAGTTACTATCGACAAAATAGACCGTAAGATTCTCCAACTTCTGGTTGGAAATGCGCGTATGCCCTTCTTGGAGGTCGCACGCGAGTGTGGCATCTCGGGCGCAGCCATCCACCAGAGGGTTAAAAAACTCGATGAGCAGGGTATGATTCTCGGCTCCCGATTGGAGGTTGATCCCCGATTGTTGGGTTACGATGTCTGTGCCTTTGTTGGCATCAAGGTACAGGAGCCCGCACTCGAAAACGCCGCCATTGACCACCTGCGAAATATTCCCGAGGTTGTCGGCTGTCACCACATTACGGGCAAAGACAACCTCTTGGTGAAGGTTTATTGCAAGGACAACGAACACCTGATGCACACACTCTCCGACAAGATTCGCAAAATCCCCGGCGTGGTGGGCACCGAGACCATTTTGAGCCTTGCCGAAGCCTTCTCGCGACAGCTTGATGTTAGCCACCTCTGCGATGAAGAGTAACGATTTTAGGCTCACGCGCCTATTCCGATTTGAAATGGCACACGCCCTTGTTGGTTACGACGGGATGTGTAGCCAGATTCACGGCCACTCCTACCGCCTTGAAGTGACGGTGGGGGGCCTCTCGGTGGAGTGTTCCGAGGGTGCAAAGATGGGTATGGCCATCGACTTTGGCACCATCAAGGAGGTTGTGGAGAGGGAGGTTGTCTCCAAGTTTGACCACTCGCTCACCCTTCGCCTTGCGCCCGAAACCGAGGAGGTTGTGGAGGTACTCTCGCGCCACTTTGAGCGCATCAATGCCGTGGAGTGGCAACCCACTTGTGAGAATCTGCTCTTGCACTTTGCGGAGCTCATTGCCCCCGCACTCCCCGATGGCGCACGCCTACTCTCATTGCGCCTCCACGAAACGGAGAACAACTGCGCAGAGTTGGTGTTGTAGCGGTCGGCCGTCGGCTCTCTTACACACAAAAAAGGCTTCCCACTGTTGGGAAGCCTTTTTTGTGCGGTATATATACCTATTTAATTATTTGGTGCTCCAAGCGCCAGTTACAGAATCCCACTCACCACCAGTAAGGGTGTAGAGATTGTCACCATTGGTGGGGATTGCAAGGTCGCCAGTCTGGTTCCACTTGTTGTCCCAGTTGTTTGCAGCAGCATCAGGATTCATACGGCAGAAGATAACGCTGGTGTAACCACCTACGGGAATATTTACCTCGTAGATACCATCTGCATCGCTGTCGGTCATACTTACCCAAGCATCGCCATCACCAAAGAAGTAGGCAGCAAAGCGAGCGCCTGCCTGAGTCCAGTTTGCGTGAGGAGCAAAGTAGAGAACATTCTCGGTAACCTCGGGCTCCTCGGTAATAGGCTCCTCGCCATTCTCGGTCTGCTCGGTTGCCTCTGCAATGTCGGTACCTGCGGTCATAACATAAACAGCCAAAGTGGTCTGGTTGAAATAGATGTCATAAGTACCAGCAGCCTCAACGGTGAAGTTGTTTGCGCTTCCATCAACGGCGGTTACATATTTGTTTGCCTTGATGTAGTTGATGTCGCCACGACCATAATTCTCTGCATCCCAACTACCTACGGTGCGGATTTTGAACGAATCGTAAGCAGCCAACTCTATGCCGGTAGCCACGAGCAAACCCTCGGTAGGGGTGGTGTAGAGAATCTCATCTGCTGCCCAACCACTTGCTGCAAACGAACCTACAACACCAAGACCCGACTCCTCTGCTTCAAAAGGTTTCTCGGGCTCGGGCTCAGTACCCTCGCCGCCTTCGCCACCTTCGCCCTCACCGGGAGTGTTCTCGTTGCTGGGGTTGAACTGCAAGTCACTATCTGCGGTCCAGTCGGTAATCTCGGTCGAGAACTCAGCACCGATGAGCTCTTTGGTGAGAGTGATGTTTGCGGTAGCCACCTTGCCACCTACGAAGGTAGTAGCAGCCTCAATGTCGAAGTTGTACTGTTTGTCGCCAACAACAACCAAGATGCGGGGAGTAGCCTCGCTCTGGGGAACGGTGATAAGAGTCCAAGTGTCGGCATCAACCTTTGCAGCCTTGATGTTGCCCTTCTCGCCATTAACGGTCGAGGTGCCCTCTGCAATATTAACAACAGCCGAGCCATAAACATCGGCAAACATCACATACTTAATCTCCTCTTCGAGTTCGCTGGTGATGTTGATGACGATTTTCGAAAGAGCGTGTTTGAAAGGAAGAACAACGGTCTCTTTGGTGGGTTTCGAAGTGGTCGAAGCAATCAAGAGGTCGGAAGCAGCATAGCCACCCTCTGCGCTCTGGTCTGCCTCTACGGTGAAGGTGTAACCATCAGCCTTGTAGCCTGCAAGAGCGTTGTAGGGGTAGTATGCCAATACGTTTGCCTCCAAGCTCTCGTCGCCATACCATACATTCTCCCTTGCGCCTACGAGAGCACCCTCGGTGTAGGTGTACTTCTCATTGTTGAGGTATGCGCCCTGGGGGATTACAACGTGAAGACCAATCTGGTCACCCTCCTCAAAAGCGGTATCGGTTGCTTTTGTGAAGTTGTACATCTGTGCATTAACGGAGATGGGCAAACCCTGCTCGGGGTTGATGCTCTCCACGGGCTCTTGGCAAGCAGTCATAACTGCCATTGCGCCCATTGCCACTGCAAAAAGTTTTGCGAATTTCATTGTGTTTTGTGTTTTATTTGGTTTATGTAAGTTGTTTTGAATTTACAAAGTAGGAGCCGCAGAGCCTACGGTTCTCACCCAAAGTTTTGCGTCTGCCTTAACATTGTCGGAGTTGAACCAGAAGTACACGTCGTAGGTGCCGGCTGCAACATTACAATTGGTGCCATTGTTGAAGTTTATAATAGATGCACTCTCGGCATCCACAACAATGTTTGAAGCACCACCATAGTTGGTAGTCCACGACTCGTCTGCACGCACCTTGAACTCACCTGCGAGGGTTGCACTCTTTGCAACAAAGAGGCCGATGGTACCATCCCACACAAGGGCGATATCACCAGTGCCCCAACCATTGTGAGCGCCCACCAAGCCCCACGACATAGTCGAAGGATCGGGAGCGGGACCACTTGTGGTCTGCTCGGTAGCAGCGGTGTAATTTGTACCTGCGGTCATAACATAAACAACCTTAGAGCTCTGGTTGTAGTAGATATCGTAGGTGCCGGCCTCCACAACAACAATGTCACCACCCTTCTCGGTAGCGGTGAAATATTTGTTGGGGGTGAAGTAGTTCACATCGCCCGCGCCCATATTCACGTCGGTATCTGCCCAACTACCGAGGGTACGAATCTTGAATGCTTCGTATGCCCTGAACTCGATGTTCTTTGCAACCAAAACATTTGCGTCATCGGTGCTCATAAGAACAACGTCGACATTCCAATTGCTTGCTGCAAACGAACCAACAACGCCAAGACCCGATGCCGAGCCGGTATTGCCACCGTCGCCGGTATTGCCACCGGTGTTGCCACCGTCGCCGGTATTGCCGCCGGTGTTGCCACCTGCATTGTCGGCTGTGCTCCAATAGCCGGTGCTCTTTGCGCCTTCGCCAGAGCCCCAGCCCGAGATGTAGAAGTGGTTGTTGGGATATACGCCAATTGCATAGTCCTCGGTCTGGTTCCAAACACCGGTCTCCCAGCTGAACGAGCTAACTGCGGGGTCCATACGGCAGAAGAGGATGTTGGTCATACCTGCCGATACGGGAATCTCATATACACCGTCGCCATCGTTGTCGGTGAGGGTTACATCCTCGCTGGCGCTCTCATTCCAAGCGTGTGCCGAGAACCAAGCACCATCCGATGCCCACTGGTCGGGGTGGAAGTAGAGCACATCGCTGCTACCGGTGTTGCCACCATCGTCCTCAACGTCGCCACTACCCGACTGGCCAAACTGCAAATCGTTGTCACCAACCCAATCGCTGATGGTGGGGGTGAAGGCGGTGTAGATACTATCGTCCGAGATGGTGATGGTTGCGGTGCTGACCTTGCCGGAGGTGAAGGTTACCTCGCCCGAAAGCTGATAGGTGTACTGCTTGCCACTCTCGGTTGTTACGATAAGTTTGGGAGATACATTCTCCTGGGGTGCGAGGATAAGAGCCCAAGCCTGCTCCTCTGCCGAGGTAACTTTTGCGGTTTTGATGGTGCCTTTGGTACCACTAACCACGCTCTCGCCCGATTTGAGATTTACAGTAACCGTGCCATAAACCTCCGAGAACCACACATTGTCGATAGCCTCCTCCAATTGGTTGTCGATTTTGATGACAACTTTCGAGAGAGCGTGACGGAAGGGAAGCTCAACAGCCTCAGCGGTGGGCTTCGAAGTGGTCGCTGCCACCATCAGGTCGGAAGCGGTGTAGTTACCCGCCTTGCTCTGGTCGGCATTTACGGTGAAGGTGTAACCACCAGCCCTATATGTACCGGCTGCATTGTAGGGGTAGTATGCCAAAACATCCGACTCGGTACCCTCGTCCATATACCAATAGTAGTCCTTCTCGCCAACAAGCGCACCCTCGGTGTAGGTGAAGTGTGCATTGTTGAGGAAAGTACCCTTGTTGGGGATAACAATGTGAAGACCGATCTGGTCACCCTCCTCAAAGGCGGTGTCGGTAGCCCTTGTGAAGTTATCCATAGTGGAGCTAAGGGTGATTTTTTTGCCCTGTGCATCGGGCTCCTCAAAGGGAGTCTCACACGATGTTGCAATGGTAGCAAACGCTGCAATTGCAAGGAAAAGTTTGGTTAATTTCATTGGTTTTTGTGTTTATAGTTTATGAACATATTTTTCCAAATTCTCACAAATATAGCGTTTTTTTCCAATACGCGCGCGTAAAGGAGTCCAAAGGGTGTGATTTCGAGAGGTTTTGGTGGTTTTTGGCGACGAATGGAGCGAAAATAGTGACAAGGGGTGAGAGTGGCCAATTGAAGCAAATGCACACAAAGCGCGGTCTATTGACAGCCCCCTTTGTCGCTCCGCCACCCCTCCCCCAACTTTGGGGAGAGATTAGGATAGGTGAAAATTTGACCAAACATTGATAGTGCGTATCACGGAGGGGGGTTTATGCCAAATAAGAAAGTGGCTCCGCAGTTTGCTTGGCGCAAATGAGGAAGCCACTTTTGAAATTTGGTGCAAAAAGCACCCGCGAGACACACTCGTTAGGAGCACTTTGACCAGCCGCACGAGTGACAGGTAGGACAGCCGTTCTGATAAACAAGGCTCTCGCTACCGCAGTTGGGGCATTTTTGTTTGCTCTTGGTGCCGTCTTTGATATACTGTTTCAGAGCGCGAGCAACACCCGCTTTCCAAACATTGATACCATCGCTGGTAAATTGAAGACTATCCACAAGGTTCACAACATCCACAATGGGCATACCGTTGCGCAACACGCCCGAGATGAGTTTTGCATAGTTCCAGAACTCCATATCGAACAGACGCGAGATACCACCAATAACGTGGGGATAACCACCCTTATCGTTGAAGCGGAAGTCGTAGCGTTTGGTGCCATCCTCCTCGCGCACCTTCACAATCCAACCCTTCTTGATGCTCTTGGGGATGTAGAGTTCCTCTTCGTCGAGCTGACCGGTGAAGATTTCGTAGGGTTTGCCGTCGTGCATACCCACAAAGGCAATCCACTCCTCCTTACCGTTGCGGAAGCGTACCACATCGGCCTCCAACTCTGCGGGGCGTTTGATGGGCGCTTTTGCCTCGGCAGGGGTTTCGGTCTTGCTCTTGGTATCCACAAGCACACCACTACGCGAGCCATCACGATAGACGGTGATACCCTTACAGCCACACTCCCAAGCGGTCTTATATACATCGGCCACAAGCTCCTCCGACACATCGTTGGGGAGGTTCACGGTAACCGAAATGGAGTGGTCTACCCACTTCTGGATTGCACCCTGCATCTTCACCTTTGCCACCCAGTCAATGTCGTTGGCTGTTGCGTGGTTGTAGGGCGAAGCGGCAACAAGCGAGTCAATCTCAGCGTCGCTCATCTCATTGAGCCTGCTTACGTCGTGACCCGTAACTTTCAGCCACTCAACAAATTTGTGGTGGAATACATAGTACTCCTCGAAGCAGTCGCCCACGTCGTCCTTGTAGGTAATCTTCACATTCTGGTCGGTGGGATTTACCTTCCTACGGCGTTTATATACGGGACGGAATACGGGCTCGATACCCGAGGTGGTCTGCGACATCAGCGACACAGTACCCGTGGGGGCGATGGTAAGCATTGCGACATTCCTACGACCATAGCGTACCATATCTTCGTAGAGCTGAGGATCGGCCTCGCGGATACGGGCAATCATTGGGTTACCCTCCTCCTTCAAGTTGTCATACATAGGGAATGAGCCACGCTCCTTTGCCAACTTAACCGACGAGCGGTAGGCATTAAGGCAGAGCTCCTTCTGAACACTCACAGCAAACTCGATAGCCTCCTCCGAGCCATAGGTGAGGCCCAAAGCTGCGAGCATATCGCCCTCAGCGGTGATACCCAAACCGGTACGACGACCTTTGAGAGCCTTCTCTCGAATCTTCTCCCACAAGGAGAGCTCTACGCGACGAACATCCAACTCTTCGGGGTCTTTGCCGATTTTCTTGTGGATAAGGTCGATTTTCTCCAATTCGAGGTCGATAATATCATCCATCATCCTCATTGCCATCTCGATGTGTTTGGCAAACTTCTCGTGGTTGAACGATGCCTCGGGGGTAAATGGCTTATCTACATAGCTGTAAAGGTTGAGGGCCAAGAGGCGGCACGAGTCGTAGGGACACAAAGGAATCTCGCCACAAGGGTTGGTTGAAACGGTGCGGAAGCCCTCCGATGCGTAGCAGTCGGGCACACTCTCGCGGAGTACGGTATCCCAGAACAAGCAACCGGGCTCGGCACTCTTCCACGCATTGTGGATAATCTTCTGCCAGAGAGCCGTAGCGTCAATCTCCTTGCGGTACATAGGCTCGGCAGCGTCGATGGGGAACTGCTGAACATACTTCTCGCCACTCATCACACAACGCATAAACTCATCATCTACCTTAATAGATACATTGGCACCCGTAACTTTACCTTGCACGGTCTTGGCGTCAATGAATCGCTCGGCATCGGGGTGTTTGATGGAAAGGGTAAGCATCAAAGCACCACGGCGACCATCCTGCGCAACCTCGCGTGTGGAGTTGGAGTAACGCTCCATAAAGGGAACGATACCCGTGGAGGTCAAAGCACTGTTCAAAACAGGAGTGCCCGCAGGACGGAGGTGCGAAAGGTCGTGACCAACACCACCCCTACGCTTCATAAGCTGCACCTGCTCCTCATCCATACGGATAATACCGCCATAGGAGTCAGCGGGGGTACGGTGACCAATCACAAAGCAGTTCGAGAGCGAAGCGATTTGAAGATTGTTACCAATACCCGTCATAGGGCCACCCTGGGGAATGATGTAGCGGAACTGGTCGAGCAGTCCGAATACATCCTCGTGGCTCATTGGGTTGGGATAGTTGTTTTCGATGCGTGCAATCTCCGCAGCAATACGGTGGTGCATCTCTTCGGGCGAACCCTCATAAATGCGGTTGAACGAATCCTTCAAGGCATACTTATTCACCCACACCATAGCGGCGAGGTCGTCACCCTTGAAATACTCTTTGGTCTTTGCCAATACGTCCTCGTATTTCAACTCCTTCAAATCAGAGGACACACTCCCTTTCTCCATCTTTTCAGACATAGTTTTGCGTTGTTTTTATATATTTTCGAATTTTGTACAGACAAAAACAACTGCCCATCAAGCAGTTACCGTTTCGACACAAATAGTGCCGACTTTGGTACAAAGTTGCACCAAATTTTTTGAGTTTGCCCAACAAATTGTCCACACTTTATAAACAAGTTATGAACACTTTTGTAAGGCTCTTATTTTGATAGGATTACGCTTACCTTTTCGACCTTGCCTCCGAGAGGTGGTGCGAGCTTAGAAACCTTAATGGTTGATGTAACTATCTGAGGGAAAGCGTTATGAATTCGCTCCAAGATGCGCCAAGCGACATTTTCGAGGATGTTGGATGGTTTTTGAATCTCCTCGGCCACTTGTTCATAAACCGACAGGTAATTGACACTTTTCAACAATTCGTCGGTTATGGGCGCATCGTTGATTTCAACATCCATTGTCAAATCGACCTCATAGCGGTTTCCAACCACCTTTTCGAGGTCGTAGCAGCCGTGTGGAGCGCGAAACTCCATCTTTTCGAGTTTGATTGTGGCCCTCATTTTAGAACAGACATTTTTGCGATTTCACATCCTCCACAAGGGTGAAAATCTCATTCCACGCCTCCTCACCAAAGGTTGTACCCACCACCTCGATAACCTTACCCGCGGCGATGGCACCAATGGTTCCGCTTTGACGCAAATCCAAACCCTGGCACAAGCCCGCCATAAAGCCCGCAGCGTAGAAGTCGCCCGCACCTGTGGTATCAACCCTCTTTGCTGCGGCCATAATACCAACGTGGATACGCTCTGCGCCCTGCTCCTTGATAAGTGCGCCGCGAGTGCCAATCTTTACAACCGCCAGCTCGCAACGCGAGGCGATGAATTCGAGAGCCTTCTCGGGGTCCTCCTCGCCACTGAAAGCCGTAGCCTCCTGCTCGTTTGCAAAGATAATATCCACATATTTATCTACGATATCCAGCAAAAAGGCCCTATTTTCGAGCACCACATTGTAGCTCGCCAAGTCGATAGCAACCTTCAATCCACACGCTTTGGCGGTCTTGATTGCGTGGCGGATAACTGCGTGGCTCTGAACCATAAAGCCCTCAATATAGAGGCAGTCATACTCTCCAAACATCTCGGGGGTGATATCGGCCTCGCAGAGTTCAAGGGCAGCACCGAGGTAGGTTACCATAGTCCTCTCTCCGTCGGGCGACACGAGCGACAGACACCTTCCCGAGCGGTTTTTGCCGTGGGTGATGTAGGGGTCAATGCCGAGATTGTCGAGTGCCTGCTCGTAGAAGTGGCCGGTGGAGTCCTTACCCACCTTGCCGATGTAGCCAACGCTTGCACCCAAGCGTGCCATACAGCGGATGGTGTTGGCGGCACTACCTCCAAGCGAGAGGGTGTGGGGCAGGTCGGCGGTCTCGCCCTGAATCTGACGTTGAAACTCTGCATCCACCAGATTCATACTACCCTTGCCGAGATTGAGCTTTGTGAGCACATCGTCATTGCGAAGATTTACCAAAAAATCCGTCAGTGCATTACCAATACCTATTACTTTTTTAATCTGCATAGCCTTCTTGTGTGTGTTTGGGTTTTCTTGTGGGCAAAAGTACCTATTAAAGTTGAAAGTTGAAAGTTGAAAGTTGAAAATTATTCAGCAGTGGGCTTTTTTACTTTCAACCTTCAACCATCAGCCGTCAGCTTTTTGTTCGCGGGTAGTCTTTTCATACCCGCGCCCGTCAGGGCGTACCTTGAACCCGCACTTTACATCGTCGGCGGAGAAGCGACCTCCTTGTGAGGTCGTGGCGAGGGCGAAGCGCAAAGGCGTTAAGAAACAAAGACGGCAAATGCTTTGCCCGCGACAGCGTTTGTTTTAGGCTTTGCGCTCCGCCCTCCCGCCAGAGATGTCGTGCGTGGCTTTTGCGCCACTTTTGCCACCAAAAGTGGCAAAGAAAAGCGGGCAACCACGTTGCCCGCAATAAAG
>JAZOTH010000011.1:0-19530 GCA_045657545.1 Tidjanibacter sp.
GCGGTGCTGACGAGACTCGAACTCGCGACCTCCTGCGTGACAGGCAGGCATTCTAACCAGCTGAACTACCACACCGTGTTTTTGCGATTGCGGTACAAAAGTAGTGCAAATTTTTTATTCTGCAAATTTCTGCGCAAAAAAAATCTACTTTTTTTATTATTTTTTGAAGAAGCTAAACTGCACACTGCCATAACTTCTTGATTGCCAGAAATTAGGGTGCTCATCGAATTTTTTATCCTTGGAGTGCTCAAAAACCAAAAAACCATCCTCCGCGAGCAGTTCCCTCTCCAATACGAGGCTGATAACCTCCTCGCTACCCTCCAAATCGTAGGGGGCATCGGAGAAAATTACATCGAACTTTTTGCCGCAGCTCTTCAAATAGAGAAAAACATTGGCGTGGGTGGCGTAGAGATTCGTAAAGCCAAGCTCTTTGGCGGTCTTACGGATGAAGGCATTATGCACCGAATTGACCTCCACGCTTGTCACGCTCCTTGCTCCACGCGAGCAGAATTCATAGCTGATGGAGCCTGTGCCCGAGAATAGGTCCAACACGTCAATCTCCTCAAAATCAACAAGGTTGCCCAATACGTTGAAGAGGTTTTCCTTTGCGAAGTCCGTTGTGGGACGTGCTCGGAGATTGCGGGGAGGGGTGATGGTGCGCCCCCTATATTTGCCACTGATTATGCGCATAATATCTGTCTAACGTCTGATGTCGAATGTTCGTGGTTGCGGACTTTGCAAGTCCGATAACTGCTTATTTCTCTCTACTTACTCTGCGGAAGTATTTGCGTAGGGTTTTGTAGTACCTTGCACTTGCCTCACCCAGCAGGATGAAACGGGCTTTGCGGAGGTCGAAATCGCGGTTTAGAAGTGCTACAAGATTCACGAGCTGCTCCTCGCTCTCAATGGGTAAGGCCTCCACATAACATACCCTCTTCTCCTCGGAGTAGGCGATGTAGGTGGTTGCATTCTCAATGCGCAGAGCCACCGTCTTGGGACGACGTGAGCCGACAACGGCTCTGCGGAATACCTCTGCTAATGGGGTGTCGAAAGTGACCTCCACGCCCCGGGCTTGCCACTCATCCACAATCTTGGCACTCTCGTCCGAGAGCCTTATGGCGTAGGCTACGGAGCCTTCGGTGTGCGCTGTGACAATCTTGTCATCCTCGGCAATGGCGAGCCCCGCAGAGGCGCAAATAGTCCTCAAATCGACCTCCTGGGTGAGCTCCTGGGGGTAGGGTACAACGCACGCGCCCTCGAAGGTGAGGTCAATGTGTGCAACCTTGCAACCTTCGGGGAGCATATCCCTATGCAAAGATTGTCCACTCGGGATGCGAATGGACAATCTTGTAGGTGTTGTTTTGTTATCTTTACTCCCAGTTACCTGCATCATTGGTTGCTTGGTAGAGGTCACCAACTTTGATACCGGGGTAGCGGTAGAGCACGTTCTTCTGCTCGTCGATAAGGTTAATCAAGAGCTGCTCATTCTGGTCCAAGAGGAATGCTTTATAGGGAGCTTTTGCCTCGAATACGGGAACTTTCACGTTACCTACATTAACCTTGCTTGCACCCATAATGAACTCTTTGTGCTCGCCATTGTTTGCAACGGCCGAGAAGGGGATGTAGCGGAGCTGCTCAACCTGCTCGGGAGTGAGTTTCTTTGCACCGAAGAGGGTGTCGATAGCCTTAACGGTGAATTTCTCGATATTTTTCTTGCGCATCTTTTTGAGTTTTGCAAGACCTACCGAGTCGTCCGACGATACGAGCTGACGCTCAAACTGCATCTCGCCAGTAAGAACAAAATTGATGAGGGTATCAAACGAGCCGGTGTACTGGCCATAGACCTGTTTGTAACCACGCTGTGCCGAACGGATGTCGCTGATGCGCTCGATGACTGCCTTCTCGCGTGCGATACGAGTGTTGTCAAACCTTACGGGAGCCATAATGCTGTCGTAGAGGAAATAAGCCAAAGCAACCATTACGATTGCAAGAACGATTTGGATAATAGTCTTTTTCATTTCTATTTTTGTTGTTAAGTTTGTAGCGTAAAAAACAGTTTTATATGCTTAACGAGCACATTGCGTCCCAAATTTACGGCAAATTTCAATTTGCTCCAACTTTTGGGCAGAAAAAAATCATAGAATCTTTGTCGGAGTGGATTTCCGACGAGGATTACGAGCGTATTTTCATCCTCAATGGCTACGCAGGAACGGGTAAAACCACCCTTATCGCGGCCTTTGTGGAGGTTTTGAAAGATTTGCGTCTGAAACCCATTTTGCTTGCTCCCACGGGGCGTGCGGCGAAGGTTATGACACTTTTTGCGCCCGACACTCCCGCCTATACAATCCACAAACGTATCTATCGTGAGCGCACTTCGGGGGGCTTCGACTCCAAGTTTGACCTTAATTTCAACCGCGAGAAGGATGCTGTATTTATCATAGACGAGGCCTCAATGATAGCCGACTTTTCCGATGAGGGTTCGCTCTTTGGCTCGGGCTCGCTGCTTGACGATTTGTTTGAGTATGTGCGCTCGGGGCAGAGGTGTAGGATTATGTTTGTGGGCGACTCTGCGCAGTTGCCTCCCGTCGGGCACGAACTCTCGCCCGCGCTCGACCCCCACAAGATGTCCTTCTATGGCTCGGTGAGCTACAATACCCTCGATGAGGTAGTGCGCCAAGAGGTGGAGAGCGGCATCCTCTACAATGCCACGATGGTGAGGTGTATGATAGAGAACCGCATCTACGAAACGCCCCTGTTGGATATGAGTTTTCCCGACTTTAAGGCCATTTCGGGCGGGGAGTTTATGGAGAAGGTGGAGGAGTGCTACTCGCGCTATGGCAAGGAGGAGGTGATTGTCATCACTCGTAGTAACAAACGTGCGGTACATTTCAACCAAGGCATACGCGCGCGCGTGCTCTTTGCCGAGGAGGAGATTGAGTCGGGCGATATGCTGATGGTTGTGAAGAACAACTACCACTACACCGAGCGCGATGAGGAGGCCAAGGCGGCCTTTATTGCCAATGGTGATGTGGCGCAGTTGCGTCGCATACGCCGATTCAAGGATCTCTATGGCTTCCGATTTGCCGAGGCAACCCTGCGCTTCCCTGACTACGACGACTATGAGGTGGAGTGCAACATCCTGCTCGATGCTCTGGGTTCGTTCTCACCAGCCCTCACAAGGGAGCAGATGAAGGAGCTTTTCTATGCTGTGGAGGCCGATTTCCCCGATGTTAAGTGCAAGGCCAAGCGTATGCGCGAGGTGAGGGAGAATGAGTACTACAACGCAATGCAGGTGAAATTTGCCTACGCTGTGACCTGCCATAAGGCGCAGGGCGGACAGTGGAGTGCGGTATTTATAGATAGGCTGTTGTTTGGCGAGGAGAAGATGAATAGGGAGTTTCTACGCTGGCTCTACACTGCCATCTCGCGAGCCACCTCGGAGGTCTATCTGGTCAATTTCGACGAGAGTTTCTTCGATCCCACAACATACGAAAAGGAGGACTTTTAGAGTCCTCCTTTTTTTCTCATTCCGAGATTCTTAATCCTTGTGCCCGGGCCCTTTGGGAAACCAACCCTTCTTCACTCTTTCGCGCTGGTGTATGAGCTCCAAAATGCTCCAAAAAGAGGAGAAGGCCGTAACGCCAAGGATGGTGGATAGAATGATGCTCTTTGCCATCATCGACAGGGCAAGGAGTGCCACGCCGGCAACAAGAAATGCCCACCACACCTTTGTGCCGAAATAGTACTCTACTTTGATGACAATGGGGTGGAATAGGCCGATAATCAGGAATGTTGCAAGGCCAATTATTATGCCGTTGAAATTCATTGCAATGGGGTGTTATGAATCTGAAAAACTTAATGTACCACCACGACACTTGTGTTGCCATTCGAATCGGTCACAATCTTGTGCGCTCCGTGGTCTGCCACAATTGCCGAAGTGCCGTCGGAGTTGTGTATAACCTTGTGTGCTCCATTGTCGATAATGGTCGAGGAGCTACCATCCGAATGGGTTACAATCTTGTGAGCTCCGTGGTCAGCCACAGTTGCCGAAGTTCCGTCGGAGTTGTGTATAAATTTATGCGTTCCGTGGTCAATGATGGTTGTTGTGCCACCCTCGGAGTCGGTCACAATGGTGTGTGCGCCACTCTTCAAGACATTCACAACCTTGCTCTCTCTGCCCTCCGATGTGCTTGGGGCCTCCTGTTGGTCATTATTTGCCGCGGAGGTGGCGGCAAGGTAGATTACTCCGGCGCTACCAATTGCGGTCGTACCCACGGCGAGCAGCGGAAGGGCCACCTCGCAGGCGGTTGCCCCAACCGACAAAGCAATGATTAATAGTAATTTGCCAACTCTTTTCATAATTTTTTGGGTATTTTTACTTGGACTATCCCCTCCTGTTCGCGGGTATTAAAAAAGATACCCGCGAACAAAATGGGGTGTAATGTGATCTTAGAGTCCCCTGACGTTCTTCTCCCACGCCCAAGCGGCAGCGAGAGTCTCATCGAGGGTGCGGGTAGCCTTCCAGTCGAGCTCCTTGTTTGCAAGAGTTGGGTCGGCCCACACCTCAATGGTGTCACCCTCCCTACGAGCACCAATGCGGTAGTTGAGTTTGAGGCCATTAACCCTCTCAAAAGCATTCACAAGCTCCATTACCGACACGCCACGGCCGGTACCTACGTTGAAAATCTCATAGTCGGACTTGTTCCTGCCCTCAATCAGGCGACCAATGGCGGCAACGTGTGCGCCTGCGAGGTCGCACACATCAATGTAGTCGCGGATGCAGGTGCCATCGGGGGTGGGGTAGTCGTCACCGAAAATCGACAGGCACTCCCTCACACCCGCTGCGGTCTGGGTGATGAAGGGTACAAGGTTGTTGGGCACACCACGAGGAAGCTCGCCAATGAGAGCCGAGGGGTGGGCACCCATAGGGTTGAAGTAGCGCAGAGCGATACCTTTGAGCCCCTTGTAGGCAGAGGTTGCATCGCGCAGAATGTCCTCACACATCTGCTTGGTATTGCCATAGGGCGAGGTTGAAGGTTTGCGGGGCGAATCCTCCGTAACGGGGAGTGCATCGGGCTCGCCATAGACGGTAGCCGACGACGAGAAGAGGATGTTTTCGCGTCCCTCCTCCCTCATAAGTTCGAGGATGTTGATGAATGAGGTGAGGTTGTTGGAGTAGTACTTCAAAGGCTCCGAAACGCTCTCACCCACAGCCTTATAGGCCGCAAAGTGAATGGCCGATTTGAAGGGGTATTTTTTGAAAATAGCCCTCAGGGCCTCCTTGTCGCAACAATCCACCTTCTCGAAGGGAACATCAACACCCGTAATCTTTCTAACGCCCTCCACTGCGCCCATATCCGAGTTGGAGAGGTTGTCGATGATGACAACATCGTAGCCCGCCTCGATGAGTGCAACGGTGGTGTGGGAGCCAATGTAACCTGCGCCACCCGACACCAAAACCTGCTCTTTTGCCATATTATTATCTTATTTTTTATACTTACGGCATACCCCACGCTGAGGTATGCCGTAAGTGGGATTACTATTTGTTGAAAACAACTATTCAACGATGAACATTGTCTGGCCCTCCTGCAAGGTGTCGCCCTCGGCTACCAAAATCTGGCGAACAACGCCATCCACCTCCGAGGGGATGTCGTTCTCCATCTTCATAGCCTCCAAAACGGCAACTTTCTGGCCACTCTTCACACTATCGCCCTCTTTTACACAAATTTCGAGGACTTTGCCGGGCAGGGGTGCGGTCACCTTCTTGCCTGCTACGGGAGCAGCTGCGGCTTTGGGAGCCTCCACCTTTGCGTCCTCAATCACGAGGATTGCCTGGCCCTCCTGCAAGGTGTCACCCTCGGCCACGAGAATCTGTTTAACCACGCCGGTGTGCTCCGAGGGGATGTCGTTCTCCATCTTCATAGCCTCCAAAACAGCCACCTTCTGGCCGGCCTTCACAGCGTCGCCAACCTTCACGCAGAGTTCTACAACCTTACCGGGCAGAGGTGCAGCAACAACCTTACCGCTAACCTTCTCAGCGGGTTTTGCAGCCTCCTCAACCTTCTTCTCCTCGGCTTTGGGAGCCTCGGCGGGTTTGGTTGCAGCCCACTTCTCGGTCTTAACTTTGGTGAGGTAGTCTTTGGCAACTGCGGGGAACAATTCGAGCAAGAGCTCCTCCTTCTCGTTCTCGGCCAACTTCACGCCACCTGCATTCTCCAAAACGGGGTTGGGCTGGCGCTGGTTCTTCGAGGTGTCGTAGGGGATAGCCTCGCGAGTACCCGCAATCTTCAAGCGGAACTCGGGGTTGATCTCCACGGGAGTGCGACCATACTCACCCTTCACCAAGTTTACAAATTGGGTAGAGGTGGTTGCATATTTATCCTTGCCTTTCTCCAATGCGATAGCGCAACTTACAGCCTGCGAACCTACAATCTGGCTGGTAGGAGTTACCAGAGGAGGCAGACCTGCATCCAAACGTACCGAGGGGATAAGTTTCATTGCGGGCTCCAAGAGGTGCTCACTTTTGAGAGCTTTGAGCTGTGCCACCATATTGGTGTACATACCGCCGGGAATCTCTGCTTTCTGAACGAGCTCGTTGGGTTTGGGGAAGCCGAAGTAATCCTCAATCTTGTGACAAGCGTCAATCAAGCTCTCCTCATCCACAGCGTATGCAGCCTTCACTGCGCGGTCAAACTGTGCCTCAATCTCTGCGGGGATGGTGTCGGTGAGGGGGTTGAAGGGTTTGGGGAACTGCTTAACAGCGTCGTAAGCCTCCAACTCCTTGCGAATACCGAGAAGCTCGGCATTGATTTTAGCCACAGCCTCCATATTTACACCCAACTTAACATCCATCTTGCCTGCGAAGATGTAAACGAGCTCCAATGCGGGAGCAGCGGGGCCACCTGCAAAGTTCCAGATGTTGGTATCAACGATATCCACGCCGGCAGCAATAGCCGCAACAACCGATGCCAAACCGTAACCGGGAGTACAGTGGGTGTGGAAATCTACGGGAATAGATACGTTAGCCTTGATAGCCTTGATGAGGTTATAAACCCTCTTGGGGGGAATCAGACCACTCATATCCTTGATGGTAATCATATCGGCACCCAAAGCAGCCAACTCTTTTGCCTTGCCTACGAAGTACTCGTCGGTAAATACGGGAGCGGGGTTCTTTTTGCCTTTGAGTTTATCGAAGAAGGAGAGTTTGGGGTATTTGGGATCTACGGTGTAGCACACTGCGCAGTCGGCAATACCGCCATATTTCTTGATATACTTGATGGTCGATTTTACGTTATCCACGTCGTTCAAAGCGTCGAAGATACGCATAATGCCCAAGCCGCTCTCGATGGCGTTGCGCGAGAAACCCTCAATTACGTCGTCACCATAGGGGGCATAGCCGAAGAGGTTACGACCACGCGAGAGTGCGGTGAGGTAGGAAACATCGCCCACAGCCTTCTTGATGCTCTCCAAACGATTCCAGGGGTTCTCACCCAAGAAACGCATAACCGAGTCGGGCACTGCACCGCCCCATACCTCCATTGCATAGAAAGCAGCATCTTTGTAGTAGGGCAAAACACGCTCTACTTGGTTCTGGTTCAGACGAGTAGCAAAAGCCGATTGCTGACCGTCGCGAAGAGTTAAATCTCTGATTTTAAGTTCTCTTGCCATAGTTTTGTTGTGTTTTAAGGTAGTTTTATGTTTGTATTATTTCGAGTCTGCTGTTATTCGATTCACAAATATAATAAAAATCTTGATTTGTCGCAACAAATCAAGATTTTTATTCTCTACCGTCTACCGTCAACCGCCTACTGCCTGCTGTCTACTGTTTCGCCTGTGACGAAGAGTGTTATGGTTCCTCCCGAGATGTTGGCGTGGATGTCGATGCCTTTGTTGAACACCCCCACATCTTTGGGATCATAGGTGACCTCAATGACACCCTTTTGGCCCATCTTAACGGGGCGTTTGGGGTGTTTGACGCTGATGCAACGGCAAGAGGTTGTCGCGCGTGTGATAATAAGGGGTGCAGTTCCCGTATTGGTGAATTCAAAGAGGTGGGTAACCTTCTTATCTCCTTGTTTGAGGGTGCCGAAGTTGTGACTCAGTTGCTCGAAGGTTATCTCTGCACCCTCCAATTGTTTTTTTGCCCCGATTACGCCGAAGAGTGTAAGCAGGAAGATTGTCAGCATTATCATACGTTTCATAAGTTGGGGAAATTCTATCTGTGCCCACCCGTATTGAGGCGGAAGCGATACGTTATGGTACCCACTTGGATATCTTGGTCGCTCTCGTCGAACTTCACACCACGTGCCGCTTTGAGAGCCTCTGCCACAAGAGGAGAAGAGGGCGATACGGTAGAGCCTTTGGGCTGGTAGGAGGTGCCTATAACGTCACCACTGCCATTAACCCAAATCTCCACAACCACAACTCCGTGGTCGTTGCCAACATACGATGGATGGGGGAATTCGTTGCGGGGGCGGCGGCCTTCGAGGTTCCAATCGGGCTCAAATCCACCCTCACCACCGGTGCCCTCATAGACATCCGATTGGGTGCCACCAATGTAGCCCTGATTACCCTCGGCCTTGCCGGTTATGCCCTCCGATTTCGACTCCGAAGAGGGGGTATTTCCGGGGAAGAGTGCGCGGTGATTCACCTCACGGGGTTTGGGCTCCTCGGCAGGGGGCGTCTCCTCCACCTCCTTTTGTTCCACCTCGGGGGCGGAGGTCTCGGTTGCAATGTTTGCCTCCTCCATTACGGGGCTCTCCTCCACCTGCTGGGTTTGCACGGGCTCACTCTCGGCAGGTGTGGCGGTGGGCTCGGGTAACGAATAGTCGTCGGCGAGGGCTGTATCCTCCTCACCACTACCGCTTTCGAGCGTTGTTCCGAAATCTACAAGAATACCCTGTCCGACCTCCTCGACAGAGATAGACACACCACCCCAAATCATCAGCGCACCAAACGCCAAGCCATAGAGCAGGGTGAATACTCCGCCCAATATTTTGCTGGTTTTGTTGTTGCTGTCGTAGTTCATCTTTTGGGGTTGATGTTTGGGTTACGGTTTGGGTAAAACTATTCGGGTTGTGTTGCCAAAATGAGTCGGTATTGGTTGCGGTTGGCGATATTCATAACCTTCACAACCTCACCAATGGGCACACCCTCATCTGAGTGGAGCGAGATGGTTTTGTCCTCACTTTCGGCCATCTTGGCAGCGATGGCTGCCTCCAAACCTGTGAAGGGAACTCTCTCACCGTCAATGTAGTATTGGAGGTCTTTGGTGACGCTCACAGTGGTGTAGGGACGCTCTTTGAGTTGGTTGGAACTCTTCGGGAGGGTGAGTTTCAGAGCATTGGGGTTGATGAGGGTGGTAGCCATCATCATAAACATCAGCAACAGAAAGATGAGGTCTGTCTGTGCCGATGAGCCCGCCTCCTTAATTATCTTTGTTCCTCTTTTGATAGCCATAGTTGTGTGCTATTTTTTCTCTACGGGTTGGTTCAAGATGTCCATAAAGGCGATGGAGTTGGCCTCCATCTGGAAGATGAGTTTCTCGATGCGGGCCACGAGGTAGTTGTAGCCGAAGTGGGCGGGGATACCAACAATAAGACCTGCAATGGTGGTAATCATTGCAATGTACATACCTCCCGAGAGTGCGCTCATATCCACAACGCCACCGGCTTCACTCATCTGCATAAAGGCCTTAACCATACCGAGTACGGTACCCAAAAAACCGAGCATAGGTGCACCGCTGGCGATGGTTGCAAGGATGGGAAGACCATTTTCGAGCCTCGAAACTTCGAGGTTGGCTACGTTCTCAATAGAGGTCTGAATGTCGCCCATAGGACGGCCAATGCGACTGATACCCTTCTCCATCATACGGGCAATAGGGCTGTCGGTCTTTTTGCAAAGGCGTAGTGCGGCCTCAATCTTGCCCTCGCAAATCAAATCGCGCAGGCGATTCATAAAGTTGGGGTCGATTTTCGAAGCTTTGCGGATGGCGATGAATCGCTCCACGAAGATGAAAATCACAACGCCACCCAATACCAAGAGGGGCCACATAAGCCAACCTCCGGCCATAAAGAGTTCGCCAAATCCCATAGTTTTTTCAGCCGCAGCCGTGGTAGCCTCCGAGGTGAGTGCTACGCTTTGAAGAAGTCTAATCATAGTTGTTTCTCTCTATTTATTTTTGTTTTTCGTTCTCTTTATTCTCCTCTTTGGGGAGGGTTGTGGTCACAAAGGTATCACTTTTTTCACTTTCCTCCACTCTGTTGCTCTTTTTTTTGCGCCAGAGGTCTGAGAGTCGGTTGAAACTACGTTTGTAGTACAAACCAACGCCATTCTCCTGCAAGCCCTGATTCTCATCGAAGCGGTCGATGGTGCGCGAGAAGCCTTTCAGGTAGAAGTCGCCATTCTCATCCAATAGCAGGGTGACGGCACCACCTCCGGAGAGTTGGTTGCCATTCTCGTTACCCATTTTGTAGTAGTCGCCCGTGTCGACATTTGCCTCCAACTCCAACAGCAACCTGTCGTCAATAATCTCCGTCTCGAAATCGAGGCTATAACTCGAAGATGTGTCGTCTATTGCCTTGTATTTGAGGTTGAACTTGTAGGCCTCGTTGGAGACAAGGCGGCTCACCTGACTTGCAAGGAAGTCAATACCGATAGCCGTACCTGCCGCACCGGGGGTGTTGGTCTGCTCGGGGGCCGAGTCGGAGTAGAAGTTGCCGAGGGCCAGCAGGTAGACAAACTGTGTGGCCATCATCTCCTGCGAGGAGAAGTAGCTCGAAAGGATATTTTGGTACTCCGTATTGGCATTGGGTACGTTGATGTCGAAGCTAACATCCACCTTCGCAAGGCTACCCGTCAGGTCAACAATACACTCCACAGGGGTTGAGGCCCTCGAAGTGGTGTTCTCGGCACCCAAAAGTGGCGCGAGTGAGGTTTTGAGCTTATAGGTCGCGCTCACATCTATATTGGCATCCAGCGGTGAGCCGTTCCAACGGATGTAGCTGTCGGGGTTGATGTCGAACTGTCGAGTAATGAGGTCTTGGAAGTTGAAGTTATAGACACCCTCCGAAATCTCGTAGTCACCACGAATTGCAAGGTCGTCTTGTCGGCCGTCGTAGGTGATACCCAAATCGGCAACGCCTCGTGCCTCAATCACATTCTCTGTTGCGGGGTCGATAATAAGTCGCAGGAGGGTGTTGGTGCCCACTCCGAGCATCACATCGAGATTCATATCCCTACCCACCTGCTCGCGTTTGATTCTTTGGTGTTCTTTCTTTTTGCGCGAGATGATATCTTGGCCATCTTCGACCTCCTTTGAGCGGTCTACAAAGGTGACAAAATCGGCACCTGCAAAGTCGTTATTACCCGTAAGTGGCAAGTTGAATACGGAACCCGCACCGGTGGATATAGCACCACTGATGGTCGTTCCCCTCGCGTCCGAGAGCAATTTCACACCGCCCGAGGCGAATACTTTGCCATAGAAGGGGTGGTTTTGGCCCGCAGGAAGGTCGATGGCTACGAGGTTGTGGGGCACAAACGATACCCCAAAGGCCACATTGGAGAGGTCTTGGAGATCGACATAGCCATCCAACTCTGCCCAACCGCCGAGGTTGTCGTCGATGCGTAAGGGGGAGATGACTCCGCGATTGTTGTCGAACATCACCTCTATGCCGCTTGTGCGGTAGCTTGCTCCCGTAAGTCCCAATGTAGCCCCCAAATCGGCTACCCTCACACTGCCGTCAATGTTGAGTGCGTTGCCCTTGCCTGCAAGTTGAAGCTCTATTTTGCCCACGCCCTCAATGTCGCTTGCTACGCCCATAAGGAGCGGGTTGAGCACCGATAACTCCACTTCGCCAACGGATATATCCGCCTTGTAGTCCCCCTCGCGGTAGTCGTATGAGCCCTCAGCGAGGGTAACATCTGCCATCTTGTTGTGGAGAGTGGCGTGTGCCGAGGTGCTCCCTTTGGGGATAACGACATCCAAGCCCAGAGGGTCAATCTTGACACCGCCTGCCGACAGTCCGGAGAGCGAGAGGGTGCCCTCACCATAGGGGTTCTTGGTGGCGGAACGGAGCACAACGCTACCATCGGCCACACCCTTCAACTCCTTGTTGTCGGTCAGGAGAGCAATCCATTCGCCCAGCTCTATCTCTTTGAGAGTCAGTGTTAGAGGTGACTGAGAATTGCTTATCTCGCCATCCACAAAGAGTCCTCCCTCTTCATTTTGGGCAGCAAAACCGTCAATCGTAACAGCCAATGGTGAGTAGTCTATCTTGTTGGCAACAATGTCCCAATGGTTGTTGGGTGAGGTTATGTGGGAGTTGCTGATTGTTGCCGAAGCGAGCACCTCACCTTGTTCGTTGCGCCAGAGCCTGCCATCCACAGCCAATCGGCCACTCAAAGCAGCCTCGGTGTTGCTGAAATAGAGCACTGCGCCCACCTCGCCATTGTTGTGACTCTCCGCTTGCAACGAGATTTCGGGAATACTGATGCCCGTTGCGAGCAACTCCTCACATTCGGCCGTTAGCCCGATATTATAGCCTGCGCCCTGCGCCTCCATACGAATCTCCGAGGCCACAACATCACCCGCTGAGAGGTAGTCGCTCTCCACCAAAAGGGAAAATTCGCGTGCGGAGGGTGAGAATTCCAAACTCACCGAACTGTCTGGTGCAAGGTTGGCATTGGGCATAAGTGCTGCCGCCAAATGTTCTCCCTCCTTGATGTTAATCGTAGCTGCTGTGTAGTCATCGGTGGCATAAAGACGGTTGCCATAGGTGACCTCTCCACTCGTACCTTCGGGCAGAGGTTTGCTTGCCAGAGGAAGTTGCGAGGGGAGAATTTGGGTGAGGTAGTCGAGCACCTGTTTGTAGGAGGCCGTACTGCGATACTCCACATCAACAATGGGGGAGTAGAGCGAAAAACTCTTGTCTTGTTGGCCACCCGCAAGCGAGATGTTGATAAGTTCGGTAGTGAGAGTGTCGGCCGCAGAGGCATAGACAAAGTTGTTTATCATAGCCCTGCCGACCATATCGTCGAGCGAAACACCACGGAGCGAGGCCTCCATATTGCCCGAAAGCCACGAGGTGTTCTCCTCGGAGGCAATGCCTATTGCTCCGAAGTCTACCTTTTCCAAGTCGAGAATGAGATTATACTCCGGCTCTCTGCCTTTGAGGTTGCCTTCACCCTCGGCATAGAGCAACACATTGGGGTCGGCAGAGGTCACTTCGGCCCTCACGAGGCTGTCGGCAAGGGAGGCTTGGAGTGTGATGTTCTCAAAGTCGTAACTCCTCCATCCGAGTCTTTCGATGCGCGTATTTACACTGCCCGACAGCTCCCTACCGGCAATGCCCACATTGCCGTAAAGCCCCACATCGGCCTTGCCAAGTTCCGAGGTGAGCAGACGGCCCAAATCCAAATCCTCGGTCACAATGTCGCCCTCAAAGCCCTTCTGGTCGGCTCCCAAAGTTACCGTGCCACGAATCTCCACATCTCCGAGGTCGGTGCCGAGGTGTGTGTCGGTCACAATCCTCTCGCGGGTAATCTGTGCGCGGGCATTGACGGCTATACTGTCGAACTTCTCCACCCATACACCCACCTCTTCGGGTAGGTCGCTGTGGAGAACTCCACGATAGATATTCTTCACCTTTTCGGGGGTGGTGGTGAGCTCCACATTCAGATCGGCATCCACCTTGTCGAGGGTAGTGATGTTCCTCACCTCTCCGATGAGGGTTACATCCGAGTCATACATCACTGCCTCCATATCGGTGGCAAAGTTATTCACAGTGCCTTCGAATATGCCGTTGATATCTCGCCCTTCGGCACCATAGTAGCCCAACTCTGCCACCCACTTGCCTGCCGATTTAGGCTCAATAGAAGAACCTAACACATTGACTATCAGGGTAACCTTGTCGTTGAAATTGGAATAATCTTTCCACGAGGGGGCAGTAATTGTAAGGTTGGGGATGCGTAGGTGGCTTCCACCCGTTAAGAAGTCTATATCTCTAAAATCGAGCAGTCCCGTACCCACCAAAAGTGAGCCAAAGGAGGAGTTGTGCAACTCTGCACCCGATTTATCTTCGGCAGTAAGATTCTCAACATTGGTAATAATCACATCCGCACCCTCTACGGCAATCTCCTCGAAGTGGGCGCTGCGCACCATAATGTCCATATCGGCATAGTCGATAGCCGTTGGGGGTGTCATACCCGCAAACCTATCTTGGTAGAGTCTAAAACGAAGATTCTCCACCTCTACATCCTTGATGGCAAATCGGCCACCCGAAGCCGTTGTGTCGGCAGGGAATTGGCTCTCGATGTGCAGGATGAGTTTGTCGATGTTGTTACCGCCCTCACCCTCCTCAATGAGGTAGAACTTAGCATCCTCCACCTTTGCATCGTAGGGTACGAAGCGTCCTTCGTTTAGGAGAGCCTTGCGGTCAATCTTGCCCGTGAGCTTGCTCACCCACAGCAAGGTGTCACCCGCCAAGTCCTCCACATAGACCTCCTCGGCAACCAAACGGCTGATGTTCTCCAACGAGATGGCTCCCACCGAAACCCTCACATCGCACTCCTCGGCGAGCCAATCGGTGGCCTTTTCTGCCACAAAGGTCTGCACGCGGGGGAGGGAAAATGCCAATGCAAGGCCCAAAATGAGCAAAATAGCAACTAAAACGACACCCGAGAGAGTGTGAAGTAGGAGGTTTGCTATTTTTTTTGTAACTTTGCTCATTGTTGGTACTTTTAACCTACAATTTTACGAAATTTATCGTCGAAAAACAAATATGGAACCCATTATTTTAGGTATTGAGTCTTCGTGTGACGACACATCCGCTGCTGTTTTGCAGGGAACAAAAATGCTCTCCAACGTCATCGCCTCCCAAGCGGTGCACGTTAAATACGGTGGCGTAATCCCCGAACTTGCCTCGCGTGCGCATCAGCAAAACATTGTGCCTGTGATAGATACGGCACTTAAAGAAGCAGGTATTACGGCCGATCAGCTCGATGCAATCGCCTTTACACGAGGCCCCGGTTTGCTCGGCTCACTGCTTGTTGGAGTGTCGTTTACCAAAGGTCTTGCGCTTGCAAAAAATATACCTATGGTAGAGGTGAATCACTTGCAGGGACACATCCTCTCGCACCTGATTGACCTCCCCGGAGAGAATCTCCCACACCCTCAGTTCCCATTCCTCTGCCTGCTTGTTTCGGGCGGACATACGCAGCTTGTGAAGGTAATCTCACCTCTTGAATTTGAGATAGTTGGCACCACCATAGATGACGCAGCGGGTGAGGCTTTCGATAAGTGTGCAAAGGTTATGGGTTTGCCCTATCCCGGTGGCCCCGTAATTGACCGCCTTGCACACGAGGGTAATCCCGAGAAGTTCCGCTTTGCAAAGCCCTCGGTAGATGATTTCGATTATAGTTTCAGTGGTCTGAAAACCTCCTTCCTCTACTTCCTGCGCGATAGGGTGGAGGAGAATCCCAACTTCATTGAGGAGAATAAGGCAGACCTCTGTGCATCGCTCCAAAAGACCATCATTGATATCCTCTTGAAGAAGTTGGTGAAGGCTTCCAAGGCTCTCGATATTAAGGAGATTGCCATTGCGGGTGGTGTGTCGGCCAACTCGGGTTTGAGGGAGGCCATTGTTGAGGAGGGGCGTCGTCGCCATTGGCGCACCTATCTTCCCCCTCTGAAATTCACCACCGACAATGCAGCAATGATTGCCGTTGCGGGTTACTATCGCTACCTCAATGGAGAGGAGAGCGATTTGGGTGTTGCTCCCGTTGCCCGCCTCGAAGAGCTGTTGTAGTAGGTTTTGTTATTTTTTCTCGGACACCAAGTGTCTGTAACGGCCGACGGTCGACAAAAAAATAGAGGTTCCCGAAATCGGAAACCTCTATTTTTTATACCCTCAAAGGGATTAGTCGCAGAGCGATACGCGGTTGAAACCGAGAACCTTAATCTCTGCATCAGCGGCTTTGAGAACCTCCTTAACGGAAGCCTTGCCATCGCCCATCTGGTATACCTGCTCCTCCAAAGTCTGCTCCTTGAAGAATTTCTGCAAGCGACCTTTTGCGATGTTCTCAACCATCTGTGCGGGAAGATTTGCAGCCTTCTCTGCCGAAACGGTCTTGATGATCTCGCGAGCCTGCTCTGCCTGCTCTGCGGTGATCCAACCTTTCGACTGATTCGACTCAATGTGGTCCTCGCTATCAACGTGTGCGGGGTTGATACCTGCTTTCGAAAGAGCAGCATCAACAGCCTTCTGTACCAACTCGTCTTTGGTCTTCTGGGTAGCGGTCTTGATCTCCTCGTCGATAACCTCCTGGGGAACCAAGTCTGCCGAGATAGCAACGGGGTTCATCGAAACAACCTGCATAGCAACGCCTTTTGCAAGCTGATCATCAACCTCTTTGTTGAAACCTACGATAGCACCGAGTTTCTTGTTGAAGTGAACATACTGGGTGCAGAAGGGAGCCTCAATACGGTTGTAGAAAGGAATCTCTACCTTCTCACCGGTCTGGCCGGTCTTCTCGGTAACGAGGTCTGCAACGGTGCGACCATCAGCGGTAGCGCAAGCCAAGAGAGCCTCGAGAGTCTGTGCGTCGTTAGCAACAGCGATGTCGAGGATGGTCTGTGCGGTAGCACCAAAGGTGTCTACCTGTGCCACGAAGTCGGTCTCGCAAGCGAGGCATACGATGTATGCTTTGCCATTGCCAGCAGTTGCTACAACGATACCCTCCGAAGCGGTACGGTCCGAGCGTTTTGCGGCTACGAGTTTACCTTTCTCGCGAATGATTTCGATTGCACGCTGCATATCGCCATTAGCCTCTTCGAGAGCCTTTTTGCAATCCATCATACCCGCCTGGGTCATATCGCGGAGTTTCTTGATGTCTGTAAGTGTAACAGCCATAGTGTTATTCTCTGTTAAAAGGTTTGACTTTGTGTCTTGTTTTCTTACTCGGCAGCAGCCTCAGCCTCAACAGCGGGAGCAGCCTCCTCAGCCTCAACCTCAACCTTTACGGTCTTGCGAGCGCGAGTTTTCTTCTCAGCTACAACCTCTTTTGCGGCGTTCTCCTCAGCCTCTTTCTCTTTCTCGATGCGACGCTCTTCGAGACCCTCGTTGATTGCGCCACACATAGCGTCGAGAATTACAGCGATACTCTGTGCGCGGTCGTCGTTTGCAGGAATTACATAGTCGATGTCGGTGGGGTCACAGCAAGTATCAACCATTGCAAAGACGGGGATGTTGAGGCGGCGAGCCTCGCGCACTGCGTTCACCTCTTTCTGCACGTCAACTACGAACAATGCAGCGGGGAGGCGAGTAAGGTCGGCGATGGAGCCAAGGTTTTTCTCCAATTTAGCCCTCTGGCGAGCGATTTGGAGTTTCTCACGTTTGGAGAATTTGTCGTAAGTGCCGTCAGCATTCATCTTGTCGATGGTTGCCATCTTCTTAACGGCCTTGCGTATAGTGGGGAAGTTGGTAAGCATACCACCGGGCCAGCGCTCGGTGACATAAGGCATACCTACTGCTTGCACCTTCTCGGCAACAATCTCTTTCGCCTGTTTCTTGGTTGCAACGAAGAGGATCCTGCGACCACTCTTGGCAATCTGTTTCATAGCTGCTGCCGCCTCATCGATTTTTACCACAGTTTTGTGGAGGTCGATGATATGAATCCCGCCTTTCTCCATAAAGATATAGGGAGCCATTTTGGGATTCCATTTTCTTTTGAGGTGGCCAAAGTGTACGCCAGCCTCCAATAATTGATTAAAATCTGTACGTGGCATTTCTAATCGTTGTTTTTCTTTTTTTTACTCTTTTTTTCAACCGACACGGTAGCATCACCTTGTGACGGTCCGTTCGGTTTTCCGCGAAAGGGCAATCTTCCAGTAGCACTCCCTATGCTGCCATAGGCTCTCGGCTTCCCCAACTTTTCAGGCTGCCATTGCTATGCAGCATTCGGGGTGGTCTGGCGGATTTGTAAACCTCTTTCGTGCAGTTTTTTGGTGCGAACGCTTTTGTGGAAAGATTAACGTTTGCTGAACTGGAATTTACGGCGAGCACCGGGCTGACCGGGTTTCTTACGCTCAACCTCGCGTGCGTCACGAGTGAGGAAACCGTTCTTCTTCAATACCGAGCGGTTCTCAGCGTCGATCTCGCAGAGTGCGCGAGCGATACCCATACGGGCTGCTTCTGCCTGGCCGTGGATGCCACCACCATCGAGGTTGATGTTGATGTCATAGCTCTCCATCTGGTTGAGAACAAGCAAAGGCTGTTTCACAACGAACTGGAAAATGTCCAAGGGGAAGTAAACCTCCAAGGGTTTCTTGTTGATGGTAATAGTACCGTTACCGGGCTTAACGTAAACGCGAGCAACAGCTGCTTTCCTGCGTCCTACGGTGTTTACAACTTCCATAGTTTTCGTGTTTACTTAATCTCGTTGAGTTTGATTGCTTTGGGGTTCTGTGCAACGTGGGGGTGCTCCGCACCTGCATAAACCTTCAAGTTTTTAAGAATAGCAACGCCAAGGCGTGTTTTGGGCAACATACCTTTAACAGCGTTCTGAACAAGGAATTCAGGCTTGTTCTCCAAGCGCTCAGCGGGAGTGTTGAAACGCTGACCACCGGGATAGCCTGTGTGGTGTACATAGACCTTATCGGTCATCTTCTTACCCGTAAGTTTCACCTTGTCGGCGTTGATAACGATAACATAGTCACCGCAATCTACGTGAGGAGTGAAATCGGGCTTGTTTTTGCCGCGCAAGATTTTCGCAACCTGCGAAGCAAGTCGTCCGAGCACCTCGTTCTCTGCGTCGATAACATACCACTGTTTGTTCACAGTAGCCGCATTAGCCGAGATGGTTTTGTAACTCAAAGAATCCACTTCTTCGTACTTTTAATTGGTTAATACTTTGTGTGTTAATTATGTAATTCCATTACCCGTATAATTCGGGCGTGCAAAGATACGGAAAATTTTGGAAATTCAAAATTCATACTCAATTTTTTGGTCTAACGTCTAACGTCAAATGTCAAACGTCGATCTTCTCTTTATAGTCCCGTGATTTTCTTGATTTCGTTCAGTGTATTGAGTGCTTCGAGAGGAGTGAGCGAGTTGATGTCGATGTCGCGTATCTGGTCGCGAATCTGTACCAGCACGGGGTCCTCCAATTGGAACATACTCAGCTGAATACCCATCTGTGGCGAGGGCTTGGCTGCCTTCACCTTGGGCGAGGCCGAAGCCTTCTTGGTGGCACTTCCCTCCACAGCCAGAGCATCGTCGGCGTGCGAGGCTACCAGCACGGCCAAGATCTCGTCGGCACGCTCCACAACCCTCTGGGGCATACCCGCCAAGCGAGCAACGTGGATACCAAACGAATTATCCGTACCCCCCCTCTGCAACTTGCGCAGGAAGAGGATGGTGCGACCAACCTCCCTCACACTCACATTGTAGTTTCGCACCCTCGGGAGGCTCTCTTCCATCTGGTTAAGTTCGTGGTAGTGAGTGGCAAAGAGCGTTTTGGCCCTTGCTTTGG
>JAZOTH010000012.1:0-14547 GCA_045657545.1 Tidjanibacter sp.
GGGTGCAAGCGAGATGATTTTCATATACTGGTCACGCAACTCACGAGCAACGGGACCAAAGATACGAGTACCACGCATCTCACCCTGGGGGTTCAACAGTACTACGGCGTTGTCATCGAAACGAATGTACGAACCGTTAGCACGACGAATCTCCTTCTTTGTTCTAACTACAACCGCTTTCGATACGGTACCCTTCTTGATCTCGCCCGAAGGGGTTGCGCTCTTAACGGTCACAACGATTTTGTCGCCAATCGAGGCATACTTCTTCTTGGTACCGCCCAAAACGCGGATGCAGAGAACCTCTTTTGCACCGCTATTGTCAGCTACTACCAATCTGCTTTCCTGTTGTATCATGACTATTTAGCTCTTTCAATAATTTCTACTAATCTCCAACGCTTCGTCTTGCTCAAAGGACGAGTCTCCATAATCTTTACGGTGTCGCCCTCGTTGCACTGGTTCTGCTCGTCCTCAGCCACAAAGCGAGTGGTCTTGTTTACGAACTTACCATAGATAGGGTGTTTTACCTTACGGTGAACTGCAACTACAATGGATTTCTCCATCTTATTGCTGACTACCACACCGATTCTCTCTTTTCTAAGATTTCTTTCCATAGCCTCAATTAACATTTAGTGTTTTTCTGGTGCAGTACAGTCTTCATACGAGCGATGTCTCTGCGAGCTTTCTTAATAACGGAGGTATCCTCCACAGGAGATACGGCGTGATTTACCTTCAAAGTGGCAAGTTTTGCCTGCTCAGCCTCGATGCGCTCTACCAAATCGGCTACTGCCATCTCTTTCAATTCTGCTGTCTTCATAACTTTTCTTGTCTGCTTTTAAGGTTAACTATTCAACGTAATCTCTGCGTACAACGAGTTTGGTCTCGATGGGCAACTTCTGTGCGCCAAGGCGGAGTGCCTCTTTTGCAATCTCGAAGGGTACGCCCTCAATCTCAAACATGATGCGACCGGGAGTAACAGGTGCTACAAAGCCCTCGGGTGCACCTTTACCTTTACCCATACGAACCTCAGCGGGTTTCTTGGTGATGGGCTTATCGGGGAAGATACGGATCCAAATCTGACCCTCACGTTTCATATAACGTACGATAGCCTGACGAGCTGCCTCAATCTGACGACCGGTGATCCAAATCGAATCCATCGCTTTCAAGCCGAAAGAACCAAACGCAAGCTGGTTGCCCCTCTGGGCAAGACCTTTCATGCGTCCTTTCTGCATTCTTCTAAATTTTGTCCTTTTTGGTTGTAACATTGTCTTATCTTATTTAGAAGTGTTCCTTATTTGTTGTTATTGTTTCTCCTGCGTTTGCGGTCGCCACGGGGTTTGCCACCACGCTGCTCGCTCTGTGCAGGACCTGCTACCGACGAAGCACCAGCAATCTCAAAGAGGTCGCGTTTGCCATAAACCTCACCTACGCAAATCCATACCTTAACACCGAGGATACCAACTTTGGTAAGAGCCTCTGCAAGGCAGTAATCTACATCGGCACGGAAGGTGTGCAGAGGAATACGACCCTCTTTGTAGGTCTCGCTACGAGCCATCTCAGCACCACCAATACGGCCGCTGATCTGAATCTTGATACCCTCAGCACCCATACGCATAGTCGATGCGATAGTGGTCTTGATTGCGCGACGGTACGATACACGACCCTCCAACTGGCGAGCCAACTGATTAGCAACGATTACAGCGTCAATCTCGGGGCGTTTAACCTCAAAGATGTTGATCTGAACCTCTTTGCCGGTGAGTTTTTTGAGCTCCTCTTTGAGTTTGTCAACCTCCTGACCACCTTTACCGATAATCAAACCGGGACGAGCGGTGCTGATGGTTACGGTCACCAATTTGAGGGTGCGCTCAATAATGATTTTCGAAATGCTGGCCTTTGCAAGACGGGCATTGAGGTAGGTACGAATTTTCGAGTCCTCAACCAAGCGGGTTGAAAAATCTTTGCCGCCATACCAGTTGGAGTCCCAACCACGGATGATACCCAAGCGGTTTGCAATTGGATTAACTTTCTGTCCCATCTTCTTACTCAGCTGATTTAGTTTCTACTACCATTTTGTCTACAATAATCGTAACGTGGTTGGAACGCTTACGAATGCGATGAGCACGACCCTGGGGTGCGGGCTGGATGCGTTTGAGCATACGGCCACCATCTACCTTAATCTCTTTTACGCAGAGTTTGGTATCCTCCAAGCGCTCATTGGGGTTCTTTGCCTCCCAGTTGGCGATAGCCGAACGGAGAAGTTTCTCCAACCTCACCGAAGCCTCTTTCTTCGAGTAGCGAAGAAGTGCCAACGCTTTATTTACCTCTACGCCGCGAACGGTGTCGGCAACGATACGCATCTTGCGGGGCGAGGTAGGGCAATCACGCAGCGAGGCAACAGCCACCTGCTTCTTTGCGGCCTTCATTTTCTCGGCCATTTGATATTTTCTTGCTCCCATATCCTACTTTATTTTTTTCTGTTACCGGCGTGACCGCGGAAGGTGCGTGTGGGTGCGAACTCTCCGAGTTTGTGGCCTACCATATTTTCAGTTACATAAACGGGTATAAACTTGTTACCGTTGTGTACAGCAATTGTCTGACCTACGAAGTCGGGCGAAATCATACTTGCCCTCGACCAAGTCTTGATTACGGTCTTCTGATTGCTCTCGTTCTGAGCGATTACTCGCTGCTCGAGCCTGGGCTCAATGAACGGACCTTTTTTAAGTGAACGACTCATTATGCTACTATTTTTTTATTTTGTTTTCTTGGAGATAATGAATTTGCTGGTGGTCTTTTTGGGGTTACGAGTCTTGTAACCTTTTGCCAACAGACCTTTACGCGAACGGGGGTGACCACCGCTTGAACGACCTTCACCACCACCCATGGGGTGATCAACAGGGTTCATGGTTACACCACGGTTGTGAGGCCTGCGACCCAACCAACGCTTCCTACCGGCTTTACCGTGCTGTTCAAGGCTGTGGTCGGGATTCGACACAGCACCGATAGTTGCGCGGCAAGTGCAGAGAACCATACGAGTCTCGCCCGAAGGAAGTTTAATAATAGCATATTTACCCTCACGAGCCAAAAGCTGTGCATAGGTACCAGCCGAGCGAGCCAAAACTGCGCCCTGACCGGGGTAGAGTTCGATTGCGTGGATAATGGTACCAAGGGGAATGTTTGCAAGAAGCAAGGTGTTACCAACCTCGGGTGCAACGCCCTCGCCGCTCAATACGGTCTGACCTACTTTCAAGCCGTTGGGAGCCAAAATGTAGCTCTTCGAGCCATCTGCGTATACAATCAGAGCGATACGAGCCGAACGGTTGGGGTCGTACTCGATGGTTGCAACAGTTGCAGCCATACCATCTTTTGCACGTTTGAAGTCAATTACACGGTACATCTGTTTGTGACCACCACCGATGTAACGAACGGTCATCTTACCGGCGTGGTTACGACCACCGCTGCTCTTCTTGGGTTCGAGCAACGATTTCTCAGGCACCGAGCAGGTAATATCCGTAAAGGTACCTGCGACTTTATGTCTTGTTCCTGGTGTTACAGGATTAAACTTTTTTACTGCCATCTCTCAATTAGATATTACTGTAGAAATCAATAGTATCGCCCTCTTTCAAGGTTACGATTGCTTTTTTCACTGCATTGGTGCGACCAACCAAGTAGCCAGCTTTGGTGTAGCGAGCTTTGAGCTTACCTTTGGTGTTGATGGTATTTACGCTCTCAACTACTACGTTGTACATCTGCTCTACGGCTGCGCGAATCTCCAATTTGTTAGCCCTGCGGTCAACGATAAAACCATACTGACCGAGTTTCTCGCCCTGACCTGCCATTTTCTCGGTCAAGATGGGTTTGATAATTACATTCATTGTCTGTTCGGTTTTTAGTGATTAGAAATTCTCGTTTACCATTGCCAATGCGCCCTCGGTGAACAACATAACACCGGCGTTCATCACGTCGTAGGTGTTGAGGTTGGCAGCCTGCATTACCTTCACTTTGGGAAGGTTGCGTACGCTGAGGCAAATGTTGTGATCGGTCTCTGCTACTACGAGCAATACCTTCTTACCAGCCAAGTTCAAAGCCTCTGCCATTGCAACCATCGATTTGGTTTTGGGAGTCTCCATTACGAAGTCCTCAACAACGGTGATAGCCTCTGCCTGAGCTTTGAGAGAGAGTGCGCTGCGGCGTGCAAGCGATTTGAGCTTCTTGTTGAGTTTGGAGCTGTAATCGCGGGGCACGGGACCGAAAATACGGCCGCCGCCGGGGAACAAAGGCGAAAGGATGCTACCTGCACGAGCACCGCCTGTGCCTTTCTGACGTTTGAGTTTGCGGGTCGAACCTGCCACCTCGTTACGCTGTTTTGCTTTGTGGGTACCCTGACGCTGGTCAGCCAAGTACTGCTTAACAGCCAAGTAGATAGCGTGAGTGTTGGGCTCGATGCCGAAGACCTCCTGCGAAAGAACTGCTTTCTTCGAGGTCTGGGTTCCTGTGGTGGTGTAAATTGTAAGTTCCATCTCCTCTCTCCTACTTTTCAATGATTACATAAGTACCTTTTGCACCGGGAATCGAACCTTTTACCAAGAGAAGGTTGTTCTCGGCAATAACTTTGAGGACTTTAAGGTTCTGAACCTTAACCCTCTCACCGCCGGTCTGACCGGGCAAGCGTTTGCCCTTGAAGACACGCGAAGGATAGGAAGATGCACCAAGCGAACCGGGCTTACGCTGACGGTTGTGCTGACCGTGGGTCTGACCACCTACACCGGCAAAGCCGTGACGTTTCACAACGCCCTGGTAGCCTTTACCTTTCGATACACCCACTACGTCTACCCAGTCACCCTCAACGAAGGTGTCGGCAACGGTGAGTACCTGACCCAGAGTCACCTCGGTGAACTCTTTGAACTCCACCAATTTGGCTTTGGGGGTAACACCCGATTTGCCAAAGTGACCTAACAAGCTTTTGCTGGTGTGCTTTTCACTCTTCTCGCCATAGGCAATCTGAACTGCGGAGTAGCCATCCTTCTCCTCGTTCTTGATTTGCGTAACTACACAGGGACCAGCCTCAATAACAGTGCATGGTATATTTTTACCCTCGGCACTGAAAACGGAAGTCATTCCGATTTTTTTTCCAATAAGTCCTGACATTTTAACCTGTCTTTAATTACTTGTTGTTATTAATAAAAAAGTGTGTTTTGTAAAGTTTCTCCTTACGGTTTTTCACCCATCCGAAGTGCTCCTCGCAATACCTATATATTATATACGCGCGAGGAACTCTTCGTTGTGAGTGGTGCGCCTATTATCAGACTTTGATGTTTACCTCAACACCCGAGGGCAACTCCAACTTCATCAGAGCGTCGATAGTTTTGGGGGTCGAGGAGTAAATATCAAGAATCCTCTTGAAGGTGCAGAGCTGGAACTGCTCGCGTGCTTTCTTGTTAACGAAAGTCGAACGGTTCACAGTGAAAATCTTTTTCTGGGTAGGCAGTGGAATAGGACCGCTGACTACTGCGCCTGTGCTTTTCACAGTTTTTACGATCTTCTCGGCAGATTTGTCTACCAAGTTGTGGTCGTAAGATTCGAGTTTGATTCTAATTTTCTGACTCATTGTTATTTATTCTTTTATTCCAATTCTTGTTTCTTGCCACCGCATTTCTCGATAACATCTTTTGCTACGTTTGCGGGAACCTCGTCGTAGTGCGAGAACTCCATAGTCGAAGTTGCGCGACCCGAAGAGAGAGTACGGAGTACGGTAACATAGCCGAACATACCCGACAGGGGCACTTTCGCCTTGATAGCCGTAGCAACGCCTTTGCTCTCGGTGCCTTCGATCTGACCGCGACGTTTGTTCAAGTCGCCGATGATATCACCCATATACTCCTCGGGAGTAACAACCTCCACTTTCATAATGGGCTCCTTCAATACGGGCGAACACTTGGGTGTTGCCTCGCGGAAACCGTTGCGAGCGCAAATCTCAAACGAAAGAGCATCCGAGTCTACGGGGTGGAACGAACCATCTTTCAAGGTAACCTTCATCGAATCGATACCGAAGCCTGCCAAAGGACCATTTGCCATAGCCGACTCGAAACCTTTCTGTACGGAAGGAATGAACTCTTTGGGTACATTACCGCCCTTAACCTCATCGATGAACTGCAAGCCCTGAACGCCCTCGTCTGCGGGACCAATCTCGAAGATGATGTCTGCAAACTTACCGCGACCACCAGACTGCTTCTTGAATACCTCACGCATCTGGAAGGTACCATTGAGAGCCTCTTTGTACGATACCTGGGGTGCACCTACGTTAATCTCGATGCCAAACTCCCTGCGGAGACGGTCGATAATGATATCCAAGTGCAACTCACCCATACCGCTGATGATGGTCTGGCCACTATCCTGGTCGGTCTTAACGGTGAAGGTGGGGTCCTCCTCTGCCAACTTACCGAGTGCGATGCCGAGTTTATCCAAATCCTTCTGGGTTTTGGGCTCAACAGCGATACCGATAACGGGCTCGGGGAAGGTCATCGACTCCAAGGTAATCTGCTTATCCTCTACGCAGAGGGTGTCGCCGGTACGAACATCCTTGAAACCTACCACTGCGCAGATATCGCCTGCACCGATGGTGTCCATAGGATTCTGTTTGTTGGCGTGCATCTGGTAGATACGGCTGATACGCTCCTTCTTGCCCGTGCGGGTGTTGAATACATAGGTACCAGCATCAAGCTTACCCGAGTAGATACGGATGAATGCCAAGCGACCTACATAGGGGTCGGTAGCAATCTTGAATGCCAATGCGCAGAAGGGATCCTCCTCGGTGGGGTAACGCTTAACTGCGCTCTCATTGCGGGGATCAACACCATCAATTGCCTCGATGTCGAGGGGCGAAGGCAAGAACATCATAATCGAGTCCAACAGAAGCTGAACACCTTTGTTCTTGAACGACGAGCCACACAACATAGGGATAATCTGCATACCGATGGTTGCCTTGCGAATTGCAGCGATAAGTTCGTCGGGAGTAATCGAATCGGGATCCTCAAAGAATTTCTCCATCAGAGCCATATCAACAGTGGCAACCTCCTCAACGAGGTGTGCCCTTGCCTCCTCAACCTCTGCTTTCATATCCTCGGGAACCTCCTCGTAGGTGTAGTTCACGAGTTGATCTTTCTTTGCATCGTCGTAGATGAGAGCCCTATTATAAATAAGGTCTACTACGCCACGGAACGACTGCTCGCTACCGATGGGCAAAACCACGGGGACTGCGTTGGCACCAAGGCGCTCTTTTACCTGAGCGCATACATTCATAAAGTCGGCGCCGGTACGGTCCATTTTGTTAACGTAACCGATACGGGGTACGTTGTACTTGTCTGCCTGACGCCATACGGTCTCACTCTGGGGCTCAACGCCACCAACAGCACAGAAAGTAGCAACCGCACCGTCCAACACACGCAACGAGCGCTCTACCTCTACGGTAAAGTCAACGTGTCCGGGAGTGTCGATAAGGTTGATCTGATACTGTTTGCCTTTGTAATTCCAGAAAGCGGTAGTAGCAGCCGAAGTAATGGTGATACCACGCTCCTGCTCCTGAACCATCCAGTCCATAGTAGCCGAACCGTCGTGAGTCTCACCAATCTTGTGGGTCTTACCGGTGTAGAACAAGATTCGCTCGGAAGTAGTAGTCTTACCAGCATCAATGTGCGCCATGATGCCGATATTACGAGTATATGTTAAATCTCTTCCCATCGAACCTGTTATTAGAATCTAAAGTGTGCGAATGCTTTGTTTGCCTCTGCCATACGGTGCATCTCCTCTTTACGTTTGAAGGCAGCACCCTCGTTGTTGTAGGCAGCCATAATCTCACCGCAGAGCTTCTCTGCCATAGATTTACCTGCGCGCTTACGAGAATAAAGGACCAAGTTTTTCATCGAAATCGAAATCTTGCGCTCAGGACGAACCTCCATAGGTACCTGGAAGGTTGCACCACCAATACGGCGCGACTTAACCTCAACTTGGGGAGTAATATTCTCCAAGGCCTGCTTCCATACCTCCAGAGGAGCCTTGTCTGCATCCTTCATCTTCTCGCCCACCATATCCAACGCATCGTAGAAAATGGTGTATGCAATACTCTTCTTACCATCCAGCATCAAATTGTTTACAAAGCGGGTAACCATAACGTCACCGAATTTGGGATCTGGAAGTAGAATGTGCTTTTTAGGCTTTGCTTTTCTCATTTTTTCTTAAATCTTTAATGTGTTCTTACTTTTGTTGAGAGATTACTTTTTGGCTGCTTTGGGACGCTTAGCACCGTATTTCGAACGACGCTGACGACGACCGTCTACACCTGCGCTATCCAATGCACCACGAACCAAGTGGTAACGTACACCGGGGAGGTCTTTTACACGACCACCGCGCACCAAAACGATTGAGTGTTCCTGCAAGTTGTGGCCCTCACCAGGGATGTAGGCATTCACCTCTTTCTGGTTGGTGAGTTTCACACGTGCAACTTTACGCATTGCCGAGTTAGGCTTCTTGGGGGTGGTGGTGTAAACACGCACGCACACACCGCGCCTCTGAGGACAAGCGTCAAGGGCGGGAGATTTACTCTTCATCTCCAACTGAACCCTGCCTTTTCTTACTAACTGTTGAATAGTTGGCATTTTACTGTTTTTTAGTCCTTTGTTTTGTTAAACATTAATTCTCGTTTCCCGAAGGGAACATCGCGTTTCCCCATTTTCGGGCCTGCAAAGATACGGCATTTTTTCTTTTCTACAATATATATGGCGATTTTTTCACCCGTTTTTGGCCGATTTTTCAGCATTTTAGCCCATTTCCCGCCCAATTTGCAATTCTTTTTTCTTATCGTTTTTTGAAAACCATTTGCTTTGCCTATTGTATTTTACAACACGCCAACACAACACACTATCAACCAATATTTTACAAAAAACTTTGAAAAGGTTTGCAAATTCCCACGCAAATATGTTTATCTTTGTGGCTTAAAGAGTTTGGTGAAAACCATAAAATTTGAAAAAATTCAAAACTTAACCATACTTACAATGGAATACAACTTCAAAGACCTCGAAGCCAAGTGGCAACAGAAGTGGCAGAAGGAGCAGACCTACCGCGTGGAGGTAGATGGCTCAAAGCCAAAGTTTTACGTTCTTGATATGTTCCCCTACCCCTCGGGGGCGGGACTCCACGTTGGTCACCCTCTGGGCTACATCGCTTCGGATATCTATTCGCGCTATAAACGCTCCTGCGGCTTCAATGTACTCCACCCTATGGGTTACGACGCATTTGGTCTGCCCGCAGAGCAATATGCAATCCAGACCGGCCAGCACCCCGCGGTAACCACCGAGCAGAACGTCAATCGCTACCGCTCGCAGCTCGACAAGATTGGTTTTTCCTACGATTGGTCGCGCGAGGTACGCACTTGTGAGCCAGAGTATTACAAATGGACACAGTGGGCTTTCCTCGAAATGTTCTCGCACTACTACGACAACACTTCGAACAAGGCAGAGAAGATTGAAAAGCTCGTAGAGCACCTTGCAACAAAGGGCACCGAGGGGTTGGATGTTGCCTGCTCGGAAAATCTCACTTTCACCGCCGAGGAGTGGAACTCGTGGGGTGAGCAGAAGAGGGAGGAGATTCTCCAAAACTACCGCCTTGCATTCCGTGCCGACACTATGGTGAACTGGTGTGCCGAGCTGGGCACCGTACTCGCCAACGACGAGGTGAAGGATGGCCTTTCGGTGCGTGGTGGTTTCCCCGTTGTTCAGCGCAGGATGAAGCAGTGGTTGCTCCGCGTTACCGCTTATGCTCCTCGCCTGTTGGAAGGCTTGGATAAGTTGGAGTGGAGCGAGTCGCTCAAAGAGATTCAGCGCAACTGGATTGGCAAGAGCACCGGCGCGCAGGTCTTCTTCGACATTGAGGGTAGCGACAAAAAATTGGAGATTTTCACCACCCGTCCCGATACAATTTTCGGTGTGACATTTATGGTTATCGCCCCCGAGCACGAGTGGGTTAAGGAGCTGACTTGCTCCGATGCCCAAAACGATGTGGAGGCATATTTGGAGGCGACCAAGAAACGCTCTGAGAGGGAGCGCATCGCCGAAACCAAGCGTGTGAGCGGTGTCTTTACCGGCTCCTATGCCATCAACCCCTTCACCGGCAAGCGTATTCCTATCTATGTGAGTGACTATGTGTTGGCAGGTTACGGAACAGGTGCAATTATGGCCGTTCCCGCCCACGACTCGCGCGACTGGGCCTTTGCAAAACACTTCGGCTTGGAGATTATCCCCGTTGTTGAGGGTGGCAATGTAGAGGAGGCTTCCTACGATGCCAAAGAGGGCAAACTCATCAACTCCGACTTCATCAATGGCCTCGATGTCAAGGTTGCCATTGAGCGTATGTGGGACGAGATTGAGGCTCGTGGCTTGGGCAAACGCAAGGTGAATTATCGCCTTCTTGATGCAATTTTCACCCGCCAGCGTTATTGGGGCGAGCCCTTCCCCATCTACTACAAAGACGACGTGGCACACCCCCTCGCTCCCGAGCAACTACCTCTCGAACTTCCCGAGGTTGAGAAGTTCACCCCCACTGCCGAGGGTGAGCCCCCATTGGCTCGCTCGGAGAAGTGGTACAACGCTGAGGGCCACCCCTACGAGACCAGCACAATGCCTGGTTTTGCGGGCTCTTCGGCCTACTACCTGCGCTATATGGACCCCCGCAACAACGACGCACTTGTAAGCCGCGAGGCAAACGAGTATTGGCGCAATGTGGATTTGTATATCGGTGGTATTGAGCACGCTACGGGCCACCTTATCTACTCGCGTTTCTGGAACAAATTCCTCTTCGACCTGGGTGTGATTTGCGAGGACGAGCCCTTCAAGAAACTTGTGAATCAGGGTATGATTCAGGGCCGCTCCAACTTTGTGTATCGCGTGGTGGGCACCAACAAGTTTGTGTCGCTCGGCCTACGCAAAGAGTATGAGACTCAGGAGATTCACGTTGATGTAAATATCGTCAAAAACGACATTCTCGACCTCGATGCTTTCCGCGCTTGGAGGCCCGAGTTTGCCGATGCAGAGTTCATCTTGGAGGACGGCAAATATGTTTGCGGCTGGGCTATTGAGAAGATGAGTAAGAGTATGTTCAACGTGGTGAATCCCGACTATATCGTGGATAACTACGGTGCCGACACACTGCGTATGTATGAGATGTTCCTCGGCCCTTTGGAGCAGAGCAAACCCTGGGATACCAACGGTATTGATGGTGTGCACAAGTTCCTGCGCCGTTTTTGGAGTAAATTCTTCGACAAGGATGGCAACTTTGCGGTGAGCAACGAGGAGCCCACACCTGCCGAGCTCAAAACCCTCCACAAGACCATCAAGAAGGTGAGGGAGGATATCGAAAACTTCTCGTTCAACACCTCGATTGCAGCATTTATGATCTGCCTCAACGAGCTTGGTCAGTGCAACAAACGCGCGATTTTGGAGCCCTTTGCGGTACTTCTCTCGCCCTTCACCCCCCACATCTCGGAGGAGCTCTGGCACCTGCTGGGCAATGAGGGTTCGGTGTGCGATGCGCAGTATCCCGAGTTCAACCCCGACCTGTTGGTTGAGAACTCGTTTGAGTACCCCGTGTCGTTCAATGGCAAGATGAGATTCAAAAAATCGCTGCCTCTGGGTATCCCCACCGAGGAGATTCAGTCACTGATTCTGGCCGATGAGCAGACCCTCAAATACACCGAGGGCAAGAGCCCCAAGAAGGTCATCATCGTCCCCGGCAAGATTATCAATATCGTATTGTAAGATAGAGTGTTCGGTGGGTTTTAGGGCCCACCGAACTTGCTTTAATAGGAACCTAATCCAAAGGAGAAACAATGGATTTTTTGACGCTGTTTTTGATTGCCGTGGGGCTCTCGATGGATGCCTTTTCGGTGGCGATTTGCAAGGGGCTTGCAATGCGTAGGGCCTCGGTGGGCAGGTGCACCATTGTGGGCTTGTGGTTTGGTGGTTTTCAGGCTCTTATGCCCATTGTTGGCTACTTTGTGGGTGTCAATTTCCGCGAGGCGATTGAGAGTTTCGACCACTGGATAGCCTTCGCCCTCTTGGCTCTCATCGGCATCAATATGATTCGCGAGGCTCTCGGCAAGGAGGAAGAGGGGGTGTGCGAAGAGTGCGAAAAGGAGGCTCTCTCGGCTCGCAAAATGTTCCCAATGGCGGTCGCCACAAGCATTGATGCACTCGCCGTGGGCGTGTCGTTTGCCTTCCTCAATGTAGATATTTGGACTTCGGCCCTTGCCATTGGCATCACTACCTTCGTATTCTCGTTTGGGGGTGTAAAGATTGGCAACCTGTTCGGCGCACGCCACAAATCCAAAGCCGAACTCGCTGGCGGTATCATCCTAATCCTCATCGGTCTAAAAATCCTCCTCGAACACCTCTTGGCGTAGCCACGGTAGAGAGTTGAATATTGAGTTTTGCGCCCCAAATGGGGCGCTTTTTTGTAAAAAGGAACAAATATTTTATCAAATTTCAATTCTCAATTCTCAATTTTAATAGGTATCTTTGTGAGGTTATACCTCACAAGAAACAGAGGCAAAAGTAGAGAAATGGAGAACAACTTTATTGTTTCGGCACGAAAGTACCGCCCCCAGACCTTCGAGTCGGTGGTGGGGCAGAGCCACGTCACAACCACACTCAAAAACGCTATCGCACGCAAGCAGCTGGCACACGCCTACCTCTTTTGCGGCCCCCGCGGTGTGGGCAAAACAACCTGTGCGCGTATCTTCGCCAAGACCATCAACTGCCTGAATCCCACAGCCGAGGGCGATGCGTGTGGAATGTGCGAATCGTGCAGGAGCTTCGACGAAGGCAGGAGCTTCTCGATTCACGAGCTCGATGCCGCCTCCAACAACTCGGTGGAGAATATCCGCGATTTGACCGACCAAGTGAGGGTCCCTCCCCAAGTGGGCGAATATAGCGTCTATATCATCGACGAGGTACATATGCTCTCGCAGGCGGCCTTCAACGCCTTCCTCAAAACCCTCGAAGAGCCCCCACACCACGCCATCTTTATCCTCGCAACTACCGAGAAACACAAAATCATACCCACCATCCTATCCCGCTGTCAAATCTATGATTTCCAGCGCATAAGGATTGAGGACACCGTGGGATACCTCAAACTTATCGCCTCGCGTGAGGGTGTTGTCGCCGACGATGAGTCGCTGCACCTGATTGCTCGCAAGGCCGATGGCGGTATGAGGGATGCGCTCTCGATGTTCGACAAGGCCGTGTCGTTCTGCGGTGGCAACTTGGAGTACAAACAGGTGGCCGCAACGCTCAATGTGCTCGACTACGACACCTATTTCGGCATCACCGACGCACTCTTGGAGGGTGACTACAAACGCGCCCTTCTAACCTTCGATGAGGTGCTCAAAAAGGGCTTCTCGGGACAGAGTTTTGCCTCGGGACTTGCGGGCCATTTGAGGGATTTGCTGATGTGTAAAGAGCCTCAAACCCTCCCCTTGTTGGAGATTAGTGGCTCGCTCCTCGACCGCTACAAGGAGCAGTGCGCACGTTGCGACATAGGCTTCCTATTCAGCTCCATCGCCCTGCTGGGTGAGGTGGATGGAGGTTTCCGCACCGCCACCAACCAAAGGTTGCACGTTGAGCTCGGTTTGATGAAGCTCGCATCGGGGGGTCAAAAAAAAACTCTTGACCTCACCACCCCCACCCTCCCACAACTAATCAAGGAGGAGGGTGCAGCCGTGGCTCAACCCACAGTAGCACAAGCTATTAGGCCCGTATCGCAACCCACCCCCGCACCACAACCTGCTCCACAACCCGTTGTGGCTCCCGTGCAGACTGCGCCTCAACCAACCCCCGCGCCTGCACCAACAACCCCTTCGGCACAACCCACACCTGTGGCACCCAAACCTATGGCAAAGAGAAGTGGTCTGTTTGGTGGCTCGATAAGCGACATTATGAGTGGCAAGGCCCGCGAGGAGGAGGACGAGAAGGCTATATACTACGACCCCTACTCGCAGCAGAAACTCACCGGCAAGTGGGAGGCTTTCATTGAGCGTATGATGGCGGAACATCCCCGTATGGGCCACGCGCTGAAAAAGACCATCATCAATGGCCACACCCTCAATGTGGAGGTCAATACGGAGATTATTCGCGATGAACTCCTGCGCAACCAGGGTGAGATTACAACCCTTTTGCAGGAGTGCTGTGGCTTGGAGGGCAGCATTGTTTTGAACGTCACTGTGGGCGCAACAAAGGAGAGTTCGCTCCCCCACCGCACCGTTGATAAGGTGAGGTTCCTGACGGAGCAGAACCCCGAGCTGAACACCCTGATTCAGGACTTGGCTCTCGACGTAGAGTAGCGGGGCGAGCATAGGCTACGCTAAAAATTTTGTGTCGTAACGACACTCTTGTGCTGGGATTCCGAAGCAAGGCAGAGAATAGAATTGCATCGGTTGGCTACACTAAAAGTTTTTGGTAGCACCTTTTTACAAAAAGGTGTCGTAACGACACTCTTGTGCTGGGATTC
>JAZOTH010000013.1:0-44497 GCA_045657545.1 Tidjanibacter sp.
CTCCCCCTCCGCCTCGGTCATAAAGGGGCGAAAATTGCGTGGCACGGGCACGGGGCGACACATTGTCACCATCGCCAACTCGAAAATATGGTCTGCAACAGAAAATCGAAGCATCTTTTTGAATTGAGAATTATTTGAAGCGTTTTGTAAAAAGCTTCACCAAAAACTTTTATGCGATACTTCGTATCGCTATTGACTTTGCTCTGCCCTAATTAGGGAGGTTAGGGAATTTAGGGAGGTTAGTGCTCTCTTCCCTAAATTCACTAAATTCACTAATACTTCCTCGGGCACATAGTGCCCGCGTCGTTAGACGTTAGACGTTAGACCTTCACTCCCCGCGAGTGGGTTTTGTGGAGGGATTTTTGTGCCAACCAAGCGAGCAACTCCGCAGTTTACAAGAGGTAAATGAGGAAGTTGCGATGCGCAGGGTGGTGCAAAAAGCACCCACAAGGCACACTCGCCCACGAGATGGGCTCGCTATGGATGAACCAAATCGGCCTCCTGCAACATCTTAATCCACTTGCCGGCATCGAGGAGGGCAACCTCCCTTTCGACCTCATACTCAGCGGTGAGCAGGTCGGCCACCTTCTCTGCGTCGAATTCCTCGCCCTGCAACTGCTCCCACAGCCACTCGCTGGTGGAGTTCAGGGAGATGATAGTTGTCATATTGACATTCTGTGTGCCCATACGGACAATTACACTCTCGCCCGCAATTTTGCGGACTTTGTAGTTGGTTTTCAGCTTCATATCACTTAATAATTTTACGTTTCAAATCCAATGCAACGGTGCGTAGCAATTTCACACCTCGGCTCCAAAGGGTGCGCACCCTCCAACACAAGCTGCGATAGGCAAACCTGTGTCCATTCGCCAACTTCACGGCCGACACATAGGCTACAACATCCCCACGAGGCACAACCTCCTCGATGCGATAGTTACCATCGCCCTTCATCACGCACACTCCGTCCCTCTCGCCCACATAGCGGTGCAGGATATGCCTACCCTGCTGGCGAAATAGCACAACCTGCCCTCTCCTCAGGGGGGCATCCATCGCAAGGGGCGCAAGAGTCACAACATCCCTCTCGCTCCTCAGAAATGGGCGCATACTATACCCCTTGACCGTCATTTCGACGCTCCTACCCTCCTTCAAAAACTCCTCCACCGAGGCAAAAAAGAGGTCGTTGGCTATCTGTTTTTTATTCTCCATTCATTCACGACTTTTTGTAAAAAGTCGCCCCTTTCTGTCGCTTTTTTGTAAAAAAGCGACGCAAAAAACTTTTGTGCGATACTTTGTATCGCTTTTGACTTTGCTCTCCCCTACAATTCCACAATGCGGTCACAAAAATCCAACGTGCGGGCATTGTGCGAGATGAAGAGAATCGTAAGGTCGCGGTTGGTCTCCGAAAGGCCCGCCACAGCATCCACAACCTCCCTCTCGGTCTTCTCATCAAGCGACGAGGTGGCCTCATCGAACATCAGCACCGAAGCCTCCTTGTAGAGTGCTCGGGCAATGCCAATCCTCTGACGCTGACCACCCGACAGGCGACATCCCGCCTCACCCGTCACGGTATTGACACCCTCGGGCAACGAAGCCACCAAGTCGGTGAGCCTTGCTGCCTCAACAGCCTTCATAAGGCGTTCATTATCAATCTTATCCCTCTCCACACCAAGTGCAATATTCTCGGCAATGGTTTGGTCGGGGATGAACAAATCCTGCGAAACGTAGGCAACATTATTTTGCCACATACGCCTTGCCAAGGGAGTATCCACAGCCTTACCATCCACCCTCAATTCGCCCTCGGAGGGGATAAACAGACCTGCGAGGATGTTGAAAAGTGTGGTCTTACCCCTACCCGATGAGCCCTGAATACCAACCCTTTCGCCCTTGCGAATCGTGAGCGAGTAGCCATCCAGCACCCTCTCCTCGGTGTAGCCAAAGCCCACATTGTGGAGCTCCACGCTCTCCTTGAAGGGGAGTTTTTCGGAGGTCTGGGGCACTTCGGGCACCTCACCTGCAAGTTCGTCGGTGAGCAAATCCACAACGTAGCAGGTGCGTTTATACTCGGTCCATCCGCCCACAATGCGACTGATGGAGGGGACAATGCGATAGGCAGCCACGGCAAAGACACCAAGGAAGAGTTTGAGCTCACCCACCGAGTGGCCCATAGCGATACCGAGAAGGATTACCGCCACAACGCCCAACACCAGCGAGAACTCTATAACGTAGCTCGACGCACTGCGCATCCTCATTGCACGCAGCGAGTAGTAGCGGAGCGAGTCGATACCCTTTGCAAATCGTTTGGTAATGGAGGGTTTTGCCCCCGCAATTTCAATGTCGGCATAGCCACGCAAGGCCTCATACATAGTCTTATTTTGCCCCACCTGCAAGCGGTTTTCCTCCCTGCCATTCTCCACCATTTTGCGACGTATGATGCGCGAATAGACAAGGGCAATGGGGACAAACACTGCAATCGCAAGTGCCACAATCATAGGATTATAGAGGCTCAGCAGCACAAGGAGCGACACCACCACAATCACCTCCGTCAGGATGCCGAGCAGACTGCTCACCACACCCGAAGAGAAGCGATGACAAACGGCATTGACGTTATTCACGAGGGTGGTTGTGTGGTGGGAGCGCACAAAGAGCAGACCACGCGAGAGGTAGTTGTCGTACATCCTCTTCGAGAGGTCGGCATAGAGAAGGAGCATATACCTCGCCCTCACCTGTGAGAGTGCCACACCCAACACCCCTTTGAGGGCGATGAGCAGCAGCACAGCAATGCACACCGCAGCCACAAATGCGCCCTCGGATGTGAAACCCAATGCGTCGTAGATGTGCGCCACAATGGGATTGTTGGCCACAATATTCTCGTCGAGCACCACAAGGAGCACCGACACAAGCGCGGCAATACCCACCAAATCCACCAATGCCGAGGCGAGTGCCGAGAGTACAATCCCCGGCAAGGCCCTCCTCCTCTCGGCAGGTATCAGCTTATATGTTTTTTTTATGCTCATTTCTCTCTTTTTGTCCAACGTCTAACGTCGAAGGTCTAATGTCGCGGACACTCTGTGTCCGAGTAATAAATTGAAAATGGAGAATTGAAAAAGGAAAATTGCGACACACCCTCGGCCCCCAATTTTGAATTTTGAATTCTACATTTTGAATTACCAAAGGTACAACTATTTTCCCAAACTTCGCCCACAAAGAGCACAAAATCATCGCGCGCACATTATAATTAGGTGATTTGTTTGCCGAAAAGGAAAAAAAATATAATTTTGCGCCAAATATACCGACACAATTACGAAACATTAATATTATTTACTAACTAAACATTTATCACTATGAATTTCAAAAGATTGCTTTTGTTTCTTGTAGCACCTTTGATGCTTGTGATGACCGGTTGCGAGGAGCAGGGTCCCGACTACTCTCTTCCTTCGATTGCCGTCACCGACGCTGCTGGTAAGGATGTTACCACTGTAAGTTTCCCTGCTGAGGGTGGCGTACAGAAGTTCACCATCGCTGCAACCCGCAGCTGGAACATTGCCTACACTTCCGATTGGTTCGGAATCAACCCCCAGAGCGACACCAACGAGGCTATGGCTGCCAAAGTTGTAGAGGTTACCATCACCGCAGGTGAGAACGATGGTGATGCTCGCAACGAGACCATCACCCTCACTATGGACAAGACCGAGAAGAAGATTCTCATCTCGCAGTCGGGTAAAGGTCAGGTAGAGCTTGGCGAGGTTCTCTACTATGAGAACTTCGATAAGGATGGCCAGCAGGCACAGAAAGTTGACGACAGGTGGAGCACCTACCTCGACAGCGAGGCTGGTCAGGCATTCCTCAACCCCACTCCCGAGAATCAGGCAAATGTAACCTATGCAGGTAAGAGTGTATCGGTACGCAGCAACTCGTCGAATGGCTCGGCAGGTAGCCACTCCAACTGCGCAGATGTTGCTTCGGGCTTGAACTACATTTGGTTTGGCACTACCCCCACCCATATGACCGTAAGCGGTATCTCGCTTGCAGAGTTGGAGGGCAACGCACTCACCCTCTCGTTCACTACCGAGCGCTACGAGTATGAGGCAGAGGACAACACTTTCAAGAACGACGAGTTCAAGGTTTACATCAGTGCCGATGGCGCAAAATGGAGCGAGGTTAGCTACACCTTCCTCTCCGGTGCAAACCTCAACGGTAAATGGAACATTGCAACCGCACAGTTCAACCTCAAAGAGGTTCCCGAGACTCTTTCGCTCTACTTCACCGCAAATGTTGGCTCGGCATACGCTATCGACGACATCAAACTCACCGCAGGTGGTGGTGGCGCAGAGATCGACCTCGCACAGGGTGGCGAGATTAGTGCCGGTGGCAACCAGGGTGGTGGTGGCTTCACCCCTTCGGGCGAGTTCATCTACTTCGACAACTTCGACAAGATTGTTGCTACTGAGGGTAGCAATGGCTGGCCCTATCTGACTGCCGAGTATGGTAATCCTATGCCCGAGAGTCAGACTGGCGTTACCTACAACTCGCACGGTGTTACCGCTCGTAACAACTCCAATAGCGATGGCAAATACTCCGATATCGCAGAGGCAAGTGGTTTGAACAACGCATTCTTCGGCAAGGAGAACTACCTCACCATCAGCGGTATTTCGCTCGCTGAGCTCACCGGCAATGCTCTCACCGTCACTTTCGCAGGCGACAAATATCAGATGAATGGCGATAGCAATTTCAGCACCGAGGAGTTCAAGGTTTACATCAGTGGCGATGGCGAGAAATGGACTCTCCTCCCCTACACCTTTGCAGGTACTGCCGAGGGCCGTTGGAACACCGCAACCGCACAGTTCACCCTCAAAGAGGTTCCCGCAACCCTTTCGTTCTACTTCACCGCAACCGTTGCTTCGGTATACCGCTTGGATGACCTTATGATTGTTGCAGGTGGCACCGGTGCAGAGATTGACCTCTCGCAGGGTACTACCATTGATAACGCAGGTGGTGGCGACCAGGGTGGCGACGAGCCCGAGCAGCCTGGTGATGTTGTGAAAGCTACCGTTGCCGAGTTCTTGGCAGCAGCTGAGGATGCAACCGTTTATGAGCTCACCGGTACTATCAAAGGCACATACAACCCCGACTATGGCAACTTCTACTTGGAGGATGCTACCGGTGAGGTACTCATCTATGGTATCTACAAAGATGGCAGTAAGTGCTATACTTCGCTCGGCTTGAAAGATGGCGACACTGTAACCGTTCAGGGTAAACGCTCCGTTTACAACGACAAAGTTCAGATGAAGAATGCAGAGTACATCTCGCACACCGCAGGTGAGGGTGGCACCACTCCCGAGCCCGAGGAGCCCGCAGTTCCTGGCGCATACACTTCCGATGCAGCATTTGTTCAGAGCTCCGACAACAGCTCCAACTCTGTTTACAGCCTGAAAGACACCAAGATTGGCGGTCAGGCAGTGACCGGTTTCAAACTCGGTGTTGCAGAGAAGGCAGGTATTTTCACCTCGGCTGCCATTGGCGTTTCGGGTGACCTCTACCTCAACTTCTACGCTGTGGCTTGGAAGAACAAAACTGCTACTCTCTACTACCGCGTAAATGGTGGTGAGGCCAAGTCGCAAGTGCTTAATGCTCACGCAGGTGCAACAGGCAATGCTCCTTTTGTTACCCCCGGTTTGACCGCAGAGGATAAAGACCACTACTCGGTACTGCTCACCGGCCTTACCGCTACCGACGTTATCGAGTTCTCGACCGACGCATCTTTCTCGGCTGCAAGCAACACAACTTCGGGACGCGCTATTGTGTTTGGCGTGAAACTCACCGAGGAGGCTCTTGGTGGCGAGAGTGGTGGCACCACCCCCGAGCCCGAGGAACCCGAAACTCCCGCGGGTGCCGTGAAAGCTACCGTTGCCGAGTTCTTGGCAGCAGCAGAGGACGCAACCGTTTATGAGCTTACTGGTACTATCAAAGGCACCTACAACACCGAATATGGCAACTTCTACTTGGAGGATGCTACTGGTGAGGTACTCATCTATGGTATCTACAAAGATGGCAGTAAGTGCTATACTTCGCTCGGCTTGAAAGACGGCGACACCGTAACCGTTCAGGGCGCACGCGCCTCCTATAATGGCAAAGCACAGATGAAGAATGCAGAGTATATCTCGCACACCGCAGGTCAGGGTGGCACTACCCCCGAGCCCGAGGAGCCCGAGACTCCCGAGACTCCCACCGAGATTGCAGAAATCTCCATTGCAGATTTCCTGTTGAAAGATGTTAATGCAAACGTTTGGTACAAACTCACCGGCACTATCGCCAACATCGCAAATGCCCAATATGGCAACTTCACCCTCGTGGATGAGACCGGCGATGTATATGTTTATGGTTTGACCAAAACACAGGTTGCGAAAAACGACGAATCTTTCTCTTCGCTTGGTTTGAAAGTGGGTGACATTGTAACCCTCATCGGTACCCGCGCAGAGTATGGTGGTGCGGCACAGGTTGGTGGCCCCGCATACTACGTTTCGCACATCGCAGGTGAGACTCCCGAGACTCCCGCAAATGTTGTAACCATCTCGTTTGCTGATTTAGCAAACCGTACCACCTTCACTGCTAACCAGCAGGTTTGGGAGCAGAATGGCATCACCGTAACCAACGACAAAGCATCTTCGAGCAACGATGTTGCAAACTACAGTAACCCCGCAAGGTTCTATGCAGGTTCCAACATCACCATTGAGAGCGAGAAGGCTATGTCGCAGCTTGTTTTCAACTGCGCCGATAGCAAAAACCTCTCTTTGAGCGATGGCAGTGGCTACACCGTAAGTGGCTCTGGCACTTACAAGGTAACCATCACCTTGACAACCCCTGCTACCTCATTCACAATCACCAAATTGAGCGCACAAGTTCGCGCAAGTAGCATTGAGGTAACTATTGCAGAGTAACATCTTGATACACAACAAAAAGAGGCTCCCGAATTTCGGGGGCCTTTTTTGTGTGTAAACCGACAAAAAACGCAAATAATTGAGCAGATTTTAGGCGCACAAGATAGCCCTCTCCGCAGTTTACTTTGGCGTAAATGAGGAGAGGGGGTAACGCAGAAATCGCCCATAAATCACAGCCGAAAAAAGAAGATACGGGCACACATGTCGGGTGTGAGTTATGAGGCGAGTTCAAGGCTTGCGAAGAGGGAGGATGCGCAGTTTGCTTGGCGCAAATGAGCAATCCGAGCGCGAGCGTAACGCAGAAATCGCCCATAAATCACAGCCGAAAAAAACGGAAGAAAGGCCCACACACCCCCTTTCTTCCGTTTTTTTCGTGTGCGCGCGCGTAATTCCAATAATAATTCGTAACTTTACGCCCTAATATACCCTTTCGAGAAATTGAGCTGAGCTGTGAAGGAGTATGAAAATTGAAAGAAAATGAAGAACTTGAATGCTATAAAGAGTCTTATCGTGGTGGCTATGGCGTTGATTTTCAACGCTTGCACATCGACACCTCCCGCACCTAATATGGTGAATTTCAGCATGGGAGAGAGTGTGAGCCACGACAAAAAACAGCAATTCCTCAACATCACCACCGAACAGGCGTGGAGTATCACCTTGGAGTACGTCGCACCCGAGGGTGTGGAGGGTTGGTGTGAGATAGAGCCCACAAGTGGCGAGGGCAACGCTTCGCTGTTGATGAAGTTCGGCATCAATGAGCTCCCCGAAGACCGCGTGGTGAATATCAATGTGCAGTTCCCCGGTGAGAACATCTGCAAAGCCTTCACCCAACGCTCGGTAGTGAGTGAAAACCAAGAGAGCGACCTCTCGGGATGGCTCGAACTTCCCACCTTTACCGAGGATCGCACCCGCTACTACTTCTCGAAACATATGCTCCCCTCAAAGGGCAACAAGGAGCGCAGCTTCTCCATCTTCTACGATGCCGACATCTACCACCCCCACTGGATTGCCTACCCTCTGTGCAAGGGCAACATTAATGGTTCCGGCACACGTCAGAACTCGTGGGGCATCTACGACCCCAACATTCCCACCGAGAAGCAGCTAAAAATGTCATCCTCCTACAATGGCAACTACGACCGTGGCCATATGCTCCCTTCGGCCTCGCGCCTCGGCTCCAATGCCGACAATATGCAGACCTTCTACCCCACCAATATGAGCCCCCAACTTGATGACCTCAATCAGAGGAAGTGGTCAGACATTGAGATTCAGGTGAGGGATTGGGCATACGGTTGCGACACCCTCTATGTGGTTACCGGTGCAGTATTCCAAACTGTTGGCGGTGATGAAACAGTGGGCTACACCTACTGCAAAAGCGACTCGGGGAAGAGGGTTGCCATCCCCAACTATTACTACAAGGCCCTCCTGCAACGTCACGGCACAGGTGATGGCAGTACCTTCAAGGCGGTGGCCATCTGGGTGCCCCACAAAGCAGCCTACGGCGAGGCTACACTCGATGATATGATAACCATCGACCGCCTCGAAGAGCTCACGGGCTTAGACTTCTTCCACAACCTCGACGACGCTACCGAGCAGAAGGTGGAGGGCGAAATAGAGACCAGATATTGGGGATTATAGACGAGAGAATTAAAAAAACATACCACAATGAAGAAATTTGCATACATAATCCTGGCGGCATTGGCACTCCTTGCCTCTTGCGATGAATTGCCCGTTCCCACAACGGAACAGACCCTCTCGGTGAACATCAACTCCAAGTCCCTCGAAGCCACCCACGGCACCTTTGTGCTCCAAGTAGAGAGCAACACGGAGTGGACAGTGACCTCCTCGGCAGAGTGGCTCACCACCACCCAGAGCGACTATAAGGGCTCGGCAGGTGTGCTCTTCTCCTACACCGACAACACCACCGACAAGTCGCGCAATGCGAAGATTGTTGTTGCCCCCAAAGAGGAGGGTGCAACCGCCTCGTGGAACATCCTTGTAAGCCAAAAGGCAACTTCTAATAGCGGTGGCAATACAGGTGGTGACGACAATGGCGACGACAACGGCGATGACAATGGCGATGACAACGGTGGCAACGACGACATTGTTGGAAGTGGTAGCGGCGATGAGGACGACCCCTACAATGTAGCCCGCATAGTGGAGATACTCACCAATGGCAATGCACTTCCCGACACTCCCCGATACGTCAGGGGTATCATTTCGAGCATCGAGGAGGTGAGCACCACCCACGGTAACGCTACCTTCTATATCTCCGACAGCGGCAACACCTACACCACACAACTGCTCATCTATCGTAGCAAATACCTCAATGGCGAGGACTTCACCTCCACGAGCCAGATTTCGGTGGGCGATGAGGTTGTGATTGGGGGAACCCCCATCCTATACAAGGGAACAACCCCCGAGATGAACCCTTGCGGCATCTACTCCCTCAACGGCAAAACCTCCGATGATGGCGGTAACGATGATGGTGGTAATGACGATGGTGGCAACGATGATGGTGGCAACGATGATGGTGGCAATACCGGCGGTGGTGACAATGGTGGCAACAATACCGGCGAACACACCGGCTGGGCCGAGTTGCCCGCCATAGTCGATGCCGATGGTAATGGCATTCACGACAACAACAGCACCCTCTACTACGCATCGCACCTCTGCGCAGGTGGCGAGAAGAACGCACAGCGCAACGGCAAGGCTCGAAACTTCACCGTATGTTTCAGTGCCGAGCACCACGTTCCTATGTGGGTTGCAGCACCCCGTCACGACTGCTACGAGAGTGGCGCAAAGAGAACCGATGCCTACGCGAAAGACCCCAAAATTCCTGCTGACATTCAATATGACAGCAAATCGACCGGTGGCGGTTGTAACAAAGGTCATATGCTTGGCTCGGCAGAGCGCCTGAGTTCCACTGCCACAAATAAGCAAGCATTCTACTACTCCAACATCGCACCCCAGCTCTCATCGGGCTACAACACCGGTGGCGGTGGCTGGAACACTTTGGAGGACTGGGTGGATGGTCAGTCTTGCGCTGATACCCTCTATCAGGTTATTGGTTGCTACTTCGACCGCTACACCGACGGTTATGGCCACACCGTATCGCCCAAGACCATTTCGTTTGGTGGCAGGAGCGATGTGTCGATGCCCACAATGTTCTACTGCGTACTGCTCCGTACCAAGAGTGGTAGCAGTGGCAAGTCGGTCATCAACTGCTCGGCAAGCGAGCTGAAATGCGCAGCCTTTGTGCGCTCACACACCAATAGCCTCAAAGGTCAGAAGGTTACCCGAAGCGAGATGATGAGCGTTGCCGACCTCGAAAAACTCACTGGCTTTACATTCTTTGTGAATGTGCCCAATGCGCCCAAAACAGTGTGCAACCCGAGCGATTGGGGATTGTAGAGAATTCAAGATGCAAAATTCAAAATTCAAAATTATATGAAACGTAACATTATTGTAATCAGCGTAATTGCAGCTCTTGTGTTGTCGCTCGGCACCGCCTCGGCACAGAGCAAACGCTACACTGTGTTGTTCTACAACGTGGAGAACCTCTTTGATACCATTCAGGACCCCACAATCTACGACACGGAGTTTATCCCCAGCGGTGTGAAGGAGTGGAACTCGGCGAAGTACTACAAGAAGCTCTCCAACCTCGAAAAGGTCTTCTACTCGATTGCACAGCAGAACAAAGCCTACCCCACCATCATTGGTGTGAGCGAGGTTGAGAACCGTAACGTGTTGGAGGACATCGCCTCGCAGGCGAAACTTCTCCCCGCCAACTACCAGATTTGCCACTACGACGGCCCCGATGCCCGTGGTGTGGATGTGGCATTCTTCTACCGCCCCGACCAATTCAAATATGAGGGCAGCAAGTCCATCAAGGCCAACATTCCCGGTGCAAGGGAGAACTTCCGCACAAGGGATCTCTTGGCAATGTGGGGCGAGATTGATGGCGAGGATTTCCTCTTCATTGTGAGCCACTGGCCCAGCCGTAGGGGTGGTCAGAGTGCCTCGGCATTCTTGCGCGAGGGCTTGGCTGCACAGATTAAGGGTATCTGCGATGAGGCTCGCAGGCAGAATCCCGACATCAAGATTGCCGTTATGGGTGACTTCAACGACGACCCCGGCGACAAGAGTGTGTCGCAGTTGCTCGGAGCAAAACTCAAAAAGAACAAACTCAACAAAGGAGATATGTTTAACCCCTTCTGGCAGATGCACAAGGATGGCTACGGCACCTTGGTCTATAACGACCTCTGGAACCTCTTCGACAACATTGTTGTGAGCGACAACCTTGCCAATGCCGAGAGCGGTACCCTCGAATTGTGGAAACCCAAGAATGCCGAGTACTACGGCAACATCTTCAAGGGTGAATTCCTCTTCCAGAAGGAGGGACAGTACAAAGGCTACCCCCTGCGTACCTATGTTGGCAACAACTTCCAGGCCGGTTGGTCGGATCACTTGCCCGTCTTCATCCACATTGTTAAGTAGGAAGAAAGAGAATAAAATTATATATAAGCAACAATTGATTCTATGAAAAGATTACTTCTAACCCTCCTCTTTGTGGCAGGCGTGGCTGGCAGCCTTCTGGCACAGGAGTATGTAGGTGCCATCACCGGTAAAGTTGTATCGCGCGTGGGCCGTGAGCCTATCGAGCAGGCAACCGTCACCCTCGATGGTGCAGGAATCCCCACCCAGAGTGTGCAGACAGGTGCGGATGGCGTTTTCACCTTCACTGATATTCCCTTTGGTGGCACAACCGTCACTGTGGAAGCCCTCGGTTTCCAGTTCACCAGCGTAAATGTAAAGGTTGATAGGGAGCTCAAAGACCTCAACTACATCACCCTTTCGCCCGATATGCAGGCATCGAGTGACTTTTTGCTCGACGATGGTGCATTTGTGGAGTTCGACAGCGACACTTCCAACGATTCTCAATCCACCCCCGTATCGCTCAGCGCATCGAAGGATGTCTTCAACAACATTGCAGGCTATAAGTTTGGTGCTTTGAGGTTCCGTACTCGTGGTTACGACCAGAATACCGAGATTATCTACCTCAACGGTGTGGAGATGACCGATGCCAATACCGGTAACGGTACTTGGTCGTTGTGGAGTGGTCTGAATGAGGCTACCCGCAACCAAGAGGCTACCTATGCGACCTCGGTTGGTACAAGCGGTGTGGGCGGTATCAACGGTACCACCAACATTTTGGCTCGCGCTTCGCAGATGCGTCAAGGCTTCCGCACCGGCTTTGTTACTTCGAGTGGCAGCTACCGCCACCGCGTTATGGCGACCTACGCCAGCGGTATGCAGGACAATGGTTGGGCCTACGCAGCGAGTGTTTCGGCACGTCTTGGCGGTAACGACTTTGTGGAGGGTGTAACCTACAACGCTTGGGCATACTTCCTCTCGGCCGAGAAGAAGATCAACGACCGCCTTCAAGTAGCCTACACCTTCTTTGGTGTTCCCACCGAGAGGGGCGCACAGATGGCAGCCACCGATGAGGCCTATGCTTTGGCCGATGACTATTGGTACAACCCCAACGTGGGTATGCAGAACGGCAAGTTGCGCAATGCTCGTGTGAGGTCCTACCACGAGCCTGTGGCAATGGCCAACTTGTTCTACACCCCCAGCGATAAGACCAAAGTTACCGCTGCTGTGCTGTTCCGCTTTGGTCAGAACGGCTACTCGGCACTCGACTGGAATGGTGCTGCCGACCCCCGTCCCGACTACTACCGCAACCTGCCCAGCTATTGGTATGCAAAGAACGACCCCGCACACCAGATGCTCTTGCAGCAAGCGTGGGCCGACAATAGGGATAAGATGAAGTACATCGACTTCGACCGCCTCTACAACATCAACTACAACTCCAAACCCGCCTATGGCGACCGCCCCACCCTCAACTATGCAGGTGACGGCTTGGAGGAGAGCGTTGCCGGCCAGAGTCGCTCGCGCTACATCATCTCGGAGCGTCACACCGACCAGAGGGATTTGCGCTTGAAGTTCCAGGTGGATCACACTATCAATAACCACCACAGTGTGGCCGGTGGTGTTGATTTCCGCCGCAACCGCACCGAGTACTACACCTCCATCAAAGACCTTTTGGGTGGTGACTATTGGGTGAATGTGGATAACTTCGCAGAGAGGGACGTTCACGGCACCGAGGATCGCTCGAAAACCCTCAACGATATCAGCCGCAATGGTAGCAACTACATCGCACGCGAGGGTGATAAGTATGGCTACGACTACTATGCTCACTCCACCGTGGGCAAAGTTTGGGGTGCCTACAACCTCCGTATGAGCCATTATAGGTTGGCACTTGCTGCCGAGGCTTCCTACACCAACTTCTACCGTGAGGGCCTCTATCAGAAGGGCTTGTTTGCCGAGAACTCTTTGGGCGATAGCAAACACCTCAACTTCTTTGGCTACAACCTGAAAGCCAACTACGTCTATGAGCCCAATGGTGCCAATAGCATCCAGCTCTCGGCTGTGGCACAGCAGAATGCCCCCTACTTCCAGGATGCATTCGTGTCGCCCCGCACCCGCAACACCATCGCTCCCGGTTTGACCACCGAGAAGGTGTTGAGCTTCGATGCGGCCTACACATTCAGGGCTCCCTGGTTGTCGTTGCGTGCATCGGTGTACTACACCACCATCAAGGATCAGTCGAAACTCATCAGCTTCTATGATGACGTTTGGGCAGCCTTCTCGAATATGTCGCTCTCTGGTATCGACAGCCGCTACTACGGCTTGGAGCTGGGCTTCAAGATGCCTATCACTGCCGATTTGAGCATCTCGGGTGCTGCGAGCGTTGGTGACTACACCTACACCTCCAACCCCTACTTCACCCAGACTCGTGACAATACCGACGCAATCCTTGTGGAGAACGCAAGGGTTTATTGGAAGGGTATGAAGGTTGAGAGCACCCCCCAAGTGGCACTGAACCTCGGTCTTAACTACCGCACCAGCAACAACATCTACTTCTCGATTGACGCCGAGTACTTCGACAAGATGTACCTCTCGATGAACCCCCTCTACCGTACCCTTGGTGCTATGGGTGGCCGTATCGACGATAGCATCATCGACAACACCTTCGAAGGCACCGTTGATGAGTTGGTAGCCCTTGCAGCCAACAATGCAGGTGAGGCCAACTTCATCCTCACCAACATCACCTCGCAGGAGAGGTTCAAACCCGCCATTGTGCTCAACGCCAGCATTGGTAAGACCTGGTATGTGAAGAACAACCAGATTGGTTTCAGCTTCGAGATTAAGAACCTCACCAACCAGAAGTACAAAACGGGCGGTTTCGAGCAGATGCGACTCTTCTCGGACGACGAGTATGAGACCACCACCGGTACCCGCTACTCGCGCTTCGACTCGAAGTATTTCTACCTCTATGGTACGAACTACTACCTGAACATCTACTTCCGTTTCTAAACCGACCAGAAAAACAGAATAAGAGAGAGATATGAAAAAGTATATTATATCTATGGTACTCGCGCTGGTGGCCCTGACCGCCTGCGAGAAACAGTGGGACAATGTGCCCGAGAAGGACTACACCACACAGGAGGAGATCATTGCCGAGGGTTACACCCTTATGAGTGTCAATGACTTCAAACAGGAGTACTTCTACAAAGAGCTCCCCAACCCCGGCAAGACCGTCAAGGGTGTGCTCATTGAGGATAAAGTGGCCCTTGCAGTGAAGGTTATCAGCTCCGACGAGTTGGGTAACACCTACAAGAGCTTGTATGTTCAGGATGTCGCCGGCCCCGAGAATGGTGGTTTGGAGCTCAAAATAGGCAAGGGTTCGCTCTACACCGTCTATAAACCCGGCCAGACACTCTACATCAAGGCCGATGGTCTGATTCTTGGCAACTACCGCAATATGCTCGGCTTGGGTGGCCCCTCCTCGGAGGAGAAATACTCCAATGGCTTTATTGACATCCAGACCATCATCGACGCGAAGATTCTCCCCAGCAACCAGATTGGCTTTGTGGAGAGCGACACCAAGGTGGTCAATAGTGGCAACATTGCCGACTTTGTTACCAACCACAAGAAGTACCTCGGCACCCTCTGCCGCTTCGAGGGCACAACCAGCACTTGGGGTATGGTCAAGATTGGCACCTACAACAACCTCTACCCCTCGTTCAGCGACGCCGACAATCAAGTTGTAGCATACGACGAGAATGGCACAGAGATAAAGAACGATAGCAACTACAATAAGGACTACGCACTCTACGGCCTGCCCGCAACGTGGGCTTACAGCTACGACAACGTATTCCTCTATGGCTCTTCGGCCTTCACATTGGGTGGCACCCCCTTCATTGTGCGCACAAGTGGCTACTCGCGCTTTGCATTGGAGGAGATACCTGCCAATGGAGCCAAGTGCGACATCACCGCCATCTTCACCATCTATGACGACACCTACCAACTCCTCCTCAACACCCACGAGGATGTGGTTGTGAAATAGGAACTCCAACAAGAGGCTTGCAGATTTGCAAGCCTCTTGTTTTTTAACCGTCATCCTATTCTCCACAACCATTTTCGCTCTTCGACGATAAAAAAACAACCTTCTGCACAATTTTTTGCCAAAAAATCGTTATATTGCAAAAGATTTGTGCGCCTATCGCTCGCGCGCGTATGCGAGAGGGGTGCCGAAAGCGACGAAAACGATAGAAAACTAATAACCAAATTACAAACACACAAGAGATTATGATTAAGAGATTCTTTACAATCGTAGCCTTCTTTGCCCTCTCGATTATGGGCATTCAGGCACAGCAGAATCCAATGTTCGCTCCTCTGCCTGAGGATGCCGAGCTGCGTAAAGGTGTTCTCCCCAACGGACTCACCTACTACATCCGTCACAACGCCAAGCCCGAGAATCAGGCCGACTTCTACATCTACGACCGCGTGGGTGCTGTTCAGGAGGAGGATTTGCAAATCGGTCTTGCCCACTTCTTGGAGCATATGGCCTTCAATGGTACCAAGAACTTCCCCGACAAAAATATGATTAACTATCTCGAAAGCGTGGGTGTGAAGTTTGGTGCCAACCTCAATGCTTGGACCGCTATGGAGCAGACTCAGTATATGATGCAGGGTGTGCCCCTTTCGGACCCCACCGTTGTGGACAATGTGCTGATGATTCTCCACGATTGGGCATACTTCATCTCCCTCGAAGAGGAGGAGATTGACAACGAGCGTGGTGTGATTATCGAGGAGCTCCGCACTCGCAACGACGCTTCGTGGCGCATCCGCGAGAAGAGTGCTCCCTACCTCTATGGCGACACCAAGTATGCAAAACGCAACATCATCGGTACTGTTGACCGCTTGCAGAACTTCACCTACGACGAGCTCCGCGACTTCTATCACCGTTGGTACAACACTGCCAACCAGTGTATCGTAGTTGTTGGTGACTTCGATGTGGATGAGATGGAGCAGAAGGTTATCGCAACTATGAGCGACATCCCCGCAGTGGAGAACCCCGAGGCTATTGAGTATATTCCCATTCCCGTAAATGAGAAGCCCGCAATCGGTATCTTCACCGACCCCGAATTGACCGAGACAAGTGTTGAGCTTATGGCTCGTCGCGAGGCTTGGCCCAAAGAGATGAACAACACTCTCGCCTACGAGCTCTACTCCATCGTCGACTCGTTCATCGCAACCATTGTGAATGAGCGACTCAACGATATGTCGCAGAAACCTGGTGCTCCCTTCATTGGTGCAGGCTACTATGGTGGCAACATCACCGCTTCGATGGATCTCATTGAGATCTATGCACAGCCCCGCGAGGGTGAGGCCTTGAAGGCATTTGAGGCTATCTATGCAGAGTTCGAGAAGGTACGTCGCTTCGGTTTCACTCCCTCGGAGTTCGAGAGGGCACAGACCAACATCTTGCGTCGCAACCAGCAGGCATACGACCGCCGCAACGACCGTCGCAATGGCGAGTTCGTAGGTCGCTACACCAGCAACTTCCGTCGTGGCACCCCCATCTACGGTGCCGAGGAGGAGTGGCAGATTGACAGTATGCTCATCGCTAATATGGACCTCAACACTGTGAATGCTGTGGCTATGCAGGAGCGTTTCCTCCCCACCAACCAGGTTGTTCTTATGAGCCAGCCCGAGAAAGAGGGCTTGGCTGTTCCCACCGTTGAGGAGGTTGAGGCTATCATCACTGCTGTGAATGGCGCAGAGTTGCAGCCCTATGAGGATACCGGCGTGAAGAAACCCCTTATCCCCGAGGGAACCAAGCTCAAAGGCTCGAAGGTGAAAGCCACCTCCGCAGATGCCTTTGGCAACACCATCTGGACTCTCAAAAATGGTGTGAAGGTTGTTCTCAAACCCACCGACTTCAAGGCCGATGAGATTTCGATGCACGCAACCGCTATGGGTGGCCAGTCGCTCCTCGCCGACGAGGATATGGCTTTGGCCGGTCAGCTGACCTCCTTCATCTCCTATCAGGGTGTGGGTGAGTTCTCGACCACCGACTTGCAGAAACAGCTTGCAGGTAAGGCTGTGGGTGTTGGCCCCTTCCTTTCGAGTTCCAGCCACGGTATGAGCGGCTACTGCTCGCCCAAGGATATTGAGACCTTGTTGCAGCTTGTATATCTCCACGGCACTTCGCCCCGCTTCGATGAGGACGCATTCAACCTCGTGAAGGAGCAACTCGTGCAGGCTTACTCCAATATTGAGTCCGATCCCAACTACGCACTCCAACGCGAGCTCTATGCAAACCTCTACAACAAGCCCAACCGCCAGAAAGCGTGGGGTGCTGCCGATATGGAGGCTCTCACCTTCGAGCAGTACAAGAAGGTTTATAACACCCTCTTCACCAACCCCGATGATTTCACGTTCTTCTTCGTTGGTAACTTCAATGAGGCCGAGCTCAAACCCCTCGTGGAGAAATACCTCGGCTCGCTGCCCAAAACCAAAGGCACACTCGCATACAACCCCGAGAACGCTATCGGCTACAATGCCGGCGACAAGGAGCACCGCTTCCAGGTGGCTATGGAGATGCCCAAAACTACCATCTTCTATGTTCTCAATGGTGAGTTGGAGGTTAATTTGAAGAATAAGATTGCCCTCTCGGTTCTCGACCAGGTGCTCGACATCCGCTACACCAAGAGCATCCGTGAGGAGATGGGTGCAACCTATGGCGTATCGAGTATGGGCCAGCTGAGCGGTCTTCCCAGCGAGCCCGACTACGCTCTCTTGATTACCTTCGACACCAAACCCGAGATTGCCGACCAGGCACGCGCAGCCCTCATCCCCGAGATTGAGAAGATTGCTGCCGAGGGTGTGACCGACGAGGAGATGAGCAAGATTAAGGAGTATATGCTCAAAGAGCGCGCCGATGCCATCAAGCAGAACGGCAACTGGATGAGCTGGATGATTAGCCGCGAGATGTTGGGTGTTGATATGACCACCGGCTACGAGGAGATTGTTACCAACCTCTCCTCCGAGGATATCAAAGCCCTCGCAGCGAAGATTCTCGCGGATGGTAATCAGTTGCGTCTTATCATGGACCCAAAATAAAATCAATTTAACGGGTGCTTTTTGCACCGCACTTCGAAGAGCGACTTCCTCACCTACGTCAGTAGGCTGCGGAGTCGCTCTCTCGTTTGGCACAAAAATCCCTCCGCCAAATTGATTTTCTTACTTTGGCAGACAATGGAGGTGGTTGTTGAATTGAAAATAGTAGCAGACAGAATCCAAAAGAAATCGCAAAATAGCGGTATGCGAAAAAGGAATGTAACGAGATAAATACAAGGCGCACAAGAAAACCTCCTCCGCAGGAGGCGTAACACCTCTTTTGTGATGGTTGTTGAATTGAAAATAGTAGCAGAATCCAAAAGAAATCGCAAAATAGCAGTACGCGAAAAAGGAATGTAACGAGATAAATACAAGGCGCACAAGAAAACCACCTCCGCAGTTTACTAAACGTAAATGAGGAGGTGGTTTATCGAAGTGCAACACAGTAGTTGCTCGTTACATTCCTTTTTCGGTGCGTTGCGCCTCAATAAAATACTTCTGCGACTTCAAGAGATTACGACTTTGGAGCACCATAGTCTTGGTCTCGTTGAGAATCGTGAGGTAGAGCATACTCGCCTTTGTGGAGGTGGAGTTGTTCTGAATACGACGGAGCTGGTTCTTGATAGCCTGTGCAATCAGGTCGAAGAGTTCATCGCGCATTGCAAGTACAAGGTCGATACTTGCAAAGTTGTTGGACTGCAACATCTCGTTGATGCGGGTGTAGAGCTCCGATACGGAGTTGTTGATGGTTGTCAAGTCCTCAACCTGCTCTTCACTCATACCGCGATGGTTGTTGTCGATGTGCTCATAGCAGGGACGAGTGATGTGAACAAGAGCCTTACACATCTCACTGATGTAGTCCACAACCTGCACAAAGTAGTGTCCTGTGTCAATGTAGTTCTCCTCGTGGAATTTGTGGAGTGTGGGCAACATTGCATATTTCCTCTCGCGAGCAGCGTAGAAGAGGTCGTTGGACTGACGCACGAGGGAACGGAGTGCCTTGCGGTCCTCTTTGAGTGTTGCCGCGATGGTCTGTGCATAGATGTCGGTTGTGGTCTGCATAGTCTGGCACACCTCGGTTACGATATTGCCAAGCACCTCACCCTCGTCACCCGAGAGATTAACCTTAACGGTGGCAACCTCCTCTTTTTCGCCTTTTTTCCTCTTGGGAATCATCACATAGATGCAGATGATGGAGAGGGCGATGATGGCCACCATACCGCCCCAGAGAAGCACAAGGGTAATAACCACAGACATAACAAACGCGGCCAAACCGGTCACAAACCAACCTGCCACTACGGTAATCACACCCGTAATGCGATACACAGCACTCTCACGGCCCCACGCCTTGTCGGCGAGTGACGAACCCATAGCCACCATAAAGGTAACGTAGGTGGTCGAGAGGGGCAACTGCAACGAGGTACCGATGATGATAAGCATTGAGCCTGCGGTGAGGTTCACGGCTGCGCGGATGAGGTCGTACTGACCATAGTCGGCTCCAAGTTCGGTTGCCGAGGGGGCCTCGAAACGACGTGCCACAGAGTTCTGCAACTTCTTGGGTGTGTGATCCTCAAACCAGCGGCTACAAGTTACTGCCACGCGAACAATAGCACGCGAGAATGCCGACGAGCCAAACTTCTCTGCTCCATCGTCCTGTGTAGAGGAGAGGCTGAGCTCAGTGTCGCTCACATTTTGTGTCTTCTTGGATGTGCAGAGGGTGAGAATCATAATCAGACCTGCCAAAACGAGGAAGATTGTTTCGGCCTTCACGGGATTATTGAGAGCACCCATCATCATATCGGGGTTGCCGGTTGCTTGGGCAATCTTCCACGAATCAAGACCTGCCAAAGGCACACCAATGAAGTTCACAAGGTCGTTACCCGCAAATGCCAACGCAAGGGAGAAGGTACCCGCAAGGATGGTGATTTTGAGAATATTGACTTTAAGTCGCTGCAAGATGAACATCAGGAGCGAACTTACCGCAAAGACTGCCAACAGACAAACGATGGTGTGTTCGTTGATGTAGGCCACCAAATCCACCGCCAAGCCCGAGGATTTCAAACCTTTGATGAGGGCAAAATAGACGATGATGGTGAAGGCCACGCCACACCAAAGCGCACCCCAACGGCGCAACTGCTTATGGTAGCGGAAGGTGAAGAGCAGACGGCTGAAAAACATCAGTACGGTACCCGTAATGAAGGCCACAACCACCGAGAGCAAGATACCGGCAATCATCGCCAGAGCCTTTCCGGAGTTGATGAGCGTCACGGGGTTACCATCGGGACCGAGGATGGGCTCCTTGAAGAGTGCCACAGCGATTGCCGAGCCGAGCAGACCGAATACAAGAGCTACGGTTGTCGAAGTGGGCAGGCCCATAGTGTTGAAGACATCCAGCAGAATCACGTTGGCGAACATCACACCAAGGAAGAGAATCATCACCTCGTGGAATGTAAAGTACTCGGGATAGTAGACACCGCTACGCGCCACCTCCATCATACCGCTCGAAGTGAGGGCACCGATGAGAATACCAACCGAAGCTACTGCGAGGACTACTTTTTTGGGTGCAGCCTTGGAGCCGAGTGCCGAGTTAATGAAGTTCACGGCATCGTTGGAAACACCCACATACAAACCGCCGATAGCAAGAAGCATAAGGACAACGACGGCGAAAGTGTAAATTACTGACATTTATACTATTTTTTGGTTTATAAGCAGTTTTTCACGCTACAAATTTACATAGTTTTTCGAGCCACCCAACACCCCCATACCTTTATTAACAAAAACTTAAAACGTAGATAACAAAAATTTAACACGATGCAGAACTCCATAATCCACATAAATTTTCGGGCTCGCAAATCTGCGAGCCCGAAATGGTCAAGGTTCTTGACTTTCCACCTATCGCGAGCGGAAATTTTCGCAAGTGATAGCCGTAGCGATGGCCACATTGAGCGACTCACTACCTCTTCGTGAGGCGGGATAGGGGGGGATAAAGAGTTTGCAACTAACCTGGCTCTGCACCTCGGGACTCACACCTCGTCCCTCATTACCCATAATTATAACGCCCCCGCGCGTGAGATGTGCAGTGTGTATATCCTCGCCATCGAGCGTCGTTGCATAGGTAGCAACACCCCTCTGTCGCACCCCTCGGAGCCACTCCAAAAGGTCACAATAGGCCACCTCCACGCGCAGGAGAGCTCCCATAGTAGCCTGCACAACCTTGGGTGCAAAGCAGTCTGCCGTAGTGGGGCTACACACAATGTGTCGGATGCCATACCAATCGGCCGTGCGAATGATAGTACCGAGGTTGCCGGGGTCTTGCACCTCATCCAAGCAGAGCACCAACTCTCCCTCTTCGGGAATCGCGGCCCTGCGCTCGGGAATTCTCACGAGTGCGAGTGAGCGTGGGGCACTCTTCAATGCCGAAAGTCGCTCCATCTCTTTGGGGCTCACAACCTCTGCTTTGGGAGAGCACACCGAACTACCCTCCGTAACGAAGAGCCTGTGGATATGCCACTCGGGTGAGGCGACAATCTCGCCCACGAGTTTATCGCCCTCGGCCACGAAGAGCCCACTCTGGATGCGTGCCTGCTTGTCGGAGAGCGAGCGCACGAGTTGAAAATCTGCCTTTGTAACCATATTTTATAAGTGCTGTAAATCGAGTGTAAGGGTTGTCATCGCATTGATACCCACCCCAATGGCGTTCATATCGGGCACAAGGGTGGATGTGTGGAGCCTGCCTGCCTTGCCACCTTCGAACTCCTCGCCCGTATAACCCACACCAAGACGATAGAAGAGCGAGGGGTAGCGTTCTGTGTAGTAGCCGAAATCCTCACCCGTTGGGCGCATCTCCAACTCTACAACCTCAAATCTGCCCTCCAAAGCCCTACGCGCCCTCTCGGCAAGCGAGGGGTTGTTATAGACCGCGGGGTAGCCACACCCAAAGTTGTTCTCCACACCCACACCATAGGTCTGCCTCAACTCATCGCACAGGGCATTGATACGCTCCATAAGTTCTCTGCGCCACTCCTTATCGAAGGTGCGCATTGTACCCTCCAAGCGCACTGCATCGGGAACTACATTGGTTGCCCCCGCCGCATCAATCTTGCCTATGGAGATGATGGTCTGCCCCACCCCTTCGGGAGCCAAATCGGGAAGTTTATAGAGTCCCTCAATGAGTTTGGTGGAGGGGAGTATGGGGTCGATAATCTTTTCGCGCAGTGCAGCGTGTCCGCCCCTGCCATAGATTGCAAAGTGGAGCTCATCACACGCGGCCATATACTGCCCACTGCGAATACCGATAGTGCCCGTAGGGAGGGTGGGCTCTATGTGGTTACCCACAACGGCCAACACCTTGTAGCCCTCAAAGGGGGCCTCCTCCAAGACGAGTTTTGCACCTCCGGGATTGACCTCCTCACCAGGTTGGAAGAGCCCAAAGATGGTACAACTGAGCTCCTTGCGGTGCTCATTCAGCCATAGCAGAGTGCCGAGCAACACCGAAGCGTGCAAGTCGTGTCCGCAGGCGTGCATCACACCCTTGTGGGTGGAGGCATAGGGAAGGTCATTCGCCTCCTCAATGGGTAGCGCGTCGATATCGGCACGAAGCACAATGGCACGCGAGAGGTCTGCGCCCTCTGCCGAGCCCTCAATTTTTGCCAAGATGCCCGTAGTGGCAATGGAACGACACTCAATTCCTGCCTCCTCCAAACGCGCTGCGAGATACTCGGCGGTTTTCTGCTCCCCAAAGGAGAGCTCGGGATGGGAGTGTAGGTATAGATATGTGGCAAGAGCCGTAGGATAGACGCTCCTTATCTTCTCAATCATACTATCTTTGCGGATTATAAGGTCGTGGGGTAGTTACTGCTTTTCGACAATCTCCACCTCGTAAATTTTGTTCCAATTTTTGCCCGTAAGCCAGATGCGTCCCGTAGCCGAGTCGTAGGCAATGCCGTTCAACACATCGGTGTTGTAGCTCACATCGAGTGGCGACTGCAATCCCGCAAGGTCAATGATGCCCACAACCTTGCCACTCGTGGGGTTGATGCGGACAATGTTGTCCGAGAGATAGACATTGGCCCAAATCTCGCCCGCCACCCATTCGAGTTCGTTGAGATTCTCTGCCTTACGACCACCGAGGGTTACGTCAATTGTTCTTAGGGGCGCGAAATTCTCTCCATCTCGCACCGTAATCCGATTGGTACCATCGCTCATATAGAGCACCTTACCATCGGTCGTAAGGCCCCAACCCTCGCCCTCGTAGTCGAACTCCCCGACTTTGCGGAGTGTAGCGCGGTCATACACAAAGGCTTTACCTCTGCGCCAGGTGAGCTGATAGACCTTCTCCCCCAACACAGTCACACCCTCACCAAAGTAGTTGCGCGAGAGTGCCACCTCCTTTGCCGGTGTCCCCATCGAGCCCACGGTGTAGGTTTTCAGCACCGAGGAGCCATAGCCACCCGTTCCCTCCCAAAACATACCATCGACATATTGGAATCCCTGCGTGTAGTCCGAAGTGGAGTGAGGAAGTTCGGCAACGGTGCGGAACGTGTAGTATTTAAGGCTCTGATTTGTGGTACTTTTCGACGCGGCACCCCTATTTTGGGCACCACCTCCGCAGCCACAAGCCATCACCGAGAGAGAAAAAATTATTACAAAGAGTCTATGTTTCATAAAAAAGGTGCATCAGATGATTACAAAGATACTAATTTTTGGTATATTTGCAGAAAATAAACCATAAAAACCGTTTTCCTATGCTTACATTGAAGCAACTGCGCGACGATAAAGAGTTTGCCATCAGCCGTCTGGCCGTAAAAGGCGTGGATGCGCGTGAGGCTATCGACCGCATCATAGCACTCGACGACGCTCGCAAAGAGCAACAACAAACACTCGACAAGAACTTGGCCGAGCAGAACGCTGCTGCCAAACAGATAGGCGCACTCTTCGCACAAGGCAAACGCGAAGAGGCCGAGGCTATCAAGTCCCGCGCCACAGCACTCAAAGAGGAGAGCAAAGAGCTCGAAGCCCAGATGAAACAGACCATCGAGGAGCTCAATGCCGAAATCGTACTCCTGCCCAACTTCCCTGCAGCTATCGTGCCCGAGGGCCGCACTGCCGAGGATAATGTGGTAGTAAAACAGGGCGGAGAGATTCCCACCCTCGGTGAGGGCGCACTCCCCCACTGGGAGCTCGCCTCGAAGTACGACATCATCGACTTTGAGCTTGGTGTGAAACTCACCGGCGCAGGTTTCCCCGTGTATAAAGGCAAAGGTGCAGCTTTGCAGCGTGCCCTTATCACCTACTTCCTCGACCAGAACACCGCTGCGGGCTACCTCGAAGTGTTGCCCCCCATTATGGTCAATGAGGCTTCGGGCTTCGGCACCGGCCAGCTGCCCGACAAAGAGGGCCAGATGTACCACGCAACTGCCGACAACTTCTATATGGTACCCACCGCAGAGGTGCCCGTGACCAATATCTACCGCGATTCGATTGTGGATGAAAGGGAGCTCCCCATCCGCCTTACCGCCTACACCCCCTGCTTCCGTCGTGAGGCCGGCTCCTATGGTAAAGATGTAAGGGGCCTCAACCGTCTCCACCAATTCGACAAGGTTGAGATTGTGCGCATCAACCACCCCGACAGCTCCTATGAGGCTCTCGACCAGATGGTTGCACACGTTGAGAAACTCGTATCGGCCCTCGGACTTCCCTACCGCATCGTAAGGCTCTGTGGTGGCGATATGAGCTTCACCTCGGCTCTCACCTACGACTTTGAGGTCTATTCGGCAGCGCAGGGCAGGTGGCTCGAAGTGTCGAGCGTGTCGAACTTCGAGAGTTTCCAGGCCAACCGCCTCAAACTCCGCTACCGCACCGAGAATAAGAAGACCAACCTCTGCCACACCCTCAATGGCTCCTCGCTCGCACTGCCCCGCATCGTGGCAGCCCTCTTGGAGAACAACCAAACCCCCGAGGGTATTGTAGTGCCTGAGGTATTGCGTCCCTACTTGGGCTTTGACCTCATTGCCGGAAAATAAAAAGCGCCGATACCTACATTTTGGTAGGGTTTGTGTAAAAATAAATGGTGCGAGGAGCGCGGAGTAACAATTTTTGATTATCTTTGCGCTACCAAGAAGGAAACATACATTAATTATTCAAATCAAATAAAAGAGAATTATGGCTTACAAAATTGATCCCGAAAAATGTGTAGCTTGTGGTAGCTGCATTGGCGAGTGCCCCGTAGAGGCTATTTCGGCTGGTGATGTTTATGTTATCGACGCAGATACCTGCATTGAGTGCGGTAGCTGTGCAGATGTTTGCCCCAACGAGGCAATCTCCTTGTAACAAAGCAATTTCGCGGACAACCTCCGCGTTACACTGCAAAAAGCGGACTCCCTATTTCCTACGGAGTCCGCTTTTTGTATTCCCCCACCCCCTAACTTAGGGGCGGGGTTGCGTAGCGACGGAGGTGTCTGTAAAAAATCCGTCTTGCCACGACTGCGATAGCAGGCGGTTGGCATCTACCGCTCTATGAGGTGCCGTAACGGCACTTTTGTGCTGGTGGTGCTCCCCACCCTAAAAACGCATATTACGGAGGGATTTTTGTGCCAAAAGAAGGAGCGACACCGCAGTTTACTTGGCGTAAATGAGGTGCCGTAACGGCACTTTTGTGAGGGTGGTGCTCCCGAAAGTTTCAATAGAAATCAAAAAACGCATAGAACGAGATGAATGCAAGGCATACGAGAAAGCGGAGTCCGCAGTTTACTTAACGTAAATGAGGAACTCCGCTTATCGAAGTATAACGAAGCAGTCGCTCGTTATATGTGTTTTTAGAATAATACGTCGCCGTCATCAAGTATCTGCGTCATACAATGCGCCGCACCATAACCCTTAGTAAGGTTCGAAAGGGGCACCCAGGTGACATCCACAAAGTTGGCCTTGAAGGCATCCTGCAACTCAACCGACTGACCGGCCACGGCCATAATCTTGCGAGGTGCAACATTGAGGAAGTTGTTGGCATAGGTGAGCTCGTCGGAACGCTGGATGGGGATAACCTTCATCTTCAACTCGTCCTCAATGAAGTCCACGAAGGAGATGTCGCTGAAAGCCTTATGGTAGGGCTCACCGGGTGCTTCACGCTCCCAGATGTCGATTTTCAGGTATTGCGAGTCACCCTTGGCTGCCAGATAGCGTGCCTCGGAGAGGGTGCACAAATCGCGGTCAATGATGTTGAAGTAGGTGTCGAGGTGCATCTGCTCCTGCTCGTCCCAGATATCTTTCACAACCACAACCTTATTGCAACCCAGCAGGTCGTTCTCCATCAGCTGGTCGATGGCGGCTTGTGTGGTGCGGAGTCCGCGACCGATGAAGGCGATGTCGCCAAAGGGCAAAAAGTCGCCACCTTCGAGGTAGGCATCCTCACCCTCAATGTGGTAGATGGGTGGGAAGCCAATCTTGTTAAGGCAGAACTCGGCGATGTCGCACTCCAACTGCCTCTGCGCGGAGTTCATACGTCCGATAACGATACCCTTGGCAGTGGATATCATCTGGTCGCGCATAAAGAAGATATTCATAATGGGCCTCTGGATGTAGGTTGCCGCAAAACCTGTATTGCTCTCGGTGTAGGAGAGGACAATCTCGGGTTGGAGCATAATCATCTTCACGAGGTCTTTGGGGTGGGCCCTATCGACAATCATCTTCTTGTACCTCTCCTGTGCCTTTGCCTCATCGGGGATATTGGAGGTGTTGTAGGTGAGGAACTTGGAGGCAAAGGCCCTCAGGTCATTGAGCTCCTTGCCCTCCACAGGTCGTCCCTCCCTATCAAGCGTACCTTCGAGGAGGATTTGCCTAACGGTGAGTACTTTGGCTCCCACTTTTTCGAGTGCCTTACGATATGCTGCGTGTTCTTTAGCTGCGAGTTCGATGTCGAAGTAGTCCGAGAAGAGCGCGGCATCGGGGTGCATAACACCGAGGAAGAGCTCATCGGTGGGTTCGTGCATTAAGATTATCATAGTCTTATAGTTTAGTGTCAATTCTCAAAGGTATAAATTTTTCTCGAAATGAAAAAATTTTCTACCTCGGAGCATACATTTTGAGCTTTTTTTGCAACTCTTTTTCCCTCCCACCCGTATGGAGATTCACCAATGCGTGGAACTCTGCGGAGTGGTTGTGGTGTATGGTGTGGCAGAGTTCGTGGATGCAGACAAACTCTATGAGTTCATCGGGCAGGGCTGCAAGGTAGAGCGAGAGCGAGATATTGCCCTCCCTCGTGCAACTGCCCCATCGTGAGTGGCTTTTGCGGATTGTGAGCCTCCGGTATCGTAGTCCCGTGCGCCCACTCACCGCCTCCAAGATTGGAGGTAGCTTCACCTTCGCCACCCTACGCAACTCCTCCACTTGGGCAGAGGTGAGGGGTGGATTTTGCTCCCTGCGTTTTTCGACCTTTTCGAGGGCCGCCACTATCCACTCGTGGCGCGTTGTGGCCCATTCGAGGGCCCTCCTTTTGGAGCCCCACCACGGTATCGAAAGCCTCACTTTGCCCTCCCTTGTCACGCGGAGCGAGGCACGGCGGGCCTTGCGACTACGGATAACCTCAATGGTGTACTCCATCGCCCGTTCAGTCTATTTGCAGTAACGCTGGCGCACCGTCTCAAAGAGCATAATGGCAGCCGCAGCCGACACATTGAGGCTCTCGATGGCACCCACCATAGGAATTGCCGCCTTGCAGTCGCAGAGTTTGAGCACCTCTTTGCTGATTCCGTTCTCCTCGTTGCCCATAACGATAACGGTGGGCTTCGTAAGGTCGGCATCGAAGAGCAGAGTATCGGCCTTCTCGGTGGCAGCCACAATCTGCATACCCTGCTGCGCGAGGGTTTTGAGCGTATTGCGGATGCTACCTGCACGATGTACGGGGATGCGTGTGAGGGCACCTGCCGAGGAGCGAATGGCGTCGGCATTTACGGGCGCGGAGTTTTTCAAGGGGCAGATAAGACCGTGGGCACCTGCACACTCTGCCGAGCGGGCAATGGCTCCGAAGTTCCTCACGTCGGTAACGCCATCGAAGACCACAATCAGAGCCTTCTCATCCTCGGGAATCCTATCCAAAATATCCTCCAACTCAACGTATGCAATGGGGGCAATGAGTGCCACCACACCCTGGTGGTTACCTCTGGTGAGGCGGTTGAGCTTCTCCACGGGCACCTCCTGATAGCGGATGCGGGAACGGTAGCAGAGGTCTTTGAGGTCGGCCATAAGCTGTCCCTCGGCACCCTTGCGGACGTAGAGTTTCTCGATTTGCTTATCGGTCTCAATGGCCTCAATTACGGGGCGCAAGCCATAAACAATATTCTCCTCGCCGGCTGCGGGCTCCCTGCGTGGGCGTTCCTCACGTTGGGGCCTGCCCTCCCTGCGTGGTGCACTCTTTGCGGGGCGTGTGCGCTCCTCCCAATTCAAATCACGAGCCTCCACATATTCGGGCTCTCTCTCTGCGGGGCTTGCCACCTGCTTGGTTCTCACCCTCTTGTCCTTCAAAAATTCGCTATTCATATATTTCTATCTTTGTCTAACGTCTAACGTCAAAAGTCTAACGACCTTTCTTTGAAGCTTTTTTGTAAAAAGCTTCACCTTTTGCGACTTTTTATAAAAAGTCGCTCTTCTTGTCGCTTTTTTGTAAAAAAGCGACGCAAAAAACTTTTAGTGCAGACCTTGCTCGGCCTTAAAGACATTAATAAAATCCCCCCCGCGAGTGGGTTTTGTGGAGGGATTTTTGTGCCAATCCCCCTTACCCAGCGAGTGCATATCGTGAGGCGAGTTCAAGGCTTGGTTTTGATTTTGCTCCGCAGTTTACAAACCGTAAATGAGGAAGCAAAATCAAAAGCATAACGCAGAAATCGCCCACGAGATGTGCTCGCTATGGATTGGAAAGCAACTCCAACTCATAGGACAACTTCTCCCACTCATGCTCCTCAAATGCAAGCTTCTGTTTCAGAGCATTGTACTCCGCGAAAACCTTGCTATCCGAGAGGTCTATGCCGTGTTCTTCGGGTGCTCCGAGTTTTCTATCCCACTCGGCCACCTGCTCCTCCAACGCCATAATTGCCATCTCCTTCTCCTCGATGGCGCGTTGGGTTTTGCGAATGAGTTTTTCGTTCTCCTTCTTTGCAAGGTAATCCTCCTTACCGCTGGTGTTCTTCTGCTCTTTCTGGACAACCTCTCGCACCTCAATTTGGCGCATATCCTCCAAGCGTCGCTTTTCGAGGAAGTAGCGGATACCTCCGAGGTACTCCTTCACGCCACCATCGCGGAACTCGTAGATTTTATCCACAACGCCATCCAAGAACTCCCTATCGTGCGATACGACCACAAGTGTGCCGTCGTACTTCTGGATTGCCTCCTTCAAGATATCCTTCGAGCGCATATCCATATGGTTGGTGGGCTCGTCGAGCACCAACAGGTTGTGGGGCGAGAGCATCATACGCGCCATCGCAAGCCTTGAACGCTCACCACCCGAGAGCACCTTCACCTTCTTATCCACATCCTCACCCCTAAACAGGAAGGCACCGAGGATGTCGCGCAAGCGGGTGCGGATGTCGCCCACTGCCACCTTATCGAGGGTGTCATAGACGGTGAATTCGCCATCCATCAGGTCGTCTTGATTCTGGGCATAGTAGCCGATGCTCACATTTGCACCCCTCTTTACGCTACCCTCCGAGGGCTCCAACTCTCCGATGAGGATTCGTGCGAGGGTGGTCTTACCCTCACCATTTCGGCCCACGAGCGCGATTTTATCGCCCTTCTCGATTGTGAAGTTGGCACCCGAGAAGACTCTCTTGGGGCCAAAACTCTTGCCCACCTCCTTAATCTCGGCCACAATCTGGCCACTGCGGGGTGCAGGTGGGAATTTGAGGTTGAGTGCGCTGAGATCCTCCTCGTCAATCTCAATCCTATCGAGCCTTTCGAGCTGTTTCACACGGCTCTGCACCTGATTACTCTTGGTGGGTTTATAGCGGAATTTTTCGATGAACTCCTCGGTCTTTTCGATGAGTCGCTGTTGGTTGTTGTAGGCGGCAATCTGCGCCTCCCTGCGCTCCTTGCGTAGAGTAACATACTGCGAATAGGGCACCTTGTAGTCATAGACCTTACCGAGCAACAGCTCCACTGTGCGGTTTGTCACATTGTCCAGAAAATCCCTATCGTGCGAGATTAGGAGCACCGACCCGGGGTAATCTTTCAGATAGCCTTCGAGCCATTGGATACTCTCAATATCGAGGTGGTTGGTGGGCTCGTCGAGGAGGAATACCGAGGGGCGACGCAAGAGGAGTTTTGCGAGCTCAATACGCATTCTCCAACCGCCACTAAACGTACTCGTGGGCTTTGTCAAATCCTCTCTCTTGAAACCCAAGCCGAGGAGCGTGCGCTCGATCTGCGCCTCGCGGCTCTCGCCACCCAACAGATTGTGACGCTCGGTAGCCTCACTCAAACGGTGCACCAAGTCGCCATACTCCTCGCTCTCATAGTCCTCCCTCGCTGCAATCTCGGCGGTGAGTCTCTCCATCTCCCTCTCCAAGTGCAAGACCTCCTCGAAGGCTTTGGCTGTCTCCTCAACGAGGGTTGTGGTGTCGTGCACCTTCATCTGCTGTGGCAGGTAGCCGAGCGTGGTGTCGCCACTCATCGTCACGACACCCGAGGTGGGGGGCTGCATACCCATAATGACCTTCAAGAGAGTGGTCTTACCCGCACCATTCTTACCCACAAGACCTATTCTGTCGCGCGGGTTAATCAGCAGGGATATATCCTTGAAGAGGTCCCAGCCACCAAAACTTACCGTTACATTATCTATCGAAACCATCTATTTTCCTGTCTAACGTCGAACGACCAACGTCTAACGTCTTAAACTTTCTCTTCCTCCTATGCATTGAGGATTGCCAGGATCTCCGCCTCGGGGTCGGCAGCCTTGAAGACCGCACTACCTGCAACCAATGCATCGCAACCGGCCGCGTAGAGTTCGGCCGCATTGTGGCGACTCACACCACCATCAATCTCAATCATCACATCAAGCCCCCTGCGGTCAATCATCTCCCTGATGGCTGCCACTTTCTCGGTGCTACCCTCAATGAAGCTCTGGCCACCAAAACCGGGCTCCACGCTCATCACGAGCACCAAATCTATCCTATCCAAGATGGGCTCCAACACCTCTATGGGGGTTTTGGGCTTAATCGAAACACCCACCTTCGCACCCGCATTGCGGATGAGGTTGATGCACTCCTCCACCCTCTCGGTTGCCTCAATGTGGAAGGTCACAAGGTCGGCACCCGCCTCTGCAAACCTCACCACATACTTCTCGGGCTCGACAATCATCAGATGGACATCCATAAATTTCTTGGTTGCCGAGGTGATAGCCTTCAACACGGGGAATCCGAAGGAGATATTGGGGACAAACACGCCATCCATAACGTCGATATGCACCCACTCCGCAGCACTGCGGTCAATCATCTTGGTATCCCTCTCCAAATGCCCGAAATCTGCCGAGAGCATCGAGGGCGAAACAATACGAGTTTTCATATTTTTTATTTTTTGTCAACCGTCGACCGACAACCGTCGACCGACTTTTTTTATATTGAGCTTATATGGCTTATGAGGCCTATTAGAAAATTTGTTCTTTTCCCCCCCGCGAGTGCATATCGTGCCGCAGATGCAAGGCTTGCGATGGGCGAGGATGCGCAGTTTACTCGAAGTAAATGAGCAATCCGAGCACGAGCGTAACGCAGCAGATGCAGTACGAGATGTGCTCGCTAGCTACTTTTTTCGCTTATTGTGAAAGTTCATAGTCCTCTCGACACCAATAGTGGCAAAATCCTTAATCGCCGCCACCGCGGCTTCCACCATCTTCTCAAACTCCACACGCTCCTCGGAGGAGAGCTTGCCCAGCACGAAATCCACTTGGTGTCCCTGGGGGAAGTCGCCACCCACACCCATACGGATGCGTGCGTAGTTGTTGCCACCACACAGAGCGTCGATGTTTTTCAGACCATTGTGTCCGCCATCGCTACCTTTGGCACGGATGCGGAGCGTACCCACGGGGATGGCAATATCATCCACAATGACGATAAGGTTCTCGCGTGCGATGTTCTCCTTATCCATCCAATACCTCACAGCCTTACCGCTGAGGTTCATATAGGTCGAGGGCTTGATGACCACAAGTGTGCGCCCCTTCCAACGCACCTCTGCCTTGGAGGCATACCTATCGGGCGCAAAAGTGCCACCGGCACCCTCCACCAACCTATCCACCACATCGAATCCTGCATTATGGCGCGTGCCCTCATACTCGGCACCTATATTTCCAAGTCCTACAACGAGATATTTCATACAATCGGGCTCTATTGCCTTCCTTCGGAAGAGTTCTTTGAAAAACATACCTAACATCCGACAAAAATACCTATTAAAATTTAGAATTGACGCAAAAAAAATACTTTTTTCGTCTTTTTATTCCCTCTCATAGGTTTGGGGAGGTGTCGCGCAGCGACGGAGGGGTTTGTAATCAATCCGTCTTGCCACGACTGCGACAGCAGGCGGTTGGCATCTACCGCTCTTTATTGCGCCCTGACGGGCGCATCGCGCCCGCGACGTTTGACCAGACTACGTCTGTTCTAAAATGCTCTCGCTCGGCATAGCCTGCAAGCAGTCTCTGCCCTCGCTTACTCGCATTTGCGACGTTAGACGTTGGACAAAAAAAACGCATAGAATCGAGCGGATTTTAGGCGCACAAGAAAATCTCCCCCGCAGTTTACTAAACGTAAATGAGGTGCCGTAACGGCACTTTTGTGCTGGTGGTGCTCCCGAAAGTTTCAACAGAAATCCCCCAAAAACGCATAGAATCGAGCGGATTTTAGGCGTGCAAGAAAGCGGGCTCCGCAGTTTACTAAACGTAAATGAGGAAGCCCGCTTATCGAAGCACAACGCCAAAGACGCCGATTATATGCGTTTTTATTTGGTGTGGTTCTTAAAAAACTTGTTGATATCACTCGACCACGAAGATGGATAGGCGTGCTGCATCTCGGGATAGAAGTTCATAGTCTTGTCGCTACCGGACAGGTTGTTGAAGGGTGCGATGTTGGTATGGGGAGGGCAGGTGCCATCCTGCAAACCACTGGTTGCCCACACTGCGGTGTTTTCGCTGATGCGTGTTGCAAGGTTTTTGGTGTCGAAGTAGGAGAGGAATCGGTACATCTCCTCATCGGTCATCGACCCCTGATTGGCCTTTGCGGTATTACCGGGCCACGACACAATCTTGAAGTAGTCGGGGAAGTCACCGAGGAATGCCACATTGGGAGCGATAGCTGTAAAGGGGTAGTCGCTGAGGGAGGCGGTAGCATAGCAGAGTGCGCCACCCTGACTCGAACCCTCCGCAAAGAGGTTGTTCATATCGCTGGTGGGGCGGGAGGCCATAAAGCGCACAGCCTGCACGCAATCCAAGAAGGCTCCACGATAGTAGTATCCATCCAAATCTCCGAAGTTGTAGGCAAACCAATCGCCATAGATGTTCACGAAGTCACCCTGACCATCGGGCTCACGCTGACTCGCCTTGCGGTTGTTGAGCATCTGACCACGAATCGAGAAGTAGAACTCTGCATAGTCGGCCTTTGAGCCACCCGAGGGGCAGGAAGCCTTCGAGGTGGGGTTCTGGTCGTCGTAGCCATAGAAGTGGAAGATTACGGGGTGTTTCTCGCCATCCTGGGGCTCAACATAGTAGCCACGCACGGTTACATACTCACCCTCTGGGCTATCGGGAGTCGATTTGAGTTCCACGAGATAGACCTTTTCGGCTGCTGAGCTTTTGGATTTAATCTCGGTGAGAACGGGCTCATACTCAGTGAGGCTGGGGAGTGTTGCTTTTGCATTCTCCCAATACTCGTTGAAGTCTGGCTGCATATCGGGGGCCGAAACAATCTCGAAGGGGTCTACACCGAAGTAGAAATTGCGAGCCACCTTGCCATTTACCGCACAATTTGCCCTATAAAAGCCGGGGGCAAAATCTTGGGTGGGCGAAACGATAACATTTTTGGTCTGTTTGGCCGGGATGTTATCCGTAAATTCAACTGTCTCAATCTTACTCTTTGTGTCGGCATAGAAGACAACCTTCACCTTTGCGGGGGCCTCAACTTCGTTGGGATTCTCCACGCTGATGGTAATTTCGGGCTTGCCATCCTCATAAATCCAGTTATTGGTCACGAGCACTTTGCTTTTCAGAGGGGCCAAATCGACAGGTTGCTCGGGAGTCTCGCCACCATTCTCATTGCCGGTGTCGGGCACCTCGGGCTCGCCACAGCCACAAGCAATAAACATTGTTGCAAAGACCGCAAACAACAGACTTCTTTTCATAACAATTTTTGGTTTAGATTGTGATTAGTTTTGGAATTTCTAAATACTCGTTTTTAGTTTGCCTTCTCGGGATTGTGTTTGTACTTGAAGAGGATTGCAAAGAAGATTGCCACAACGAGTGCGTATGCCGCAAAGATGAGCCAAGCCTGACTCCAACCTGCCACTTGTGCAGCACCTGCGGGCTGACTATTCACACAAGCATTCACAACAGCCTGTGCCGAGAGGGTACCGATAGTTGCACCCAGACCATTGGTCATCATCATAAAGAGGCCCTGTGCGCTGGAACGAATCTCGGGTTTGGTCTCCTGATCGACATAGAGCGAGCCGCTGACATTGAAGAAGTCGAAAGCTACACCATAGACAATCATCGAGAGCACAAACATCCACACGCCGCTACCCGGATTACCCACACCGAACAGACCGAAGCGGAACACCCAAGCAATCATAGACATAAGCATAACCTTCTTAATACCGAACTTGCGCAAGCAGATGGGAATCAACAGGATGCAGAGTGTTTCACTCACCTGCGAGAGCGAAATGAGCATATTGGAGTGCTGCACACCGAAGGTGTTTGCATACTCCTCGATAGCCTCGAAACTACCCAAGAAGGGGTTTGCGAAGCCGTTGGTAATCTGCAACGACACACCCAGCAACATCGAGAAGATGAAGAAGATAGCCATCTTCTTCTCCTTGAAGAGTTTGAATGCATCCAGACCGAGGGTTTGTGCGAGCGACTTCTTCTCGGCAGTTTTGTTCACAGGGCAGTTGGGCAATGTGAGCGCATAGAGGCAGAACACAAGGCTCAAAATACCCGAGAATGCGAGCTGTTTGGCATTTACTTGAAATCCGAGAGCATCGGTAAGGAGCATTGCGCAAATGAAGCCAATGGTACCGAACACACGGATTGGGGGGAAGTGTTTAACTGTGTCCAAACCTGCACCACTGAGTGCCGAATAAGCCACCGAGTTGGTGAGGGCGATGGTGGGCATAAAGAAGGCCACACTAATCGAGTAGAGGGTGAAAAGTACTCCGAACTCGGGGGTTGCCGTGGAGAGTCCATACATACCTGCTGCAAGCATTGCAGCACCTGCCAAGCCGTGGCAGAGGCTCAACACCTTCTGTGCGGGCACCCAGCGGTCGGCAACAATACCCACGAGTGCGGGCATAAAGATAGAAACGACACCCTGCATTGCGTAGAACCAACCGATGTTCTCTGCCATACCGGCAGCACCGAGATATCGGCCCATACTTGTGAGGTAGGCACCCCAGACTGCAAATTGCAGGAAGTTCATAATAATCAACCTGATTTTCAAATTCATAGTAGTACGGTTTTATAAAATTTAGATTAAATTTTCTCTTTGCACATTCGCAAATATACAAATTTCCTTATATTTGTATTGCAACAGCACTAAGTTTTTTGAATGATGAGGAAGATTTTTTTGATATTGGTTGCTCTTTTGGGGGTGGTGGTTTTCACCTCTGAGGGTGCTTTTGCAAAGAGCTACACCCCCCGAACAGTGCCCAATGTGCAGGTGGATGACTATCGCCGTTTTGTGAGCAACCCCGATGGGATTCTCTCCGAGGAGGCTATCCGTCGGATTGACACCACCTTGTTGCGCCTTAAAGAGTCCCGCATTGCCGAGGTGGCAGTGGTGGCTGTGGAGTCCATTGGCTTTGCCGAGCCGAGGGAGTTTGCCACCGAGCTGTTCCGCCATTGGGGCATTGGTGAGAAGGGGCGCGACAATGGCCTTTTGGTCTTGCTGGTGCTCGGTCAGGGTGCCATTGAGATTGAGACGGGCTATGGTATGGAGGGCGACTTGCCCGATGCTTTGTGCAAACGCATCATTGAGCGTGTGATGATTCCCCACTTCAAGGAGGGGCGATTCGACGAGGGTCTGATTGAGGGTGTGGGGGCCATTGCGAGTGTGCTCTCGACCTCCGAGGTGCCCGAAAACCTTGCTGCTGAGGATGATAACAGCGACCTTATAGGCCTTGCTATCTTCATCGGCACAACCGTTCTTTTTATTGTTCTCATCGTAGTACTGCTCCACCTTTACAGTCGCTGTCCCAAGTGCAAGAAGGGCACTCTCACCCGCACTGCCGACCGCATAGAGATTAGCAAAAACTCCTTCCAGAGGGTATATAAGGTAGCCCACAAGTGCTCCAAGTGCGGACACATCGTCTGGCGCAACGAGGCGGAAAATATCTCGAATGGCTCGGGTGGTGGCCCCATCATTATGGGTGGCGGAGGTTTCGGCCGAGGCGGTGGTGGCTTTGGCGGTGGCTTCGGTGGCGGTTTCAGCGGTGGCGGAGGCGCAGGCGGAAGGGTTTAGGGCAATCAGCAGTCAGCAGTCAGCGGTCAGCGGTCAGCGGTCAGCAGTCAGCAGTCAGCGGTCCCCCCTTATTCACGGGTATTAAAAAAGATACCCAAGAACAAATTAAAAATTGAAAACTAAAAATTAACAAAAAGACGTTAGACCAAACAAAAAAACCATGAAAAACAAAGGATTATGGATTACATTGGCTGTGGTTGCAGTCATCTTGGTGTGGGGAATTTCGACCTACAACGGACTCATCAGCCGCAACGAGAGGGTTGAGAGTTCGTGGAGTCAGGTGGAGAATCAGTACCAGCGTCGCTTGGACCTGATTCCCAACCTCGTGAATACCGTCAAGGGCTACGCTGCCCACGAGAGCCAGACCTTCGAGGCTGTGGTAGCCGCAAGGGCCGAGGCCACACAAGTGGTAGTGAGTGCCGATGAACTCACCCCCGAGAAGTTGGCCGCCTACAACAAGGCACAAGGCGAGGTGGGCGCAGCTCTGGGCCGCCTGATGGCCATTGGCGAGGCCTACCCCGAACTCAAAGCGAGCAACAACTTTATGGAGTTGCAGGCGCAATTGGAGGGCACCGAGAACCGCATTGCTGTGGCACGCAAGGATTTCAACGAGGGTGTGAGGGCTTTCAACGTGAAGGTCAGCCGCTTCCCCTCCAACCTCATTGCTTCGATGTTCGGCTTCGAGAAGAAGGCATACTTCGAGGCTGCCGAGAGGGCTGCCGAGGTTCCCGCCGTGGAGTTCTAAACCACTCAAAATCAACACAAAGAAGGCGCACCAATGTGGTGCGCCTTCTTTGCATATCCAATCAAGCCTTAAATTTCCATTTCGCCCCTAAAAACCAATCGTGCGGGCCCCGTGAGGTGGATGTTGGTATAGCGGCCATCGGTGCGAGAGAACTCCACGCGAAGCACCCCTCCGAGGGCTTGGAGCGTAACATCCCTCACCTCGGATTGGAGTGTGTGACAAAGTGCTATGGCCGAGGCGGTTGCGCCCGTACCACAAGCGAGAGTTTCATCCTCCACGCCACGCTCATAGGTGCGCAGGGCAACCTTACCCTCACCCAAGACCTCCACAAAGTTGATATTTGCGCCATTGGTGGGTGCTGTCTTGGCATCATAACGCAGGGCTCGGCCCACGCCCACAACATCCATATCGAGCCCCTCCACAAACCTCACAAGATGGGGTGAGCCGGTATCGAGTAGCACATCACCATCGGGGCAAACCTCAATGCTCTCCACATCGACCATTCCAAGCCTTATGGTTGCCGTATCGCCCTCGCGTGAGAGCACCTCGGCAGTATGGAGCCCGTCAATCGCTCGGAAAGTCTTGCAATCTCCACCAATTCCCAACATATCGGCAAACCACACGATACACCTTCCTCCGTTGCCACACATTGTAGCCTCGGGCCCATCGGCATTGAAATAGCGCATCGCAAAGTCGGCCCCCTCGCAGTGAGAGAGCATCATAAGTCCATCGGCACCAACGCCCGTGCGACGATTGCAGATTTTATGAATCTGCTCTGCGGTGGGCTCAAAATTTGCATCTCTCTGGTCAAGGAGTACAAAGTCATTACCCGCTCCTTCGTATTTCCAAAACTCAATTTTCATCCAAAAATGGTGTTTGTTCCCACAAATATAGATAATTTATTGTATATTTGAGAAATTTTTTGCCGACACAAGAGAAACGATGCACCTCCACCGCCCAAAATACCGAATCATTTTGGCCGTTGCCACACTTTTGATTGTGGCAACCTCGTGTAATATTCGTGCCTTGCTACCCGAGGGACAGTATGTTCTCACCCGCAACCGCGTGGAGGTAGATCATACCACCCCCCGCGATGAGCGCATCTCGGCAGAGGAGATTTCCAAGTATGTCAAACAACGCCCCGCAATGGATATTCTCAACATCCGCGCGTGGCTGTGGCTCAACTCCGACCCCGACAACGGCAACCTCTGGCACTCGCTGATGCGCACCCTCGGCACACCCCCCGTACTGCTCGACAGCACCCTCACACGCCGCAGTGCCGAGAATATTGAGGCCTATGTTGCATCGCGTGGATTTTTCGGTGCCGAGGAGGAGTACTCCTTCCGCCTGAACCCCGAGAAACAGACCGCACAGGTCACCTACACCACCATCCAGAACGAGCCCTACCGAATCTCCGAGGTGGAGTATAACATTGAGGATGACTACATCGCCAAACTGCTCCAAAAAGACACCCTCTCGGGCATCCGTGTGGGCAGCATCCTCGACATCAATGCTCTGGGTGAGGAGCGCACCCGCATCACCAACATACTGCGTAGTGAGGGCTACTACGACTTTTCGGACAGTAGGATTGAGTTTCAGGTGGATACAACACTCGGCAACCACAAGGCGAGCGTGGAGATGATTCTCAAACGCGCACTCGTGGGCTACGACTCCGAGGGTAACCCCATCACCCAAAACAACCCCCTCTATCGCATCGGCACCATCCGCATACTCCCCGACTACAACGCTACGGAGGCCGCCACCAACCCCGACTATCTTCTCTCGCTCGACACCATTTCGAGGCGTGGTTTGGAGATTATCTACTCCGGCAAGAGGCCCAACATCCGTCCCTCGGTATTGCGCCGTTTGGTGAAGTTGCGCAGTGGCTCGATGTATAACGACAAGAGGGTGACTACGACCTACGACAACCTGATGGGTGTGGATTACATCCATAGTGCCAACATAATCTTCACCCCCGAGGGTAGAGATAAGATGCGAAACATCACCTACGTTGGCGACCATTGGAGCGATACGGCCGAGACCACCGAGGGTGTTCTCGATTGCGAGATAAGGCTCTCCCCCGCCCTGCGACAGAGCTACAAAGTGGAGCTCGAAACCTCCACCACCTCCACCTTCTATGGAGTATCGACTACGGTGGGTTATCAAAACCGCAACCTCTTCCGCGGAGCCGAACTGATAGATATGAGCTTCACCTTTGGCTATGAGCTTTTGAAGGTCGAGGACCCCAATCTCAACCGCAACTCTACGGAGCTGGGCGGTATGGTTGGTATCACCTTCCCTCAATTCCTCTTCCCTGTGGAGATTAGCCCCAAAGGTCGCATCTATAATCCACAAACGCGCTTGGAGTTCTCCATCAGCCGCCAGAATCGTCGCTACTACGACCGCGTATTGTCCAACATCAGCTTTGGATACAATTGGAGCGACGGTCGCCGCAGCCACTTCTCGGTACGCCCCTTCGATGTGAGCCTTGTGAAGATGAACTACGTCAGCTCCACCTTCCTCGACAAACTCCAAAACCCCTACCTGAGGGATAGCTACACCACACAGATGATGGCGGGAATCTCGGGCACCTATGCCTACGGTACGCTGAATGTCACCAATCAGGATGACTACACCACCCTCCGCGCCGGATTCTCCACGAGTGGTAACCTTCTTTCGGGCATCAAGACTCTTCTCGGAGAGAGCAAGACCAATGGTCACTACACCGTCTTCGGCATCCCCTATGCTCAGTATGTGCGAGGCGATGTAACGTGGGCGCAGTCAATATCTTTGGGCGATAATATTGCTATTGCCTACCGCCTCTATGGAGGTCTGATTTTCCCCTATGGTAACTCTCGCAACGAGTCGCTGCCTGCCGACCGCCTCTTCTATGCGGGCGGTGTGAATAGTATGCGTGGCTGGACGGTGCGCACCCTCGGCCCCGGTGGCTCAGCTGCGGTCAATAGTGGCTACCCCAGCCAATTTGGCAACCTCCGCTTGGAGGCCAATGCCGAGTTGCGCTTCCCTCTGGGTGGCATTTTCGATGGTGCTCTCTTTGTGGATGCGGGTAACGTGTGGTACACCCCTAATATTAAAGGTATCCCCGAAGGTGCAGCCTTCAAGTTCGGCACCGCACTCTCACAGGTGGCCCTCGATACGGGCGTAGGCCTGCGCCTCAACCTCAACGTACTTGTTTTGCGCCTCGATTGGGGTGTCCAGCTCCATAACCCCAATAAGCCTGAGGGTGAACGCTGGGTTATCACCCACCCCAGCTTCCGCAATACCGCCCTCAACTTCGGTATCGGATATCCCTTCTAAAAGGTCTAACGTCTAATGTCTAACGTCTAACGTCTAATGTCGCAAATGCGAGTAAGCGAGCGAATTTTAGGCGCACAAGAAAATCCCCTCCGCAGTCGTAGAGGTTAAAAAAGGAATGATATCGCGGAGGGAATTTTTTGCGAAATAAAAAGGTGGCTCCGCAGTTTGCTTGGCGCAAATGAGGAAGCCACCTTTGAAATTTGGTGAAAAATTCACCCGCGAGATTATTTCTTTTTAACCTCTACCTGATCGTAGGACTCAATGATATCCCCAATCTTAATATCATTGTAGGACTCGATGTTCAGACCGCACTCCATATTGAGAGTAACCTCTTTTGCATCGTCCTTGAATCGTTTGAGCGAACCAAGACGGCCGGTGTAGATAACGATACCGTCGCGAATCACGCGGATGGGGGCGGTACGGGTAATCTTACCCTCACGCACGATACCACCAGCGATGGTACCCACCTTGCTAATCTTGAAGGTTTCGAGCACCTCAACAGTACCCATAATCTCCTCCTTCATCTCGGGCTCCAACATACCCTCGATTGCATCCTTGATGTCGTTGATAGCGTCGTAGATGATGGAGTAGAGGCGAATCTCGATAGACTCATTCTCGGCAATCTTACGAGCACCCGCGCTGGGACGTACCTGGAAGCCCACGATAACGGCATTGGAGGCAGCAGCGAGGAGCACGTCGCCCTCGGTAATCTGGCCCACAGCCTTGTGGATAACATTCACCTGTACGGTCTCGGTGGATAGTTTCAGGAGCGAGTCGGTCATAGCCTCAATGGAGCCATCCACGTCACCCTTAACAATGATGTTGAGCTCCTTGAAGTTACCGATGGCGATACGACGACCGATCTCATCGAGGGTAACGTGTTTCTGAGTCTTGATACCCTGAATGCGCTGCAACTGCTCACGTTTGGCAGCAATCTCGCGTGCGCTCCTATCGTCGTCCATCACGTTGAACTTGTCACCTGCCTGGGGTGCGCCATTCAGACCGAGCACCAATACGGGGGTTGCGGGGCCTGCCTCGCCAACCTTTTTGCCGTGCTCGTTGAACATTGCCTTCACACGGCCCGTGTGGGTACCCGAGAGGATAACATCACCTGTGCGGAGGGTACCATTCTCCACAAGAACGGTTGCCACATAGCCACGGCCCTTGTCGAGCGACGACTCGATAACCGTACCCACAGCCTTCTTGTTGGGATTGGCTTTCAGGTCGAGGAGCTCGGCTTCGAGGAGCACCTTCTCCAAGAGTTTATCGAGGTTGATGCCCTGCTTTGCGGAGATCTCCTGCGACTGGTACTTACCGCCCCAATCCTCCACGAGGTAGTTCATATTTGCGAGCTGCTCCTTGATAGCATCGGGGTTGGCCGAAGGTTTATCAATCTTGTTGATTGCAAAGACCATAGGCACACCTGCTGCCACTGCGTGGTTGATAGCCTCCACAGTCTGGGGCATCACCCTGTCGTCGGCTGCCACAATGATGATTGCCACGTCGGTAACCTGAGCACCACGCGCACGCATCGCCGTAAAGGCCTCGTGACCGGGGGTATCGAGGAAGGTGATGGTCTTGCCCTCATACTTCACACTATATGCACCGATGTGCTGAGTGATACCACCCGCCTCACCGGCAATCACATTGGTCTTGCGGATATTGTCCAAGAGCGAAGTCTTACCGTGGTCGACGTGGCCCATAACGGTAACAATGGGGGGACGAGCCATAAGATCCTCTTCGCTATCGGCAACATCCTCGATAGCCTCCTGAATCTCCACGCTCACAAACTCCACCTTGAAACCATACTCCTCGGCGACAATCACGAGGGCCTCGGCATCCAGACGCTGGTTGATGGACACCATAAGTCCGAGGTTCATACAGGTGGTGATTACGTCGGTAACGCCCACATTCATCATTGTTGCGAGGTCGCTTACGGTCACAAACTCGGTGAGTTTGAGAGTCTTGTTCTCGGTCATTGCCTGTTCGAACTCGGCCTCCATACGCTCTGCCACAGCCTGACGTTTCTCCTTGCGGTGTACGGAGCCTTTGCTCTTGGCACCCTTAGCCGTAAGGCGTGCGAGGGTGTCCTTAATCTGCTTCTGCACCTCCTCGTCGCTCACCTCGGGGCGAACTACGGGCTTGGGTGCATTTTTCTGTTTATTCTTTTTGTCCTTTTTGCCCACGGGCTGGTTGTTGTTCTGGCCGCCTTGCTGGGGTTTGCCACCCTGCTGAGGTTTGCCACCACCCTGCTGTTTGGTCACATCAACCTTGTTGTCTTTGATGCGTTTGCGTTTCTCGCGGTGCGAGGGCTCCGAGTTCTTGCGCAGGCTATCCACGTCAATCTTACCAAGAACTTTGGGACCCGAAAGGCTGTTCTGTTCGAGGCGGAAGACATCCTTGCTCTCTGCCATACGCTCATCGTAGGTTTTGTTTTGTGCCTGAGTGTCGGCCACAGCACTCTGCTGCTGAGGTTGTTCCTCCTTTTTGGGCTCGGGAGCCACCTCTACTTTGGGCTCCTCTTTTTTGGGTGCAGGCGCGGGTGCGGGTGCTGCGGGTTGCTCGCTCACCTTCACGGGCTCCTCTTTTTTAGGCTCTGGGGCTACCACTTTGGGTTCCTCCTTAGGTGCGGGTTTGGCGTCGAGGTCAATCTTGCCGAGCACTTTGGGCTGTGGTACTTCGGTGCGGATAAAGCTACCGCCACTCTTGATTACCACCTCCTGCTCTTCGGCCTTTGCCTCCTTCTTGTCGCCCAGCGACACACTCTCCTGCTTGATGCTCATACGCTCACGCACATTAGCCCTCTCGCCACCGAGGTGATTGCCACCAAACTCCTTCTCCAACATAGCATAGACATCACTCTCTACGAGTGTGTTGGGTGCCACATCATTGATACCTTTCTTTTCGAGAAATTCGGTTATGGTGCCCAGACCAACCTTAAACTCTCTTGCAACCTGTACGAGTCTCAGTTTTTTCTCCATTTGCTATATTTTTTTGTTTTTTATTTATTCCTTTTTTCTCCGCTGTTTTGAAAAAGCGGAACTAAAAATTTTCAAGGGCTTCCCCCCTCCATTTGCGGTATATCGTGGAGGGATTTTTGTGTCCCACTACATATCAGCGAGTGCATATTGCGAGGCGAGTTCAAGGCTTGGTTTTGATTTTGCTCCGCAGCTTACTCGAAGTAAATGAGGAAGCAAAATCAAAAGCATAACGCCGAAATCGCCCGCAAGATGTGCTCGCTATTCAAATTCGGAGCGAAGAATACGCACCACCT
>JAZOTH010000014.1:0-64799 GCA_045657545.1 Tidjanibacter sp.
CGTTGGGGCTTTTGGCGGTAGGCCCATAAGGTCAAAAATCTTCCCCCTGCACTCGGTGCGCCAAGCGTCAAAATCGCCTTCGCCACTCCACGCCATAGGGTACTCCTGCTGCGGCTGCCACCCTCGGGGCAACCTCCCTTCAACCTCCTGCGCCAGCGCACTGCTTGCCACAAGACTCAATAGTATCGTAAAGGCCAACCGTTTCATAAGGAAAATAACTAATTTTCAATTTTCAATTATAAAGTGTCCCTCAATGCCCTCCAAGAACTCCTTGCGTGTGCGGTCCGAGACGGGAGGAATGGTGCTTTGGGGTTGTCCCTTTTCGTCTCTTGTCATACCAAAGAACAACTCGGCAATTTCGAGGCTCTTATCCAACTCGTTCACAAGTTCCATACGTTTGTTGGGTAGTGCGAGCGAGTAGATGAGGTGTTCGAGGTATTGGAAGTTATCGACCAACTCGTCAGCAATGTAGTCCTGCTGACGGTCGGGGAAGGTGAAGAAGTAGTAGAGTTTTTGGGTGATGTCGTGGGCAAAATCACGAGCCAGAGCGTCGCCTTTGGCGGTGTCGCCTGCGGCATAATAGGCATCAATGTAGCCAAACGATTGGTAGCCGTGTGGCACCTGCGAGAATGGAATCTCCTCCACGCCTCGGTCGAGTACCTCCACAGCCTTCTCCTTCTCGCCACGAGCCACCAACGCCTCGGCCAGACGGGCAAAACCGCCACGAATCTGGGTGGAGTTGATGTTGTAGCGAGAGAAGTTGTCGATATATACACCCTCGTCCTTAATGTTGCCGTAGCGATAGACGTTCATAATGTTGTTGTAGAGGCAGTCGGCATCCACACGTCCCATTGTGGCAATGCTCTCCACGGGGGTCTTGATGGGGACAAGGCGGTAGCCAAAACCGTCGTATTGGAGGTAGTCCTGCAAGCCGAGATTTTTCATCAGTGTAGGCTGCACGAAGTAGATGGGCCTCTTCCAATCGAAGTGAGCCAAAAGGTCCAAAATCATCACCTCCGGCTTTTCGAGGGTGTTACCCTTGATGTCCAATTCGAGCGTGTCGAGCATAAGATGTGCATCCTCGGGCTTGACAATGCCGGCCTCAATGGCGTTCTGCTTGTTCACGGGCAGGGCCAATTTGTGCTGTGGCAGGAAGTCGAAGGCCATATCTCCGTAGTAGAGTTTGGTACCTCTGGCCTCGCTACGCACGATATCCATAGCCTGACCGATGGGTACTCGGTAGTCAACCACATCCTCCACAAAGATATAGTCGTTGGCATACATATACTTCTCCTTGGGGAACGAGAAGGGCACAGGGGCACTCTCGTTGTAGGCCTGCTTCATCTCCTCAATGTACCACCCGCCACCGAGGTAGCTCTGGTTCATAATCCTCACATCGGGCCTTACACCCTCCACCTCCTGATTGTACCACATCGGGTAGGTGTCGTTGTCGCCAAAATTGACAATTATGGAGTTCGGTAAAACCGAGGAGAGGTAGTTGTAGCCCATATCGCGCATCACATACCTACCGCTGCGGTCGTGGTCGTCCCAGTTCTCGGCCGCGAGGATGGTGGGCACCGAGAGGCAAACCACACTCGCCACCACGGCGGGCGCAACCTTGCTCTTCTTGAACACCCTTTCGAGCCACTCCACAACAGCCAGCACACCAAAGCCTATCCACATTGAGAAGGCATAGAAGGAGCCGGCATAGACATAGTCCCTCTCGCGGGGCTCACCAGGGGGCGAGTTGAAATAGACAACAAGCACTACGCCCATCATCAAGAAGAGCCACATAACCACCGTAAAGTAGCGAGGATTCTTGCCCAACTGCCACAAGAGGCCCACAAGGCCCAAGATGAAGGGGAGGAAGTAGTAGCGGTTACGGCCCTTGTTATTTGCCATCTCATCGGGGAGGTTATCTTGGGGGCCGAGCATCGCCTCGTCGAGTGGTTTGATGCCCGAAAGCCAATTGCCATCGGTAATCTCGCCTACGCTCTGGTTGTCGCTCTGGCGGCCTACGAAGTTCCAGAGGAAATAACGCCAATACATAAAGTTGAGTTGGTAGTCGAAGAAGTAGCGCAGATTCTCGCCAAAGGTGGGAACGGTATAGACCTCTCCACCATAGCGCACCTTGCGCCCCTTCACTCTACCCCACGAGGTGTAGCCCTCAATGTGCCTCTCTTGGCTCGACCACATACGGGGGAAGAGCATCTTGAACTCATCGGGGTACTCATAGCCCGCAATGGTCTTTTCGCCCACATATTTACCCTCATCATTGACGTAGTATTTGGTGCGATACTTGACATCCGTAACAGGGGCAGCATACGACACACCCGAGAGGATTGGTTGTGCCTCATACTGCTCGCGGTTGAGCAGGTAGAGGAGTGCGTAGGGGTTATCAGGATCGTTGGAGTTCATTGGTGGGTTGGCCGCCGCACGGATGATAACCGAGGCATAGGAGGAGTAGCCAATGAGGATTACGGTGAGGGCCGTAACCACAAGGTTGGCGAGTTTCATACCCCTCTTCTGAGTGTACCATACACCCACACCGAGTGCCACAAAGAGCAACAAGGCGTAGATTGCAAAGCCCACATTCACGGGCGCACCCATAGAGTTGAGCACCCTATCAAACCACGCACCAATCTGGGTGGTGTAGGGAATTACAATGCTGTTCAGGAAGAGAATCAGGGCTCCACTAATGAGTGTGGAATAGATGATTCCTTTGGTCGTAACCCTCTCTGTCTTGCGGAAATAGTAGACAAAGACCAAGGCGGGAATTGTCAGCAGGTTGAGGATATGGACACCGATGGAGAGGCCCATCATATAGGCAATAAATATGAGCCATCGCTCGTTACCCTTTTGGTCGGCAACATCCTCCCAGCGCAGGATTGCCCACACCACAACGGCCGTCATCAGTGACGAGAGGGCATAGACCTCCGCCTCCACAGCCGAGAACCAGAAGGTGTCGGTAAAGGTATAGGCCAACGCACCAACCAAGCCTGCACCCATAATAGCCACAGTTTTGGCCTTCGAAGGAACTTCACCCCTGCGAGTAGTCATACGGCGTGCTATGTGGGTAATGGTCCAGAAGAGGAACATAATGGTGGCGGCCGCAGCCACACACGACATAACATTCACCCAGAAGGCCACCCTCTCCACGTTGCCAAAAGCCAGCTGTGAGAAGAAGTTGGCAATCATCATAAAGAGCGGAGCCCCAGGGGGGTGTCCGACCTCCAATTTGTAGGATGTGGGGATAAATTCACCACAGTCCCAGAAACTTGCCGAGGGCTCTGTGGTGAGGATATAGACCACTGCCGAGATGAGAAAAGTAGCCCATCCGACGAGATTGTTTACTTTATTATAGGTTTTCATAGAATAAATAACTCTCTATTACACTAAATATTTTGCAAAGTTACGAAAATTATGAGTATTTTTACAACCTCAAAAAACGATAACAAACCACTATGGCAACAAAATTGACCTTATATAACACTCTTTCGCGCAGGAAAGAGGTGTTCGTGCCCATCAATCCCGAGCACGTTGGTATGTATGTGTGCGGCCCCACCGTCTATGGCGACCCCCACTTGGGACACACCCGCCCCGCAATTACCTTCGACCTTCTGTTCCGCTACTTGAAGGCGCAGGGCTACAAGGTGCGCTATGTCCGCAACATCACCGACGTGGGCCACTTGGAGCACGACGCCGATGAGGGCGAGGACAAAATCACCAAAAAAGCAAGGCTCGAACAGCTCGAACCTATGGAGGTGGCACAATACTACACCAACCGCTACCACACCTTTATGGAGAAGTTGGGCGTACTGCCTCCCTCCATCGAACCTCACGCAAGCGGACACATCATCGAGCAGATTGAACTCGTAAAACGCATCTTCGACGCGGGCTATGCCTACGAGAGCAACGGCTCCATCTACTTCGATGTGACCAAATACAACGAGAAATTCCACTATGGCAAACTCTCGGGCCGCAACCTCGACGATGTGCTCGTTGGCACCCGCGAGATTGACGGTCAGAGCGACAAGCGCAACTCCTTCGACTTTGCCCTCTGGAAAAAGGCACAGCCCGAGCACATTATGCGCTGGCCCTCGCCTTGGAGCGACGGTTTCCCCGGCTGGCACTTGGAGTGTACCGCAATGAGCACCAAGTATCTCGGTGAGCAGTTCGACATCCACGGTGGCGGTATGGATCTTATGTTCCCCCACCACGAGTGTGAGATTGCCCAATCGTGCGCCTCGCTCGGTCACGACTCGGCACGCTATTGGATTCACAACAATATGATTACCATTGGCGGTCAGAAGATGGGTAAGTCGCTTGGCAACTTCATCACCCTCGAACAGCTCTTCACCGGTACCCACGACAAACTCGAACAGGCCTACTCGCCTATGACCGTGAGGTTCTTCATCTTGCAAGCACACTACCGCTCTACTCTCGACTTCTCGAATGAGGCTCTGAAAGCTGCCGAGAAGGGATACGACAGGTTGATGAAGTCGGTGGAGGCTCTTGCAAAAATCAAACCTTCGGAGAGTTCGAGTGTGAATGTTTCGGAGCTTGCAACCCGCTGTGAGGATGCAATGAATGACGACCTCTCGTCGCCTATGGTCATCTCGGCCCTGTTTGATTGGGTGAGGATTATCAACTCCCTTGTCGATGGCAAAGAGAGCATTTCGGCCACCGACCTTGAAGAGTTGAAACGCATTGTGAATCTCTACGTCTTCGACATCCTCGGACTGAGGAACGAGAAGGCTGAGGGTGGCGAGAACAACCAGCTGCAACCCCTTATGGAGATGATTCTCGAAGTGCGTCGCACCGCCAAAGCCAACAAGGATTGGGCAACGAGCGACCTAATTCGCAACCGTCTTGCCGAAATCGGCATCCGTGTGAAGGACAATAAGGACGGCTCAATGGATTGGGAGCAGGCATAAGATAGATTGACACACATTAGAAAACGAGAGCGCGATTTTCATCGCGCTCTCGTTTTATCTCTAAATATCCTCTCCGAACTTTTTACGAAGAATACCCTCGTCATCCTTGACACTCTCCCTCATCCACTCATAGAGCAGTTTGCTCTGCTCCTCGGCAGAGAGTCGCCAATCGACCTCGCTACGGTGAATCTTCTCCACTAAGCCCTGAATGAGAATCGCTGCACAAGCCGACACATTGAGGCTCTCCACAAAGCCATACATCGGTATCTTCACAAACTCGTCGGCCACCTCCATAATTTCGGGCGAGATACCCTGCTTTTCGGTGCCAAACACGAGGCAGAACTTACCCTTTGTCACATCGAAACTGTCGGGAGTGAGGTCGTTGGTGTGCGGTGTGGCAGCAACAATACGGTAACCCTCGCCTTTGAGGTGGGCCACAGCCTCCGAAGTGGTCTCGTATCGGCGGATATTCACCCACTTATCCGTACCCCTAACAATGTGTGTATTGGCCTGAAAACCACACAGAAACTCTATGGCGTGCAGCTCCTGAACACCAAAGGCCTCGCAGTGGCGCACCAGAGCACTTGCATTCTGGGGATGAAAGGTGTTTTCAGCACAGACGGTCATATATTTTGTGCGGTCGGCCACCACCCTCTGCATCGTAGCGTAACGCTCGGGGAGCATAAACTCCGCGAGGTACTCCGTGCGTTCATCATACCACTCTTTGGGTTTAGCGATATTTGCCATCGTCATCGAGCATTTTGAGGTAACTTTCATAGCGGCTCTCGGAGATTTCACCCTCCACCACCGCGTGCATAACGGCACATTGTGGCTCGTGGGTGTGGGTACAGTTGTAGAACTTACACCCCTTGCTCACCCTCATAATTTCGGGAAAGTAATGGTAGAGTTCCTCGGGCTTGATGTCGATAAGTCCAAAGCCACGAATACCCGGGGTATCAATGAGCCTACCACCAAACGAGAGGGGATAGACGTGCGAGAAGGTCGTTGTGTGCTTACCCTGCAAGTGGGCCTCCGAGATAGCTCCCGTCTTGGCCGCAGCCGAGGGCTCAATGGCATTCACAAGGGTGGATTTGCCCACACCCGAGTTACCTGCAAGCAGCGTTGTCTTGTCCCTGAGAAGTTCCACAACATCCTCCACACCCTCACCCGTAAGTGCCGAACACTCAATTATACGGTAGCCTGCCGAGGAGTATATTTCGTGGAACTTGGCGAGCAGTTCGGGGTGCTCTCGTGCGGTGTCTATCTTATTGAGGATGATGACTGCGGGCACCTTGTAGGCCTCGCAGGTTACCAAAAACCTGTCGACAAACTCGGGGGCTGTTACGGGGGCGGCAATGGTCACAACCACCGCAGCACAGTCGATGTTGGCGGCAATGATGTGGCTCTCCTTCGAGAGGTTGGAGGCACGGCGGATGATATAGTTGCGACGCTGGGCAACGCTCACAATAACGCCATCACCCTCCTCGGAGAACTCCACACCAACCCTGTCGCCCACAACCACAGGCGAGGTGGAACGCACCCCTTTGAGTCGTAGTTTGCCACGAGTGCGGCAGTCATAGACCGCGCCCTCAATCTCCACTTTGTACCAACTGCCGGTACTCTCAATCACAAATCCCTCCTGTATCATAGTTGTTGATTGTTAGTAGTTTTCAGACTCTTGGTATCTGCTTCATTCAAGCGGAACGAGTCGCTGCCAATGATGGCATCCTTTGCCTCCACAAGGTAGGGGAAAACTACCTCCGACACCCTCTCTACGGGCCCCACAAGTACCGAAGATTCCAACACCTCAGGCTCAACAATTTTGAGCGAGGAGTTGAGATTTCGGAAGAAGCCCAAAAGAAGGCTCAAAACAAGGCAATAGACCACCAGCGAAACAACCGCGCCACCTATCTTGTCGATAAATCCCAAGCCCACACCATTGAGTATCCATCCCGAAATGCGCGAGAAGAGCCACGCAACCAATACACCCACCGCAAAAAGTATGGCATAGGCAGCTATACCCTCAACATCCACACCAATCCACTCGGAGAGTTGGTCGTTGAACTTAAAGGCGAGCCACACACCCAAGAGGAGTCCCACAAAAGAACTTGCCTGAGAGATAAGCCCCTTACGCAATCCGCTGATGAGTGCCCAAACAAGCACAATAGCCAGAATAATGTCGATGAAATTCATACACTTGGTCGGTTAGTTCAAATCAAAAAAGTGGCCCTATAACCACTTATGTGGTTAAAAAATTTTTTCAAATGTAGTTATTTTTTTACCTTTGTGCAAGTATGGCACCCCTTAGTGTCGCAATAAATGGCCAAAAAATGAAAAAATTAGTCGCACATATTCTCGTTTCGCTGGCGTTTTTCCTCTTGGGAGCAACCTCAGCTGAGGCTCGACAGACCTACACCCTCAACCGCGATTGGAAATTCTTCACCTACTCCGAAGACTACTCCTCCATCGTGAATCTTCCTCACCAATGGAACTCCGATGCTCTGGGTGGCAAGCTCGACTACTATCGTGGTACGGGAAACTACCTCCGATATGTCGATTTCCGCCCCGAATGGAGAGGCAAACGACTCTACCTCCGATTTGGGGGTGCCAATCTGGTGACCGATCTTCTGATAAACGGACGCCACGTTGGCAGACACGAGGGAGGTAGCAGTGCTTTCACCTTTGAGATTACCGACTTTGTGAATTTCAATGGCAGGGATCTTTTGTGGGTTATTGTCAATAACGGTACCAACACGGAGGTGATGCCCACTGCGGGTAACGAAATATCCTATGGCGGTCTTTTCCGCGAGGTAAGCCTCATCATTGAGGAGCCCACACACATAGCCCTCGACCACTACTCCTCCAATGGTGTCTATATCCACACCTCGAAGGTGGGTGAAGACAAGGCCTCGGGCGAGGTGGAGGTCAAGGTGAGTGCCCTCGGTTCACAGAGTGCTTCTCTACTGCTCTCGGTGAAGAGTCCCGAAGGTAAAGAGGTCTTTACTGCCACACAGAAGGTGCGCACCACAAAGGGAACAACCGGCACCTTCATCCCCTTTGAAATCGACAAACCCCAACTCTGGAATGGCACCCTCAACCCCGCACTCTACACCTTCACCGTCACCCTCTCGGTGGGTGATAGGAGGTGTGATGAGGTGGGCGTGCAGAGCGGTATGCGCAACTATGCCATAACCTCCGAGGGCTTTATGCTCAACGGCAAACCCTACCCTATTAAGGGCGTACTGATGCATCGCGACAGGGCACTTTCGGGTATGGCCGTAACCGAGAGGGAGGTTTTGGAGGATGTGGAGTTTGCGTGTGAGATGGGGGCCAATGCAATCCGTGTAGTTGGTGGCGCACACCACCCCTCCTTCTACCGCATCTGCAACAATCTCGGAGTGTTGGTCATCTGCGACCTGCCTTTGATGGGAGCAACGACTCTCAACGGTAAAGGCTTTTTCGACACTCCCGAATTCCGCGAAAACGGCAACACTCAGCTCCACGAGATGATATACCAGAACTACAACCATCCCTCTGTGGTGATGTGGAACCTCTTCTCGGAGCTCGAAATAAGAGGCGAGAACCCCGTGGATTACATCCGCTCACTCCACTCGCTGGCCAAAAGGCTCGATCCGGCACGCTTAACCTCGGGTTGGAGCAATCAGGATGGCGAGATAAACTTTGTGACCGATGTGGTGGTGTGGAGCCACTCCTTCGGCTGGATGGAGGGCCTTCCGAGCGACATTGGCGTATGGCAGGAGCAACTCCACTCGGTGCCCGAATGGGACTCCCTGCACTCGGCCGTGAGCTACAAATGCGGAGGCAACATCTTCCACCAGAGCGACCTTCTGGAAAAACCTCTCTCGTCGAGCAGTTGGCACCCCGAGAGGTGGCAGACATTCTTCCACGAGACCTACCTTGCATCGCTTGCCGACGATGGCGGTTTGTGGGGCATTTTTGTCGATGGCCTTTTTGACTACGCATCGGTAGATACCCACCGCTCGGCAGGAGGCGTGTGCGATATGGGCGTAGTGAGCTTCAACCGTCAGGTGCGCAAAGATGCATTCTACCTCTACAAGGCCCGCTGGAATACCAACGAGGACTTCCTGCACATTGCCGAGAAACGCTGGGCACGCCGTACCGATACCCTGCAAACCATCAAGGTCTATACCTCACTCCCCGAGGCTGAACTCACCGTCAATGGTAACTTCCTCGGCTCGAAAGAGAGCGTTGGCGGAGTTGTGGTGTGGGAGGATGTCGATGTGGAGCGTGGCACCAACACCATTGAGGTTACTTCACGAGGTGTTACCGACCTCACAACCATAGAGATTCCTCACACCTATGCCGAGGATTTGTAAATCTTAAACTTGCAGTACTATGAAACCAATTATTAGGCCCGTATCGAGAACCCTTCTGATGAAGGAGCTAAGAGAGGAGTTTTTCTTGCGCGAAACTGTTCGTGCAGGCAACGAAATATATATCATAACCGCCGCCGAATGTCCCAATGTGATGAAGGAGATTGGTAGGCTCCGCGAGTGGGCTTTCCGTAGCGCGGGTGGTGGCACAGGCGAGAGTGTCGATATTGATGAAGACGACTTGGCACCCGATGGCTACAAGCAACTTGTAGTGTGGGACCCCGCAGCAAAGGAGATTGTGGGTGGCTACCGCTTTATCGTCTGCACCCACAAAGAGCAGAAGCACCTCTCCACCGAGCACTACTTCCAATTCACCGACAAATTCCGCGAGGAGTACCTCCCCTACTCCATTGAGCTTGGCAGGAGTTTTGTCCACCCCAACTACCAGAGCACTCGTGCCAATGCAAAGAGCCTCTATGTGATGGATAACATTTGGGATGGTCTGGGAGCCATAATCGTCAATAATCCCGACAAAAAATACTTCTTCGGCAAGGTGACCATCTATGGTCACTACAACACCGAGGCGAGGAATATGTTGATGTACTTCCTCCACAAATACTTCCCCGGAGATGAGGGGCTCTTCAACCCCATAAACAAAATCGACCTCGGTATTGACACCGAGTCTATGGAGCGACTCTTCTCGGGTGAGGATTTTGCTGCCGACCATAGGATTCTCAATCGTGAGTTGAAGGAGCGAGGTGAGCACATCCCGCCAATGATTAACTCCTATATGAACGTATCGCCCAATATGCAGGTCTTCGATACGATTCTGGCTCCCGACTTGGGCGAGTTGCAGGATACGGCCATACTGCTCTCCATTCCCGACCTCTACCCCCACAAGACCGAGCGTCACACTCGCGGTCTGAAACGTCGTCGCCCATTGCGCCGCCTCTTCGACCACACAATGATTGCCATCGACAATGTGGTTACGGGCCGCGCAGCCTCGGGTGTAAAGGTGGCTCTACGCCGCCGCAAAACCGAGCGCACAAGACGTGTAGCAAGGGGCGTGCAAGAACAAGAACAAGCAACAAAGAAAGAGTAATCTACACACAATAAAAGGAGTCGGTTTCGCATTATATTTGTGTACCCCACAAGATGCACACAAATGACTATGAACAACTACGAGGTGAACATACTCTGGGTGGATGATGAGATTGAACTGCTCAAACCCCACATTCTCTTCCTCAAAGGCAAGGGCTATGCGGTTGATACCTGCAACAACGGCTACGATGCTGTGGATATGGCACGCGCAACACCCTACGACCTGATTATTCTGGATGAGATGATGCCCGGAATGACGGGACTCGAAACCCTCCCCCAAATCAAGGAGGTGAGGCCCTCTGTGCCGGTTATTATGGTGACCAAAAGCGAGGAGGAGAATATTATGGACAAGGCCATAGGCTCCAAGATTGCCGACTACCTCATCAAACCCATAAACCCCAATCAGGTGCATCTCTCCATCAAAAAGCACGTTATGAGGGAGAAGTTGGTGACGGAGCAGACCACAGCCGACTATCGTGCCGAGTTTGGCAAAATCAGCATCTCGCTGGGGCAGGCTCGCACGTTTGCCGATTGGGTGGCCATCTATCGTAAGATTGTGGGATGGGAGATGGAGCTCTCCGAATCGACCGACCGAGGCATACGCGATATTCTCGCCTACCAAAAGAGCGAAGCCAATAGCGAGTTCGGCAAGTTTGTGCGTCGCGACTACCTCGATTGGATAAACGGCTCCGACGATGACCGCCCCACAATGTCCCACACCCTCCTTCGCAACCGCATTGTTCCCGATGTGGAGGGGGCAGGTGGCAAGGTGACACTGCTTGTCATCGACAACTTCCGCTACGACCAATGGCGCACGATTCTCCCCTTGTTGCACCCCGTCTTTGACCTCATTTCGGAGGATTTCTATTGCAGCATCCTCCCCACTGCTACACAGTATGCCCGCAATGCACTCTTTGCGGGACTTATGCCTCTGGCAATCGACAAAATTATGCCCGAGAGGTGGCTCAACGACAACGAGGAGGGGGCAAAGAATAAGTACGAGGAGGAGTTTCTGCACAGGGCACTCAGCCGTATGGGTAAGAGTTGGAAGGTGAGCTTCGACAAGCTCATCAAACCCGAGGCGGGGCGTAAGCTAATAGACAACATCCAGCACGTTAGGGAGGCCGACTTCTCGGTAATTATCTACAACTTCCTCGATATTCTATCCCACGCGCGTACCGAGACGCAGATTATCCGCTCGCTCACCGAGGATGAGGCGGCCTTCCGCTCCCTCACGCGCTCGTGGTTTGAACACTCAGAGCTCAACACCCTCCTTCGCCTATTGGCCGAGGCGGGACACACGGTGATCATCACCTCCGACCACGGCTCCACAAGGGTGGAGAACCCCGTGAAGGTGCAGGGCGACAAGGAGACCTCCCCCAACCTGCGCTACAAGACGGGGCGACACCTCAACTACAACCCCAAGGAGGTATTTGAGATTACCCGCCCCGAGGAGGCACAACTGCCCCAAAGCAACCTTACGAGCAGCTATATCTTTGCCCTCGGTAAGGACTTTTTGACCTACCCGAACAATGCCAACCAATTCATCCGCTACTACCGCGACACTTTCCAACACGGAGGAGTGTCGATGGAGGAGATGATTGTTCCCTACATTGTGTTGCGCCCGAAGGCATAGTGGTGTTTTGGGAGGAGTACAAATGAAGAAACAATAACTTTGGGCACCCCTTTATTATATATAAGGTGGAGTGCAAGCATTAAATATGAGAGAGATTAACATAAACGGAGTGGGCGATTTGCCCGATGTAGCGGAGGAGATTCTCTCCGCACTTGATGGAAGAAATGTTGTAGCCTTTTTTGGCCCTATGGGTGCCGGTAAGACCACGCTCATACGCGAGATTTGCGCCCTTTTGGGTAGTGAGGATGTGGTGACCAGCCCCACATTTGCACTGGTAAACCGCTACGATGCGGAGGATGGCCGCCCCATCTACCACTTCGACTTCTACCGCATTGACTCCCCGGAGGAGGCCCTCGATATGGGCTACGAGGAGTACTTCTACTCCGATGGGTTGTGCTTGGTAGAGTGGTCTGAGAAGATTGAGGCACTCCTGCCCGACGATGTAATGACGGTGAAGATTGAGGTGGAGAGCCCCACTAAACGCCGTTTTGAGATTGATTAATAACCTTTTAACCCAAAGATACAAAGATGATTAAAAATGCCATTTTCGACCTCGGGGGCGTTGTCCTCGGGCGCGATTTCAAAAGGCTTGGAGAGGTATTGGGCAACACTTTTGCCTTCATTTCGGCCGATGAGGCCTTCCCTGAATATTGGAGCGAGTTTGACCGAGGCACCTACTCACGCGAGGAGGTGACAAAGATGCTCGCCGAGGACTACAACCTCACTTTGGAGGATGCACACAACCAAGTGCAGAGGCTCCTCGAAATGCTCCAACCCATCCCCGAAACAGAGGTGCTCATCAGGGAGCTCAAAGAGAAGGGCATCAAATGCTATATCCTTTCGAATATGTCGAAGGAGTTCTATGCGGAGATCTCCAAATTTCCCGTCTTTGACCTCTTTGATGGTGCGGTGGTATCGTATGCCGAGAGGGTGAACAAACCCGACAAGGAGATTTATGAGATTATTCTCTCGCGCTACGGCTTGGAGCCCGGCGAGACACTCTTTGCCGATGACAAGGCCGCCAATACCGCTGCCGCCTCCGAGTTCGGCATCCACACCGTCACCTATGACTGCAATGGCAGTGGTCCCGACGATGTCCGCAACCTCGTAGCAAAGAATAATTAGCAGACAACCACCCACAAAAAAAGGAGCCTCACACGGCTCCTTTTTTTCATCGTCCTATAATGAAAATGGTTGGTCGTTTGTGCATTTCGGGCTTCGGAGTGTGTCGCCACTCGCTAACCGCAAGGGTGCGGATTAGTTGCCCCTGCGAGGTAATATCCACCGCCACCGTAAGGCGCGTTGTGGGGTTGAGGGTGGCAACAAAGTCGCCAAAGAGTTTGTCGTTACGATAGGGGGCCTCAATAAATATTTGGCTCTGCCCCTCCGTCAATGCTCTGCGCTCAAAATTCTTGATTGCTCTTGTGCGCTCGGCAGGTTTAATGGGTAGGTAGCCGTTGAAGGCAAAGCTCTGACCATTCTGACCGCTTGCCATAAGTGCCATAAGTATCGACGAGGGGCCTACAAGGGGCACCACTTCCACCCCCTTCTTTTGGGCCGCGGCCACCACATCGGCACCAGGGTCGGCAACACCGGGCAGTCCCGCCTCGCTGATGATACCACAATTTCTACCCTCCAAGATGGGGCGCAAGAGGGGCTCAATATCCATCTCGGTGGTGTGCTCGCTACACTCGGCAAACTCCAACTCCTCAATTGGTCGCCCAATCTTCGCAGCACTCAAAAAGCGACGTGCCGAGCGCACGTTCTCCACAATGAAGTAGTCGAGCGATGCCATAACCGCCCTATTACTCTCAGGGAGCACATCGTAGGGATTGCCCTCGCTAATTGGGCAGGGGAGCATATAGATCTTGCCGTAGGGTTTCATTCTCTCTGGTGGGGTTACTCTTTAACATAGATGCGTTTTACGCGCGTAGATATGGAGGTCATAACCTCATAGGGGATTGTGCCGAGCACCTCGGCCATCTCCACTACGGAGCCAGCCTCGCCACCAAAGACAACCACCTCGTCGCCCTCCTTGCAGGGGATGCCTGTGACATCAATCATACAGCTATCCATACATACGCGACCAATAATCGGGGCCTTCACACCTGCCACACTCACACTCCACGCTCTCGAGCCGAGCCTTCTGTCGAGGCCATCGGCATAGCCAATAGGGATGGTAGCAACCATTGTGGGGCGCACAATTTTGCCCGCGCGTGCATAGCCTACGCTCTCGCCCTCGCCGAGCTCCTTTATCTGTACGATGCGCGTGGCAAGTCTTGAAATGGGCCTTACGCCCTCGCCCACACCATAGAGTCCAATACCAAGACGGCACATATCATAGACCGAGTCGGCAAAGTACTCCATACCTGCGGTGTTGTTGATATGTCGCAGGGGTTTATAGGGGAGAGTGGCCATTATGGCCTCCGAAATCTCCGCAAAGGAGTGTTGTTGTTTGCGAACAAAGGCAACCTCTTCGGGCATATCGGCAGTGGCAAAGTGGGAGAAGATACTCCTAACGGCAAGCACCCTTTTGAGTTCCAAAAGTCGCCCCGTGAGCCTCTCCACATCACACATCCGAAAACCGAGTCGGTGCATACCGCTATCAATTTTCAGGTGTATGGGGTAGGCACTCTCACCCGCCTTCTCAACAGCCTCGGCAAAGGCCTCCAATGAGGAGAAGTTGTAAATCTCGGGCTCCAAGCGGTAGGAGGTCATCAGCGAGAAGCTGTCGGCATCGGCATTGAGCACCACAATGGGCATAGTGATACCCTTCTGCCTGAGGAGCACGCCCTCATCGGCAAATGCCACCGCGAGGTAATCCACCCCCTCGTGTTGCAGGGCCGCAGCAATCTCATAGTCGCCGTGACCATAGCTCGACGCTTTGACCATCGTCATCAACTTCGTACCCTTGGGCAGTCGTGCGCGGTAGCGGTTGAGGTTGGCCACCATAGCCGAGAGATTCACCTCCAAAACCGTGGTGTGGCTTCGGCGCGAGAGGGTGTGGACAATCCTATCGAAACCCGACATCGGCCCACCCTTAATCAGCACCGCAGCCCCCTCGAACTTATCTTGTGAGAGCACTTTCAGGAACTCATCGGTCGAGGAGTAGAACTCGTCGCCATCTGCAAAGAAGTGTTTATTGGCAGCAATGTAGCGACCAATACCAATGACCATATCCACCTCAGCCGCAGCGGTAATCTTCGCCACGCGCGAGTAGATTTCATCATCGGGAAGGGTACTATAAAGCATATCCGACAGTACCACAATCCTTCGTCTGCCACCCGCCACCTCGCGGAGCGAATCGAGGGCAATGGCTATGGAGTTGATATCCGAGTTATGGGTGTCGCTCAAAATCACCGAGCCACCCAATCCCTCGGCCAGCGAAAGTCGCAACCGCACGGGCTCGGAGTTGGCAAGGTGGGACTCCACAGCCTCCCTATCGTAGCCCAAAATGGCATACAACTCACCCACCATAGACCTCATATTATCCACTCCCACCTTCTCATCTACGGCCTCCAAAGCCTCCGCAATGTGGTGCGAGGAGGAGTTGTAGATAACCTTACGGGTGCGGGCAAAGAGCACAGCCTTCTCAGCTGCTTTATGAGCCCTATCAACGAAATTCTCATCGTGTTGCGATTCGAGCGAGGTGAAGATACCCACATCGGGTCGGATGATAGACTCCAAGCGAGCCATCTCGTCGGGGCGCGAAATGCCGGCCTCAATCACCGCCAAATCCTCATCACCCTCCATCATAAGGAGCGACAGAGCAACGCCCAACTGCGAATTGTAGCTTCGGGGGGAGCGAAAGACCTTCACACCCGCAGGGGCGCACTCGGCAATCCACTCCTTTACGGCAGTTTTACCCGTGGAGCCCGTGATGGCAACCATCGTGCCACCAAACTTCGAGCGGTAGTCGGCCGCCACCCTCTGCAATGCACGCAGAGAGCGTTTCACGACAACAAAACCCGCCTCGGGGTAGTCGTCATACTCCATCTCTCGCTCCACCATAAAGGCCCTAACGCCTCGGCGGTACAAGTCGCCAATGAAGTTGTGACCATCGTGATTGACGCCAGCAATGGCCACAAACATAGGTGCGCTCTCGGGCGCAAAACTGTGGCGCGAGTCGGTCATAACGCTACGCACCTCCACATCCTGCCCCCGAAGTATGCCCTCTGTGGCAATCTGTGCAATCTCCGATAGTCTGTACTTCATATTTTTTGTCTAACGTCTAACGTCTAACGTCAAAAGTCCCAAGATACTTTTCGTGCTCCTACCAACGAGCCCGCGTCGTTAGACTTTCGACGTTGGACGTCAGACAATTTATTTACCTCAAAATCTCGTCAATGAGAGCCTGTGTCTCGGGCTTGTGGCCACGGAAGGCAACATAGAGCTCCATAGGATGGCGGATGCCACCTTTCGAGAGAACCTCCTCGCGGAAGCGGTTGCCACACTCGCGGGAGAAGATACCCTCCTCTTTGAAGAGCTCAAATGCGTCGGCATCTAACACCTCTGCCCACTTGTAGCCGTAGTAGCCGGCAGCGTAGCCACCCGAGAAGATGTGACCAAACGAGCAACCCATATGTGTGCCCTCAACCACAGGCAACACCTGTGTGGAAGCCGAAGCCTTACGCTCAAAGGCCATAACATCCTCAATAGGCTCACTGATGGTGTGGTAGGCCATATCAATAGTACCGAAGGATACCTGACGAATGTTGGCATAAGCCGCAAGGTATTTCTTCGAGTCGATAATCTTATTGCGCAACTCCTCGGGCATCTTCTCGCCGGTCTGGTAGTGAACAGCTACAATGTCGAGGAATTCGGGCTGGATTGCCCAATTCTCCAACACCTGGCTGGGGAGCTCCACAAAGTCGCGATAGACATTTGTGCCGGTGAGCGACTCGTAGGTACCCTTAGCAAACAGACCGTGGAGGCAGTGACCGAACTCGTGGAGGAAGGTCTCGAACTCGTCGAAGGTCAGGAGCGAGGGTGCGCTCTCGGTGGGCTTGGTGAAGTTGCCACAGAGCGAAATGAAGGGGCGAACCTCCTTGCCATCTACACTCTTCATCTCGCGGAAGGCGGTCATCCACGCGCCACCACGTTTGGTAGCTCTGGGGAAGAAGTCCATATAGAGAACACCGAGGAAGTCGCCATTCTCCTCCAAAACATCGTAGGCCTTCACATCGGGGTGATAAACATCAATCTCCTTATTCTCCACAAAACGGATACCATAGAGCCTCTCCGCAAGGGTAAAGATACCCTTCTTCACATTCTCCAACTCAAAATAGGGTTTCACATCCTCCTCATTGTAGTCGAAGGTTGCAACCTTATATTTCTCGTTCCAATAGGCCCAATCCCAGGGCATAATCTGGTAGTCGGCACCATTGCGGCGTGCAAATCTTGCAACGGTATTATAGTCCTTCTTTGCATACTTAATAGTCGCAGCCCTCAACTCTTCGAGGAAGGCATTAACAGTGGCGGTGTTCTCTGCCATACGCTCTTCGAGAACAAACGATGCGTAGTTGTCGTAACCAAACAAGTGGGCAACTTCGAGTCTCAAATCGGTAAGGCGTTTTACAATGTCGAGGTTGTTGTACTCGCCACCCACACACTTGGTATTCGAGGCCATCCACACCTTCTCCTTCAACTCCCTATTCGAAGAGTAGGTCAGGAAGGGGAACATACTTGCCTGTTGGAGAGTCACTGTCCAACCCTCCTCGCCACGAGCCTTCGCCTCGGCAGCCATAGCATCCCTCACAAAAGCGGGCAACTCTGCAACCTGTGCCTCGTCGGTGATGTTGAGCGAGAAAGCATTGGTTGCAGCCAGCACATTCTGCTCAAACTGCAACGAGAGCGAAGAGAGCTCCTCGGAGATCTTCCTATACTGCTCCTTCTTCTCCTCCGAGAGGTTCGCACCATTGCGCACAAAGCCCTTGTAGGTATCCTCCAAGAGTTTTGCATCCTCCTCATTGAGGTTCAGTGCCTCTTTACCCTCATAAACCTTCTTCACCCTCTCCCAGAGTGTGGGGTTGAGGTTGATGTCGTTGGAGAAGGTGATGAGCTTGGGTTGCACCTCCAAGGCCAAAGCCTGCATCTCATCGCTGGTCTCATTGCCGTTGAGGACAAAGAAGATGGTCGAAACGTGGTTCAACAGCTCACCACTATGCTCCATAGCCACAATGGTGTTCTCGAAGGTAGGCTCCGCAGGGTTGTTGATAATCTCATCCATCTCTGCCCTTGCCTCCGCCAATGCATAGTCAAATGCGGGCATATAGTGCTCCAACTCGATTTTAGAAAATTCGGGAGTACCATAGGGGGTATTACCCTGATTTACAAGTGGGTTGTTCCTCATAGAGTCACAACCGGTCATTACAGCCGCTGCCATAACAAATGTCAAAATTTTTGTTTTCATTTTTTCTTCTTTATTTAGTTTATTGTCTTCTCTTTCTTTGAAGCTTTTTGTAAAAAGCTTCACCAAAAACTTTTAGGAGATACTTTGCATCTCTAAGCCCTACTCCTTGACTATATACGCCCCTGCAAAGCTCTTCTCGGCTTCTGCCTTGATAGCCTTTGCCTCCTCTGTGGAGGATGCAGGAATCAGGCAACGCCACTTACCCGAAGAGGTCTGACGCTGGACAATCTTGCCGGCCCATTTACCAAACTTACGGTCGTTGGGGTTGCTCTTTTGGGAGAGGGTGCAAATCTGCACATAGCACGCCGGGGTACTCTCCTGCTTAACCGCAGGTGTGGGTTTCGACTCCGGCTTAGGGGCGGAGGTTGGTTGTACTTCCGGCTTAGGCGCGGGGGTTGTAGTCTGCGCGACCTCCGTAGTCACCTCCACGCTCACCTGTTCTGCCTTGGAGTTGCACTTTGTGCGATACTCACTAAATGCATCAAAGAGTGCCTTGGCAACTTGCGCTTGTCCCACCTCGCTGTGGAGGTAATCGCGGTCACCCTTGTGTGTCATAAAGCCCATCTCGGTGAGCACCGAGGGCATAGCCGTGCGCCACAAGACGAGGTAGGGGCCCTGACGAGCACCTCGGTCGGTGATAGCGGTACTCTTGGCGTAGTGCTTCTGTATCATCTCGGCAAAAATCATACTCTGCTCCGAGTGGGCATACTGCATCAGCGAAAAGATAATGAAACTCTCGGCACTCGATGGATCGTAGCCCTCATATTTCTCCTCGTAGTCACCCTCCATAACGATTACCGAGTTCTCCCTCTGGGCCACCGCGAGATTCTTCTCGCTCTTGTCGTTACCCATAATGTAGGTACTACTGCCGTGCGCCTCGTTGTTACCCACCGCATCGGTGTGAATGGAGATAAAGAGGTCGGCTCCCGCTTTATTGGCAATGTCGCCACGAGTGTGAAGTTCCACAAAACGGTCATCCTTGCGGGTGTATATAACATTCACATCGGGATAGGCCTCCTCTATCATTCCGCCAAAGAGAAGTGCGATTTTCAGATTGAGGGCCTTCTCGGTCTTCTCTCCCCAAGTACAGCCAGGGTCTTTACCACCGTGACCTGCATCAATAACCACTGTCGAGAGTCGCCTCTCGGAGGCATCAATTTTTCCCTCGGCAAATACCACCGAAGGGATGAGAAGCGTTAATATAAGGAGCAAACGAGTTGTTAGTTTCATTGTTTTTAACTACTTTTGTAGGATGATTCACGCGCGTGAAGCGCGGTGACAATCATCGTTTTAGGTTTTTTGCCGACTTTGTCGGCAAAGGTAATGATTTTTTGCGATATTTTGGTACAAAAAGGTATAAAATACACTATTTTTTCTTTGGTGGCACTGATGATGTGTGTCACCCTCGGAGCGCAAAATCTCCCTTTGGGAGAGAAAAATTTGAGCCCCACAGCAGACTCTTTGTCTTTCGAGAGAGGAGCGGTCACAACCGACTCACTTATTCACAAGGCCGAAAATAGGGCTATCGACTCACTCCTTGTGCTCCCCTCCGACACGGCAGGCAGGCGCAAGCAGCGCAACTTCCTCGACGAGATTATCAACGGTAAGAACAAAGATTCGCTCTACTACGACGTAAGGGGCAAGATGGTACACATCTACGAGCAAGGCGATGTGACCTATGGCAATATGAACATCAAGGCGGACTATATGCGTGTGATGATGGACTCGAAGGAGATTCTGGCATACGGCAAGGCCGACACCTCCGTCTATGGACACACACGCCCCGAATTCACCGAGGCCGGCTCCACCTACACTATGGATACGGTAACCTACAACATCGACACCAAGAGGGCAAAAATATACGGTGTTGTAACCAAAGATGGTGAGGGATTCCTGACGGGTAAGGAGGTGAAGATGATGGAGGACAAGTCGTTCAACATCAGCGGTGGTGTCTATACCACCTGCGAGGACACCAACCACCCCCACTTCTACATCAGTATGTCGAAGGCGAAGTTCATCCCCGGCAAGAAGATTGTGTCGGGCCCCCTCTTTCTGGTGATTGCCGATGTGCCTCTGCCTGTGATGATTCCCGAGATTTTCTTCCCAATGAATATGGAGCGCAAGACGGGTTTCATTATGCCCTCCTACGGTGAGGAGAACACTCGTGGTTTCTACCTGAAAAACGGTGGCTACTACTTCCACATCAACGACTATGTAGACCTCAAACTCACCGCCGGTATCTACTCGCTCGGCTCGTGGGAGGTGAATGCCGCCTCCACCTACCGTGTGCGCTACAAGTACAACGGCTCGGTGGGCATCAACTATGCACAAGTGGTAACGGGCGACAAGGGCTCGGCCGACTATAAGAGTCAGGGCAATATGAAGATTACCTGGTCACACACACAGGACTCAAAGTTCAACCCCAACTCCACATTCTCGGCCAATGTAAACTTCTCCACCCCGGGATATAACAAGGATGCATCGAACAACCTCACGGACTACCTTTCGGCGCAGACCACCTCGTCTATCTCCTACTCCCACTCGTGGAAAGGTACCCCTATGAGCCTCTCGGCCAACCTTAACTATTCGCAGAACTTCAACACGGGAGCTGTGGCCCTCGGCTTGCCCAACATCAACTTCAACGTGAGCCGCTTCTACCCCTTCAAGCGCAAGGTTATGGTGGGCAAGGAGCGTTGGTATGAGAAGATTGCGATGACCTACAAGGCCCAATTGCAGAATAGTATCAACACCCAATATGAGGATTTGATGAAGCCCGAAACCCTCGGACAGTTCAAAAATGGTGTCAAACACACCCTCCCCATCAGTGCTTCGTTCAACGTGGGTGGCTTCCTCAACGTATCTCCCTCGGTGAACTACAACGAGAGGTGGTATTTCCGTCGCGTGAATCAGAATTGGGATCCCGAGGTGGGAGCCATTGTGCAGGACACCACCCGAGGCTTCTACCGCGTCTATGACTACAACGCCTCCATCTCGGCCAATACCACACTCTACGGTATGTACCAATTCAAGAACCCCAACAGCTTCTTGAAGGCCATTCGCCACACCATAAACCTCTCGGCAAGTGCCTCCGTATCCCCCGACTTCGGCAAGGAGAAATATGGCTATTGGAAAGAGATTCAGTCCAATGCCGAGGGAACGCAAACCAAGAAATACTCACCATACTCCTCGGAGATGTATGGTGTGCCGGGCAGTGGTCGCAATGCGAGTCTCTCGCTCTCCATAGCCCAAACCCTCGAAGCCAAAGTTGCGAGCGATGAGGATACTACGGGTATGAAGAAGGTGAAGGTAATCGACGACTTCTCTTTCTCATTCTCCTACAACTTCTTGGCGGACTCAATGAAACTCTCAACCATCCCCGTGAGGATACGTTCAAACATCATCAAGAACTTCGGTATCAACATCTCGATGACGCTCGACCCCTACGAGGTGGATAAAGTTACGGGTAAGCGTTACGATAGATTGATGTTGCGTCGTGGCATCCCCGGCAGGATTGCCTCTACGGGTTGGTCGTGCGGCTACACCTTCCGCTCCTCGGATCTCTACACCGAGGCCACCATCAACGACATATCGAAGCAGTACCCCGAGTACTCCAACCCATATTTCTACGACCCCAACGACCCGTTGGACCCCGCCCTGCGAAGACAGCTGATGACCTCGCAGTACTATGACTTCTCGATGCCGTGGAACTTCTCGTTCAACTACTCGATAAACTACACCAACAACGGCATAAAGCCGCGAATAACCAACACTTTGGGATTCAACGGCTCACTAACACTCGACAAAGATAAGAAGTGGGCAATATCCTATTCGGGCGGTTTCGACTTCGAACAAAAGGAGCTCACCCCCGGTGTTGTAACCCTTGTGAGGGATCTGCACTGTTGGCAGATGAACTTCTCGTGTGTGCCTTTTGGTTATCGTAAGAGTTGGAGCTTCAACATCAGCGTTAAGTCATCGCTCCTCCAAGACCTGAAATACGAGAAGAGCTCATCGCACTACGACACAATGTATGACTAAAAAACTCGAAATAAAACTTGGTTTTGACCGTATCCGTCAGCAAATTGCCGACCTCTGCTCCACGCAGGGTGCCAGGGAGTTGGTGGCGGAGATGGAGTTCTGCACCTCACCCAGAGAGGTAGAATACCGCCAGAGTGTTGCCGAGGAGGTGAGGTTGGCTCTGATGATGGAGCACACCTTCCCGAAGGGCGAACTTGTGGAGTTTGCACCCGTGGTGGCGAAACTCGCAGTGGAGGGCACCTTTTTGGAGTGTGAAGAGTTGGTGCTCTTGCGCTCGGGCTTGAAGTGCGTGGGTGAGGCTATGAGGGTTTTCCTCTCCACCAAGGAGCGATACCCACTTATGGCGGAGCTCTCGGCAAAGGTGAGCGACTACCCCGAAGTGGTGGGCCACATCGACACCATTCTCGACCGCCACGGCGAGGTGAGGGATAGTGCCTCGGTGGAGCTCTACGAGATACGTCGCACCATTCGTGCCCACGAGGGGCAGGCGGCCAAAAGACTCCACGCGGTTTTGGCTGAGGCAATCCGTCAGGGCATTGTGGAGCCCGACACATCGCTCTCTGTGAGGGATGGTCGCCCCGTAATCCCCGTATCGGCCGCCAATAAACGCAAACTCAAAGGCTTTGTGCACGACGAGTCGGCAACGGGTAAGACGGTCTATATTGAGCCTGTGGAGGTGGTGGAGATAAACAACGCTCTGCGTGAGGCGGAGTATGCCGAAAGGCGCGAGATTATCCGCATCCTCACCGAACTCACCGACTCCATACGTCCCGAGTGGGAGAACATTGGCGCAAGCCGTAAATATTTAACCCTCTTCGACTTCCTGCGAGGTAAGGCTCGTTGGGCGGTGGATAATGGAGCCTACAAGACAATCCTCTCCGAGGAGGGCACCCTGCGATTGGTGGGGGCTCGCCATCCGCTCTTGGAGCAGAGCCACCGCAGGGAGAAAAAAGAGGTTGTACCTCTCGATTTGGTGCTTAATGGCGCAAGGAGAATCTTGGTGATTTCGGGCCCCAATGCGGGAGGCAAATCGGTCTGTTTGAAGACGGTGGGACTATTGCAATATATGTTCCAGTCGGGTGTAGCTATTCCCGCCTCGGCAGTGAGCGAACTACCCCTCTTCGACCACATATTCATCGACATTGGCGACCAACAGAGCATAGAGAACGATTTGAGTACCTACTCCTCGCACCTTACCAATATGAAGGAGATGCTCTCGGGTGCGGGAGAGAAGACACTGATTCTCATTGATGAGTTCGGTAGCGGTACGGAGCCCACGATGGGTGGCGCAATGGCGGAGGCAATGCTCGAAAGATTTGTGGAGTCGGGCACCTACGGTATCATCACAACCCACTATACCAACATCAAATATTTCGCATCCAACCACCGTGGTGTGGTCAATGGTGCAATGATGTTCGATGTGCAGAACATCCGCCCCTTGTTCCGATTGGAGATGGGTGAGCCAGGCAGCTCGTTTGCAATAGAGATTGCCCGAAAAATCGGACTTCCCGAGGATATTATCCGCAGTGCCTCCGAGAAGGCCGGTTCGGAGGTTATAAGCCTTGAACGCCAACTTCGCGAGGTGGCACGCAACCGCAACTATTGGGAGCAGAAGAGAGAGAGGATACGCATTGCCGACAGGCGTGTGGAGGAGATGGAGAGCGAGTATGCCGCACGATTGGCAGCCCTCAAAGAGGAGCGCACGGCCATCATCCGCCAAGCCAAAGAGGATGCCAAAGAGATTCTCAACCAGACCAATCGCACGATTGAGAACACCGTGAGGGTGATTCGAGAGTCGCAGGCCGACAAGGAGACCACCCGCCTTGCGCGTCGAGAGATTGAGGCTGTGAGGGAGCAGGTGGAGAGCGATGTTGATTACCTCTCGGCCGAGAGCGAGAAGGTGGCGCGCGAGATGGAGAAGATTGAGCGTCGTCGCCAGAAACGCGCCGAGCGTAAGGCTCAGCGTGGCGAGCAGGTGGCCGAGGAGGCAAAACCCAAAGAGCCCGAGAAGTTACCCATCATTGTGGGTGCCAAGGTGCGCATTGCAGGTCAGGAGGGCGTTGGTGAGGTTATGAGCATCAAGGGCAAGAAGGCAACGGTTGCTATGGGCCAGATTATGACCACCATAGCCATTGAACGCTTGGAGGCCATATCACAGAGTGAGTTCAAGAAGATGACGCGCCCCACGACGGCTCGCACCGTTGTGAGTGTGGATATTTCGAGCCGCAAACTCGCCTTCAAGGACAACATCGACATCCGCGGTATGAGGGCTGCGGAGGCTATGGATGTGGTGCAGGACTTCATTGACGATGCCATAATGGTGGGCATTGGCAGTGTCACGATTCTTCACGGCAAGGGTACGGGCGCACTCAAAGAGGAGGTGCGTCGCTATTTGAGATACATACCACAGGTGGCCTCTGCCACCGATGACCACCCCGACCGAGGTGGCGCAGGCATTACGCTCGTGAAATTTAAGTAGCACACACGCCCATCCGCCACAAACCGACAGCCGACAATATGAAGCCCCGCCCTTTCGAGAACGAAGGGGCGGGGCTTTGTGTTAAACCGATGGTGTTATCCTAAGTCGAGAATCCTCTCTATTTTGCAAATTTCTCTTTGTGCTTTTCGAGCTGTTTCTTGATTGCATCAATTGCTGCATCTACCGACTCCTCGAACGATTTGCTCTGGTGCTCGGCAATGATAGTGTCGGTGGGCACCTCAATCTTGATGGTTGCCACCTTGTTGCCCTGCTCGGGGTCTTTGTCGAGTTTGAGGATTACCTCTGCGGCTGTGGCACGCTCTACGAAACGGTCGAGTTTGTCCATTTTAGCCTCAATGAAGTCGATGAGCTTCTTGTCTGCATCGAACTTGACGGATTGAATCTTTACGTTCATAATATCCTCCTTTTTTATTGTGTTTATATTGTGCCCTCTCGGGCGTTGTCTTCTTTTTTGTGCCTTTCTTATAAAGGGTTTCACCTTCGCGTCTTTTTATAAAAAGTCTCCCAAAAATTTTTAGTGTAGCCCTCTGCTGCAATTCTATCCACCGCCTTGCTTCGGAATCCCGACACAAGTGTACGGTTGTAGCCCTTTTATGGTCGTATGGCCGAGCCTCCGAGTGCGCCTACCGCGTCGCCCAACTTACCATCGGGCATCGTGAGCTTCTCACCATCCTCGGGCACCTCCAAGCCACTATCCTCTCTACCTTTGGGGCACTGCGACCACGCAAAATAGCAATAATTCACCTTCTTACCTTCATCAGTGAGCTCAAATTGGATTTCATTTTTAAACCTTACCTCCAAATCATAGAAAACATCAATAGGCAAATTGACGTATCCCGTATCCTTGAAAAAACTATAATAAACATCTGTTATTTTACCATCTGTCGAAGATATATCAAGCGCAATTATCAGTGGTGCGCCATCAAGTGTTTCTACTTGTTCTTTCGAAAAAGCGTCATCGACAAACGACTCCAATTTTAAGTTCTGACTATAATTTAAGTCAATGAGTTCAAGGATTTCATCATCTATTACATCTCCATTAGTATAAGTAATATCACCTCTTCCTGGGTGGTTGTTTATGTTGTATATGTTGATTTGGTATCCCATTAACGTGTCACACACATAAGTGTAATTACTATTCACGATAGTATCGCTCTTATAATCACTTTCGCGATATACCGAATAGTATCGTTGCGCAAATGAAATATCCGCACACCCGAACAGCAATACAATATGTATTAAGAACCTTTTCACGTTTTCATACATCTTTTATGGCAGTCCAATCGAGCCTCCGAGTGCGCCCACTGCGTCACCCAACTTGCCATCGGGCAGTGTAAGTTTCCCATCCTCCGGCATCATCAGCCCGCCCTCTTGTCTACTATTTCTTCAAACTCTTAAACTCAATTTTGAATCTTGAATTTTGAATTTTGAACTCCCCTCGGGTGGGCCGAGTGGTAGATGGATTTCAGTCGGGAGATGTTGTTGTGGGTGTAGACCTGCGTTGTCTGCAACGAGGAGTGGCCCAGCAACTCCTGTATCTCCCTGATATCTGCCCCCCTTTCGAGCAGCAATGTGGCGAAGGTGTGGCGCAAGACGTGGGGGCTGTGTTTTCCCTCTATACCCCACTCTCCCAGCAACCTCTGCACCGCACGCTCTATCTGGTAGCGACTCATAGGCTTGCCTTCCGATGTTAAAAATAGTGAATTTTCACCATTTGTGCAAATATTTTCGGCCGTAAATGCCAGAAAACTTTTCAGCACCGAGCGCAAGGTGCTCACAATAGGCACAATGCGCTCCTTCTGCCCCTTGCCCACCACTCTGACGTGGCTCAACGAGGGGGTGAAACTCTCGCGCGTGAGGCTCGTAACCTCCGCCAAACGGAGCCCTGTGCAGTAGAACAAAAGCACCAAAACAGCGTTGCGCCTCGCCTCGAAATTCTCACTCTCCGACCTCGCCACCAGCTCCTCCACAAGTCGCATCATTCGCTCCTCGGGGATGTAGGTTGGCAGGAGGGTTGGGGTTTTCAATCCCCTCTTGGTTGTCAGTGGGTTACGCCTAATCTGCCCCAAGTCGTGGAGCCATCGGAAGAGGGCTTTCAGCGAGGATGTTTTGGTGTTCACCGAGGAGGCTTTGTAGAGTGGCTCGCGGTGCTTGCGCCCACCCGAGGAGATAACCCTCTTCTGCTCCATTAGGTGCATAATCCACTCACCCAAATCATCGGCAGTGACGGTCTCGGGACGGAACTCCTCGGGGGTGGTACCACACCAAGCGATAAACTCTCTGCAATCGCGCAGATAGTGTGCCACAGTCCCCTCCGAAAGACGCTTTTCGCCCCTCAAATAGTCCTCAAATTTTGTCAGCATCTCCGCCATTTTTCCTCTTTTGATAATTCCGCTATCCAAAGATAGCAAAAAAATCGCAAGCGCGAGATGTGTGCTTGCGATTTTTCAACTTTTTCGGGCGGGCAATTCTACTCTGCCAAACCAATATCTGACTCGGTAATGGTGAAGGTCCATTCGTTGTAGTAGATGGTGTAGTAGGTCGAGGTGGAGTCCTCCCAACTGTTGTGCTTCCACTCCGACTCATCGAAGAAATCGTGCTCACCGTTATCCATACCCCACACCCACTCTCTCAAAACTTCATCACTATCCACCAGAGTGAGGTAAACCCTACACGCTGTTGTCCTCTCCAAGCGATGAAACAGACCCCGAAATTCACCCCTCACCTTCTCGTCACTGACAAACTCTTGCTCAAACATATCATCGCCCAATAATGGATATTTTTCAATATCAACGTAAACTCTTTGCCCTATGTTTTCGCACGTTATTTCCATATACAAAACGATATCCAGACCCGTATTATTGACAATGGCCCATTCACTATGGTAGGGTGATTTTTGCTCAAAAACAATAAACGGTCTGTTACACGCCACGCAAAGCACTCCGATAAGAATAGCTAAAAATCTTTTCATAATAACTATTTTCATTTATAATTATGAGTTACGCAGTTTGGGCTTGACTGTGCGAGGTGTGCAAAAAGTTTGCTACACATCAAAATGTGAAAATATATCCATCGGAGTAGAGGTTTTTGCAAATATATAGAAAAACCCCGAGAAAAGAGGGGAAAAATATAATATATTTTTTCGTTAGTCGTTAAAAAATGTATAACTTTGCACGCTAAATGCCCTCTTTGTGCGCAGATGCGCACGCAAGGCGGGTGGCGTGCAGAAATGTCGCACGAAAGAGTAGAACAGAAAGAGTATGAAACCAACAGCAATAATCAAGTGGGTAGTTGCCATTGTGGCAGTAGCGGTTGTGGGGTGTAGCCCCTTCAACAAGCTGCTCAAACTCAACGACTCGGAGCAAATGTATGAGGCCGCCATCAAGTACTACAACGATGGCGACTATCAGCACGCACTCCAACTCTTCACCGAGATTGCTCCCCGCTATGCATCCACAATGCGCTCCGACACGATTATGTACTACACCGGATGTTGCTACTACAAGGAGGGTGACTTCGACACCAGCGCAACAATCTTCGATGAGTACCGTCGCACCTATGGTCGCAGTCCTCTCTTGGAGGATGTGGAGTATATGCACGCAATGGGCTACTACTTCGCCTCGCCACAGCCCTCGCGCGACCAAACCACAACTTTGCAGGCTATCAATGCCATCAACGAGTATATGGAGCGTTACCCCAACTCGCCCAAGATGGGTGTGTGTGAGATGAGGCTCAAAGAGCTCAAAGGCAAACTCTACGACAAATCATTCATCAACGCCCGCACCTACTACAAGACCGAGCGTTACAAGGCAGCCATCATTGCCTTCCGAAATGCACTCGCAGAGTATCCCGACACCCCACACAGGGAGGAGATTCTCTTCCTCACACTCGATGCGAGCTACAAGTTGGCCGAAAACTCCCTCTCCAACTTGCAGGTAGACCGCTACCTCGATGCAATGGATGCATACTACAACTTCATCTCCGAGTTCCCAGGCTCGAAACACGCAAGGGCTGCCGAGCGTATGCAAAGGGCCTCAAAACGCTTCCTCGCAAAGCATAATGCCGAAATTGATGGCGAGAAGAGAGAGGACCAACAAACCGAAGAAGTAACAAAAAAATAGAAACAAAATAACACCACCACAAAACAGGAGGAATACTATGGAAATCAAAAAGAATGTCCCCAACAACACCGTAACCCGCAAACTCACCGACATTGACGCACCTACCGGTAACGTCTATGAGTCGGTGACCATCATTGCAAAACGCGCAAACCAAATCGCTACCGAACTCAAACAGGAACTCAACCGCAAATTGGCCGACTTCTCCTCGTCGACCGACGCACTCGAAGAGACCTTTGAGAATCGTGAGCAGATTGAGATTTCGAAACACTACGAGCGTATTCCCAAACCCACCCTCATCGCTACCGAGGAGTTCCTCGATGGTGAGGTTGTCTTCAAGGAGAAATAGTAGTCTGCAATTGGCGTGGGGTGCAAGTAAAGCCTACCCAAATGCCGCAGATTGACACTTTTGAGGCGGGTTGGGGAGAGTCGGAACTCTTTTCACCCGCCACTTCATTAATCCCAAAGCACACTTTCACAACACAATGTTACGCCACCTGACGGTTGAAAACTACGCACTCATTGAGCGTCTGGATATGACGCTCTCACCCCACCTGAACATCATTACGGGTGAAACGGGTGCGGGTAAGAGTATCCTTTTGGGTGCGCTCGGCTTGGTGCTGGGCGAGAGGGCCGACATTGCCACCCTCAAAGAGAGTGGCAGGGGGTGTGTTGTGGAGGCGACCTTCGATGTTGCCCACTACCATTTGGAGAGTTTCTTTGAGGAGAATGACCTCGACTATGCCGAGGAGACCATCATCCGCAGGGTGATAACCACCGCAGGCAAATCACGAGCCTATGTCAATGACCTCCCCGTATCGTTGGCCACGCTCAAAGAGTTGGCCACCAAACTCATAGACATACACTCGCAACACCACTCGTTGATGTTGGCCGAGGAGGGATTCCGCTTGAACATTGTGGATGCAATGGCCGAAAACAGCACTCTGCGCGAGGAGTACGCAGTGCGCTATTCGGCACTTCGTACAGCCGAGCGAGAGCTCTCCGACCTTCGCAAAAAGGTGGAGGCTGCAATGAAAGATAGGGAGTATGTGGAGTTTCAATACAACCAACTCTCGGCACTCCATCTTCGCGAGGGCGAATTGGAGGAGTTGGAGAGTGAGCAACGACTATTGGACAATGTGGAGCGCATAACCGAGGCTCTGGGCGAAGGTGGCGTGATGCTTGATGAGGAGGAGAATGGTGTGCTTGCAAGGCTCAAACGCATCGAGAGCTCTTTCCAGAAAATCAAGGAGGTGTATGCTCCTGCCGAGGAGATTGCCGAGAGGGTGCGCGGTACCCTTGTGGAGCTCAAAGATATATCCGCACTGCTTGGCGAGGGCCGCGAGAGGGTTGATGGCAACCCCGAGAGGGCACGTCAGGTTGTGGAGCGCATTGATGCAATATACACCCTTATGCGCAAACACGCTGTGCAGAGCGTCGAGGAGCTGATGGCCATTGAGCGCGACTATGCCGCAAGACTCGGTATGATTGTCGATGCTGATGAGAACCTCTCGAAATATGAGAAGGAGGTTGCCGAGTGCCAAAAGAGGGCTACTGCGGTGGCTGCCAAGATTACTGCATCGCGCACCAAAGCCGCAAAGGTGCTCTCTCAAAAGACCGAGGAGATGCTCGCAAGGCTCGGTATGGAGCAGAGTAGCTTTGTGTGTGACATCACCCCCACCGAATCACTTACCCCTACGGGTGGCGACCATATCACTTTCCGTTTCTCGTCATCGGCCAAGTTCCAGCCCCAACCCCTCGAAAAAGTCGCTTCGGGTGGTGAGATTTCGCGTGTAATGCTCTGCTTGAAGGCTCTGGTAGCCGACAAGACCGAGATGCCCACGGTGGTATTCGACGAGATTGACACCGGCATTTCAGGCCGTGTGGCGGATGTTACGGGTCAGATTATTGCCGAACTGTCGGCTGGCCGTCAGGTTGTCAATATCACCCACCTCCCGCAGGTGGCATCAAAGGGCGACACCCACTTCCGCGTCTTTAAGGGGGGTGGCACAACCCAAATCAAACTCCTTTCGCCCGAGGAGCGCATTGAGGAGGTGGCTGCAATGCTCTCCGGCACAGATGTTACCGAGGCCGCAAAGGCTCAGGCTCGCGCCCTTATCGGATAGGGCTATTCACACCTATTTATATATCACCACACACGAGATTGTAAAAAAATCTCGGGTATCGTTGCAACAATACCCGAGAGTGCTATTTTGTGTCCAAATCGCCCAAACTACCTAATCTCCCCACGCGCGACATTGTCGGGAGTATAGGGAGCCTTTGAGAGAGCATCAATAAGGTAGGTTGTAACCAGCGGCGTGCGATGTTTCTCGGGGCGGCGAGTGTAGTTGTAGGTCTTATTCTCATAGACGTAGTTGGACATCGCAACCGTATAAACCTCCTTCTTCACCTCGGGATGGAAGCGCACATCCACGGCATCTCCCTTTTTGTTGGTAACTATTGTATATTCCAACCCCGAAGGTATCAAATCCACACGATGCGACTCCTTGTAGTTTGTCATATCGTTGAACTTATTCATAATCATCTCCTTCACCTCACCAAGCGACATCTCGGTGACCACCATCGAACTGCTGAAAGGCTCCAATTCGAAGATGTTGCCACGGGTAACATCGCCTGCTGCAAGGGATGCGATACGGGTGCCACCAATGTGGTAGAAAGCAAGGTCGGTGCCGGCTACCTTACGTCCCTCGTCGGCCATCATATGGGCAAGTCCCATCTTTGTTGCATCTGCGGTGAGAGTTCCGATGCTCTCATTGATATAGGGGTCGTTGAGATAGGTTTGAATCTCGGCTTTGGTGCTCTCCTTCTCGGTCTCGGGGAGGGTGATGTAGCGCGAGGTGATATCTACAATGTCGCCACCCACAAGTTTGATTGTCGTGAGGCCCACCGCGCGGAGTTTGCTGGTGCCCTGAATAATCTGCACCCCATTGGCCACCATATTGCTCTCCTCGTGGGTGTGACCGCTGACCAGAAGGTCGGCATAGGGCAGTGCAGTTGCAAGATTGGTGCTGTCGCGATCCAAACCGCAGTGAGAGAGAACAACCATCACGTCACACTTCTCCCTCAACTCCCTGCCATAACGCTCTGCAACCCACTCAGGTGAGTAGAACTCGGTGCCTACAAAGATTGCATCCCTACCATCGGGATGACCGCTGGCATAGTTGGTGACTATTCCGAGGAATCCCACCTTTACACCTCCCGCACGCTTGATGACGTAGGGCTTAGGCTGACGCAGAGGGGTGTCGCCCGTGTTGATATTGGCCAATACGAGGTCAAACTCGGCATCCTCCACACGCTTTTGGAGCGTGTCAAGCCCCATATCAAACTCGTGATTACCAAAGGTCGCCACATCATAACCTATGCGATTCATCTGCTCAATAATGGGACGGCCCGCGTGAGGTGCCATATCCACAAATGGGTTACCCGTCCATCTGTCACCCGCATCCACAAGGAATACTCGGGCACTATCCTGCGCTCGGGCCTCATCCACAAGGGTTGCCAAACGGGGCATCATATCCAACTTGGCGTGAATATCGCTGGTGGAGATAATTATGATGTTCTCCTCACGGGGAGTACAAGCGACCATTGCCACCACTGCAACAAGGGCCAAAAGGGATAATTTCAACTGTTTCATACTTGGGAATTGTTGTTTTACTCTACAAATATAGGAAGAATTTTTGAGTTATTATCTGAGGGGGTTTGTCAATTGAGACAAATGCTCACACGAAGCGTGGTCAATTGAAAGTTGAAAATATTCTCAACTCTCCTCTCGGGTATTAAAAAAGATACCCGTGAGGTTTATAGCATTAAGGACTTTAATGATTTTTCGGGCGCATCGCGCCCGCGACGTTGGACGTTAGACGTTAGACGTTAGACGTTAGACGTTAGACAAAAAAAACGCATAGAATCGAGCGAGTTTTAGGCGCACAAGAAAATCTCCCCCGCAGTTTACTAAACGTAAATGAGGGGGAGATTTATCGCAGTGCAACGCCAAAGGCGCCGATTATATGCGTTTTTAAGCGCCGTGGCAGTGCTTATACTTCTTAGCCGAACCACAAGGACAGGGATCGTTGGGGCGCACCTTCTTCTCGACGTGCACGGGCATAGGTCGGCTCTTCTCGCCCTGACCTGCCTGCGCAGCCGCAGCCATACGCGAAGCCTGCAACTTGTTGACATCAACCTTCTGCTCGGACTGCTTACGACGCGACAGACGGCTCTCAGCCTGCTCCTTGGTGGGGATGAAGCCCTTCATAAGGATGGAGATAACCTCCGAGTTAATCTTGTCAATCATCGCCTCAAAGAGGTTGTATGACTCGCCCTTATAGATCAAGAGGGGATCTTTCTGCTCATAGGTAGCGTTCTGAACGCTCTGTTTCAGGTCGTCCATCTCGCGGAGGTGCTCGCGCCAATTGTCGTCGATGGTGGTGAGCATTGCGAGTTTTGTAAACATCTTGTAAATCTCTGCACCCTCGCTCTCCACGCACTTCTTCAAATTGACAAGCACGTTATAGACCAATGTACCGTTGGTGATGGGCACATACATATTCTCGGCCTGAGGGTTGCTCTCCACAACATTCTTAATGACGGGCATTGCGGTCTGTGCCACGAACTGTGCCCTACGAGCGTAGGCCGCGCGGATGTCGGCAATAACAAGGTCGGCAAGCTCGGCATCATTTGCCTTCTCATAGGTAGCCTCATCGAAGGAGGGCTGGATGGCAACCTGACGAATGAGCTCATAGGAGAACTCCTCGAAGGATGCGCCCTTCATATTTGCCGCAAAGGTGTCGGCAAAGGAGAGAATCATATTGTTCAGGTCGATATCGACACCCTCACCGTGGAGTGCGTGGCGACGCATAGTGTAGATGGCGGTACGCTGTTTGTTCATCACATCATCGTACTCCAACAGACGCTTACGGATACCAAAGTTGTTCTCCTCAACCTTCTTCTGTGCCTTCTCAATGGCGTTGCTCATCATCTTGGCGGTGATAACCTCACCCTCCTGCAAGCCCATCTTGTCCATCATTGACGCGAGGCGGTCACCACCAAACAGGCGCAACAAATCATCCTCGGCCGACACGAAGAACTGCGACGAACCAGGGTCACCCTGACGACCGGAACGGCCTCGGAGCTGCCTATCCACACGACGGCTCTCGTGACGCTCGGTACCGATGATAGCAAGACCACCCGCCGCCTTAACCTCGGGCGAGAGTTTAATATCGGTACCACGGCCCGCCATATTGGTTGCGATGGTCACCTGACCTGCCCTACCAGCCTCGGCAACAACCTGTGCCTCCAAGGCGTGCTGTTTTGCATTGAGGACATTGTGGGGGATGTGGCGGATTTTAAGAATTCGGCTCAAAAGCTCCGACACCTCCACCGAAGTGGTACCCACCAATACGGGGCGTTTCTCCTCATTGACAAGCCTTACAATCTCCTCCACAACAGCGTTGTATTTCTCCCTCTTGGTCTTATACAAGAGGTCCTCCTTATCCGCGCGAGCAATGGGGCGGTTGGTGGGGATAACCACAACGTCGAGTTTATAGATGCTCCAAAACTCACTCGCCTCGGTCTCTGCCGTACCGGTCATACCCGCGAGTTTGTGGTACATACGGAAGTAGTTTTGCAGAGTGATGGTCGCAAAGGTCTGGGTTGCAGCCTCCACCTTAACCCTCTCTTTGGCCTCAATTGCTTGGTGCAGACCATCCGAGTAACGGCGGCCCTCCATAATACGGCCCGTCTGCTCATCGACAATCTTCACCTTGCCATCCATCAACACATACTCCACATCCTTCTCGAACATACTGTATGCTTTCAAGAGCTGATTGACGGTATGAACCCTCTCGCTCTTGGTTGCGTAGTCGGCAAGCACTGCATCTTTCTTTGCAGCCTTCTCCTCGGCCGAGAGGTCGCTCTTTTCGAGTGCCGCAACCTCGGTACCGATATCGGGCAAGACGAAGAACCTATCCTCACCCACCGATTTTGCCAACATCTCGTGGCCCTTATCGGTGAGCTCCACCGAGTGGAGTTTCTCATCAATCACAAAGAACAACTCGTCGGTAATCTCGGGCATACGCTCATTGTGATTCTGCATATAGATAGCCTCGGTCTTCTGCAACAAAACCTTGATACCCTGCTCCGAGAGGAACTTGATGAGGCTCTTATTCTTGGGGTGTCCCTTGTGGGAGCGCAAGAGCCAGAAGCCACCCTCCTCGGTATTGCCCTCCGAGATAAACTTGCGAGCTTTCAAAAGGCACTCGTTGGCGTAGTTGCGCTGGGTATTATAGAGCCTCTCCACAATATCGCGGTACTCATCGAAGAGCTGGTCATCGCCCTTAGGCACGGGGCCCGAGATAATCAGAGGGGTACGCGCATCGTCAATCAACACCGAGTCGACCTCATCGACAATGGCAAAGTGGTGTTTCTTCTGCACCAACTCCTTCGCCTGGATGGACATATTGTCCCTCAAATAGTCAAAGCCGAACTCGTTATTGGTACCAAAGGTGATATTTGCATCATAAGCCTTGCGACGCTCTGCCGAGTTGGGGCGATAGTTGTCGATACACTCCACCGACAAGCCGTGGAATTGGTACATAGGGCCCATCCACTCGCAGTCACGCTTTGCCAAGTAGTCATTGACAGTCACAACGTGAACACCCTTTCCGGCCAACGCATTGAGGAACACGGGCAGGGTTGCCACCAGAGTTTTACCCTCACCGGTAGCCATCTCGGCAATCTTACCTTTGTGCAGTACCACGCCACCAAAGAGCTGCACATCGTAGTGCACCATATCCCATTTGATGTCGTTGCCACCAGCAACCCAAGTGGTATTCCACACAGCCTTGTCGCCCTCGATATTCACAAAGTCCCTATCGGCAGCCAAATCCCTATCGAACTGCGAAGCGGTAACCTCAACAGTGTCGTTCTCGGCAAACCTCCTTGCTGTGGATTTCATAATGGCAAAAGCCTCGGGGAGGATGGCATCCAACCTCTCCTCAATCTTCTCGTCAATCTTCTCGGTGAGTTTCTCCACCTCCTTCGAGAGGTCACTCTTCCTATCCACAGGAATATCGCCCTCAATCTCCACGCGAAGAGTCTCAATGCGCTCCTCCTCGGGGCGGATATACTCCGCAATACCCTGTCTCAACGCCGCCGAGCGAGCCCTCAACTCATCATTCGAGAGGGCATCAATGGTGGGATAGAGAGCCAGAATCTTATCCACATAGGGCTGAATCTCCTTTTTATCCTTGTCACTCTTCGTTCCAAAGAAGAGTTTCAAAATTGATTGTACTACACTCATTTCTCTTTCTTTATGTTTTGTTTTTCTTTGTTCCTTTTTCTTTTGCGACTTTTTGTAAAAAGTCGCCCAAAAACTTTTAGTGTAGCCTACTGCTACAACTCTATCCACTGCTGTGCTTAGGATTCCCAGCACAAGAGTGCCGTTACGGCACCTTTTTGTAAAAAGCTTCACCAAAAACTTTTCGTGTAGCCTACTGCTACAACTCTATCCACCGCTGTGCTTAGGATTCCCAGCACAGAAGTGCCGTTACGGCACTTTGAAATTTTGCGGGCTCGCAGAGCCTGCAAAATTAAGCCTTTTTTAGCTGTTTTGCAAGCGGACACACCGAGCACCCTCCTTCGTCGCACAAGTGCGACAATTCGATGAGTGCCTGTGAGTCATAGGCTGTCGCCGCAGGGACACCCTCACCCGTCCAACGAGCCACCAAGCGGTTATGCTCCGCGGGTATCTGCTCCAACAAATCGAGGGCCTGAGTTTTAATCTTCTCGTTACGCATAACCTCCCCGTAGGCAAACTGCATAGGGACCACAAGGTTGATGGCAAGCATCTGCACCTTATCGCGCCCTATGCGCTCCACACCTTTGGTTTTGTGTCCATCGGGCGCAAAGCGTCCACGCCAATACTCACCCACCTTCACATCGAAAAGACGTTCCACATCGGCAAGGCTTCTTATTGCCAACAGCGCATCTACCGAGTACTCCTCTTTGGCCACCAATGCCGCAAACTGAACAATCCTCATAACGGGGTTACCCGCAGGAAAATTGCCACCTCTACTCCACTCTCCGCCATTCATTCCGCGCAACAAGTACTTCCCAACCAAGTGGTCATACTCATCTTGCAGGCGGACAATGTAGTCATCGAAATACTCGCCACGCAGCAATCCGGAGGTGCCCAGCAACATCGCCTCGACTCTCTCGCGGGAGCCCCTCTCACGCAAGCACTCTCGATAGGGCACCCTCTCGGCAAGTCTTTCAAAGGGACGCGAATTGCGAGGCGCACCCATTGCATAGGCGGTCATCACATAGAAGGTCTGGTTCCAATCGCGCTGGAAGTTCTCCCACATCTCCACCACGCGGCGACTCTTACGCAGGAGCCTCTGCACCAGCAGGCGCTCCACAACCTTCACCCTCCACAAGGGCTCCATTGTTGCCAACTCTACACCGCAAAGCCTTCTATCCATAACCACACACCCCGTTGTCGTCCTCTACAACATTCCAAGCTCCATCAGAGCCTCCTCGCTCATCATATTCTTATCCCACGGTGGGTCGAAGACTATCTCCACGATAACCTCACTCACACCCCTGACCTTTGCCACTTGTGTGTGCACCTCCTCAACAAGGAAGTCCGCCATTGGGCAGTTGGGGGCCGTAAGCGTCATTCGGATATGCACCTTACCATCGGGCGTGTAGTCTATATCATAGACCAAGCCCAAGTCGTAGATATTAACCGGAATCTCGGGGTCGTATATATTTTTGAGCGTATCGACAATATCACGCTCCACACTCTGAATCTCCTCTGGTGTCATCTCTCTTTCTGTGTTACTGTTTTACCGAAAAGGCCACCGCATATCGCTTCATTTGGTTGAGCATCTCGCCCAAGCCATTTGCCCTTGTGGGCGAAAGGTAGGAGCGGATACCGATGCGGTCAATAAAATAGAGCTCGGTGGAGAGTATCTCCTCGGGAGTGCGACCTCCCAATGCACGAGTCAAAAGGCCCGCTATTCCCTTCACTATGAGCGCATCGGCATCGGTCGAAAAATAGACCTTGCCATCCCTCAACTCGGCATCTATCCACACCCTCGATTGGCACCCATCAATAAGGTACTCCTCGGTCTTATGGCGAGGATCTATCTCGTGGCACTCATCAGCCATATCAATCAAATATTGGAGTTTATCGTCGGCATCCTCAAACATCTCGAAGTCGGCAATTATCTCCTCCTGAATCTTATCCATTTCCATATTTTTTTCCTTTCTGTCGCTTTTTTGTAAAAAAGCGACGCAAAAAACTTTTAGTGTAACCAACTGTTACGATTTCTACCCACTGCCGTGCTTCGGAATCCCAGCACAGAAGTGCCGTTACGGCACCTTTTTTGTAAAAAAGCGACGCAAAAAACTTTTAGTGTAGCCAACCATTTCAATTCTTCCCACGGCAGTGCTTCGGATTCCCAGCACAAAAGATGCTATGCGTCTGCCCCAAGGGGGAGCTCTATGCCCAATCTTTCGGCCAGCACAGCCACCAAAGCCCTAACATCCACACGCTCCTTTACACATCGGCCCTCAACACCCATACCACTGATTGCCATCACCGCCTTACGGTAGGGGGCATAGGGTAGCGAGGAGGAAACTTTGGGTGCATAATCGCCCTCCGAATAGCACCAACCGGGCATCAGCACAAAATGAATATCGGCCGAGCGTTTGGGGTAGAAACCCTGCTGAACAATCTCCACCACACCCTCTTTCACATCCCCTGCCATCATATCCGATGCGATAATGGCGTGCGACAGGCCACGCATACCGAGGCAGAAGGTGCCCACCTGACGTTGCACACTTGCCACATCAAGGCCACGCGAGAAAAGTAGAGTGTGGTTGAGCCACACGCCACCATCCGCACATCCTAACACCCAATCTCCCTTGCCATAAGTGGCAGAGAGAAAACTATTTATCAAAAATCGCGCCTGCGACACATTGAAGACCTTACCGGCATCTGTCACCTCGCGCATTGAGCCATCGGTGGTGAGAACAAATAGAATCTTACCTCCGGCTTGTGCCGAAGCGAAGGTCAAGAAATCGGCCAAATTCTCATCAAGGCGGTAGTACATATCCTCCACCTCACGCGAGTGAAGACCGTAGCGTTCTATAATTCTGCGTGGCGAATCGAAGCACACATTGAGCACATCGAGGTCTTTGTCACCACCCAAGCGGTTGTAGATTATAGCCTCCTTTGCAGCATCGGCAACCATCGAGTTTGAGATGTGGCTATACATCAGGGCCTTAATATCTGCGGCTGTTGGGCGCACACTCTTCTCGCCACGCGGAGGCTTGTAGCCATAGGGTTTTGCCACGACAATCTCCGAGTTTATATACTCCTTATCGGGGCGAGAAAGCACCCAAGGGGTACCCATCTGACTACGCCACCACCCCGAAGAGTTATACTTTGTGAGCCACTTGGGGAGTGAGGTTTTATACTTTGTGGATGTTGTCCATCTGCCCGAGAGCGAATCCAACCACCATACTTCCGTGGGGTTCAGACCTCCGAGAATGATTGCCGAGGAGGGGTCGGCAGCCACCGACACCGAGCGAGCCTCACCACTGCTGCGCACCACCACATCCGAAATGGTTTCGAGCACAAGATTGCTATTGGAAACGCGACTCTCGGGAGTGTCGGCCCCAAAAGTGCTGTATGAACCATCGCCGACCACCGAGGTGTAGGCTCCGCTGGTGTAGTTCCACCACCCGGCACCCACCACTCCGTGGAGTGCAGGGAGTGCTCCCGTGGAGAGCGTTGCAAGAGCCGACTCCTTTGTGGGGGCAAAGGGGTAGAAGGCATTGTCGTAGTGTTCGCCCTCCAAGAGTCGCTTAAAGCCTCCGGCCTTAAACCCTGCCTCGTAGCGTTCCAAATCGACCTCGCTCACACCCGAGAGAACAATGTTCACAACAAGGCGCACAGGCTCGCCACCCACCGTCACCGAGGTAGCAAGGAGCATCATCACAAGGGCTACAAACAATCTCTTCATAGGTATCTTCGGAAAATATCTGGTAAAGGTAGTAATTATCCGCAAATTTACACCTATTTATAATATAAAAATAGCCATTACACCCACCAAAAGAGAGATGTTGGAGTATAAAATCCCATAATTCTCAATTTTCAATTTTCAATTCTCAATTTTGTATTGTATTTTTGCGGCGTGGAAAGATTTGGCTGCTTGCAAACCACGTCGCCCAAAGAAGAGTAAGAGGGAGGAGATACGGAATTGAATCCCCCAACTTTCCGAGCGACAAAAAAGTGCTAAAAGGCAACGAGTTAGGGGGCAATGCTCCCCCAACCTGTCCCCAACCAAACAATCCACCGAAACAATAGAGGTATAACACGAATTGGAGTATTGATTTTTGAGCAACACTCAACTCTCAATTCTCAATTCTCAATTTATTATCGTATGGCATTTTTGTTTACATCCGAGTCGGTATCCGAGGGACATCCCGACAAAGTATCCGACCAGATTTCGGACGCAATTTTGGACGAATTTTTGCGTAAAGACCCCACAAGTAAGGTCGCTTGCGAGACTCTCTGTACCACAGGTTTGGTGGTGGTTTCGGGCGAGGTACGCTCCGACGCTTATGTTGATATTCAGGGAGTAACCCGCAGGGTTATCAACCAGATTGGCTACAACCGTAGCGAGTTGCAGTTCGATGGCAATTCGTGTGGCATTCTCTCTGCCATCCACGAGCAGTCGAGCGATATCAATCAGGGTGTTGTGCGCGAAACCGAGGAGGAGCAAGGTGCAGGTGACCAGGGTATTATGTTTGGTTACGCTTGTACCGAGAGCCGCGAGTTGATGCCCGCAACACTCATTCTCTCGCACGTCATCCTCAAAGAGTTGGCCGACATTCGCCGCGAAGGTGAGGTGATGCGCTATTTGCGCCCCGACTCGAAGAGCCAGGTTACCATCGAGTACGACGACAACGGTACTCCCCAGAGGGTACACACCATTGTGGTTTCCACCCAGCACGACGACTTCGAGGATTGTCAGCGAATCATTGCCGATGATGTTCGTAATATATTGATTCCCCGCGTGAAAGCTCGCTTGGAGAAGGCTGGCGATCACCTTGCCGACCTCATTGGAGATGATTACATTCTTTATGTGAATCCCACGGGTAAGTTTGTAATTGGTGGTCCTCACGGAGATACAGGCCTCACGGGTCGCAAGATTATTGTCGATACCTACGGTGGTAGGGGTGCTCACGGAGGTGGCGCCTTCTCGGGTAAGGACTCCTCGAAGGTAGACCGCTCGGCAGCCTATGCTGCACGCCACATCGCCAAAAATATGGTTGCTGCGGGCGTTGCAGAGCGTATGCTTGTGCAGGTAAGTTACGCCATTGGCGTGGCCTACCCCATCAATATCTTTGTGGATACTTTCGGCACCTCGAAGGTTGCTGCGAGCGACGGTGAGATTGCCGAGCTTATCCACAATATGTTCGACCTGCGCCCCGCAAGCATCGTGCGTCGCTTTGGTCTTACCAACCCCATCTTTGAGCCCACAGCCTCCTATGGTCACTTCGGTCGCAGGCCCTACACCAAAGAGGTTCAACTCACCAGAAACGGAAGAACCACAACCAAAGCCATAAAATTCTTCGGCTGGGAGGAACTCGATGAGGTAGAGAACATTAAGAAGATTTTTAATCTCGATTAAAAATCTTCCCAAATTGAGAATGGAGAACTGAAAATTAAGGTGCTAAACTATGGAGAAATTTATCATATCTAACGGTTGTGCCCTGCGCATTGCCGACTCGCGCAAAGGCGAGAAGACCATCCTTCTGTTGCACGGCTACTTGGAGAGCCTCGATGTGTGGGAGGATTTCGCAAAACTCCTCTCCAAGGAGTACCGCGTGGTGGCTATGGATCTTCCCGGCCACGGAATCTCGCAGGTGATGGGCGAGAAGCACTCAATGAGTTTCTTGGCCGACACGGTTGCGGGTGTTTTGGATGAGTTGGAGATTGAGAAAGCCACCATTGTGGGCCACTCTATGGGTGGCTATGTGGCACTCCAAACCCTGCGTCTTCACCCCGAGAGGGTGGAGAGGTTGGTGCTGTTGAGCTCCACCCCCAACACCGACAGCCCCGAGAAACTCCTTGATAGGGATAGGGAAATTGCTCTCGTGGAGGGTGGTCACAAAGACCTGCTGGCAACAACAGCTGCCAAGAATGGCTTTGCCGCCGAGAACCTGAAACGTATGCAGGATGAGATTATCTTCCTCGAAGAACAGGTACTCGTCACAGAGCCAGAGGGTGTTACAGCTCTTCTGAGGGGCATGAAAGAGAGGGAGGACAGCAACGAATTATTGCAGAAATCCTCTGTACCTCAACTCTTCATCCTCGGCAAGAAGGATAACTACATCCCTCTCGACAAGGCCGAGGCGATGGTTGCAGCCCATCCCCAAGCGAAGGTTGTTTGGCTCGAAAACTCCGGTCACCTCGGCTACTTCGAGGAGCCCGAGGCGTGTGCCAACGCAATAAAAGAGTTCATAACAGAGGGTTGATTAATAATCAACCCTCTGTTATGAACGTATAATGTCTAACGGCGCGGGGCGCACCATAGCGGTGCGCCCCGAAGATTTATTAGGGAATTTAGGGAGTGTAGGGAGGTTAGGGACAATTCACTAAATTCCCTTTTTCGCGCCCACTCGCGCAAACGCATATCGCGAGGCGAGTACAAGGCTTGCGAAAAAAATCTCTCCCGCAGTTTACTAATTGTAAATAAGGGAGAGATTTTGGAGCGTAACGCAGTAATCGCCCGCGAGATGCGTTTGCGCTATTTATGAGTCATAATATGTAGTATCATCCTATCCGTTTCGAGCATACCTCGTGAGCCAATGGTCGTAAGGTTCAAAATGGACTTATCTACATCGTCATCCACAATACCCTCATAGGCGGTCACACATCGGTGCTCCATAGCCATCGTTGCCGCCATAACAGCCGTAGATACCGAGCTCGATAGTTTCAGTGCGCAACTTGGTTTGGCACCATCGCAAATCATACCCGTAAGGGTTGCAACCATATTTTTCACGGTCATTGCAACATTCTCATAATTGCCCCCCATCAGGTAGGTAATACCGCACGCTGAGCCCGTAGATGCAACCACACAACCACACAAAGCCGAAAGCCTACCGAGGCTCTGCTTGATGTAGATAACGGTAAGGTGCGAAAGTGCCAATGCGCGGGTAAGTTGCTCCTCGCTCGCACCCGTATCCTCGGCATAGACCACAACGGGTAGAGTCGAAACAATACCCTGATTGCCACTTCCCGAGTTGCTCATAACAGGAATCTTCGCGCCACCCATACGAGCGTCACAAGCTGCGGAGGTGTAGGAAATCATATGCGAGAGAATCGTATCGCCCATAATCTTACGGCTACCATCACTCTCCCTTACGGTGCGGCCCAAGCAGTGGCCCCACTCGCCCTTCATAGACTCATCGGCAGCCACCTTATTGAGCCTGCGGGCTTCGAGGATGAAGCGCAACTCCTCAATGGGCGATGTTGTGGCAAACTCCCACACAGTACGCAAAGTGAGCTCTACACTCTTCTGCTCGGAGGTGGCCGATGCGGGGATGCGATTATCAACCATCACCTCTCCATCGAGGGCTATATATACGAAATTGGTATGTGCACCCGCTATAATAGCAGTGGCGGTATGGCCGCCCGCCGTAGCCTGCACCTCAATATAGAGGGTTTCGCAGTCACCATCCTTCACGCCCACACACACTCTACCCTCCTCTATCATCTGGCGACCTTTGGCCACAGCCTCGGGGGTAACATCGCGCAAAACTTCGAGTTGGTACTCGCTCTTACCCACAATGGCTCCCAACGCAATGGCAATCGGCAGGCCTATCATATCTGTTCCGGGGATACCCACGCCCATTGCATTTTTCAGCACATTGGGGCTCAAAAGCACACGCAACCCCTCGGGCTCTGCGTTCAAAGTCTCCACTGCCTTCGCCGTACAAAGCGACACAGCAATAGGTTCCGTACACCCCATAGCGGGAACAACCTCTCGATTGATAAGGTCGATAATCTCCTTTCTTATCTCGGCAGACAACATAGTGATGGTTTATTTAGTTTAGTTCGTTTCGTTCTCAAAGGTACTCTTTTTTTTGTAAGTAGTGTACCATAGTGGGTAGATTTCTGCACCAACCCTCTCTTTTAAGCATCAATAACACCTGAGCCTATGAGCTCGTCGCCATCGTACCACGCGGCAAACTGCCCCGCGGTAATGCCCCTTTGTGGCTCGTCGAAGAGCAAATATCCTCCCTCCTCGGTAACAAATAGGCGTGCCGATTGGAGGGGTTGGCGGTAGCGTATCCTCACACTATATCTGCGAGGCTCCTCACCCGTCTGCATCCTCAAATCCTCCCTCACCCAATGCATCTCCTCGGGGCGAATGTGGAGAGCCGAGCGCATCAATCCGGGGTGGTCGTGGCCTTGCCCCACATAGACAATATTGCGCACGACATCGGTGCCAATAACAAACAAGGGGAGTTGTGTGCCACCCACACCCAAGCCGTGGCGTTGGCCAATAGTGTAGAAATGTGCGCCCGAATGTGTGCCCACCTTCTTACCATTGGCAGGCTCGTAAGCGTATGGTGTCGAAAGGGTTACAAGTTCTTCCCTCTCCCACAGTTCCCTATTTTCCTCCTCCGAGCGGTAGCCCTCCCAATCTCTCGCAATCTCCACAATGCGGCCCTTCTTGGCGGCAAGTTTCTGTTGCAGAAATACGGGCAAATCGACCTTACCCACAAAGCATATACCCTGCGAATCTTTCCTCTTGGCCGTTGCCAAGTGGTGCTCCGTAGCCACCGCCCTCACCTCGGGTTTGAGCATATCGCCCACGGGGAACAGAGCGCGCGAGAGCTGCTCCTGAGTGAGTCCGCAGAGGAAGTAACTCTGGTCTTTATTCCCATCCGTACCTGCCAGCAGTCGGTGGGTACCATCCTCGCAGTGTTCAACCCTGCAATAGTGTCCCGTAGCCACCCAATCGGCCCCCAATTTGAGAGCCTCCTTCAAAAAGACATCAAACTTTATCTCCCTATTACACAGCACATCGGGATTGGGGGTACGCCCCTTCTCATACTCCGAGAACATATAGTCCACAACCCTCTCGCGGTAGTGTTCGCTCAAATCGACCATCCTGAACGGAATATCGAGTCGTTTGGCAACAAGCTCGGCAAAGAGTCTGTCGTCCTCCCAGGGGCACTCACCACTGAGGGTTCCAACCGTATCGTGCCAATTGACCATAAAGAGCCCGACCACATCATAGCCCTGCTCTTTGAGCCTCTGCGCCGCCACGGACGAATCCACACCGCCCGACAACCCAACAACCACTCGTTCTTTTTTCTTTTCCATTCCTTTTTGAAGCTTTTTGTAAAAAGCTTCACCAAAAACTTTTAGTGCAGCCTACCGCTACAATTCTATCTACTGCTGTGCTTCGGATTCCCAGCACAAAAGTGCCACTCTGGCACCTTTTTGTAAAAAGTCACCCAAAAACTTTTAGTGCAGACATTGCTCTACCCTAAGGGCTTTTTAACGACAACAGACCGTTATCGACTACCCTGCAAGTGCATTAGAAGAAAAGCCCGACCCGTCGGTCAGGCTTTTTTCTAACACAAGAAGCGAAGATTAACGCATTGATTTGAAGAGTGCGTTGTACTTCTCGTATTTCTCCATATACTCGGGCTTCTCGTTGCGCACCTGGAAGCAGATACTCTTCAAGAACTCCACGGTATTGACATCGCTGGGGTTCAACTCGTGAGCCTTCTCGAAGGGCTCAATAGATGCAGCGTAGGCAGCCATTGCAGCAGCCAATACACCACCACGATTCTCGTCGTTCCAAGCCATATCATTTGCCTCTTTGCCAAGAGCGTCGCCCTTACGGGTATAGGTGTATGCCTTATTGAGGTAGAGGTTGATGTTGGTGGGGTCACCGGCAATAGCGCAATCAAACATAGCGATTGCGTCATCGTACATCTTCAACTCTGCATACACGGCACCCAAACCTACCTGCAACTGAGGATTGGAGGGGTCGGCAGCAAGTGCGTTTTTCAAGAGATCAATCATTGGCTCGGGACTCTCACCCAATACCAAATAGAGGTCGGTCATACACGAAATCAAGTCCGAGTTGCCGGGGAATTTCAAGAGAGCCGATTCGAGGAAGGTTTTAGCCTCAGCCATCTTCTCCTTATTGTCGAGGTAGGCACCGCGATAGGAGTTGTAGAGCACATTGTAGAGTGAGCCATCGGCATAGTAGCCAATCGACTCAGCAATCTTCAAATTCTCGATACTGCGCTCATAATCACCTGCAAAGTGTGCAAGATAACCGGCATTGAAGATACTTGCACTATCTACGGGAAGACCTGCCTCGGGGATAATCGACACCTCATAAGCCCTCTGATAGTAGTCGGTAGCACCTGCATAGTCCTGCATAAAGAATTTGCTGTTGGCATTCTTGCGCAAGATGTTGCTGATGTTTGCGAAGTTGGCTTTCACCTTCTTCTCCAACTTGGGGTTGAGCTCATACGATTTGAGGTATGCCTCAACAGCCTTATCAATAGCCTCGGGATAGATGGGGGTATTCACATTCCAGCCCTGAACAACCTGACCTGCTGCATCTACATAAACATCGTATGCACCATAGCCAAGTTTGATATACTGTTTATTACCGATGGTAACCATCTCCTGAGTTGCGGGGTTACCAATCTTCATCATCACCAAGTTGATGGGAGCCTGCTCGAAAATCTGGTCGGTATAGGCGGTCTCAACCTGCAACATCAAGTCACCACGCTTCATCCAAGTCGAAGCTTTGGCTGCCTTCTTCTCATTTGCAATCTCCTCATCGGATTTTGCGATTTTCTTTTGCAATGCCTCGGGGTTTACAGCCACGGGCTCTTGTGCAAAGATGGGCACACACAACATCAGTGCTGCCGCAATTGTCAAAAGTGTCTGTTTCATAATAACGTATGTTTTGAGAGTTTTACATTAAATTCCTAATACTTTTACTCCTCGGAGGGGGTTTTAGTCTGTGCCGACTCCTCGGCTACGACATCCGTTGCGACACCTTCGGTTGCAGGCACTACCTCTGCGCCCTCACCTACCAAGTTATCGTCCTCTTCCTCCTTGGGGACCGGTACAACCGAGGCAATCGAGTCGCCCTCGCGGATGTTGATAATCTTCACACCCTGAGTTGCCCTGCCTGCCACGCGGATATCGGCCACCGAAGTACGGATGGTGGTACCACTACGGTTGATAATCATAAGGTCGTTTTCGTCGGTCACAGCCTTCAAAGCCACCAGGTTACCCGTCTTCTCGGTCACCATAATGGTCTTCACACCCTTACCGCCACGGTTGGTCACGCGGTAGTCGTCCAAATCGGTACGCTTACCGTAGCCATTCTCGCTCAACACAAGAATATCCTTACCATCGCCGGGCTCCACGCAGACCATACCTACAACCCAGTTGCCCTCTTCGATATCCACACCGCGGACACCTGTGCTGACACGGCCCATAGCCCTCACCTTATCCTCGCTGAAACGGATAGCCTTACCCTCCCAGGTGGCCATCAGAATCTCCGACTTACCATTGGTGAGCACCACATCCACGAGCTGGTCGTTCTCGCGGATATTGATTGCATTCACACCGTTGCGTCTGGGGCGCGAGTACTCCTCCAAGAGAGTCTTCTTAATCACACCCTCGCGAGTACACATCACAATGTAGTGGCTATTAACAAACTCCTCGTCGGCCAACCTACGGATGTTGATATAGGCCCTCACCTTATCGTCGGGCTCAATCTGGATAACATTCTGGATTGCCCTACCCTTCGAGGCCCTTGTGCCCTCGGGAATCTCATATACTTTCAGCCAGAAGCAGCGGCCCTTCTCGGTAAAGAAGAGCATTGTGTTGTGCATCGAGGCCACATAGAGGTGCTCAATGAAGTCCTCATCCCTCGTTGCGCTGCCCTTCACACCAATACCGCCACGATGCTGTGCGCGATACTCTGCCAGAGGTGTGCGTTTGATGTAGCCCATATGCGAAACGGTGATTACCATCTCCTCATCGGCATAGAAATCCTCGGGATTGAACTCACCCGCACTCATAACAATCTCGGTGCGACGCTCGTCGCCATATTTCTCCTTGATTTCAAGAGTTTCGTCCTTGACAATCTGCAACTGCATCTTCTCATCAGCAAGCACAGCGTTGAAGTAGTCAATCTGCTTGATAAGTTCTGCAAGTTCGGCCTCCAACTTACCACGCTCCAAGCCTGTCAGAGCACGGAGCCTCATATCGACAATAGCCTGTGCCTGAACCTCCGAGAGGTCGAAGCGCTGCATCATTATGCTCTTTGCCTCATCGGGAGTCTGCGAGCCACGGATAATGCGGATAATCTCGTCGATGTTGTCCTGCGCAATCAAGAGGCCCTTGACGATGTGAGCCCTTGCCTCGGCAGCAGCCAAGTCGTGTTTGGTACGGCGCACTACAATCTCGTGGCGGTGCTGCACAAAGGCTGCAACCATATCCTTGAAATTCATCAGCATAGGCCTACCGCCCACAAGCGCAATATTATTCACCGAGAAGGAGCTCTGCAAGGGGGTGTTCTTATACAAGGTGTTGAGCACCACGCTACTTACGGCATCCTGTTTGAGGATAATCACAATCCTCACACCCTCCTTGTTACTCTCGTCGTTGATGTAGGAGATACCCTCAATTTTCTTCTCATTGACAAGCTGTGCAATCTTCTGCACCAACTCCGACTTATTGACCATATAGGGCACCTCGGTGACAACGATGCACTCCCTGCCACTCTTGGTATATTCAATCTCGGTCTTCGCGCGGATTACCACACGGCCCTTACCTGTCTCAATGGCCTCCCTTACACCCTCATAGCCATAGATAACGGCACCTGTTGGGAAGTCGGGGCCCTTGACGTAGTGACACATCTCTGCGGGCTCCATATCGGGGTTGTCAATGTAGGCACAAATTGCATCGCAGCACTCCGAGAGGTTGTGGGGAGCCATATTGGTAGCCATACCCACAGCGATACCATTCGAGCCATTGACCATCAGCAAAGGAATACGAGTAGGCAATACGGTGGGCTCCAACTCGGTATCGTCGAAGTTGTAGGTGAAATCCACGGTATCTTTGTCGATATCGGCCATTACCTCGTCGGTAATCTTCCTCATTCGCGCCTCGGTGTAACGCATTGCTGCGGGCGAGTCGCCATCCATCGAACCAAAGTTACCCTGACCATCCACCAAAGGATAGCGCAAACTCCAAGGCTGTGCCATACGACACATTGCGTCATAGATACTGCTGTCACCGTGGGGGTGGAACTTACCCATCACGTCACCCACAATACGGGCACTCTTACGAGTAGGTTTGTGGGAATAAAGACCGAGCTCGTGGCTCATACCATAGAGGATGCGGCGATGTACGGGCTTCATACCGTCCCTTGCATCGGGCAGAGCACGCGACACGATTACCGACATCGAATAGTCGATGTAGGCACTCTTCATCTGCTCCTCGATGTTGATTTTGATAATTCTCTCCTGTTTGGGTTCTTCCAGAGCAGGTGTTATGTTTTGTGTTTCGGACATAGTATTTTGATTTGTTTCTTTTCGCGCGTATTTAATCGCGTAAAATTACTACAAAAAATTGAATTTCACTAAAAAAAGTCGCACTTTTTGTGCGACTTTTTTACATACGGCCCACTCGGAGCCCTCTATCCTCTTTCTTTGGGGGCGATACTATGTATCGCTTACCTGAAATCTATCACCTCAAAGCCCTCCTCTTCGGGTTGAGCAAACTCTCTCTCGGATGGGGTTGTGGGTGCAAAATTCTCAATCCTGACAAACAGCCCGACACCACCCATATCATAGCCCAACAAGGTGGGTAATTTTGTCGCACGGCTGACCTCCAAAACAACACTCTCAATACCATCGAGCACCCCCTCCGCAGGGCGCAACACAAGTCGCCATACAGTAGCCGAAAGCTCCTCGAAACTCACCACATCAAAGAGTTCTTCGGCAAAATCAAAGGCCCTTGTGGGGTTATCAAAAAGGCTACGGCTCTCCGTATTGGGCCTATCGAGCGTCACCTCTCTATTTGCTCCATTGAGCATCCACAGCGTCGTACCATCGCACCCCTGTTTCAAATCCTCTATGGCTATCAAATAGTTCTCGCCATCGACCACACAATAGCCCACAGAGGGCTCCTCTGCGCCCGCCATTTCCAACTCAAAATCAATGCGATAGGCACCCATTGCGCCAACCTTCTCGCTCACCGTGCGTAGCACCTCTGCACCACTCTGCGCATAGCCTGCGAATGTAGCCAATAGTAGAGTAAAAAGTATTGTTAGTTGTTTCATATTTTTTGCCATTTACATTTTCTCCCCCCCTATTTCTCTCTCCTAAGTTAGGAGAGGGTCTGCGAAGCAGGGGTGAGGTCTGTCTAAATCCCGAAAACGGACAAGAACACTTGCGGGCCGAAGGTTGGTGCAAAAAGCACCCACAAGGCACGCTCGCCCACAAGGCTCGCCAGCAGCGAGTGGGTTTTGTGGAGGGATTTTTGTGCCAATCCGAGTGAGCAAGTCCGCAGTTTACCGAGCGTAAATGAGGAACTTGCGAGCCGAAGGTTGGTGCAAAAAGCACCCACAAGGCACGCTCGCTTACAGATTTTCAATAAAAATATCGTTCAACAACTTTTCGAGCGACGAGGGGTCGGAAATCAGCACCTCGCGGGGTTTGCTTCCCTCGCTCCTACCCACAATACCATAGGCTTCGAGCTGATCCATAATTCGGCCTGCGCGGTTGTAGCCAATCTTGAACTTGCGCTGGATGAACGATGTGGAGCCCTGCTGATTGCCAACCACAAACCTCGCAACCTCCTCGAACATACCATCCAAGTCACCCACATCCTCTTTGGGCTCACCTGCACCACCATCCTCGGGCACATAGTCGGGCAGAAGGTATGCCGACGAGTATCCCCTCTGGCGGGCCACAAAGTCGGTGATGCGCTCAATCTCGGGCGTGTCGATAAGGGCACACTGCAAGCGTGTTTCGGCACCGTTTATCTGCACCAGCATATCACCCTTACCAATGAGTTTCTCGGCACCCGTACCACCCAAAATAATCTGCGAGTTGATGCGGTTGGTAACCTTAAAGGCGATGCGCGAGGGGCAGTTGGCACTGATAAGGCCCGTAATAACCTTCGCGTCGGGACGCTGGGTGGCGATAATTAGGTGGATACCGATAGCCCTCGCCAACTGACCGAGCCTCACAATGGGAGTTTCAACCTCCTTGCCTGCGGTCATAATCATATCGGCAAACTCATCAATCACAACGACCAAATAGGGCAGATAGCGGTGGCCATATTTGGGGTGGAGTTTGCGTTCCAAGAACTTCTGGTTGTAGGCATCAATCTTCTTCACACCCGCAGCACGCAAGAGTTTATACCTCTCCTCCATCTCGTTACAGAGCGAGTTGAGGGTATAGACCACCTTCTGTGTGTCGGTGAGGATTGCCTCCTCCTCGCTCTCCATCTTAGCGAGGTAGTGGTTTTCGAGTTTGGAGTAGAGCGAGAGTTCCACCTTCTTGGGGTCGACCATCACAAACTTCAACTCGGCAGGGTGTTTTTTGTAGATGAGCGAGGCGATAATGGCGTTCAAACCCACCGACTTACCCTGTCCCGTTGCACCCGCAACAATCATATGGGGCATCTCCGCAAGGTCGAAGACAAATGTTTCGTTCTGGATGGTCTTACCAATCACAACGGGCAGTGCCGCCTTACTCTCTTGGAACTTCTTGGACTTCATAACCGAGTACATCGACACGGTGCGACGTGTGCGGTTGGGAATCTCGATACCGATTGTTCCCCTACCCGGCATTGGGATAATAAGGCGGATGCTCATTGCTTTGAGCGAGATTGCAATATCATCTTCGAGCGACTTGATGCGCGCAACCTTCACACCCATCTCGGGCTCAATCTCATAGAGGGTTACGGTGGGGCCCACGGTGGCAGTGATTTTCTTAATCTTCACGCCAAACGAATCCAGAGTCTGCTTAATGAGCACCTTATTTTCGTTTATCTCCTCGGCAGAGAACTGCACACCATCCTCATCGTACTTTTCGAGAATCTCGATGGGTGGGCGTTGGAACTTCGAGAGCTCCTTTGTGGGGTCATAGAGGGTGCCTATTTTGCCCGCATCCTCATCGCTATGTTCGCTCACAATCACCTGCGAGGTACCATCCTCCGAAGTCTCAATAACTCCTCCCGTGCCGATGGTCACATCCTCTCCCGCGGGTGTTACGGAAGGCAGCCCCTGCATACCATCAATAGTATTGTCTATAATCTCAAAGTCGTCATCTTCCTCTGCGGATTGTGCAGGAGTGGGAATTGCGGTGGCAGCCACAGCCATTGCCATTGCCGTATCCGCAACCGTAGCAACGCTTGCCACGCTCACCTCCACGAAGTCGTTATCCAGCTCCTCAATCTCCTCCGTGGCCTTCTCCTCCACAAATGGCGACAAGCCTTCCTCCTCATCTTCGGGTACAATTATCTCCAAGTCGTCATCCACATCCTCGGTGGGCTCCTCCTCACCCTCCTCCTCTTCGAGGAGATCCACATCGCCATCCTCCGACACAATGGGTGAGAATTCATCCTCCTCGTCCTCCTGTGAGGACTCCTGCTCCGCGCGGTGGGACTTGAAGAGCGAAGCGGTGCGCTGTGCCAAGCGATTGACCGCCTCGATTGTTCGCTTACTATTGATATAGACAGCAACCAACACCCAGCACATACACAAGAGCAATCCAAGGCCGAGTCTGCCGATATATCCCGACACCCACTCGGCAACATCAATGCCCATCTTGCCTCCAATACCCGAGCCAAACGCACCATCGGCGCGTGTAACAAAGCCGAAGGTAAGGCTACCCAACACCATAATCATCAGCAAAATCTTCACCACACGTCCCGCATAGCCACTCTCTCCACGGCTAACTCGCAGTGAGAGCAGAAAGCCCGCCACGGGGATACAGAGCGCAAAGATGCCAAACCAATCCCTCACCAACAGATTGGCAATCATCAAGCCCCACGCACCACCGCTGTTGCTCACCGCTCCGCCCATCTGGTCGGCACGCCAAGTAAAGTAGTGAGATACAATGGAGAGGGTTATAAATGCCGAGACAAAGAAGAGTATGAAGCAGAGCACCCAGCGTTGATTATCCGAGAGTTTCAGACGCTCACCGAGTGGCACCCTCTCTTTTGCGGGCTCCTCCTTCACCTCAACTCTCCTCTGTCGCCCATTGGCTGAGAGGGTTGTTGGTTTATCGTTTTTTCTTGTAGCCATATTCCTCATTTATTTCGTCTAACGACCAATGTCAAACGTCTAATATCTTTTTTGTGATTATTAACTGCCAACGATTTTTACTTTGCAAGCAGGAGTGCTTTGTCGGCAATGCGGGCCAAGTACTCCTCGCCACCAAAGGTGACAAACGAATACTCCGCCTTGTGTCCCTCGGGAGCCCTCATATCGCCCTGCTCCAAAAGCCACTCCACCCTACGAGCCACAGCCGGCGCAGGATTGACAAGCGTCACATCCCTCTCACCAATAACCTCGTGCATCTCCGCCATCAGGAAGGGGTAGTGAGTACATCCGAGGACTATCTGGTCGGCTCCTGCCTCAACAAGGGGCTCCACGGCCCTGCGTACCACATCCACAGCCTCGGGAGTGTGCTCCTTGCCCTGCTCGACAAGTTCCACAAAGCCCTCACCCACTGCGGTGAGAATCTCCACCTGCGAAGCATACTTTGCCGAAGTTGTGCGGAACAAATCGCCCGCAAGCGAAGCGCGTGTTGCAAGGATGCCTATCTTGCCACTCTTGGTGGCAAGAGCCGCGGGCTTAACCGCAGGCTCCATACCCACAAAGGGAACATCGAACTCCTCGCGCAAGGAGTCTATTGCCACCGCAGTAGCCGTATTGCACGCCAGAACGATGAGTTTGGCACCTCTGGCCAGCAAATCCACCACTGCACGGCGCGTAAAGGTAGCAATATCCGCTGCCGAGCGATCTCCATAGGGGCAGTTCTTGCCATCGGCAAGATATATGACAGACTCTTCGGGGAGCAGCCTGCGAACCTCGCGCCACACCGACAACCCTCCCATTCCGGAGTCGAAAATTCCTATTGGAGCACTCTTCTTCATTGCGTACAATCTACCAACCTACAAAATTACAAAAAAATAGTTGAGAAATCAATTCTCAACTATTTTTTATGATTGAAATTCCAACAACCAACCCAACACCATTACGAGTGTCTGGTTAGGTATTTGAGTCGGGACACAATCACCCTGCTCGAAATATTGTCGCAATCGACCACCACCCTCGCACGGTTGTAGTATTGTTCCCTCTCGGCAAGCAGTGTGGTGACATATTCGAGGAGTTCCTCGGGGCCCTTGCCCACAATCTTGGGGCGCACAACCCTGACGTGCAGAAGTCTATCGCGCAAGGCAAGAGGCGACATTTTCAGATAGACCGTCGTACCGAGTGTCATCAGTCGTTCCATATTATCGCCATAGCAGGGGGCTCCGCCACCCGTTGCCACCACCGCATTGCCACCAAAGGCAAGGCTCTCTATAACCTCTCGTTCCAATCGGCGGAACTCATCCTCTCCGCGCGTGGCAAAAATCTCCGCCACATCGCTCACACCCGCCAACTCACACACCCTTCTATCCAAATCGACATACTCCCACCCCGAGAGCTCTGCAAGCCCTCGTGCCACGGTGCTCTTTCCGCACCCCATAAAACCAACAAGAGAGATAACCAAGGGGAATTGAGAATTGAAAATTGAGAATTTAATTATGAGCCCTATATGCATTAAGGGCTTTAATGTTTTCGGGCTCACTGTTCAGCGAACCCGCGTCGGTCGACGGTCGACCTATTAGCGAGTGCATATCGCGGAGCAGATGCAAGGCTTGCGAAGGGCGAGAAACCGCAGTTTGCTGTGCGCAAATGAGGATTTCGAGCCCGAGCGTAACGCAGCAGATGCCCGCGAGATGCGCTCGCTAAAACAGGTTTAGTTGTTGCGAATCAATCCTTATAGGCTCCTCGTCCTCATCCCTGGGAACGATAATCTCCAACTCCACATCATCGCTCTCCTGCTCAATTTCGGGCGCGGGAGTAGCGATGGGTGCGGGGGTTTCTGCGGATGTAGGTGTGGGCTCCTCTTTTTGCTCTTCGGGCATTGGTTCCTGCTCCGCCTTCACGGGCTCGGCAGCTATGCTCTGCACGCTCTCGGGGAGGCTCTCCTGCTCCTCCATTTCGGGCATCTCCTCCGTTGGCTCCTCAGGCTCGGGAGTGGGGGCGAAATATTGGGGCACAAACCTCAACTTCTCGACAATATAGGTCGTAACCCTCTTGCCCTTTGCCTTGTAGCCCTTCACGCCAATAAACTCTGCAACATTGATAATATCGGCAGGTTTGGTGGCGTGCGCACCGCCATAGATAACCTCCAAAGCGGGCATCGCCTCGTCGGACATACCGACCATTCGCGATTGGGGATTCTCCTCATCCACAAACGAGAGCATCCTATCGGTATCCTCCGCCATAAAGCGTTTCAGGTAGTAGAACTGTGCGCCATCATCCCAATAGGCCACACTATACACCTTCGAAGAGTCGTATTTCTCCACCCTTACGGTATCCTCGGGGAAATGGTGGCCCACATCGTAGCCCGTGGTATAGTATTGGTCTTTGGCGGTGAAGACTATGATTTTATCGTCACCCTTAAACTCACCGAGCAGTCTGCCGTGACCGCTATCATTGAGTCGTTTGATATCCTCGTCGTACCAAATCTGCTGACCGGCAAGGGTTGAAGCACCCTTAGCCTTCAAGAGAATCTTATGGATGGGGTTGCGCGAGAATATATTACCCTGCGAGGCTCTACCCTTAATTGACAGCTGGCTGAAATCCAAATCGAGGATTGCCTTTTTGAGTTTTGCCCTCTGACGGAAGATAATTTTCAGAATCTCCGCCTCGCCATTGGGATTGACACTCATATAGAGCACCCTACTCTTGGGCGTACCCTTCGTAATATTGTACTCCTTATCGCGGGTGATGGCACTGATTGCACAGCGTTTCATCATATTGGGGCCCTTATCGCCATCGCGGTAGAGGACATTGTAGATGGTTCGCTCGTCGCCCCTGCGGAAGACGCCAACGTGGATAATGCCGGGAGCATAAAAATCCTTCTCGGCAACCTTGCGAATGACATAGCGACCATCCTCCAAGAAGACAATAATATCGTCCATATCGGAACAATCGCACACATACTCCGCCTGTTTCATCTGGGCTCCGATACCAAAGAATCCACCCTCCCTATCGACATAGAGTTTCGAATTGACAACCGCCACCTTCGACTGTGCAATGGTGTCGAAGGAGCGAATCTCGGTCTTACGGTCACGGCCCTTGCCATAGCGTTCCTTGATACCCTCGAAGTAGGCAATTGCAAACTCTGTGAGGTGTGCCAAGTCGTGTTTCACCTGCTTGGTCTCCTTCTCCAAAGCCTTGATGTGGTTATCGGCCTTATCCAAGTCATAGCGAGTGATGCGGATGAATTTCAACTCGGTAAGTTTCACCACATCCTCCCTTGTAACCTCCCTTTTGAGGAGTGCCTTGAAGGGGTTGAGTGCCGTATCCACAGCCTCGTAGGCCTCTTCGGGGCTCTTACACTTTTCGAGCACCTGGTATATCTTGTTCTGGATAAAGATGCGCTCCAAGGAGGCCATATGCCACTCCTCGGCAAGCTCATTGAGCCTCACCTGCAACTCCTGTCCCAGAAGTTCGCGGGTGTGCATAGCGTTGTGGCGCAAGATATCCTTCACACCGAGGAAGCAGGGTTTGCCATCGCGGATAACGCACGAGTTGGGCGAAATGGAGACCTCACAATCTGTGAAGGCATACAGAGCGTCGATGGTCTTATCTATACTCTCGCCCGCAGCAACGTGCACCAAGAGCTCCACAGTCGATGCCGTGTTGTCATCCACACTCTTAATCTTAATCTTGCCCGCCTCCGAAGCCTTCACAATAGACTCCTTGACACTCTCCGAAGTGGTAGTGAATGGAATCTCCGTAATGGCAATGGTGCGTTTGTCGACTTTGTTGATTCGGGCCCTAATCTTCACCGAGCCACCCCTCAATCCGTCATTATAGCGAGCCACATCCATCAAACCTCCCGTTGGGAAGTCGGGGTAGAGTTCGAAATCCTCACCGCGCAAATGGGCGATACAGCCATCCAACAGCTCATTGAAGTTGTGGGGCAGAATCTTCGAGGCCAAACCTACGGCAATACCCTCCACACCCTGCGCCAAGAGCAAGGGGAACTTCACAGGAAGGGTTACGGGCTCTTTGTTCCTACCATCGTAGGAGAGCATCCACTCGGTAATCTTGGGGCTGAACACCACCTCCAAAGCGAACTTCGACAGCCTCGCCTCGATATAACGGGGTGCCGCAGCACCATCGCCCGTGAGGATATTACCCCAGTTACCCTGAGTGTCAATCAAGAGGTTCTTCTGGCCGAGTTGCACCAGCGCATCGCCAATCGAAGCATCACCGTGGGGGTGGAACTGCATAGTGTGTCCCACGATATTCGCCACCTTGATGCGACTACCATCATACATCCTGCGCATTGAGTGCAGGATACGCCTCTGTACGGGTTTCAGACCGTCGTCGATGTAGGGCACGGCACGCTCCAAGATAACATAGGATGCGTAGTCCAAGAACCAATCACGGTAGAGTCCCGTGAGTTTCGTCTTGGTCTTACCGCCCTCACCCATCAGTTTTGCATACTTATCCGAGAGTTTGCGCGCATCGACCTCCTTGGCAGACACCACAGCCTCTTCGGTAGCAGCCTCCAACTCAATGCTCTCAACAACCTCGTTCTCTATATTTTTGTTTTCATCCATAGTTCTTTCAAAATTCAAAATTACTGCCCTAAAAGCGCATCATAATTTTCATTCCTCTCTGCAAGCGAGTGCTTATCGCGGAGCAGATGCAAGGCGTAAATGAGCAATCCAAGCCCGAGCATAACGCGGCAGATGCCCGCGAGATGTGCTCGCTAAAACAAATCTTCAACATAATCCGCCTCAATGCGTAGATTATCCACAATAAAGCCCTGACGCTCGGGGGTATTGCTACCCATATAGAACTCCAACATTGTGTGGATGGGCTCCTCGCTCGAAATCTTCACAGGTTCGAGCCTCATCTTGGGGCCAATGAACTCCTTGAACTCCTGCGAGGAGATCTCACCCAAACCTTTGAATCGGGTAACCTCATACGAGGGGCCTATCGCATCCATCGCCCTCTGTTTCTCCTCCTCATTGTAGCAGTAGAGCACTTTGGTCTGCTGCTTGTTCTGCACGCGGAAGAGGGGGGTCTGCAACACAAAGAGGTGGTTCTGGCGGATAACCTCGGGGAAGAATTGAAGGAAGAAGGTCATCATCAGGAGCCTGATGTGCATACCATCCACATCGGCATCGGTTGCGATGATAATCTTGTTGTAGCGCAGATTGTCGATGCTCTCCTCAATATCAAGCGCTGCTTGCAGCAGATTGAACTCCTCGTTCTTATACACAAAAGTTTTGCTCTCGCCGTAGCAGTTCTTGGGCTTACCGCGCAGGGAGAAGACCGCCTGTGTCTGCACATCCCTCGATGCGGTAATCGAACCACTCGCCGAGAGTCCCTCGGTGATAAATATCATTGACTCCTCCTTGCGGGGGTTTTTGTCGTCACAGTAGTGAATCTTACAGTCGCGCAACTTGCGGTTATTGAGGCTCACCTTCTTGGCAATCTCACGAGCCTTTTTCTGCACCGTTGTGATAGCCTTGCGCTCCTTCTCATTGTCGGCAATCTTCTTACCCATAATGGTTGCCGTCTCGGAGTGCATATGGAGGTAGTCGTCCAGCTCCTGCTTCACAAAGTCACCAATGAATTGACGCACCGACACGAGGCCCGGGCCCATATTCTTCGAGGAGAGTTTGATTTTGGTCTGACTCTCAAACTCGGGCTCCTCAACACTCACACTGATGGCGGCAATGATTGAGCCCCTCACATCGGCGGGGTCATAATCCTTCTTGAAGAACTCCTTGATGGTCTTTGCCACCGCCTCTTTCAGGGCTGCTTGGTGGGTACCACCCTGCGTGGTGTGCTGGGAGTTTACAAACGAGAAGTATGTTTCGCCATAACCCGTACCGTGGGTGAAGGCAATCTCTATATCTTTACCTTTGAGGTGGATGGGTGGGTAGAGGGGCTCCTCACCGAGGTTCTCCTCCAACAAATCCAACAGACCGCGCTTGGACTCAAACTTTTTGCCATTGAGCTTAAAGACCAAACCTGTATTGAGGTAGGTGTAGTTGCGCACCTTCTGCTCCACATACTCGGGGTTGTAGTCGTAGATGCCGAAAATCTCCTCATCCACCAGATAGCGCACCATAGTACCCGACTTCTCGGTCACATTCTCCTCCCTCTGGTCGTTCTTCAACACACCCTGCTCGAAGGTTACGGTGCGGGACTTACCATCACGCACACTGCGTGCCTCGAAATGAGTGGAGAGGTAGTTCACAGCCTTCAAGCCCACACCATTCAGACCTACGGTCTTCTTGTAGCCCGCGCCGTTATACTTACCACTCACATTCATCTCACCCACGCAGGCATCGAGCATATTGAGTGGAATACCACGACCATAGTCGCGGATGGTCACCCACTTATCCTCAATGGTAATGTCAATCTGCGAGCCGTAGCCCATAGTAAACTCATCCACCGAGTTATCCACAACCTCTTTGATGAGAGTGTAGATACCATCCTCGGGGAGGGTACCATCACCGAGTTTGCCAATCCACATACCCGGACGCAAGCGCACCTGCTCGCGAGGGGGTAATTTCTTGATATCCTCGTCGGTGTATTGTTCCACCGCTTTGTTAATCTCTTTTGCCACTTTTTTATTATAGTTTTTTCGTTTATTCCTCTTTGGGTTCAGCCGCCCTTATCTTGGCGAGCTCATCGCGGGTAATTCTCTCCACCCTCTCTGCCAACTCCCTTGCGGGGGTACTGACAACCTCCTCAACCTCAATGGCGGGGAGGATTCGGATTGTCAGGTTGCGCCTATTGAGCCCACTTGCGGAGAACAATCCCTTCGTGTCGTCCATCACACAGGGCAGAATCGCAACCCTATTCTCTTGTGCCAGACGGAAAGCGCCATCCTTAAAGCGGTGCACCTCGCCATCCTTTGTGCGCGTACCCTCGGGGAAGATTGCCACGCTCACACCTGCTTGCAAGTGCTGTGTGCCCTCCTCCATCACGGTGGTTGCCGCCTCGCGAGTTCCTCGGCGGATGACAATATCGCCCCTCATTCCAAGCATCCAACCAATGGCAGGTATCTTCCTCACCTCAATCTTCGACACAAACTTGAACTTCCACAAGGGGAGGAAGAACAAGAGTGGAATATCGAAGAAAGATTGGTGATTGGAGGTCACAACATACCTCTTCGTGGGGTCACAATTCTCCACACCCTCCACTTTCACCCTCCACAAGGGCGAGAAGAGATAGACCATACGGGCCACGGGGCGCGAAATAGCAAGCACCATCTTACGCTCCTTGTCAAATGGTAGTGAGAGGAGTGTTGCAATGCCCATAACCACCAGCGAGAGCAGTGCCCACACGACAATCAGGAGCAGATATATGACCAAAAACACGAAACGCATAGGGATTCTATACCTAAATTTATTATTAAGGTGCAATTTTACGAATAATTTTCTGTTTGCACCCAAAAAAAGAGCAGGATTTTATTAACATTTTTTCACTTCCCCTCCCCTACACTCTTAAATTTCCCCTGCCAAATCAATTTTCAACTTTCAATTTTCAACTTTCAACTTTATTTTCTTACATTTGTCTTTCCAACATTAAGCAACAACTATGAAAAAAGCATACGTTTTTCCTGGACAGGGAAGCCAATTTAGCGGTATGGGTAAGGATTTATACGACTCCTCACCCATCGCCCGCACGCTCTTTGAGGAGGCAGACCGCATCCTCGGTTTCGAGATTTCGAAGATTATGTTTGAGGGTTCAGCCGAGGAGTTGAAGCAGACGAAAGTGACTCAACCCGCGGTATTTATCCACTCCGTAGCAGCCGCCCTTTCGCTTGGCGAGGAGTTCCAGCCCACAATGGTTGCGGGCCACTCTCTGGGCGAATTCAGCGCACTTGCAGCATCGGGTGCGCTCACCTTTGAGAGTGCCCTTCGTTTGGTCTATGCCCGCGCACTTGCTATGCAGAAGGCGTGTGAAGAGGTGCCCTCCACAATGGCTGCCGTACTTGCACTCCCCGACGAGAAAGTAGAAGAGATTTGCGCCACCATAGAAGGTGTTGTGGCAGCCAACTACAACTGCCCCGGTCAGGTGGTAATCTCGGGCACCAAAGAGGCTGTTGCGGAGGCCTGCGCAGCACTCAAAGAGGCGGGCGCAAAACGCGCATTACCCCTTGCCGTAAGTGGCGGTTTCCACTCCCCCTGTATGGCTTCGGCACGCGAAGAGTTGGCCGCAGCAATCTCCGCCACAGAGTTCCACACACCCCGCTGTCCCATTTATCAAAATGTTGATGCACAGCCACATACAAATCCCGAGGAGATTAAGCAAAACCTCATCGCCCAACTCACCTCGCCCGTAAGATGGACACAGAGTGTGAGGGCTATGTTGGCCGACGGTGCCGAGGAGTTTATCGAGTGTGGCCCCGGCACAGTTCTCCAAGGTCTTATCGCCAAAATCCGAGCATAGGCAGAAACCAAAAAACTATCAAACAATATGAAAATCACACATTTTTTCACCCCATTAATTGCACTTTCAATGATGGTTACCGCTTGTAACGAAGCACCCACCGCCAAGCGCGAAAATCCCCTCTTGGCAGAGTGGAATACCCCCTATGGAATACCCCCGTTTGAGGAGATTGTTGTGGAGGACTATATGCCGGCCTTCGAGACCGCTATGGAGATGCACAAGGCTGAGATTGAGGCAATCGTAGCCAACGCCGAGGAGCCCACATTTGAGAACACAATCCTCGCACTCGACAATGCCGGTGCAAAACTCAACGATGTGTCCAACACATTTTTCCTCATAGCAGCCGCCGACACCAACCCCAAGATGCAGAAGGTGGAGGCAGAGGTGAGCCCCTTGTTGGCCGCCCACTCCGATGAGATTATGATGAATCCCGACCTTTTCCAGAGGGTGAAAAAGGTCTATCTCGGTCGCAAAAAAGCGGGCCTCGACAAACTGCAATTACGCCTTACAGAGCAGACCTACAAGGAGTTTGAGCGCAACGGTGCCAACCTCTCCGCCGAGGAGCAGGCCGAGCTTGCCGAGATAAACCGACAACTCTCGGCAGCCACCGTGCAATACTCCCAAAATCTCTTGGCTGCCAATTCCGACTACGAGCTCCTGCTCTCCACCGAACAGCTGGGAGGTCTGCCCACCTCGGTGAAGAATGCAGCAAAGCAGGCGGCCAAAGATGCGGGCCACAGCGGAAAATACCTCTTCACCCTTTCGGCCCCCAGCATCTTCCCCTTCCTCACCTACTCCACCGACAGAGAGTTGCGCAAGGAGATTTACACCGCCTATACGGAGCGTTGCAACGGTGGAGAGTTCGACAACACCGAGGTTATCCGCACCATTATATCCCTACGCGCGCGTAGGGCACAACTTCTGGGCTACAACTCCCACGCCGAGTATGTGCTTGACGACGTGATGGCCAAGAGCCCCAAAGCAGTCTATGACCTGTTGGGTGACCTCTGGGAGCCCGCCTTGAAGAGTGCAAATGAGGAGATGGCCAATATGAAGATTATCAAGAGGCGAGATACCAAGAGTGACGAGTTCGCTGCGTGGGATTGGTGGTACTATGCCGAGCGTCTGCGCAAACAACGCTACAACCTCGACGAGCAGGCCCTGCGCCCCTACTTCGCACTCGACAACGTGCGTCAGGGCATCTTCGGGCTCTGCAACAGACTATACGGCATCACCTTCTCACCCGTAAATGTTGTGGGCTACAACAACGAGTGCTCAACCTATAAGGTGGAGGATTTCGATGGCACACTGCTGGGTGTGGTAATCTTCGACTTCTTCCCCCGTGCCGGCAAGAGCGGCGGTGCGTGGTGTGGCGAGTTCGTGTCGATGAGTATGAAGGATGGCAAGAGGGTAACCCCCGTTGTTACGGTGGTGTGCAACTTCTCGCGCCCCAATGGCAACACCCCTTCGATGCTCACCATTGACGAGACCGAAACCTTCTTCCACGAGTTTGGACACGCCCTGCACAACCTCTTTGCCGAGGTGCCCTACAAGGGTTTGGCCGGCGTTGAGAGGGACTTTGTGGAGCTTCCCAGCCAGATTATGGAGAATTGGGCAATGGAACCCACAATGCTCAAAACCTACGCCATCCACCACCAAACAGGCTCCGTAATCCCCGATCACCTTATCTCACGCATCCAAAAGAGTGCTCTCTTCAACCAAGGCTTTATGACCACCGAGCTCATTGCCGCCTCTCTGAGCGACCTCGACATCCACACCCTCACGGAGATAAGTGAGGATTTCGACGTGAACGCCTTTGAGAAGAGTATGCTTACCGAAAAACGCGGACTTATCGAGCAGATTGCGCCCCGCTATCGCTACCCATATTTCTCCCACATCTTCGACGGAGGATACTCCTCGGGCTATTACAGCTACCTCTGGGCAGAGGTTTTGGATAAGGATGCCTACCAAGCCTTTGTGGAGAGTGGCGACCTGTTCGACCGCGACACCGCCACACGCTTCCGCAAACTCTTGGCTGCGGGTGGCACCAAAGATGGTATGGAACTCTACCGCGAATTCCGCGGTGCCGAGCCCAACCGCGAAGCCCTGATGCTTGCTCGCGGACTTGTTACTCCCGAGGAGTTGGAAGCACAAAAAGCGGAAGCCAACGACCAACAAGAGGTGCAAAAGGTGGAGAAAAAACCTAAGAGAAACATCCTGAAAAAGCCTTCAAAAAAGGAATTCCACACAAAGATGGAGTTATAGAGAAAAAGTCGCAGGTTCCGACCTGCGACTTTTTTGTTGCACAGTGCTTGGAAAATGGAGAGTTAAATTGATGCGCCCTAAGGGGCGCGGGTATTAAAAAAGATACCTGCGTAAAAAACGGACCTCACCCGAGCTTTGCTCACCCTCTCCTAACCTAGGAGAGGGAATAAAAAGAAAACCCCTCCCCTACGAAAGGGGAGGCTGGGAGGGGTAGTCGTAATTGTGCTCGGTGTCCTCGCCGAGCAGTGCCCGAAGGGCGGATGAGGTCTGTCATAATCACGTCTTGCCACGACTACCGTAGGTAGGCGGTTGGCATCTACCGCTCTTTTTTGTCGACCGTCGACGGCTGACAAAAATAGCAAGTGCATATCGCGGAGCAGATACAAGGCTTGCGAAAAAAATCTCGCCCGCAAAATGCGCTCATCACTCTGGTGCAGATTGTGGCGGAAATTTTGTGCCAAACAAGAAGGCGAGTCCGCAGTTTGCTCTTCGCAAATGAGGAACTCGCCTATCGCAGTGCGGTGCAAAAATCACAAACAAGTGCATATCGCGGAG
>JAZOTH010000015.1:0-28977 GCA_045657545.1 Tidjanibacter sp.
CGGTTGCCACAAAGGTAGCCTCCACACTCTCGGGCAACTCATTTACAATGTGGATAGGAAGACCATTCTCCTTGATGGTATCAACCACTGCAAGGCTCTTGCCGTTGGCCGAGATGGTGCCCTTGTCACCTACCTGACCACCACTATTGGCGTAGAAAGGTGTACGGTCAAACACGAGCTGATAGAGAGTTTTACCTTTGGTTGTAACTTTGCGGTAGCGTACAATCTTCACCTCGGCAGTGAGGTTGTCGTAGCCCACAAACTCTGTCGATGCGCCCTGTACGAGCTCCACCCAGTCGTCATTCTCAACAACTGCTGCGTTGCGCGAGCGGGCCTTCTGTGCCTGCAACTCAACATCAAATGCCTCCAAATCTACACTCATACCATTCTCCCTTGCGATGAGCTCGGTGAGGTCGATGGGGAATCCGTAGGTATCGTAGAGTGTGAATGCCGATTTACCGTCAATGGCCGACTGACCTGCTGCGCGACTCTTCTTCATAACGCCCTCCAAGAGGTTGATACCCGTTGCAAGGGTTTTGAGGAATGCGCTCTCCTCCTCGCAGATAACGCTCACAATGAGCGACTGCTGTGCTTTGAGTTCGGGGAACTGCTCGCCCATCTGCTCAACCAAACCGGGAACGAGTTTGCAGATGAAGGGCTCATTGAAACCGAGGTAGGTGTAGCCATAGCGTACTGCACGGCGCAAGATTCGACGGATAACATAACCTGCCTTTACATTGCTGGGCAACTGACCATCGGCAATCGAGAACGAAATGGTACGCAAGTGGTCGGCAATAACCCTCATTGCAACATCGGCCTTCTCATCCTCGCCATAGCGTTTGCCCGAGAGGGCAGCAATCTCGCTGATGCGGGTGGAGAACACATCGGTGTCGTAGTTGCTCTGCTTGTTCTGCAAAACCATACAGAGCCTCTCGAAGCCCATACCGGTGTCGATGTGTTTGTGAGGCAGGGGCTCCAACGAGCCGTTTGCCTTACGGTTGAACTGCATAAACACGAGGTTCCAAATCTCAATCACCAAGTGGTGGCCCATATTGACCATCTCACGACCGGGTTTCTGGGCAATCTCCTCCTCACTACGGAGGTCGAAGTGAATCTCGCTACAAGGGCCGCAGGGGCCGGTCTCGCCCATTTCCCAGAAGTTGTCGTGCTTATTGCCGAGGATGATGTGATCCTCGGGCAAGTACTGTTTCCACATATCGAATGCCTCCTGATCCATAGGCACACCCTCCTCGGGAGCACCCTCAAATACGGTGGCATAGAGCCTATCTTTGGGCATCTTATAGACCTCTGTGAGAAGCTCCCAAGCCCAATCAATCGCCTCTTTCTTAAAATAGTCACCAAACGACCAGTTGCCGAGCATCTCGAACATTGTGTGGTGGTAGGTGTCGTGTCCTACCTCTTCGAGGTCATTGTGCTTACCCGAAACGCGAAGGCATTTCTGGGTATCGGCTGCACGGTTATACTTTTTCTCGGCATTACCGAGGAAGATATCCTTAAACTGGTTCATACCAGCATTTGTAAACATAAGCGTGGGGTCGTTCTTCACAACCATAGGAGCCGAGGGCACAATTGTGTGCTGTTTGCTCTCGAAAAAGTCAAGAAATTTCTTTCTGATTTCGTTTGATGTCATCATAGTCTATATATAGTTAAATTATTACTCTACTTTTCAAGGTTGCAAAATTACATATTTTACTCTAATTTTGTCACCCGAAGAGAGCATTTTTTGCCAAATGAGGAAAAAAGAGTACAAATTCAACCCCCAAACGCTCACCTATGAGCCCGTGGAGTGCCCCTCGCGACTGAAAAGATACCTTGTTGTGAGGCGCACACTGCTCTTTTTGCTCGCCTCGCTGGTGGTAAATTTGGTCTATTCGCTCGCCTACTACACCCCAAAATTGCACAATTTGGAGGAGCAAGGCGAGGAGATTGCCGGTGAACTAAACATTCTCTCCGACAGGATCTCCTCCACCAATCAAAAGGTGCTCGCCATCAAGCAGCGCGACAACAATGTCTATCGCTCCCTATTCGGTGCCGACACCCTTACCATTGCGGGCATCTACACCCCCTATCCCGAACAGACCTATGCGGTGCTCAATAGCGACTACGGAGGCATTGTACCCAACTCGTGGCGCGCACTCGACGCTCTCACTCGCGAGGTCTATCGCCAGAGTCTCTCGCTCGATGAGTTGCAGGTGCTCTCGAAAGATAAGGAGAAGATGGCGGCATCCATTCCCGCCATTTGGCCCATCAACAAGAAGGATTTGCGTGGCCCCATCGGTGCCTATGGACGTAGGCTCCACCCCATCTATAAGCGCTATATTCAGCACAAAGGCATAGACTTTGGTGGCAGACGTGGCGACCCCATCTATGCAACCGGCAACGGCAAGGTTGTCCACTCCGAAAAGGGCCTGCGTCGCAAGGGCTACGGTCAGCAGCTTGTCATCGACCACGGCTTTGGTTACAAGACGCGCTACGCCCACCTGAACGAGCGTTTGGTGAAGGTTGGCCAGGAGGTTAAGCGTGGCGAACTTATTGGCTATATGGGCTCTACGGGTGGTTCCACAGGCCCACACCTCCACTACGAGGTAATCTATATGGGCAACAATGTAGATCCCATCAACTACTTCCGCCGCGATATGAGCGAGGCCGAGTTTGACCGCATCATTGAGCAGGCCAAGACAACAACATTCGAAACCCTCGAAGGCACAAACAATGAGTAGGCGTTACAACATATACCCCCCGAGTGAGAGCCGTGCAAGTCGCGTGGGCTCGGTTGTGTGGCGCATCTTCTCCGATGTGCTCATCTTTGCGGGCACTCTGGTGGGTGTCTATCTGCTCTTCACCCTCTTCGACACCCCAACACAAAGGGCACAACGAGTTCGCAACGAGCAACTCACAGCAGACATAAACGCCTTGGAGAGCCGTTACGATACGGTGCGATTGGTGCTCGACAATGTGATTGAGAGGGACAAAAACGTCTTCCGAATTCTCTTTGAGTCGGAGCCATACAATTTCGAAGACAACGCCACCGACCACCGCTGGAACTCCCGCAACCGATTGGAGCAAATGAGCGAGACGGAGCTCTACCGCGAAATGAACGAGCGAATGGGCAGCTTTGAGCAGAAAGAAAAGTACCTCTCTTCGCTCTTTGGAAGGATGAATAGCGCGGTGGATAGTATGGGAACAAAGGCGAACAACATCCCTGCTATTCAGCCGATTATCAACACCGAATTGACACTCCTCACCGCCCCCTACGGTATGCTCATCCACCCCTTCTACAAGAGCCTCGTATCGCATCAGGGAGTCGATTACACCGTACCCGTAGGCTCGCGAGTATTCGCCACGGCCGATGGTAAGGTCAAGGAGGTCAAGACGCGCAAAACCACCGCAGGTCGCTACATCATCATCGACCACGGCGGAGGTTACGAAACACAATACAGCCACCTCTCGCGCATTGACGTAAAGAAGGGACAAAAGGTGCGCAGGGGCGATATTATTGGTCTGACGGGCAATAGTGGCCTGTCGCTCTCGCCCCACCTACATTACGAGGTAAAGTTCAATGGAATGAGGGTTGATCCCATCCACTACTTCTTTATGGAGCTCACCCCCCACGAGTACAAACGTATGATTGAGATTGCCCAGAGTGGTATGCAATCATTTGATTAATAGCGCATCATATGAACACCGAACTATTTACAACACTTGTGATAGCAGCCGTAATTGTTGCGATGGCCATTTTGATTCTTATCGGCCACGGCGACTGGCTCATTTCGGGCTACAACACCGCGAGTCCCGAGGAGAGGGCACAGTACAATGTTCGCCGTTTGAGGTTGATAATGGGTGTCGGTAGTCTTGTAATTGCAGCACTTATGGCAGTTGATGCCATCCTTCACCTCCGTTGGCTCATCTTTGCAGGTGTTCTCCCCATCTGCATCCTAATCCTCATTCTCGGCAACACTTGGGCGAAGAATTGATTTTTTGTCTAACGTCTAACGTCGAAAGTCTAACGACATATTACAAACGTCTTGCCACAACTACCGCAGGTAGGCGGTTGACAGACAAGACGGAAATTTATTATTTTCTCATCAGTAATACAATGAGTTGAATACCTCGCATTCAACTCATTAAATTTTGGGGTTCTAGTTAAACCAGAACCCCAAAATATCACTAATAAATAATGGTCAAAAAAACTATTTATTAAAACATATTTTTACGACGATTAAAGCATTCTACCCAATCAGCCCAAGCTCCTCTTATCAAGCGAATATATTGGTCAAAGTGCTCTTCAAAAAACCTCATATTGGGCACAAATTGTTCTATCGTAAAAGACACGAAAAAAGGCTTTTCATCCGTTTCCAAATATATTTTAACAGCTTTTCTATTACTCATAATTTCACCGGATGTCATCACGATAAATTTATCTGTATAGAGAGGAAGATGCTCTACCGCCATAACAATACGAATATAATCATTCTCACAATCAATTACATAGGTAAAGTTACCTATTCTAAAAGCCACAACCTCGCTACTTCTCCAAACGGGGCCATATCCTTTCCTATCAAGATAATTGAATATATCTCTAATATTCAAATTAGTGTCAAAATTAAACGTCATAATTATCCAACTAAATTGCATTTATAGTGTATACTATCACATCCCTTTCATTACGATTACTGCACATAAAAAAGCGCGGGACAAAACTCAATTCATCTGCTTCCGAGGTCTTCGACTACCTTGCACCAAATAAACGAGTAAAGCCCACGCCGTATATGATGGCGTGAGCGTCATCGCTTTACTCTTGGTGCTTAATTGAAAGTGTCGAAGTTTCAGAAGCCAGAATAAAAGCCAAAACGCTTTTCCAAATATGTCTAAAATGTGCGTATCAAAACTATACGCTATGCTCCATAGGCAAAAAAATTAGTTATTTACACAAAGGTATATAAAGTTTTTCTCAACCAATCAGTTTACTATAAAAATAATCCAACAAACATATAGAGCCAATGGGCTGCAATGGCGGCAACAATACCGCCAATGGTGTGAGCACCAATAGCTTTCGAGGTGAGCGAGCGGTAGCCGAGGGTGTCGAGCATTGCAGTGTGGGTGCTCAAATAGCCACTCCAACACATACCGATTGCCGTAAATACCGCAATGGCGTTACCATCAACCCAACCCGCCTGAATAAAGTTGGGCACCAAGCCCAATGCTGCGCCCACAGCACCCAAAGCAGTGATGGGGAAAGCAACCAAGTGGGGGTCATTGAAGCCGAAGAGCCACTCGAAGAGGAAATCAATCTTTCCGGCCAACCACGGCAACAACTCCGTACCCTCATAAGCGGCACCCGTATATTCGCCCGAAGCCGAGGGGCCAAAGGTGAGAATCATCACCAGCGTGGAGATAATAAGCACACCGGGGATAATAGCCAAGCCCACATCCACACCTGTGCGACCACCATCCAAAAGCGAGTCGAGGATGCGCTGAAACATAGGTTTTTTGTATTCCAACTCTTCCTCCTTTTTCTCCTCCTGCAAAACCACCGCAGGTTCATACTTATAATGTGGATATGCCTTAATTACAGAGCGTTGCATCAGTCGCGTAGATACCAAACAGCCCACCATTGCTCCCACAAAACCCACCAATGGCTCCACAAAGAAGCCCTGACCAATCATAAAGACAATCACCAGCAGGCCCATACCGAAAGCGGTACCGAAATTGGTGAGGGAGATATATTGGTATTTCTTGAAATAGGATGCAAAACGCCTATCCTGCGCCAGCGATATAATCGCGGGATTGTCCGACAAGAAGGTTACAACTGCACCCAACGATGCCACACCCGGCAGATTGAAGAGGGGTTTCATAAGTGGGCGGAGGAGTTTCTCGAAGAGTCTTACAACGCCAAACTCCACAAAAACACGCCCCAATGCACCTGTAATTACGCAAATGGCCATAAGGTAGAAGACCGTATTGAGAAGCAAATCGTGCGCGGTACTCATTATCGTATTGAGCATATTTGCCGTACCCATCTGCGACCCGAGATAGCCGAAGAGGAGGAAAATCACAATCAGACATACAACGCCACTTGGCATCCTAAATCCGAGTTTTGGTCGAGGTGTTGCCATATTTTGTATTTGCAGTAATTAGTTTTTACTCAAAAGATTAACCTTCCAAGTCAGGCCCGCTTGGAACATAAAGTGCCCATCCTGCAATGCGGCCGTTGGAACAGCTTTACCAAATGTGTAGGCAGTAGCTGCGTGGATGCGTACATTCTTCTTTCCGGTGGGGAAATACTCCACGCCGCCACCAACTCGCCAAATCTCCGTACCCGGAAGAACGGTGGGTTCGACCATTGTCACACTTCCATCGTTGGAATCCAAAGATGCGTGGGTGAAGATGTTAAGCTTCTCATTCATAGCCCAATTAACATCCACCATTAACGACAAACTTGCGTTATTTTTCAAGTTTTCCAGATCGTTGCGATACATAATATCCCACTCTACTGCCACGTCGCCAAACACCTCCCTATCGCCAAGAGCGATGTAGCCCGCAAACTTTCCGGGAGCATACTCCAAAAGGTTTATCGAAGATAGAGTGTAGCTATTCATAACCATAAGGTTGTAGGCATAGAGGTTCTGATTCAAGAAGTCGTAAGGACTTCGGCATATCTGACCGAGCAATTTGGTGTTGCCATACTTATAGGCAGCGCTCACGCCAAACTGGTAGCAAGCAATCTGATGCCAATACTCCGATGCAAAATAGATGTCGATAGGAGCGCGGTCGTACTCATAGCCACCAATAGCAACCACCTGCTTGCCTGCCGAAAACTCCCACTTGTCGGTGGAGTAATTAAGTGTAGCCCAATCGGTTGCAGCGAAAGGCGAACTCTGCACCTTATTGGCACGATAACGAATCGAATAGGTGAGATTCTCCGACAGTGAGCCATCAAGGCGCAGATTGAGGAATTTGCCTGCAAAACCCGAATTGCCCACGAGAGTGGAGCCGCCAAGGGTTTCTTGTTGCCAATCGCCACGCACCTCCACATCGAGGCGAGTAATCTGCGCCGAGAGAGAGGTGGCAAAGAGTGCGAATAGGCACACTATGAGTGACTTTCTGAACATAATGGTCGGTAAATTTTAGTTAGTAGTAGTTTCCAATATACAAAAATAGCGAAATAATCAGTATTTCACTACTCGTCACAATCTTTTTACTCCACTCGAAGCAGAGTTATATCGAAAATAAGTGTCGAAAATGGTTTGATTGCACCCGCGCCCCTTGCACCATAGCCAAGATTGAAGGGAATTACCACCTCCCAACGCGCCCCTTCGGGCATCTCGCGCAATGCTGTGCGCCACCCTTCAATGAGTCCTCGCAGAGGGAATGTGGCCGGCCTACCCTTTTCGGTCGCATCGAAGGTCTTACCATTGATGAGCGTACCTTTGTAATGCACCGTAATTACACTTTTGGGCGTTGGCTTCGCTCCCTTTCCCTTTGTAATTTCGCGGTAGAGAACACCATTGAAAAGACGCTTCACACCCGCCCTTTGAGAGTACTCCTCCAAGAACTCCAAATTGCGCTCCTTATAGGCACTATTATTATTCACAAGAGCCATCTTTATTCCACTTTTTTGAGTCCCATTTGCGCTGCAATTTCCTCCATCAGGCCATAGGCTGCTTCATATTCGTTGGGTATCTTTCCGTCGAGTATCTCATCCTTAATAATTGCCTTAATTTCACCAACTTGCGAGCAGGGACTTAAACCATAGGTTTGCATAATGATTTCACCCGTAATAGGGGGTTGGAAATTGCGCACTCTATCCTTCTCCTCAATCTCCCTCATCTTCACCCTCACGAGGGCAAAATTGCGCAGGTAGCGTTGCACTTTGGAGTCGATTCCGGAGGTGATATCGGCCTCGCAGAGCGTCATCAAATCCTCCACATCGTCACCCGCCTCAAAGAGCAGTCGGCGCACAGCCGAATCGGTCACTTCATCCTCCGAGAGAATAATGGGGCGGAGGTGCAGAAAGACGAGTTTGCGAACATACTTCATCTTCTCGTTCAGCGGCAGGCGCAACTTACGGAAAATGTCGGGCACCATCTTACTACCAACCACCTCGTGACCGTGGAACGACCACCCTACCCTTGCATCAAATGCCTTGGTGCGGGGTTTGGCAATATCGTGCAGAAGGGCCGCCCAACGGAGCCACAGATTATCGCTCTTTTTTGCCACATTATCAAGCACTTTGAGCGTGTGCACAAAGTTATCTTTATGTGCCTTTCCATACTTCACCTCCACACCTTTGAGGGCTTCGAGTTCGGGGAAAATATAGGGAAGCAACCCTGTTTTGGAGAGCAAATCGAAACCAATTGAGGGGACTGGTGAGGCGACAATTTTGTGCAGTTCGGTGGCGATGCGCTCCTTCGACACAATCTTTATTCGCTCGGCATTGCGCACAATGGCATCAAAGGTCTCGGGCGCAAGGTCAAAGCCGAGCTGGCTGGCAAACCTTACACCTCGAATCATCCTCAATGGGTCATCCGAGAATGTCACATCGGGGTCGGTCGGAGTGCGGATAATCTGACTTTCGAGGTCGGTCATACCACCAAAACTATCGAGCAACTCACCATAGCTATCACTATTGAGCGACCACGCAAGTGCATTTATCGTAAAGTCCCTGCGCAGTTGGTCATCCTCAATCGTACCCTCCTCCACCGCAGGTTTGCGCGAATCGGGCGAGTAGGACTCCTTGCGGGCACCCACAAATTCAATCTCGCGCCCCTCCCTATCGTGCAACATTGCCGTTCCAAAGGTCTTAAAGACAGACACTTTCGTTTTCAGTCGCTTACCAAGAACCTTCGCCACTTCAATGCCACTACCAACCACAACCACATCTATATCGGTGGAGGGGCGAGAGAGGTAGTAGTCGCGCACATAGCCACCCACAACGTAGGCACGCAGTGAGAGCGAGTCGACAATTTCGGTAATTTCGCGAAATATGGAAAGCGACAAAGGGGACTTTTCGGACATTGTTTCGGTAGATTATTTAAGTTGTGCCAAATAGCGATGCACGGTCTCCTCCAAACCGAGGTAGAGGGCATCCGATATAAGTGCGTGACCAATGGAGACCTCATCGGTCCAAGGTATGCGCTCAGTGAAATAGGCCAGATTGTCGAGATTCAAATCGTGTCCCGCATTAAGGCCCAAGCCACACTCACGAGCCACCTCGGCGGCAGCAACATAGGGAGCAATAGCCTCCTCTCTATCTTTGTGGTAATCACGCGCATAGGCCTCGGTGTAGAGCTCCACCCTGTCGGCACCACACTCCTTGGCTCCGCGCACCATCTCGGGCACAGGATCCACAAATACCGACACACGAATACCTTTGGCCTTGAATTCGGCAATCTTTCGGGTTAGAAACTCACGATTGGCTATGGTATCCCAACCGGCATTGGATGTAATTGCATTGGCAGCGTCGGGCACAAGAGTCACCTGCGCAGGCACAACCTCCAACACCAAGTCGGTAAAGGAGTCGATAGGGTTGCCCTCAATATTAAGCTCGGTAGTAACGAGCCCTTTCAGGGCGCGGACATCGTCATAGCGGATGTGGCGACCATCAGGGCGGGGATGTACGGTGATTCCCTCGGCTCCAAATCCCTCTATGCGACGAGCCGCGAGGAGCACATCGGGCATATTTCCACCGCGCGAATTGCGTATTACCGCAATTTTGTTTATATTTACACTCAATTTTGTCATACAAATAGTACTATTAAGTTCGTTTGTAAGGAAGTTTTAGGTATTTTTGCGAATGTAAAGTTATCACAAAATTTTGTGAAATGAAAATAATTTTGTTTTTGCGTCCATCTTCGGGCGCTTCGATAGAGTGCTTTGATGCACTATTAGAGGGTATTAAGGTCCGCGGAGTGGAATTTTGCATAAATGATGCCGCTGCCGAATGGTATGCTTCAAAGGGCGAAAAACACCTCCCCGAAGAGCATATCTACACCTCCATTCAAGAGGTGCTCACCAATGACTCGATTGTTATCTCCTATGGTGGCGATGGCACATTGCTGAGTGCTGTACGTTCACTTGGCGGCAGGCAAATTCCCGTTTTGGGCATAAATTCGGGCAGGCTCGGATTCCTTGCCATCGTGTCACAGAGCGAGGCTTTGGAGGCCCTCGATGCACTCATAAAGGGCGAATACACCATCGAGAAGCGCACCTTGTTGAGAGTTGAAGGAGATATTGAACAAGGCGTAACTTCTCGCTTGGCTTTCAATGAGTTCTCTGTTCAGCGCAACCATATGGGAATGATTGGCACAAAGGTGGAAATTGACGGCCGAGTTGTGGCCAACTATTGGAGCGACGGAATGCTCGTTGCAACCCCCACCGGCTCCACCGCATACTCTTTGAGCGCGGGAGGCCCAATACTCGCTCCCGAGTGCCACTGTATGGTGCTTACACCCATTGCTCCCCACAACCTTACAATGCGCCCCGTGGTGGTGCCCGACAGCAGCCACATCCGCATCACGATCGACGCTCGCGACCCCCACGCTGTGGCCGCAATAGACAACGAGAGCTTTACGATTCCCAACGGCTCCTCATTTACGATTACTCGCGCCGAGGAGCAAGTTTTTTTGGTAAAACTGCAAAATATATCCTTCTACGATACGTTAAAGAAAAAAATGATGTGGGGCCTTGATGGCAGAGAGTCAAAAAATTAGCCCCCGAAGGATATATAAACATTGTTTATACCTATTGTAAAAGAGAGAACTTTATTGTACATTTGCGCGTTTAATTCAGGAGCAAAATGGCAAACAACAACATAGATAAAAGGATTCCCACCCACGTTGCTATCATTATGGATGGCAATGGCAGGTGGGCGCAGCAGCGTGGCAAAGAGCGTCCCGAGGGCCACATCGCGGGTGTCGAGGCAGTACGCCGAGCACTCAAAGCCGCAGTGGCTGAGGGTGTTAAATACCTCACGCTCTATACTTTCTCCACCGAAAATTGGGGCCGCCCCAAAGAGGAGGTTGATGCCATTATGGAACTCTTTTGCAAAAGTGTAGTTGCCGAAACTCCCGAGCTCAAAGCACAAGGTGTGAAGGCCCGCATTATGGGCGACAGGAGTGCCCTGTCCGAGAAGGTCAACAGCTACATCGACCGCATTGAGAGCGAAACAGCAGAGGGTGAGCGCATTACCCTCATTTTTGCAATGAATTACAGTTCGCGCCACGAACTTACCGAGTCATTCAAGGCAATGGCACAGAGGGTAGCCGAAGGTTCTCTTCGCCCCGAGGAGATTACCACCGACCACATCTCCCAAAACCTATACTCGGCCGAGTATCCCGACCCCGACTTGGTAATCCGCACCGGTGGCGAGTATCGCCTGAGCAACTTTTTGATGTGGCAGTCGGCATACAGCGAACTCTACTTCACCCCCACCCTTTGGCCCGACTTCGACAAGGAGTCCCTGCACGAGGCAATTGAGGCATACAGCAAACGCAACCGCCGTTTCGGACTTGTTGAACCAAAATAGATTTCCCCTACGAAAGACGAATAATCCTTCCAACCGATGTATAGAAAATTCATCATACTCACAACACTGCTATTACTGACAGCCACAGCACTGATGGCGCAAACAGAGGCTGCAATTGTTGCTATCGACGCACCCGAGGAGCCCACAGATTCCATTTCGGTGGATCTCAACTCCCCCATTGCAGACTACTCTGCGCCCAAGCGTTACACAATACGACACATCTCCGCAGAGGGTATCAAATTCCTCGACCCACAGATGCAAATCAACTCTTCGGGCTTGGCAGTTGGCGACCAGATTACCATCCCCGGCACGGAGATTTCCGACGCTATTACAAAACTGTGGTCGAAACAGTACTTCTCGGATGTGCAGATTTTTGCCACACCCGTGGGCGATAGCGTTGATTTGAACATTGTTCTCTCCGAGCGCCCCCGAATCTTCCGCTGGCTGTTTGAGGGTATCAGTAAGAGTGCAACCAACACCCTTATCGAAGACCTGAAACTCAAACGCGGTGCCGAGACTCTGAGCGACTACAACATTGAGAGAAGGGTGAATCAAATCAAAGACCACTACATCCACAAAGGTTGGAGAAATGTGGAGGTTTTACCCCGCATTGAGAACGACAGCGTTATCAAAAATGCTGTAAATGTCACATTTGTGGTTGATAAGAGGGAGAAGGTGAGAATTGGTGAGATTAACTTTGAGGGCAACGAGGTCTTCACCGACAAGCAGTTGCGCAAAGTGATGAAGAAAATCCACCAGAAGAGTATCAATATTTTCCACAATACCAAGATGCGCGAGGATGAGTTGGAGGAGGATTTCGACAACATCATCGACTTCTACCACTCGAAGGGCTATCGTAACGCAACGATTGTGAGCGACTCCATCTATGTTATTTCGCCCGAGCGTATTGGCCTGACTATCACCGTAGATGAGGGCAATAAATTCTTCTATCGCGACATCAAGTGGGTGGGTAACAGCAAGTACTCCACCGAGCAGCTCAACAACATTTTGGGATTGAAGAGTGGCGACACCTACGACAAGAAGACACTCAACGAAAGACTTGGTGTCGGCAAGGAGGATGACCCCGAGGATGTTTCGACTGTAAATGCTCTCTACCAAAATGAGGGCTACCTTGCATCGCAAATCTCCCCCACCGAAATCATCATCGGCTCGGATAGTATCGACTTGGAAATCAAGATTTTTGAGGGACAACAATACCGTTTCAATAATATCGGCATTACGGGAAACAACAAAGTCAATGACGAGGTTATCCGTAGGGAGATTTATACCCGCCCCGGTGAGCTCTACAACCGCGCACTGCTTATGCAGACTATGCGCCAGCTCGCTGCAATGGGCCACTTCGACGAGACTGCCATCCGCCCCGACATTCGTCCCGTTATGGGCTCCAATGATGCTGTGGATGTCACTTGGAGTCTGACTGAGAAGGCTTCGGATAAGTTTGAGATTAGTGGTGGTTGGGGTGCCGGTATGTTTGTGGGCTCTATTGGTGTGGTATTCACCAATATGAGTATGCGCAATTTCTTCAATAAGGATGCGTGGAGGCCCTATCCACAGGGCGACAACCAACAGCTCTCCATCCGAGGACAGACCAATGGTACATATTACAGCTCCATTTCGGCAAGCTTCACTGAGCCTTGGCTCGGAGGTAAAAAGCCCAACTCCCTGACCGTGGGTGCCTATTGGTCGGAACAGACCACCAACTACTACTCGGCATACACGGGCTTGGTGGATAATGGTCAGTACTTCCGCGCAATGGGTGCGAGTGTAGGTCTTGGTAGGAGGCTTTCGTGGCCCGACCAATACTTTACTCTCTACAACGAGATTGGTTACCAGGCATACGATATGAATGATTGGAATTATTTCCTCATCAGCAATGGTAGGGCAAACATCTTCACCTTCCGCACTTTGCTGTCGCGTAACTCAACCGATTCTCCAATCTACCCCCGTAGAGGTTCGGAGTTCACATTCTCGCTAACCCTCACGCCACCCTACTCGCTCTTCTCGCCCAACAAGGACTATGCTTCGATGAGCGATGAGCAGAAGTATAAATGGATTGAGTATCACAAATGGCTGCTCAGCTATAAGTGGTACTACCCCCTCACAAACGATGGCAAACTTGTTGTAATGACAAGAGCTGAGATGGGCTATTTGGGCAACTACAACCCCGACAAGCAGTCGCCATTTGAGGGCTTCGATGTCGGTGGTGACGGTATGTCGGGCTATAATGTCTATGGTGTGGATATCGTGTCGTTGCGTGGTTATGATGAGGGCGCCCTCACACCAAGTAGCAACAACTACACCTACGCCAACGTGTATAGCAAATACACCGCAGAGTTGCGCTACCCCATCATTATGGAGCAACAGTCGCAAATCTACGCACTGCTCTTTGCCGAGGCCGGTAACGGTTGGCTTGGATGGAGAGATTTCAACCCCTTTGAACTCAAACGCTCAATGGGTGTGGGCTTGCGAATCTTCCTGCCTATGTTTGGTCTGCTGGGTATCGACTGGGGCTATGGCTTCGATAATGCCTACGGTAGTTCTACACCAAGTGGTAGCCAATTCCACTTCGTAATCGGACAACAATTTTAACTAACTTAATACAATTCTACGACTATGAAAAAGAGTATCATTCTTGCCATTGTGGCATCTATCGTGACACTTGGCGCATCGGCACAGAACTATGCAGTTGTAAATTCGCAGAAGATATACCAATCTATGGAGGCCTATGCCGCCGCCGTGGAGGAGATTGACGCTTTGGCGACCTCCTACCAGGAGAACATCGACGAGGCCTACAAGAAGGTCGAGGAGATGTACCAAAACTATATGATTGCCAAATCGGGGCTCACCTACGATGAGCAGCAGGCCGAGGAGCAGAATATCATTGCCAACGAGCAGAAAATCACCACCTACCAGCAAAATGTCTTTGGTACCGATGGTGTATTGACCAAAAAGCAGGAGGAGTTGCTCAAACCCTTCCACGAGAAGGTTGCAAAGAGCATTGCCGACTATGCAACAGCCAACGGCTATGCAATGGTGATTGATATTGCAACCACCGCACTGCCCTACTACTCGCCCGCGATTGATATTACAGAGGAAATTATCAAATTAGTTAAATAACAATCAAACAACATTTTATGAAATTTATGATGAAACTTGCGCTCGCATTGGTAGCACTCTTTGCTGCGACCTCGGTGAGCAATGCACAACCCAAATTTGGCTATGTAAACTCGCAGGAGATTATCTTCACAATGCCCGAGATTGCCGACGTTCAGGCAAGCCTCGAAAAGTTGCAGAAAGATATCGAGGAGCAGTTGGAGATTATTCAGGTGGAGTACAACAACCTCTTGGTTGAGTACCAGAAGAATGCCAGCAGCTACTCCGATTCCATCCGCCAGAGTAAAGAGCAGGAACTTATGGGCCTCCAACAGCGTTATGAGGAGTTGAGCAAGGCTGGTACGCAGGATATGCAGAATCAGCAGGCAAAACAGATGCAGCCCGTAATCGAGAAGGCTCGTGCTGCCATTGAGAAGGTGTCGGCCGAGGGTGGCTTTGTAGCTGTTTTCGATATGGCTGCCGGCTCGCTCGCCTACTACGACAAGGCACAGATGACCGACATTGCACCCCTTGTAAGGAAGGAGTTGGGTATTCCCGAGAATGCAACTCCCGCCCCCGCACCCGCACAATAGGCGCGATGCTCAACATTACAAAAAGGCTCGGCAGAACACTCTGCCGAGCCTTTTATTTTTTTCCACTCTCCTGCCCAATTCTAACGGAATCTTGGAATCTCATCCAGAGAGAGTACTCGTGTGTCGTTGAATGCGTTGAGCCACCAAGAAATAGAGGCACTGCTGTGCTGGAAACTCTCCGAGAGGTCGTTATTGCCATCGAACCACGGCATAACATACGACCAATGCAAATCTTTATCCAATTGGCGCGACATATCGACACTCCTTCCCAATTCGCACAAAGCAACCATCCTATGGGGATAGGTGCCACTTATGCTCCTCCAAACATCCTGCAACTTATTCACAGACTCACCGCTGTATGAGTTGCAGAGAATAATATCCACATAGTCGTCACCAGGGAAGAAATCGACATCCTCCATTCGCGTATTCCACACCCAAATAAGGTTATCCAGCCCCTGCTCGGCAAAATAATCAAACATTGTGTGCCAAAGCTTCTTGTACATATCCTTGCCACACACTCCCCACCAATAGTTCGACTTGTGACCACTATTGGTAATATTGCCCACCGCCTCTTGCAAAGGTGTCCAAAGAATCGGTATGCCAAATTTTTGATAGGTTTTTAGAATCTTTGCCATCTTTTCGAGGTCGGCTTTGAGCACTTTATTCTCCCAAGTATCAGCGGTGAACATTTTGTTGATGTTGAATCGGGTATAGCTCGACTCACAGGTGTAGTTGCGACTATTATTCTCCACCACAGGCACCATCCAATGCCAACTCATAGAGAGAAGGCCCCCGTTATCCCACCATTCAAGACTCTCGGTCATATCACTATAATCCACATAGGCCGAAGGCGAGGCGTAGAGATACTTGACATCCAGATTGAGTATTGCGGGATATGTGCCCGTCCAAGTATGCACCCAATCACACTCATTGGACTTCCACAAATCATCCATCGAAGCAGCCGAGAGAGTATATCTACCATTTATTGCCCACAGGTAGTCGTATAAATCCTGCGCAGCCCTAATTGCATTGGGGTTCGCAAGCATCACAGCCGGCTCCGTGGGAGGAACATAGGGGCCCTCTTCGGTCTGGAAGCTAATTACCCTCTCTTTGTTACTGCCAAGCGTAGCCTTATCCACAACCGCCCCCGAACCGATAGTGAGAGTGTAGTCGGTTAGGTACCGCATCGCTTCGAGAGTGGTGATTGTGAGGTTGTTGCCCTCCACAGAGGCCTCAAACTGCACAGCAGGCTCAAAGTCGATAGCATCCTTTTGTTTGAGTTCTATGGGACGGTCGAAAATGATGATTATATCGGTGGGGGCGACCTTCACTTTGGTGTCGCCACTTGTTATACTCTGCCCCATTATTAGTGGTGCCACCTTTTCGATGACGGGATCATCGGGATGACATCCTGCCATCACGAGGGAGCAAAACGCCACCGCCGCAAATTGTAATATCTTTTTAATCAGCATATTATCTCTATCCATAAATACCAACGGACCACAATTGGTCAATTTACCCACAAAGATATGTAATTCTAAATAATCTGCAAAACATCTTTCACCTCCGCCCCACAAGTCATATTGGGCACATAAATTGCACTCCATAGCCCAATAAAACAACCTGTTACGATGGCAAAATGTAAACTTAATTCGAGAGCTGGCTACGCAGGTAGTCGCAAAATGGGAAATGAAAAAGCCTCCCGTATCCAAACATCTATCCTCAATGCGGTGGAGAAGAGGGCCCTGGTATGGCTGGCGCACCGCCAACCGCGCTGGGTAACCTCCGATATGCTGACCTATCTGGGTTTGCTTGGCGCATTTATCTGCGGACTTGGCTTTGCCCTATCGAGTATCAATATCAACTTCTTGTGGCTCTCCTCAGTGGGATTGGTAATTAATTGGTATGGCGACTCTATGGATGGCACCCTTGCGCGAGTCAGGGGCACCCAGAGGCCCAAATATGGCTTTTTCATCGACCACAGCATTGATGCCATAACCATTACAATGATGTGTGTAGGTGCGGGACTATCGCCACTTTTAAGGCTCGATGTAGCCCTCTGCGTACTTGCAGCCTACCTCATACTTTCGGTCTACACCTACGTCTGCACCATCTGCACCAATAAGATGAGGCTCACATACGGCAAACTCGGGCCTACCGAGTTTCGCCTGATTGCAATAATCACCAACACACTCCTCATCTACACCCCGTGGCGAGAGGTGAAGTATGGAATAGGTGGTATAGAGGTGGGGGTATTGGATCTAATAGCATCGGTAGTGGTTGTAATTCTTATGGCGTTGTGGCTGTCACAATGGCTTATTGACCGCAAACAACTCGCCCTCCTTGACCCCCTGAAAGAGTATAATCCACAGGAGCGGAGAGGTGAGCAAATGAGCTCACAAGAGAGGCGCAGAGTTAGGCGAGCATAGGTTTTTCGCAACACTATGGGCGCAAGATATTTGAAATTTATTGTAAGTAGAGCCCTCGGCACAGGCGTAGATACGCTTGTGCTGTGGCTACTTGCCCACTATGTATTTTCGGGTGGTTATGTTGCCACATACATAATTTCGCCCATCATCTCCTTTGAGTGCGCCGTAATGAGCAACTTCCTTTGCTCCTATTTTTGGATTTGGAGAGAGAGGGTTACCGATAGGAATCGCTGCTCATTTGGCCGTCACCTGCTATCCTTCAACCTCTCTGCCATTGCGGGTTTTCTGGTCAAAATGCTCTTTTTATTGCTATTTGAGAGGGTTTTTGGTTGGGGCGTTGTAGTCTGCAACCTTATGGGACTCTCAATTTCGGGTATTCTCAACTTTTTTCTCTCCGAATCGGTAGTATTCAGAAAGAGTAAGCCACACCCCGAACATACCCTGCTCACAGAAGAGGAGCTCTCTACCCTACACCCCATATTTCGTGGTAATATGGGCAAACTTCTGGCGCGAATAGCAATGAGGATATTAGGGGTAGATAGCCTTAATATCCTCTACGACAACATCTACCCCTACGAGGGAGTGGAGGGAGCACGCAAGGCTCTCGAACAGATCGGTTGCAACTATCTCATAGGCAATGCCGAAAGACTCTCTGTGCTCCCCCCGGGCCCCTTTATTACAATCAGCAACCACCCCTATGGTGGTCTTGACGGAGTCATACTACTCGATATGATTGGCCACCTTCGTCCCGACCTGAAAATTATGGCAAACAAGATTCTCGGACGAGTAGAGTCGATGAGCGAATATTTCATAATGGTAACACCCACCGAATCGGAAAAACATAGTGCCGATGCTGTAACCATTATGGGTATCCGCACTTGCATACGGCACCTTCAAGGCGGCCACCCCCTATGTTTCTTTCCTGCGGGAGCGGTTTCCAACCTCCACCCCCGCCACCTATCAATCCTCGATCGTGAGTGGCAAGAGGGGGCCATAAAACTCTTTCAGAAGGCGAAGGTACCCATTGTACCCATCCATTTCGAGGGGCGCAACTCGCTATTTTACCACATCTTGGGGCTTATTGATTGGCGAATTCGCCTGCTTCGTCTGCCCCACGAGATACTCAACAAAGGCAAAGGAGTGCATCGGGTGACCATTGGCCCGATAATATCTGCGGAAGAACAAGGAGCTATCGCGAGCACAAAAGCCCTACAAGAGTTCCTGCGCGGTGCCGTATATAATATGCCGAAAGCTGACGTATATACCCCTTCAAGCGAATTGTTCGTCGCGAGTCAAGTCCCATTGGGTATCGTATCCAAAAGTATTGAAAATGGCTAACAATGATACATTTAGACACTTTAAGACGAGATTGAACATATTAGTCCCACAAAAATAGCTTCACCTGTTTTTCAATCAATTTCGTATCTTTGTTGAAGAAAATAAAACCAAAAAAATATTAATATGAAAAAGATTTTCACAACTCTTGTTGCCGTATTTATCGGCATCCTCGCACTCTCCGCACAGGAGCAGTTCCTCGGCAAATGGACAACCATTGACGACAAAACCAAAGAGCCCGCAGGTATCGTTGATATCTATCAAGATGCCACCGACGGTCTCTATTATGGCAAACTCATCGACACCTACGGCCCCGACAAAAGCAAGGTTGGCACTATGATTGTCAGGGGTATGAAGTTTGAGAATGGCGAGCTCAAAGGTGGTAAGATTTACGACCCCGAGTCGGCAAAACTCTACTATTGCACAATCAAATACGATGCAAAGAAGAACTCACTCGACCTTCGCGGCTCACTCGACAAGCGCGGTCTGCTGGGTAGGACTCAAACCTGGATTAGAAAATAATACACTCTCATTTTCATAACAACAATCAGGGAATCGGGCGACGAGGTGACTCATCGCCCGATTCATTTTTTGCTGACCACCTCATAAACGCAACAAGGAGAGTTCTTAACAAACTCTCCTTATTGTCGTTGAGCCACCGAGACTCGAACTCAGAATGACAGAACCAAAATCTGCAGTGTTACCATTACACCATGGCTCAATGAATCGCTAACATTCCATTAGCGGGTGCAAAGATACAAATAAAATTGAAAATGGAAAATTGAAAATGGAAAATTCTCCATTTTCTACCAATCAAGTTGCGAAAAAACTCTTTTGCCCACAAAGTAGCACCACACAATCCAGCGAGGATAGATGGTCGCAGGTTCCTTTCTCACCACCCTACTCTGCACCCTGCGACGCTTGGCATCCAACTGTGGGCGCAACTTTCGGTAGTCACGATGAGCCTTTGCCACAGCGCGAGCATAGCTCCACCTTCCCGTCACGAGATAGACTCCCCACGAGAGCCAATCCATCATACGCCTTATGCCAAGACGATATAATTCGCTATCCGGCAGACATTTATGAAGCATTGCGAGTGAGTTGCGGAAATTAAGGTATATCTTACGGGGTGAATTATTGGGAAGTGTCCCGCCACCAACGTGATAGACAACACTCGCAGGCACCACCTCCACATCGTAGCCCGCAAGTTGCATCCTCCAACACAGGTCAATTTCCTCCATATGGGCAAAGAAGTCGCCATCCAAGCCACCCATTTTGCGCCACACATCGGCCCTAATTGCCACGCACGCACCACTCGCCCAGAACACCTTACAGGGAGTGTCATATTGGCCCTCGTCCCCCTCCACGCGACTCATTATTCGCCCGCGACAGAATGGGTAACCATAGCGGTCGATAAAACCACCCGCGGCACCTGCATACTCAAATATTTCCGGAGTCGAATGGGAGCGAATCTTTGGTTGCACAGCACCCACAGCCGGCTCATTTACAAGACGTTCCACCAGCGGTTCGAGCCATCCTTCCGTAGGCTCCACATCACTATTGAGAAGCACAAAAATATCGCCATCCATTCCCGACAGCGCGCGATTATACCCCTCGGCAAAGCCGTAGTTCTCACCCAAAGGGAGCCACAAAACGCTCTCAAACCCACCAACCACCTCTTCGGAATTGTCGGTGGAGCCATTGTCGGCAACGACCACGCTCGCCCACGCAGGAGTGGTCGCCACCACACGAGGCAAGAAGCGCGAGAGCCACTCTGCGCCGTTCCAATTGAGTATTACGACCGTTGTTGGAGCCATATTGGGATAATTATTGTGCCTCTACGGGTGCTTTGGGTTTATGTTTCCACCTTCTGTGCGACCAGAGCCACAATTCGGGCGAGCGACGAATCATTCGCTCAATAGCCACCACATAGCGATCCATAATTTCGCTCTCGGGTATATCCTCCTCGCCATCATAGAGCTGGATAAAGTTACACTTATAGTGCGAGGGTTTAACCTTTTCTATATCAAGAGTGTAAACCATCATCTTGAACTTCTTGGCATAGCCGCCTATACCTCCAAAAAAGAGCGAAGGTTGGCCAAGGAAAGTGCGCCAAATCTTGTCACTTTCTGCCCATCGTGGGCGTTGGTCGGCAATAAGTCCGAGGGCCATCTGCTCACCCGCGCGGAGGTTTTTCATCACGGGGCGGGCAAGTGAGTTCATAGGCGCGACCTCCATACCAAAGCGACGACGGATGTAGAGCATAAACCTATCCATAACCTTATCGCTCAATGGGTGATATACTCCGATGTTGTGATAGGGGTGCTCAATAGCATAGACCGAAAAATACTCCCACTCACCAAAGTGAGCAAGCGCGCCAATCCAATTTTTACCTCCAATCTCCTTGTCGGTCTGCTCCTGATTGACCACCTGCATACGTTTGAGGAGTGTTTTGGGCGACATACTTGTCATATCCACAACATCCACAAACACCTCCGAAAGGTGGTGATAGAATTTGTGCTCAATCTCCAACCTCTCCTCAAAGCTCTTCTCCGGAAATGCAGCTGCGAGATTACCTCTCACCACACCCCTACGGTAGCGGACAACGTGATAGAGAACAAAGTATATGAATGGCGCAACCACATAGTACAGAACGCAATAGGGCAACCAACCTATGAACTTCGCCACCCCAAGAAGAAGATAGTATGCCATCCTCTCCCAGAAGTTCAGTCCCTCTGTATTACTCTTCATCTTTGCCATAGCGCATTACTCCTGAATAACCTTAACATTACCGCTCTTTGTCCTCACCGAGAGCCACATACGGATTTTTTCCAAATCGAGGGGCACTTTGTCGTCTGCGGCCTTAACCACCGCAACAACACTTTCGCCCTCGGCCTGACCATTGTTATAGATTGTGTGCTTGGAGAGCGAAACGGTTCCTACATTGGCGGTCACAAGTGCCAACTCACGCGAAATATCCGCACCCGAAAGGGTGTCAATAGCCGTCAGCGAGGAGAGCCTACCACGCAGCTCTCGAATCTGTCTATTTTTCTCCTCAATGATATCGGCGTAGCTATTCTGCAACTTACCAATATCGAGTTTTTCATCACTATCGGCCTGTTTTACAATAAGCTCGGTGTTGTGCAGGCCATAGTTATCCATCTGTGCACGGGCATTGTCAATCACATCTGTCGAGAGGGGCTCTCCAACCAGGCGAATCTCCACCTTGGAAAGTTTGCCTTCGTAGTGGAAATCTTTTGTGTAGTCCACAATCATAGTACGATTGAATTGGAATACCTTGCTCACATATCTATCCACATTCTCTTCGAATGTCGTGCGACGCACAATGTTTGCCGCAAACAACAGACTCGGAACACCCACCAGAACGATTACAATTGTGATATAGCGAGTATTTTTCTTCTGCCTTTCGGGATCGAGCACGGTCTTTTTCTCATATCGTAGGAAGAGCACCACAAGGTAGGTCGCCACTGCAATGAATACCGCATTGATGGTAAAGAGGTAGATTGCTCCGAGGAAATATTGGAGATTACCCGAAGCAATACCAAAACCCGCCGTACACAAAGGAGGCATCAGGGCGGTAGCAATAGCCACACCCGCCACCACCGTCACAGCCTTCTCCTTGCGTGTTTGAGCCACCATACCTGCCAAACCGCCAAAGAAAGCAATCAGCACATCGTAGGTTGTTGGGCTCGTTCTCGCCAACAACTCGCTCTGCGCGGTCGAAATGGGCGAGATGACAAAGTATGCCGTACTTGTCACAAGGCTCACAACAACCATCAACAAGAAGTTGCGCCAAGCGGTTTTGAGCATCTCGAAATCATTGATTCCCAACGACAAACCAATACCCGTAATAGGGCCCATAAGTGGCGAAATCAACATTGCACCAATAATTACAGCCGTAGAATTCACATTGAGTCCCAACGATGCAATAAAGACCGCAAACATCAAAACCCAAAGATTCGTACCACTGAAATCAATACCCTTGCGCACGCCATCAACCACCTCATCTTGGGCTGCACTACCCTCTCGGAGGTCAAATCTGCCGTGCATAAAAGCGCGAATATTTCTCCACACACGCGAGATAAATCCCGCAAAGCTCACACGCCGAGGCCCTTGTCCGCCAGCCTGTTCAATACTACTATTTTGCTGATTTTCAACCATAATTTCCTTCTTTTACTCCTCTTCATTCACATCTTCGCCACGTTTGGCATCCGCCCCCTCTACAACCATCACAAACTCACCTTTGGGCGGGTGTGCCTCAAAGTGGGCAATAACTTCCGCGATAGTTCCCCTCACGGTCTGCTCGAATTTCTTTGAAAGTTCTCTTGATACGCTCACCCTTCTACTCTCACCAAACGCTTCGGCAAACTCCCCAAGAGCCTTCAACACCCTAAACGGTGATTCATAGAAAATCATTGTGCGAGATTCATTTGCAAGTGCCGAAAGGCGTTTTTTGCGTCCCTTCTTCTGTGGCAAAAAGCCCTCGAAGCAAAACTTGTCGCAAGGAAAACCACTCTGCACCAACGCAGGAACAAATGCCGTAGCACCGGGCAGAGTCTCCACCTCCAAGCCTCTCTCCAAACAGGTACGCACCAAGAGGAATCCAGGGTCGGAAATACCAGGTGTTCCCGCATCGGATATCAGGGCCACATTCTCACCCGCCTCAATCCTCGATGCAACAAACTCCACAGAGGCGTGTTCGTTGAACTTGTGGTGCGAGAAGAGTTTGCGTTCTATTCCGTAGTGTTTCAAGAGCACTTGCGACGTGCGGGTATCCTCCGCGAGGACAATATCGACCTCTCGGAGCAGACGCACCGCACGGTAGGTCATATCTTCGAGATTACCTATCGGGGTAGGTATAATATACAGTTTTGGCATTACAACGACTTGAATTAAAAAAGTTTACGCGCCAAGAGTTCCATCAGCAGTCGAGCACCTTCACTATTGGGATTCCAATGGAAATTGTCATAGATGTAGAGCATAGCCTCATCGAGCGAATCGAACTCATCAAGACGGTCGATAGCTCTCTCATAGTAATCACTATCGCCCGCAAACAAGTCGCGCAGAAGGATATACTTGTCGTTAATACCTATTGCACTGCGCAACGACATCGACGCACTTGCTACTGTTGCCACATCAATCGTTTGCTCTGCAAGATTATCTGCCAAAGTAGTCTGTTCACCCGACAACACGTCGCCAAGCACAACCTGTGCAGGAGCCTCCTCGGCAACAACCTCCTCCTTGGTGGGCTCTTCTTCGGGCACTTCCTCCTCTTCAACAACCTCCTCTATCTTCTCTTCAATCTCAGGCTCGGATACCACTACAATATCGTCTTCGATTGCAGGCTCCTCAATGGGCTCTTCGGGCAACTGTTCCACCTCTTCGTCATCATCGTCGTCATCATAGAGCGAGAGTACAGCCTCGTGGTCAATCTCTTCCTGCACCGACTCACCCTCTTCCTCTGCGGGTTCCTCGGGCACAAGATCCTCTTCCACATCATTCTCCTCTTCTTCCTCTATTTCAACCTGCTGAACCTCTTCGAATTCAGCGGGAGGACAGCCATACATTGCGCAAGGCAAATCTTCCTCTTTGGGGAACGCTTCACCTTCCTCTTCGTTCATCTCTTCTTCCACTTCTTCTTCGGGCTCTTCTTCCTCTGCAAAGATGCGCTCAACCTCAATTTCGGGCTCAGCATCCTCCTCTTGCGAGGCGACACCGATTCCCATCAGTGCATCGAGAACTCTCTCTTCCTCAGCCACAGCCTCGGCAGCCACAACCGATGCATAGATTCCGCGCAGACGCTCCAAGAGGAGGTCGCGTTCAATTTCGTAGATACCATTTTCAACTTGGCGGTCGATGCTCTCTTCGAGCAATTCGAGCAATTTCAGACTCTGTTTCATATTTGATTTGGTTTTAATTCGCGTTTGTATCCCTCAAAATTACAAATTTTGATTGAGGAAAGCAAATTTATGGTTATCTTTGCGCAAACTTTACGAAAAACACGAAGATTTATGGCATTACAATGCGGCATAGTGGGACTTCCCAACGTGGGCAAAAGTACCCTTTTCAACTGTCTGTCGAATGCAAAGGCACAGGCAGCAAACTTCCCTTTCTGCACCATCGACCCCAACGTGGGCGTCATCACCGTACCCGATGAGAGACTTGCAAAACTCGCAGAGATTGACAACCCCAAACGTGTAATCCCTACCACCATCGAGATTGTGGATATTGCAGGCCTTGTTAAAGGTGCATCAAAGGGCGAAGGTCTTGGCAATAAATTCCTTGCGAACATCCGAACAACAGATGCGATCATCCACGTTCTGCGTTGTTTCGACAACGAGAATATCACCCACGTTGATGGCTCCGTAGACCCTGTGAGGGATAAGGAGATTATCGACACCGAGCTCATTATGAAGGACCTCGAAACCATCGACAACCGCATTGGCAAAACCCAGAAGCAGGCCGCCGCAGGCGATAAGGTTGCAAAACGTCAGTATGAGATTTTGTGCCGCTACAAGGAGGCTATGGAACAGGGCAAGGCTGCTCGCTCGGTGGAGATCGACAACAAAGAGGATGCAAAGTGGGTTGCAGAGTTATGCCTGCTGACCAACAAACCTGTGCTCTACGTTTGCAACGTGGATGAGGCAAGCATCACTTCGGGTAATGCCTATGTTGAAGCTGTGCGCGAGGCCATCCGCGAGGAGAAGGCCGAGTTGCTCATTGTGGCAGCCGCCACCGAGGCCGACATTGCCGAGCTCGACAGCTACGAGGAGCGTCAAATCTTCTTGGAGGAGCTGGGTATCGAGGAGTCGGGCGTTAGCCGCCTTATCAAGGCTGCCTACGCATTGCTCGGCTTGGAAACCTTCTTCACCACAGGTGCCGACGAGTCGAGGGCTTGGACCTACACCAAGGGCTGTAAGGCTCCCCAAGCTGCGGGCGTGATTCACACCGACTTCGAGCGTGGCTTCATCCGTGCCGAGGTTATCAAATATGCCGACTATGTGGCTCTCGGTAGCGAGAAAGCTTGCCGCGAGGCCGGTAAGATTGGCGTTGAGGGCAAGGAGTATGTTGTGCAGGATGGTGACATTATGCACTTCCTGTTTAACGTCTAATTCAAAATGCAAAATTCAAAATTCAAAGTTATATGGAAAGAAAAGTAAGGGTAAGGTTTGCGCCATCGCCTACCGGCGCACTCCACATTGGCGGTGTTCGTACCGCACTCTACAACTACCTCTTTGCCCGTCAGAGGGGTGGCGACTTCATCCTCCGCATTGAGGATACCGACTCCACTCGCTATGTAGAGGGTGCCGAGGAGTATATTATGGAGTCGCTCGAATGGTGTGGCATCAAGATTGACGAGGGTGTCCGCGAGGGTGGCCCCCACGCCCCCTATCGCCAGAGCGAAAGAAAGGAAATTTACCTCAAATATGCGCTCCAACTCGTTGAGAGTGGCAACGCCTACTACGCATTTGACACCCCCGAGGAGCTAAACGCCCTGCGTGCCGAGATGGAGGCCAATGGTGAGACCTTCTGCTACAACTATGCAGTGAGGGAGAAACTCGCCACCTCGTTGCGCCTTTCGCCCGAGGAGGTTGAGGAGCGCAAGGCTCGTGGTGACCAGTGGGTTATCCGCTTCAAGATGCCCGAGAATGAGGTTGTAGAGATGGATGACCTTATTCGTGGCCACGTTGAGATGAATACCTCAACACTCGACGATAAGGTACTCTACAAATCGGCCGACGCACTTCCCACCTACCACTTGGCAAACATTGTGGATGACCACTTGATGGAGATTTCGCACGTTATCCGTGGCGAGGAGTGGTTGCCCTCTCTCCCACTCCACTACCTGCTCTACAAGGCTTTCGGTTGGGAGGAGAGCCGCCCCGAGTTCGCACATCTTCCCCTACTGTTGAAACCCACAGGTCAGGGCAAGTTGAGTAAGCGCGATGGCGACAAATTGGGCTTTCCCGTATTCCCCTTGAAGTTCGTTGCACCTTCGGGCGAGGTGTCGCGTGGTTACCGCGAGGATGGCTACTTCCCCGAGGCATTCATCAATATGTTGGCTCTTCTCGGCTGGAACCCCGGCACAGAGCAGGAGATTTTCAATATGGATGAGCTGATTGCCGCATTCTCGTTGGAGAGGGTTGGCAAATCGGGCGCAAGGTTTAGCCCCGACAAGGCACATTGGTTCAACGCACAGTATATGCACGCAAGGGACAACGAGGAGATTGCCAACATCTATGAGGCACAGCTCAAAGAGCGTGGCATTGAGCTCTCGCGCGAGAAGATTGTGAAGATTGCGTCGCAGATTAAGATGAGGGCCACCTTCCCCGAGGAGTTCTGGGGCCTTTCGTCGTTCCTCTTCGAGGCTCCCACCGCCTACGATGAGAAGGCAACCAAGAAGTATTGGAAGGCCGACGCTCCCCGCATCATTGGCGAGTTGAGGAACATCTTGGCAGGTATCGAGGAGTTCTCCGCAGCCGAAATGGAGAGGGTTGTTGGTGGCTGGATTACCGAGAACCAAATCGGTATGGGCCTCATTATGAACGCTTGGAGGCTCACAATTGTGGGCGAGCCCAAAGGCTTCGGTATGTACGATATGTGCGAGGTACTCGGCAAGGAGGAGAGCCTCCGCCGTATGGACTCGGCACTCGCTGCGCTCCCCAAGGCAGAGTAAGCGGGATTGCAAAAAATCAAAAAAAATGCTAACTTGCGCTCAACTTTTTATAGTTGGGCGCATTTTTTTTGCAAAAAGTTGTTAACGACTTTCGCCACCGACAACCAAGGCCTTTTTAGTAGAAAGTACTATTCTCTTCGCCCTATCCTTGCACCACATTGCGCACCATCGCGTTCCATTGCAAACCAGACGAAATATTTTTATTGAAGACAACATAACACCAAATGCCATCTCGCTGATAGGCATAGCGATACGCCGGTGTTTATTTTGAGGTGAGTCCAACCCTTTTCTCTCCTCATTGTTTACAAATCATCAGTCCATCACAAGCCTTTTTGTCTGGGGGAAGACCTCTATATGCCAAATTTTGTTTAACTTTGTATAGCCTCAGTAATAATTATAGCGGTGCATTATAAAAATAAATTACTACCTTTATACAAAATTTCAACTACTATGGCTAAACTCAATACAGCAGATATCGGTTTCGAAGATCAGATTTGGAAGGCGGCGGACAAGATGCGCGGCAACCTCGACGCTTCGGAGTATAAATCCGTGGTGCTTGGTCTTATCTTTTTGAAGTATATTTCGGATAAGTTCGAGGCTCGCTATCAGGCACTTGTTGATGAGGGCGAGGGCTTCGAGGAGGATAAAGACGAGTACACCGCCGAGAATATCTTCTATGTCCCTACTGAGGCTCGCTGGTCGGTCATTGCCGCTGCGGCTCATACGCCTGAGATTGGCACAACTATCGACAACGCTATGCGTGCTATCGAGAAGGAGAACCGCCGACTCAAAGATATTCTGCCCAAGAACTTCGCTCGCCCCGAGTTGGACAAACGTCGCTTGGGCGATGTGGTCGATCTGTTCACCAATATCAAGATGCACGAGCACGGCGACTCGAAGGATATCCTCGGTCGTGCCTACGAATACTGCCTCTCGAAGTTTGCCGAGGCGGAGGGTAAGCTGGCGGGCGAATTCTACACCCCTGCCTGCATCGTAAAAACCCTTGTCAATGTTTTGGAGCCCTACGCCGGTCGTGTCTATGACCCTTGCTGCGGCTCGGGCGGCATGTTTGTACAGTCGGCAAAGTTCATCGAGAGCCACGCCGGCAATATCAACCAAATCTCGGTCTATGGTCAGGACTCAAACCCTACCACTTGGAAGATGGCACAGATGAACTTGGCCATTCGTGGCATCGAGGCAGACCTCGGACAGTATAACGCTGACACCTTCTTTGGCGACTGCCACCCAACCTTGAAGGCG
>JAZOTH010000016.1:0-61422 GCA_045657545.1 Tidjanibacter sp.
CGCTTGGCCTCCGACTTTCTTTTGTATTAGAGCGGGCCGTTGAATTTATTCAATAAAGCCCGCTCTAATACAAAAGATAACCTGCTGTGCAGGTCTTCCTTTTATTCGCATCTGCGGGACAAAGTGATCACGGAGCAAAGAGCCACCTCGTGTGGCTCGTAGCGACGTAATCACGAATCACCCCAACCTCCAATCAACACAAAAAAATCGCAGGTCTTCCTTTTATTCGCATCTGCGGGACACAGTGATCACGGAGCAGAGAGCCACCTTGCGTGGCTCGTAGCGACGTAATCACAAACTACCCTACCCCCCACACCTATTTATATATACTACCACGCGCAAATTAAATCGAAAAAAATCGCACTAACCCTTGCATATTCAAAAATTTGCTCTAACTTTGTGATATCATTTTGATACCATTTTGAATTAGCAAAACAAATAACTTTAATAACCCTAACTAACACAGAACAACTATGGAAAAGAAAGAGTTTGAATTCAAAGGTTTCCGATTGAACGGATTTGTTGCCCTCTTTGCAATGCTCGCAATCTTGGGCATCTCGATTTACGACTTTGCAACCCTTGTGGGTGATGAGGTGCCCATTTGGGGTATCATCGGCATTACGGTAATGAGTATTGCTTGTGCAGGTTTCCGCACCATTGAGCCCAACAACGCAAAGGCAATGGTCTTCTTCGGTAAGTACAAAGGCACCTTTACCGACGAGGGCTTCTGGTGGACCAACCCCTTCTACAATGCCAAGGCAGTTTCATTCCGCGCACGCAACCTCAACCCCGACGCAATCAAGGTCAATGACAAGAATGGTAACCCCATTATGATTGGCGTGGTGGTCGTATGGAAGGTGAAAGATACCTACAAAGCCCTCTTCGAGATTGACTCGCAGACGATGGTTTCGAGCGTTAAGATTGATAAGAAGGGTGAAGTGGAGGGTGTTGGCGCACTTGCCGGCCGTATGATGGCTTTTGAGAACTTCGTATCCGTACAGTCCGACGCTGCACTCCGCCAGGTGGCAGGTATGTTTGCCTACGACAATAGCGACTCCGACTCCAATGAGCCCACACTCCGAAGTGGTGCCGACGAAATCAACGAACTCCTCTGCCGAACCATCAACGAGAGGCTTACCATTGCCGGTATTGAGGCTGTGGAGGCTCGCATCAACTACCTCGCCTATGCACCCGAGATTGCAGCCGTAATGTTGCGTCGCCAGCAGGCCGATGCCATCATCAGCGCAAGGGAGAAGATTGTGGAGGGTGCTGTTTCGATGGTAGAGATGGCTCTCGACAAACTCAAAGCCGATGGCGTTGTTGATTTGGACGAGGAGCGCAAGGCTGCAATGGTGAGCAACCTCTTGGTAGTCCTCTGTGCCGACGAGAGCGCACAGCCCGTAGTGAACACCGGCTCACTCTATAATTAATCGAAGACGTTAGACATTAGACGTTAGACAAAAAAATATGGCAAAAGAATCCACAAAAAGTTTCGTACTGCGAGTTGATGCTGCGACGATGGATGCCCTCGAAAAGTGGGCAGCCGACGAGTTCCGTAGCATCAACGGACAGTTGCAGTGGATAATCGCCGAAGCACTCCGCAAGAGCGGACGCAAACCCAAAAATCCCAAACCCACCGACTTGAAATAACACTCTAATGCCGTAGGCGACTATTTGCGCACTAAAAAATATAGACTATTGACGTTAGACATTAGACAAAACCAAAAGGTATGAAAAAAGCTTTAATCTACACCGCCGCCACCCTTGGCATTAGTTGGGTTGTCGCTCTTATTTACCACCTCACAACGGGCTTCACAGGCCCCGAAATGGGGTTGGAGGCGTTGGCCGGTTTCCAGAAATTTGCAACGATATATATGTTCCTGCCCGCCATTGTTGCCCTCATTTTGCAGGCTATTTGTGGCGAGATGACCATCCGCCGTCCCCATAGCGCACGCATCAAAATTGTGCCCAGAGATAACTCTCTGCTCCGATTCCGCCCCCGTTGGAGCTGGCTCGTAGCCATTGCTACGGTGCCCGCAATGGTGGCCTTGTCGATTCTCTTCTCGGGGCTGTTTAGTGAGGTTGTACCTATGAAGGAGGGGATGGTTGCCCTGATGCAGGCACAAGGTATGGACACACTCCCCGAGGAGGCTATGGCGGAGCTCAATGCCGTTCCCGGCTGGGTAATGATGCTCACCACCATTGTTTCGGGCCTTTTGGCTGGTGTGACCATCAATGCTCTCTTTGCATTTGGTGAGGAGTATGGATGGAGGTTCTATATGGTTGATGCACTTCGTGGCAAGAAGTTCATTGTTGCCGCACTCGTAATTGGCGCAGTGTGGGGCATTTGGCACACACCAATGATTCTTATGGGGCACAACTACCCCGATGGGAGGATTGCAGGCATATTTATGATGGTGCTTTTCTGCATCCTCGGAGGTATTGTGGAGCTGTACTTCGTGTTGAAGAGTGGCACATTCTGGCCTGCGATATTCATCCACGGCACCCTTAATGCCCTTGCGGGACTTGGCGTAATCTTGATACCTGGTGGCAGTAGGTTCCTTACGGGTATGACGGGCATTGCGGGCTTTATGGCGATAGCTGTAGTCATCGCACTGTTGTACCTCTACGACCGCTACATCTCACACGAGAGAATATTCCACTCCACCCTCGGCAGTTCGCTCTCTCGCCACGAGGAATAGTAGATAAAAGTGCCTCTATTTGGGGCACTTTTTTGCAAAAAAAGTTGCAAAAGTTTGCGATTATATATATATATATATATATATATATATATATATTTGTTGCAGAATTCACCCTTCAATGTAATATAACAGACACGAGTATGAAAAGAATCACCCTAACCCTCCTCGCACTACTTGCCACACTCATCGCAAGTGCCCAAATCCTCCAACTCAAAGGCAAAGTGGTAAATACCACGGGCGAGCCCATTGCCTACACATCCATACTCCTTACCCCCGAAGGCGAGGAGTACAACCCAGCGAACAAAAGCCACCAGATGGCTGTTGCCGACACAAAAGGTGACTTTGAGTTCAAGACCAAAGAGGGCTCCTTCACCATCGCTCTCTCCTGCGTGGGCTACGAGAATAAAACGATGAATGTGGCTCTCACAACCGACACCGACCTCGGAGCAATCACCCTCACCGAGAGTGCCGAAGCCATTGAGGCACTGACTATTACAGGTAACCTTATAACCCGCGAGGCCGACCGATTTGTGATGAACAATCTCTCGGAGAGCCTACTTGCCAAGGGGCGCGACAGCTACGAAATGCTCAAATTGGCCCCTGCGGTCTATGCCGACGAGAGCGGCACGATAAGTATCAACGGCAAATCGGGGGCAAAAATTCTCATCAACGAGAGGGAGGTGCGTATGACGGGCGACCAACTGATGGCCTACCTCAAATCTATCCCTGCCGAGAATCTCCAAAAGATTGAAATCATCCCCGAGAGTGGAGCCGACTACGATGCCGACTCGGCAAGTGGCATTATCAAAATCACCCTCCGCAAGCAGCGCGAGAGTGGCACAAGCGGCTCGGTGGCATTGGGCGCAAATGTAGCCACGCAGACCTTCCCGACCTACTACATAGGTCCCAACGGAAACCTCAATCACAAGAGTGGCAAGTGGAATCTCTACGGCAACTTCTCGCTCCACAAGAGCGAAATGGGCGGATATGGTATGGAAGAGCACACCCGCTACGACAATGGCGCAACGCTCTCTTCAACCACGGATATGAATAGCAATGGCAAACTTTCGGGTGGCGGTATGGTGGGTGCCATCTACGACCTCGACGAGAGGAGCAGCCTCGGTGTGGAGTACAACATCTACCGTTCGCCATACGCGCTCAACACCAGCACCAGCACACTCACCTACACCCTCGACGACTACTCCGAGTTGCACAATAGTATCTTTGAGCAGTCCAACGGCTCAACTCACCAATCGGCTACCGCCAACTACATCCGCACACTCGACGAGCGTGGCTCGACTCTCAAAATCATTGCCGACTGGGCAAGAAACGACACCGAGGGTGAGAACAACAACACCGATGCCCTCACCACAACCATCGGTGGCGTGGCCGGTATCCCCACCGACTCGCTCTATCGCAACCACTCATTGGCAACCTACTCCTACTATACGCTCAACGCCTCGGTGGAGAAGAAGCTCTCCGACCTTACAACCATTTCATTTGGTGCAAAATACTCTCTCACCGACACTTACAGCACTACCGACTACGCCTACAAACGTGGCGAAGAGTGGGTACCACTGGCAGAGTACAACAACCTCACGGACTACAACGAGCACATAGCGGCACTCTATGGCATTTACTCCACACGCTTCCTCTCGGGCGCATCGCTCTCGGCAGGCCTGCGTGCCGAATACACCTCCATACCACAGCTCTCGGAGCGTTATATGAGCCTCTTCCCCCACCTGAACGCCTCGATGCCCCTCAATCCCTCGCAGACCGTAATCCTCTCGGCCGCCTATAAGCGTGCCATTTCTCGCCCATCATTCTGGACGATGAATCCCGTGCGCACCCAACTCTCGGAGTACTCCTACCAAGTGGGCAATCCCGACCTCAAACCCGTATTCGCCAACAACTTCACCCTCACAGGTATCTTCTTCTACCGCTACTCGCTCACCCTCGGTGCATCGTTGCAGAATGATAGCATCAACCAGCTCGCAGTTGTGGATGATGCCGACCCCACGGGACGCACCCTCAAATATATCCACGTCAATCTGAACAACGTCTATCAATACTACGCACAGCTCTCCATCCCCGCACAGATAACCTCGTGGTGGAGCATCAACGCCAACCTCTTGGGCGTGATGTTGGATCAGCGTATCGTAAGTGAGCAGGCCAACGATCGCAACTTTATGGCTCAGGGCTATATGGCCAGCACCTTCACCCTCCCACAAGGTTGGAACATCGACCTCTCAGGACAGTTTATGACCGATGCAAAGGTGGGCAACCTCACCCAGAAAGGCAGTGGCAATATCTCGCTCACATTGAAGAAGATTGCTCTCGACAATCGGCTCATTCTCACCCTCGGGTGCAACAACATCCTCCCCACCTCCGACCAGAGAGTTCACTCCTCGGGTGAGGGTTTCAGCAAAGAGCTCATCTCTCCCAACATCTGGATGCGCTCTGTGACCTTCGGCATACGTTACAACTTCCAGAGTGGCAAGATGTTCCGCGCACGAAGCGTGGAGAGCGGTGCTGCCGACGAGAAGAGCCGTATAGGTAGTGGCAAATAAGTTTAGCAGACACAAAGAGCGCGAGCCAAACAATTTGGCTCGCGCTCTTTTTATATCTACATTCTCTTTTAGAAAGAGAGCCTTACGATGAAGGAGTTTTTACCCTCCACTTTGCCCTCCACATAGTAGGTGTCGGTATCGGCCAAGCGGTAGAGCGAAATCTCCACATCCTCCTCGGGGCGCACCTCGGCATTGAAGTTAATCTCCAACTCGCGCAGCACACTCTCGGTGGTAACCTCCAATCCCACAACATCCATAGCCCACACAACATACATCACATTATTGACGTGGCGATTCATATCCAAGTCGGAGTAGGAGGCCTTGTGATTGGTTGTGGAAATCAGCTCCACACCCTCGGGCAGTGCGACCTTCGCTGCGGGCTCCTCGATAGCATCCTCACGGATGCAACGCTCCTCGTCGGTGGCAAACTCCGCAAAAGCACCCCTACGGGCAAGCCTACGGGTGTTCATATCAATCACCAACCACGAAGTTGTAGCCTTCACCAAAGGTGCTCCCTCACCGTCGGTCATAACAAAGTCACGCAAAAACATAAAGCCCGCTGCGCCCTTGTGCCAGCTCTTCAAATTGACCTTCTCGCGCCACATAGGCATCCTCTCGAACTGCACCTTCATACGCGAGAGCACCCACGCCTGATGTGTTTCATCCAGCGTGTCGTAACCAACACCGAGGTACTCTGCGTGGTTATTGGCAGCCTCCTGCGCCATATTCAAAAATGCAGCGGGTTTGAGTCGCTGGTTCATATCGGTATCATAGCAAGGTATGATGTAGTCTGCACTGAATTTTTCTACCATAGCATCTCTATTTTTCTCGTTTAGTGGTTCAAATATAGGGATTATTTTGCAAACCCCACATTTTTTTAACCTCTTTGGTTGTCAATCCCCACAAAAAGGCCGAAGGTTGGAACTCTGCACGCTCCGCCCCCAGGCCTTACGATGATTTCTCGCCAGTATAACGGGCATACAAAACAAACAAAGAGAGCAACTCCCGTGGGAATTGCTCCATTTATATATACATCTATCGACTATTTAACCTCTATGCGATAGTTCGGGCGATAGTTGACCAGCACCCAACTGTCATTGACCATATTACCTCCCTCCTCCGCGAAGCTATACTTAGTTTGGAGCAGTGGTACAACCGAGCCATTGAGCTCTGCCGTCAAATCGCCACCCTCAAAGAGCGCACTCGCAAACAGCCTCACAGCATCGTAGGCTCGGTAGGCAAACATCGAAGGTGCGCGGCCAAAGTTCTGCATAAACCTCCTATCGAACTCCCTAATGCGAGCATCTCCCCTATCGGCGTGATAAGAGGTGACGTAGCTCACATCGAGTTTAAAGAGCAGATTCTTGTCCATATTCTTATACTTTGCCCAATTGGCATTACCAATTACGCGCACAGGCACCCTACGAGTGCCATATTTGGGCTGACGGGAGTTCATCATTGAGGATATTATCGCCAGCGAGCGATCCACATCGAGCTCATTATCCGACAGCACAACAAAGAGGTTATCTTCCTCTGCCATAAGTTCCTCAATGGGACTGCTTTGGAGCGAATCCACAACAAAATTTTCATCATAGATAACCTTACCATAGGGGTGCTCTCCAAGCAACGAGAGCATCTCTCGCTCCATATCATCATCGTTGGAGGCCGTATAGACCATAATCACATTGGTGGTAGGGGCGATATAGTCAGCAAGTTTATTTGCTCTCGTGGCAGTTGTGGGTGCCAAACGATAGTAGTGGCGACCATAGGAGCCCGAGGTGGAGGTGGCAAGGGGCGACACCACAGGAATACCATTCTCGGCCGCATACCTCACAACCGACTCCGCATTGCGCTCATAGATGGGGCCCACAAAGAGGTCGGTCGCCTCAATCATCTCATCGTGCATCACAAGACCGTCGACATAGGAGGCCGAGTTCTTGGTGTTGAAGAGTTGGATATCAACCGAGCGGCCCTCGGCCTTCATATCCTCGGCTGCCAGCAAAGCTCCCTGATAGAACTCCACAAAGCTCCCCCTCACCCTACCAAGTGTGTCGCTCAAAGGCAACATCAACGACACAGTGAGCACATCTTTATCGAAGGGGCGGAATCGGACATTGTCGGCAGCAAGGCTGTCGAGATACTCAACAATCTCGCTCCTAACCGCCGGCTCATATATCTCCTTTGCGGCACTCGCTGCGTGACGTTTGCATTTGAGCACCATACCCTCATAAATCAGCGCAGGGTTGCCGTTATCCTCGGCAAAATCCTCCACATCCACCTGATACTCAACAGCAAGCGAATAGATTGTCATCCCCTTATCTACGGCAAAATAGTCATACTGCCTCGACAAGCGGTTGAGAATCTGAGCATAACGCCTACTCTGCATCTCTATTTCCGAGAGCTGACACTGTCCCGAAGCACTACGCCTAATATTAAGGCTTGTTCGGCCGTGAATATTGGTAATATCCACTCCGGGGTTATCCACAACAAGGGTGTCGAGCGCAATAGCAAAATCAACCGCCACCTTGAAGAGCGACTCGCCACTTGCAGGACGATAGCGGTCATAGCGTTCATCACCCTTCTTGGGTTGCAGGCGACTAATACGCTCATAGCAAGGCACTCTCAGCACATCTCCCTCTGCAATGGCGGGAGCAACAGGACTCAATCCGTTCTCCTCCACAAGTTCCCTATCGGAGAGCGAGTAGAGGGCTGCAACATCGGCAAGGCTCTGTTCGGGAGCAACCCTGTGGAGGTAGTAGTTGCGAGAGTCTATGCTCACAATCTCTCCGGAGGGCTCACCTTGTGCCCAAACTGCACCACAAGAGAGCAACAAAAGCAATAACAAGAGGAATTTTCTCATCATCAATCCCACCTAATGAGTTTCGTCCGACTATTTGTTTCGAGTCTTGATTTGGGTAATCACCTGTTTGGTATAGAGGGGGAAATCGCCATCCATCATCCAATCATAGTAGGATGGTTCCTTGCGGAATACCTCCTCCACAACTTTTCCCTTATGCTTACCAAATCCAAAAATCTCCCTATCCTGCTCATCGTAGAGAATCCTGCCTGCATAGTCCGCAGTGCGGGTATGTTGGCTAAACTCAGCCAAGCCTGCGATATCCGTTGGCAAATCCTCATAGCGTTCCAGCTGGGCTTTCAGAACCTCGTAGGTTGCGAGCGTATCGGCCTCTGCCGAGTGAGCACCCTCCAACTCCTTGCCGCAGTAGAACATATAGGCTGCCGAGAGAGTCCTCTGCTCCTTCTTGTGGAAGATGGTCTGCACATCCACAAATTTATGTTTTTTGAGGTCGATACTCACACCCGCCCTCAAAAACTCCTCTGCAAGCATAGGAATATCAAACCTCGTGGAGTTGAAACCTCCGAGGTCACACCCCTTCATATAATCCGCCAGCGACTTGGCAATCTGACGAAAAGCGGGCGCATCGGCCACATCCTCATCGGTAATGCCGTGCACAGCCGTAGCCTCCGCAGGGATGTGCATCACTTCGCCATTGTCGTTAAGTGGCTTAATCCTGCGAGTCTTCACCTCGGGGGTATCGCTACCGGGGCAGACTTTCACAAGCGAAATCTCGACAATGCGGTCTTTCACAATATCCACACCCGTGGTCTCCAAATCGAGGAATATGATGGGGTTTTTAAGTTCGAGTTTCATCTTATGCGTTCTCTTTTATGCAACTCCTTACGAGTTAATCATCATAGGCATCAAGAGCATCAGGGTATTTGCACTCTGGGGCTCATCGTAGAGGGGTTTGAACACACCTGCACGGGTGGAATCGGCCAACTCTATAACCACGCTGGGTGTCTCGATATTGGAGAGGATATCCACAAGGAAGGTCGATTTGAAGCCAATAACAATGGGCTGACCATCGTATGCGCACGATACACTCTCGCGTGCCGAGTAGGAGAAATCGAGGTCTTTGGTTGCCAAGTTGATGCAGTTGTCGGCAATATTGAACTCCACAAGGTTGGTAGCCTGATTGGAGCAGACAGCCACACGCTTAATAGCGTTCAGCAACTCTACCCTATCAACGATAACCTTATTGGGGTTGGCTGCGGGAATAACTGCATTGTAGTTGGGATATACACCCTCAATCAAACGGCACACAAGGGTGCTGTTTTTCAAGTAGAACACCACATTTTTCTTATCGAAAGCAACCTTCACAGCGTCCTCCTCCTTCAAAAGGATACCGCGCAGGAGGTTAGAGGGTTTCTTGGGCAGGATGAACGAAGCCTCGGCTGCAACCTCTGCCTCTGCGGTGTGCTTAACGAGTTTGTGTGCATCGGTAGCGACGTAGGTAACCAAGCCCTGCGAAAGATTCACATAGATACCATTCATTACGGGGCGCAAGTCATCATCGGCAGTCGCAAAGATGGTCTTGTTGATACCGCCAATCATCATATCTACATCCATCTCCACCTCAATCTTGTCCTCTGCCAACTCAGGAAGTGCTGGATAGCCCAAGCCCGAAGTGCCGGGGATATGAAGCGAGCCACTCTTCCAGCTTACGGTAATCTCCCAAGTATCCTCATTAGCCTCAATAGTGAGGGGCTGCTCGGAGAACTCTTTGAGCGAGTCGAGCATAAGTTTTACGGGGGCTGCAATTACACCCTCGCGCTCCACGCTATCGACATTCACACTACCCACGAGGGTGGTTTCGAGGTCGGAAGCGGTAACTTTCAGAGTATTGCCCTTCAAGTCGAAGAGGAAGTAATCGAGGATGGGAAGAGTGTTTTTGCTACTTACCACCTTACCTGTTGTCGAAAGAAGCGACAAGAGTGCCGAAGAGGAAATTGTAAATTTCATAGTCTTGATTTTTATAGTTTTACGTTTGTTATTTATCCTTTTTGGTGGGAGTTCCGTGCGCCCACGCCCTCGCGCACGCGCACATATTCCCTATTTAATCTCCAAAAATATGAAATAAAATCGAGAATAAAAAGCCGGCAGTTTGATTTTTTTTCACTTTTGAGGGGTTATCCCTTCGACTTTGGACAAAAAATGAAGGGAGTTCCTTGCGGAACTCCCTTTGTGACACCGACAGGACTCAAACCTGTAACCTTCTGATCCGTAGTCAGATGCTCTATTCAATTAAGCTACGGTGCCGAATTGCGAGTGCAAATATACGGCTTTTTTGGCTATCTGCAAGAAAAAAAGCAAAAAAATTACAACATTTTTTTCGCCCCGCTCATTTTCAGCGCATTAGAAGTAGCACAAAAATCAAGCGGGGCGCAAGTTATCCATTACAGCTCGGCAAGTTTATCGAGAGCCATCTCAATCATCTGCCTAACGAATGGTTTATAGTCGGTATTCATATCCTTCACAGCCCTCTGTGCAATGATGGTGCAGATGGTACCTGCACGGTGGCCCATCAGTCGGCCCAAGCCCGAAAGCGCACTGCTCTCCATCTCGTAGTTGGTGATGCGACGCTCGTTGTAACGGAAGCTCTCAATCTTGGCGTTGAGTTGCTTATCGGCAGGAGCCATACGCAACCACCTACCCTGTGGGCCATAGAAGCCGGGGGCAGCAATGGTAATACCCTCCACAACCGAATCCTTGAAGTGCTCAAAGAGTGACTCATCGGAGTCGATGAAGTAGGGTGCGGGAAGTTGTGGGTTCCAGCCTGTGTGTTCCACAAAGGCCTCCTCAATAGCCAAATCGCACACATCGTTGCGGCCTGCATAGTAGTTCAACAGACCATCGAAGCCCACCGACGAGCGAGCAAAGACAAACGCTCCCAGAGGAATATCGGGCTGAATGGCACCCGAAGTACCGAGGCGAAGGAGAGTCAGCACACGCTTTTGCTCCTTCTCGGTGCGGGTTTCGAAGTCGATATTGGCAAGTGCATCCAGCTCATTCACAACAATATCAATATTATCGGTACCGATACCGGTCGAAATAACCGTCATACGTTTGCCCTTATAAGTACCCGTAATAGTGCGGAACTCTCGGCTGGAAATATTGCACTCCTGATTGTCGAAATAGCTTGCCACCATCTCTACCCTACCCGGGTCACCCACAAGAATCACAACATCGGCGAGGTGTTCGGGACGAATGTGAAGATGAAAAATCGAACCATCGGAGTTGATGATAAGTTCGGAAGTTGGAATTACTCTCATAAAAATATCCTATTAAAGTTTTCTTTTTTGCCTAATTTTTGTAAATTTGTAACCCACCCACAGCGGTGTACAACCACAAAAATAGTGAAAATTTCTTTATGTAACCTAAAATTATTATGAAAAAGAGCAATCAATTTGTCTGCGAGAACCGCGAGCGATTCCTTGAAGAGCTTTTTGAACTTCTCCGCATCCCCTCCATCAGTGCCCAGAGCAGCCACCGCGAAGATATGGTCAAGACAGCCGAGTGGCTCCGCGCATCGCTCCTCAAAGCCGGTGCCGATCGTGCCGAAGTGATGCCTACTGCCGGCAACCCCGTGGTCTATGCCGAAAAGATTATCGACCCCGCAAAACCCACCGTTGTGGTCTATGGTCACTATGATGTGATGCCCGAAGACCCCAAGGATGAGTGGCGTACAGATCCCTTTGAGCCCGTTATCAAGGATGGTCGAATCTGGTGTCGCGGTGCCGATGACGACAAAGGTCAGCTCTTTATGCACGCCAAGGCTTTCGAGGCGATGGTTGCTACGGGAGAACTCCCCTGCAATGTGAAATTTATGCTCGAAGGCGAGGAGGAGATTGGCTCGCCCAGCCTCTACGGATGGTGCGAGGAGAATAAGGAGCTCGTAAAGGGCGACGTTATTCTCATCTCGGACACAAGTATGATTTCGATGGACACCCCTTCGATTACCTGCGGTTTACGCGGTTTGTGCTATATGCAGGTGGAGGTTACGGGCCCCGACCACGACCTGCACTCGGGCCTCTATGGCGGTGCAGTGGCAAATCCCGCAAATGTCCTCGCCAACCTCATCACCAAGCTCGTGGATGAGAACGGTCGCGTGACCATCCCCGGTTTCTATGACGATGTACGCATCCTCACCGAAGAGGAGCGCACCAACTTCAACAAAGCTCCCTACAACAAGGAAGAGTATATGAAAGGTGTTGGCGTAGAGGAGCTTGCAGGCGAAGAGGGATTTACGACTATTGAGCGCACAGGTGTGCGTCCTTCGCTTGATGTGAACGGCATCTGGGGTGGCTACACTCTCGAAGGCACCAAGACCATCATCCCCTCAAAAGCATACGCAAAAATCTCGATGCGCCTTGTTCCCGACCAAAATTGGGAGAAGATTGCCGTACTCTTTGAGGACTATTTCCGCAGCATCGCACCCAAGTGCGTGAAGGTAGATGTCAAGTCGCTCCACGGTGGCCAGCCCTACGTTTCGCCCACCGATTTGAAGGCCTACAAAGCTGCCGAAGCCGCTATCGTGGATACCTTTGGCAAGCAACCCCTCCCCTTCTATTCGGGTGGCAGCATTCCCATCGTTAGCGGTTTCGAGAACATCCTCGGAATGAAGTCCATACTTATTGGTTTTGGTCTGGGCAAAGATGCAATTCACTCGCCCAATGAGAGTTACGGCCTCGACCAATTCTATAAAGGCATTGACACAATCATCCGATTCTACAAGCACTTTGCCGAGTAGATGGCCTATGGCGGATTGATTCCGCGTCGAATCCAAAGGGCAACTCTTCACACAACTCGGAGTTGCCCTTTGTTTTGTTCTTTGGTTATAAACTTGCAGATTTTAGACCACATTTTTCTTTTTGATTCTCAGTACATTGACAATAAACCTACACAAAAATCGAAAAAAAATCGACTAAAATTTTGCAGATATCAAAAAAGCCCCTATATTTGCATCCGCAAAACGGGAATAACCGTGGCGCAAGTGGCGAGTGGGTAACCACACACCATAGAATACGCGGAAATAGCTCAGTTGGTAGAGCACAACCTTGCCAAGGTTGGGGTCGCGAGTTCGAGTCTCGTTTTCCGCTCAACGCACAGCGATAATCGAAAGATTATCGCTTTTTTTTGTGCGTTGAGCGGAAGAGTCCGCGACCATATAGACAATCCCTCCAAACCTCCCTTTGATAAGGGAGGCTTCGCTTGGAGCAGAAAACGAGATTCGCCACGAGCGCCCCCAATATGCCCCCTGTCAGGGGGTTAGGGGGTGTGAACAAAATTTCGCGAGAAATGCCCGCGAATGCGGGCTCAAGTCTCGTTTTCCGCTCTGGCGCACGAAGGATAGCATAAAGCTATCCTTTTTTTGTGCGTTTCGCGGAAGAGTCCACACCTACGGGGCAATTAGTGGTAAAAACGCAGATAACGCGATGGATGCAAGGCATACGAGAAAGCGGAGTCCACGCCGATGGGCGGTTTGTGGTAAAAAACGCATATAAGCGAGCGAATTTTAGGCGGAGGCGGAACGCCTCTTTTGTGAGGGTGGTGCCCCCGAAAGTTTCGACAGAAATTTAAAAACGCAGATAACGCGATGGATGCAAGGCATACGAGAAAGCGGAATCCGCGCCTATGGGGCGGATGGTGGTAAAAACGCATATAAGCGAGCGAATTTTAGGCGCACAAGAAAATCCCCTCCGCAGTTTGCTCATCGCAAATGAGGAGGGGATTTGTCGCCGTGCAACGCCAAAGGCGCCGCTTATATGCGTTTTTTTTTACATAATGGGGTTACCCATCAAGCCGGTCACAAGGAAGGTAACGGCAACGGTGATAATTGCATAGAGCTCGGGGAATACGGCGAGAAGAAGGGTTTTACCCATCACGTCGTAACCACCACCGATAGCAGTGATACCATTAGCACAAATCTGGCCCTGACGGATTGCCGAGAACAAACATACAAGACCTACGGTCAAACCAAGACCGAAGATGGCGGCAGCCTGCATAAGGCTGATACCTGCGGTGAGGTAGTTCTGCACGAAGAAGAACGCAGCAAAACCATACAAACCCTGAGTTGCAGGAAGAGCCGAAAGAATCATCGACTGACCAAACGAGTTCATACGTTTCTTCATCGCGCCAACAGTTGCGTTTGCTGCAATAGAGGTACCATAAGCACTACCGATACCCGAAAGTGCAACCATAAGTACTACACCGATGTAAGCAAGAATAATGTTCATAATTGTAAAATGTTTTTAGAATTGTTAATTATTTGATTTTTAATTTGTTTTACGTTTTTCAAAAGGAGTATAAATCCTTGTTGAAGCCTCGAATCCTGCGTTTTTGTAGAACTCGATAAAGGTGAGTCGCATCGGGTGAACGAAGGCACCGATGGCCGACATAAAGATGTTGATACCGTGACCAAACGCCAAGATGAGGAACATCACAAGCTGGCGCAGACCTGGGGTATCGGGAGCAAGGCTACCTGCAAGGTCGTTGAACACCACCGCCAGCGCACCACCCGAAAGGCTGATTGCAAACAGACGGACATAGCTCAACACATCACCCAGCAGACCTGTGAGGTTGTTATAGGTATCCCACAAGCCCGAGCCGAAATTGACCAGAGGGTTGCGATTGGGGTTATTGAGCAGGAGCATCAGCACTGCGCCAACAATCAGCACCCCGAGGAAGATGGGCGACGAGAAGCCGAAACCTGCAACTCCCACCATAGGTAGCAAGAATGCCAACAAGCAGTCTACCAATATGATAAGCCAACCGAGGGTACCAAACGAATACTTAAATCCGTAGGCAATCGTGGTATTTATCACATTGAGCACAAGCGCAAAGATAATCTGCACAATACCGCATCCAAGTGCAATATAGAAGAGTTGGTCGTTGATGGTCTGCAAGGCGTTGTGATACCACTCGGGGACACCCAGAGTGCGCAACGACACGCCAAAGACATTACCCACGCAAAGACCAAAGAGCACCGAAGCCAAGCCCAACCACATAACAAGTTGGGAGATAAGGCCCATACCCTTCATCTTCTTCAAGAACATAAACAGACCTATCAGGAAGAATACCGCACCATAGCCCGCATCGCCAATACAGAAGCCGAAGAAGAGCATATAGAATGGTGCAAAGTACCTCGTGAGATCCATAGTACCATACTTAGGCACTGCGTAGAAGTCGCCAATAAACTCAAAAGGTTTGGCAAACCAGCCGTTTTTGAGTTTCACGGGGGTATCATCCTCCATTGTTGGTTTCTCCTTAACGTAGAGCACGTTACTCTCGCCTTCGAGGAGTGCTTCCACCTCTTTGGCATTCTCCTCGGGGGCCCAACCTTGCAGAACAATGAGTTTGCCCTCCGCCTCCTGGTCGCCACTACGGCTCACCTGACTAAACTGCAACTCATCTTTGAGCGAGTTTTCGTGGTCGGCAATCAGGGCCTCACTTGCCACACAACGCGCCATAACACTCTCCCACTCTGCGAGTTCCGACTCCAACGCAGCAATCTCCCTGCGTTTATCATCGGCATTGAGCGTGGGTGTCTTTATCACCTGTGCGTCAATCTGAGGTGCAGGCTCACCCTTGCGGGTAACGGCCACAAAGTAGGTCACACCTGCCTTCTCGGCAATGGGCTCCACGGTGTAGTTCTCACTCCAAGCGGTCACACCCTGCGCATACTCATTGGAGTAGCAGGAGTAGAAGTGGAGCAAGATACCCTCACTTTCGAGCCTTGCGATAGCCTCGGGCGAGAAATCGCCCCACATTGCGAGCTCCTCGGCCTCCTTGGTTGCTTTGGCAATCTGCGAGGTGAGCGAGTCGATGGTGGCCGAAGCCTTGCGGTAGTTGTCGTAGGCCTCCTCGCCGTTTGCAAATGGCTCGCCACCTGCATACTTAGGAAGCTTTTTCAGAGCAGAGAACGCCTCGGAAGCCGCCTTGTGAGCCTCAATCTCACCCAGCACCTCCCTTTCGCGCTCATTGGGTTCCCAGCCGCTGGTTGTGATATCCACAACGCCGAGTTCCTGCAACCTTGCGAGGAACTCCTCCTGCGCCTTATGATAGAGCACAAGAGTATATTTGTTCATCTTAACTATCATAACTCTTCGGCGGGTTTTAGTTGTTCGTGTTTGGTCTTAACAATCTTCTGGGCACTCTTCGAAAGATTCTCCTCGTCTTCGAGGAAGCGTTTAATCTTCCTAATTGCGTCCTCATAGCCCGGAATCTGCACCTTTTCGTACAGATTGACCTTCTGTGTAGTCTTCTTGCGAGCGTGGTCAAGGAGCTCGGTGCGGCGCATAAAGACCGCGAACTCGATACCCAGACGTGCAATCTCCTTCAAAACCTCCACACCGTCGGCATACCACGCCGGCGAGGAGAAGAGGTCGTAAGGACGCTGCTCAAAGACCACCTCCGAGAGGGCAGGAATCTTCACACCGGCAATCTTATTGACTCCCAGCACGACATCCTTCACCACCAGAAGGTCACTCTCGAACTCTCCCCAAAGTGCCGACATATAGTCGTACTTTGCCATCAGCTCATCCATCTGCCTTTGGTAGCCCTCTGCCTTATCTTTGGCAGCCGACACCTCAACCCTCAAAGCCGACTCCTTACTCTTGATTGTAGGGAGTGCTTTTTGGCGCATTTTGAGCTGTTTGCCGAGTTCGCCGAGCGAAGTCTTATTATATTGAAACTTTATTGCCATCTAAATCATTCAATTAGAATGGTTATCATTTTACTCTCTAATTCACTGTATTTTGAGCCATTTTTTCTCCTTTGGTAAGGGCCTATGCGACCACACCAGAGGGAGAAAAGAGCCAAAAAGACGATGAATTATTTCCAGTACTTCTCAACAAGTTCCGATTTAATGGTAACCTCCGACTTCTTGAAGTACTTGGCAAACAGAGCCCACGCGGTGTCGAGCATCTCGGTGATGTCGATATTAACATCAATCGAGAGCAACTTATCGGAGTACTCCTTCGCAAATGCAAGTGCACGCTCGTCGTAGTCCGAGAGGTCGAAACCGTTCTCCAACTTGGTCTTTGCACCCGCAGCATCCGAGTACAAACGCACTGCGGCATTCATCACCTGAGGATGATCCTCACGGGTTTTCTTGCCAATCACGAGCTGTTTCAGACGCGAAAGCGAGCGGAAGGGATCGACGATAACCTTACCGGTGTCGGTGTCGTTACGGAGGAACAACTGGCCCTCGGTAATGTAACCCGTATTATCGGGAATTGCGTGGGTAATATCGCCACCCGAAAGAGTCGTAACCGCGATGATGGTAATCGAACCACCCGAGGGCAACTGCACTGCTTTCTCGTAGATCTTCGCCAAGTCCGAGTAGAGCGAACCGGGCATAGAGTCCTTCGAGGGAATCTGGTCCATACGGTTCGATACAATTGCAAGAGCATCGGCATAGAGAGTCATATCGGTCAAGAGCACCAATACCTTCTCGCCCTTATCGGCAGCAAAATACTCCGCAGCGGTCAGTGCCATATCGGGCACCAAAAGACGCTCTACGGGGGGATTCTCGGTAGTGTTCACAAAGCAGACAATCCTATCCAGCACACCCGCATTCTCAAACAAGTTCTTGAAATAGAGGAAGTCGTCGTTGGTCATACCCATACCACCGAGGATAATCTTGTCGGCCTTTGCACGCAGTGCCACATTGGCCATCACCTGGTTGTAGGGCTGGTCGGGGTCTGCAAAGAAGGGAATCTTCTGGCCCGACACGATGGTGTTGTTAAGGTCGATACCTGCAATACCCGTAGCAATCAGCTCCGAAGGCTGACGACGACGGAAGGGATTTACGGTAGGGCCACCAATCTCCCTCTCCTCGCCCTCAACGGGTGCGCCACCTTCGAGAGGCTCACCGTAGGCGTTGAAGAAGCGACCTGCAAGGCCATCGCCCACCTTCAACGTGGGGGGAACACCGTGGAACAGCACCTCGGCATCGGTGGAGATACCCTCGGTACCCTCAAACACCTGCAAGGTAACCTCATCGCCCATAATCTTAACCACCTGAGCGAGGTGACCGCCAACGGTTGCGAGCTCATCGTTACCCACACCCGTAGCGTGCAAAGTCACCGTAGCCTTGGTGATGTTGTCAATTTTGGTATATATCTTCTGAAATGCTTTTGTTGTCATATCTCTTCTCCTCCATATTTATTTAGTGGCGGCAAATGCCCTAATTTCAGCCTCACCCTTTGCAAACGCCTCGCTCTTCCACTCGGTGTAGTTGAGTTGTTTGAAGAGGTTGATGAGGGCCTTGAAGAATGCCGAGCACTCCTCAAAGTCGGCGAAGCCATACTGCTTACGGCACATCTCCATCACAAAGTCGAACATATATTTCTGGCGGTCGATGGGGCAGTTGGCATCAATATCATCGAATGCATCCTGCTGCAATATAACAAAGTCCACGAGCTCGCTCTTCCAGAACATCTCGTGATACTCAACGGGCACACCGTCATCACCGAGGATGTTGATCTGCTCGGCAGCCTCTTTACCCCTACGCACGAGGGTTTTGCCCTCCATTACGTTCTTAACCCATCCCTCTTCGATGTGGTCGTCGAGGTACTCCACGATTTCGGGATATTCGAGATATTTGGAGTAGCTATCCAGAGGGTCAATAGCGGGATAGCGTTTCGAGTCGGCACGCTGCTGCGAGAGCGCATAGAAACACCTTGCAGCCTTCTTGGTCGATTCGGTCACGGGCTCCTTCAAGTTACCACCCGCAGGCGATACAGTACCGAGGAAGGTTACCGAGCCTGTCACGCCATTGCGCAAGTGAACAAGACCAGCCCTTGCGTAGAACGACGAGATGATAGCCGAAAGGTCCATAGGGAATGCATCCTGACCGGGAAGCTCCTCCAAGCGGTTCGACATCTCACGCAGTGCCTGTGCCCAACGCGAAGTAGAGTCGGCCAAAAGGAGAACTTTCAGACCCATTGCACGGTAGTACTCGGCGATGGTCATACCCGTATAAACCGAGGCCTCACGAGCAGCAACGGGCATATTCGAGGTGTTACAGATGATGGTGGTACGCTCCATAAGTTTGTGACCTGTGCGGGGGTCGTCCAAGTGGGGGAACTCGGCGAAAATCTCCACAACCTCATTTGCACGCTCACCGCAAGCTACCATAATAATAAGGTCTGCCTCGGCCTGCTTCGAAATGGCGTGCTGCAACACGGTCTTACCTGCACCGAAGGGGCCGGGGATAAAGCCCGTACCGCCATCGGCAATGGGGTTGAAGGTATCAATTGCCCTCACACCTGTCTCCATAATACGGCTGGGGCGGGGTTTGGCGCTATAAGCCTTGATGGCCTTCTTCACGGGCCAACGCTGCACCATAGTCACCTCGTGGTCTTCACCCTTCTCGTCGGTAAGAACTGCAACAACGGTATTGACGTTGTACTGTCCCTCCTCTTTGAGCGACTTGATGGTGTAGGTCTGCTCCATCACAAAGGGAACCATAATTTTGTGTGCTACCCACAACTCCTGAACCTCACCGAGCCAATCACCGGCAGTGACCTTATCACCCACCTTTGCGAGGGGCTTGTAGTCCCAGAGTTTCTCGTAGTCGATGGGGTCGGTTTTAGTACCCCTCTCAATGAAGAGGCTCTCCATCCTTTCGAGGTCGTTTTGCAGACCGTCGTAGTTACGCGAGATAATACCGGGGGCGAGGGTTGCTTCGAGCATATGGCCCTCAAACTCCACCTCGGTACCGATTCGCAAACCGCGTGTCGAGTCGAACACCTGAACGTAGGCATCCTTACCCGTCACCTTAATCACCTCCGCCATCAGTTTCACACCGCCCACGGTAATGTAGCAGATTTCGTTCTGCGACACTGCGCCCTCGGTGCGTACAATCACGATATTGGAGATAATACCTTGTACTTTACCAGTAGTTTTCATCTAAGTTTTAATATTTTTTTGATTTTGATTTTTCAGTACCAATTATTCCGCAAAGCGACTCTCGGCCTGACGGATATGCTCCGTAGCACCCAGCGAATCGACCAACTTGCGGAACATCTCGCGACCTCTCTCTGCATCGAGCCTTGCCCAACGGTGTACGAGCGAGAGGCGAACAATGTAGCCCAACAAGAAGCCGATGTTGAAGTAGTCGAAGGTCGAAAGTTCCTCCGATATGTTCCAACGAATCATATCAATGCGGTGCTCCTTATCCAACAGATTGTCATTCTCGGCAAGTGCGCCAATCAGGGTGTCGATATAACCTACTTCGCCCTTCAAGCCAAAGTCGGCAGCCGACGAGCGCGAGAGTTGCTGTACGATTTCACCCTCGCCCACCATCCAATCGGCAACCGAAAGGCCCTTTGCGCGGGCAGCAAGTGCGGCGGTGATGTTCCTAAGGTTGCGGTCGGCCTCGCTCCACTCCCTCAAAAAGCGGCATTTGCTCTTTGCGCAGTAGCGGTAGTAGGCAGCGAAGAGTTCCGAGCCAAACGCACGCGAGGTATCAATCCTCCCCAAGCGTTCATCGTCGGCATCAACCTCACCTCCGGCAACATCGGCATAGAGCTCCACAACCTCCGCCAACTCGCGGGGAAGTTCCGAGGGGCGTTCCAATTGCTCCACAAGCTCCTCGCGCGAGAAGTTGCCCAGCGTGGAAAAGCCCTCCCTGTCACTCTTGATATTCACCATATTGCACACATCGTGGAAGAGCATCCATCCGCGCAATGCTCGGGCATCCTCCGTGGAGAGTTCTTCGGCAATCTCATCAATCACCCCTCTCGCATCGAAGCCCTTGACATCGCCATCGAGCGAATACTCCCTCAATCCGGCAACAAGGCAATAATAATTTTTAGCCATAAATCTTTACAAATTAGAAGAGCATCTTTGTAATCTTCTCTTTGAGGTACTCAGCCAGCAGAGCAGAGAAATCCTCCTCGGTGAAGCTGATGTAGTAGCCGCCATCTTTGGGAGCCACCTTGAAACCGCTCTTCACCTTCTCCGAGTAACCCACCTCGATACCTGCCGACAAGAGAGCCTTCACAGCACCCTCGGCATCGGCATCAAACTTAGCCTTCATCTCTGCGGGGAGGGTTGCCTCCAAAGCTACCTTCTCGCCATTCCACACGCGAGCAACAGCCAGCAACATCTCTTTCACGAACTCAACATCGAGCGATACAGCGTGAACTGCGGGCTCGCTCACCTTGGTAACTACCAACTCTGCGATATTTTCGCGGAGGGTAGCCACAATCTGACGCACTGCGAGCCTCATCTCGGTTTCGTTGTTTTTCTTCACCTCGGCAGCCTTTGCCTCGGCAGCCTTCACGATAGCCTCTGCCTTTGCCTCAGCCTCAGCCACCAACGCAGCAGCCTTTGCCTCAGCCTCAGCCACCATCTGTGCAGCCTCCTCGCGGCCTTTCGAAAGTCCCTCCTCATAGAGCTTGGAGGTCAATTCCTGCAATTTTTTGTTTTCCATTTTTACGTTTTATTGTTGATTATAATTTTGAATTTTGAATTCTAAATTTTGAATTTCTATTGGTGTTCGGGACGCAAAAGGTCGGTCACAACCTTCACGGGCGAGAAGGTCGAGATGGGCACCTCAACAAACAAGGTGTTCCAATTGGACATTGCGCCATTCCACAAGCCGGGGAGCTCCTGCGCAAGCAGTGTACGGCCACTCTTCGACTTGCTCGAAATGAAGCCTGTTGCGGGATCGGTAAACTCAGCAAAGTTATACTTCTCTCCCCTATGATTGCGAGTTGCGCAAACCAAATCTACGGGGTTGAAGTGGGTAGCATCGGCCATCAGCGACTTCTGCTCGGGGGCAATCTGCGACGACTCGGCAATCTGCAAAGCCACCGTACCATCGGCACCCTGTGCCCAGAAGGGACCACCACCAGGCTCACCCTCGTTGCGCACCATACCACACACCCTCAATGGGCGATCCAAAACCCTCAACAAAGCTACCCTGCGCTCATCATCGCCGGCACTCTTAACGCTCTCGGGGAGCACCACGCACAAATCTTTCTCCACAAACGCCTCAATCTCTGCAAGATTGCCCTCACCCGCTTCGAGTTGTGCAACGTATGCAAAAATCCTCTGTTGAAGAGTTACCAGCAGACCTGCCAAGACCTCTTTGTATTTGATGGTGTCGGCTTTCAGGTGGTCGGGAGCCACATTGTCGATGGTCTTGATGAAGATAATATCTGCATCAATATCGTTCAGATTCTCAATCAGCGCACCGTGACCTGCGGGACGGAAGAGCAACTTGCCATCGCTCTCACGGAATGGAGTGCAATCCTCATTCACCGCAATGGTGTCGGTACTGCTCTTCTGCACCGACATCGAGATATTGTATTTCACCTCGTAGCGTTCCTCATAACGTGCCCTAACCTGCTCGAAAAGCGAAGAGAAGCCCTCAACGTGCTCGGGCGATACGGTAAAGTGGATATTCACACCGCCACCACTCGACGCATACATTGCACCCTCTGCCAAATGTTCCTCAAAGGGTGTGCGGGCACCTGTGGGATACTTATGAAAAAGAAGAAGACCTTTGGGTTTGGAGCCATATTCGAGCCCGTCACCAACAATGGTCTTCACAACATCTTTCAGGGGTGCATCCAAAGCCACCTTCTCGGAGAGTGCCTCGGCAAATGCAAACTTATCAATATTCTGCGAGAGTTTCTCCACGGTGGAGTTCATCTGGCCACTCTCCACAAAGGAGAAGAGGTCTTTGAACATTCGGGTAGCAGCACCACTCGCAGGCACAAATTTCTCAATTCGAAGCCCCTTCTGCGCACCACGATATTCGGCACGCAACTCCTCTGCCATTTGGTCATCAACGGCAATAATGCCATCTCCCACCCTGGCCGAGCGGATAATATTCAAATAGGGAAAACCGTTGCGGAAATTCTCCAACTGCTTTTCGACAGCCTCACGGGTGAGTCCGTGTTGCTCTATCTGTTTCAGGTCTTCGGATGTAAACATAAGGTGTTTGATTTAGGCGTTTTAACTTTGTTAAAATTAATTCGACAAATTTATCCATTTTCCTCGGAATAACAAAACCCCCAAGAGCCTTTTTTTGCAAAAAATGTTTCACAAAAATAATTATTTACTCCCTACGGGAGGATTTCGAGGAAAAGTATTAATTTTGTAGTTTGAAATGGTAAGAATAAAGGAAAATACAAATCTCGCCCCCTACATCTCTTTCGGCACCGATGGCTGGGCAAAACGACTTGTGGAGTGGCACTCCACAGAAGAGTTACTCCAATATCTTCTCTCCGAGGAGGGCAAGGAGCACCTCGCGGGGCGTTGGACAATACTCGGAGAGGGGTGCAACACCCTATTTACCGACGATTTCGATGGCACCATAATCCGCTCCGCTGCCAAAGGCATTGAGGTCTTGGAGGATAACGAGGAGTGCACCATCATTCGCGCAATGGCGGGTGAGGTGTGGGACGATGTGGTGGCGTGGAGTACCGAGCGCGGTTTGTGGGGTATGGAGAACCTCTCGGCAATCCCAAGCAGCGTGGGTGCAAGCGCAGTGCAAAACATTGGCGCATACGGCACCGAGGCAAAGGATGTCATCGAGTGGGTGGAATACATCGACCTCGCAACCCTTTCGGAGTGTCGCATACTCGGCTCGGAGTGCAAGTTCGGCTACCGCGAGAGCATCTTCAAGGAGGCTCTTGCCGGCAGGGTAATAATCACCGCAGTGGTCTATCGTTTAAGGAAGAGTGCCACGCCCCGACTCGACTACGGGACACTTCGCCCGGAGGTGGAGAAGGCGGGTGATTTTTCGCCCGAGGGTATCCGCAGGGCAATCATGACCATCCGCGACAGCAAACTCCCCGACCCCAAGAAGATTGGCAATGCGGGTAGTTTTTTCAAGAATCCCATTCTGCCCCGCGAGCAGGTCGAAAGGCTCAAAGAGTTCTACCCCACAATGCCTGTATATGAGGTTGCGGGTGCGCCCGACAGGCTCAAAATAGCAACGGGTTGGATGATTGACACCCTCGGTTGGAAGGGTAAAAATATGGGCAAGGCGGGCGTGCATACCCACCAAGCATTGGTTCTGGTCAATTTGGGCGGAGCAACGGGCAAGGAGGTTTTGGCACTTGCCGAGCGCATCTGCCGTGAGGTTTATGAGAAATTTGGGGTTGAGATTTCACCCGAGGTAAACATTTTGTAGAAGAACGTATGACACTTTCGGAGAAATTCCAGAAATACATAACCGACCACTCGCTGGCTACCCGAGAGAATAAAATTATTCTCACGGTCAGTGGTGGTGTCGATTCGATGGTGATGATGCACCTTTTCGTGGAGGCGGGCTACAATGTGGGCGTTGCCCACTGCAACTTCTGCCTGCGTGGCGAGGAGAGCGAGGAGGATGAGGTTCTCGTTGCAAACGAGGCGGCAAGGCTCGGTATTCCCCACTACAACCGTCGCTTCGACACCAAGGGCGAGATGGCACTCACGGGTGAGAGCGTGCAGATGGCAGCCCGCAGGTTGCGCTATGCGTGGTTCGATGAACTGTGTATTGATGAGGGGTACGACACCATAGCCGTTGCCCACCACGCCGACGATAGCATCGAAACCTTCTTCATCAACCTCCTGCGTGGCACGGGCCTCAAAGGGCTCACCGGCATCAGCGTCATCAATGGCAAGGTTATCCGCCCTCTGCTGTTTGCATCGCGTCACGAGATTAAGGAGTATGCCAAGAGCCACAAGATTCCCTATCGTGAAGACTCCTCGAATCGCTCGACAAAATATCTGCGCAACAAGATTAGGCTCGGCATTGTACCCCGCCTGCGCGAGATTGTGCCCCAATTCACGGGAACGATGTGTAGCAACATTGACCGCCTGACCGAGGCACAGCGATTCATCAACCACGCCATCGAAAAAATTGCTCGCGATGCAGTGGAACACGTTGGTGGCGAGGATATTATCCACCCCGACAAGATTGACAGCGGTTTCCCTCTCGGCTTTGTAATCTATGAGCTTATGAGCCACAACTATGGTTTTCGTGGCGATGTGGTCGATTCGCTCTGCGTGGCACTCAAAGCGGGTGCAACAGGCAAGCGTTTCTACTCCAAAGATTGGGTTGCATACGTTGATCGCGGCCGCATTGTAATCTCCCGCATTGACGAGAGTGACGAGTGCGAGGTGGCGGTAAATCTCGCCAAGACCAAAGTCTATTGCGGTGGCTCGGTGCTATATCTCGAAAAGTTGGATATTGACAACATCGAGAGCCTCCGCGTGCCCGAACATATTGCGCTTCTCGATTTGGACACCCTCACAGAGCCTCTCTCATTGCGCAAGTGGAGGGATGGTGACAGGTTTGTACCGCTGGGAATGACCGACCACAAAAAGGTGAGCGACTACCTCGTGGATGTGAAGATGTCTATGGCGGAGAAGAGCCGACAATTTGTGCTCACCTCGGGCGAGGAGATTGTGTGGCTCGTGGGCCAGAGGATAGACAACCGCCACAAAATCACCTCCAAAACCGAGAATGTACTCCGCATCACAAAGGAGACTTTGTAGAATTGAGAATTGAAAATTGAGAATTGAAAATTGAGGCAAATGCGAGTAAGCGAGGGCAGAAGGCGCTTGCGCATTATGCCGAGCGGGAGCATTTTAGAGCACGCAAAGCGTGGTCAATTGAAGCAAATGCGAGTCGAGCGAGCGCAGAGGCTGCTTGCAGACTATGCCGAGCAGGAGCATTTTAGAGCACGCATAGCGTGGTCAATTAAAAATTAAATAAAGTCGGTTGACGGCCGACGTTTGATGAAAAGATATGGCAAAAGCAGTTCGTTTTAGGGATGCATACGCACAATATGAGAGTATTGTGAAGGATATTCGTGCGCGTAAGTTCGCACCCATCTATCTACTGATGGGTGAGGAGGGCTATTTTATTGACATCCTGACGGATATGCTTGCCGATTCAATACTCGACGAGAGCCAAAAGGCCTTCAATCAACTTGTCATCTACGGCAAAGGTGTGGAGAATGAGGGCATCATTGTGAATTATGCACGACAGATGCCGATGATGGGTGGCAAAATGGTTGTCATCGTGAAGGATGCAGCCTCGCTCCGCAAGGTCGAAAATCTCTCGCTCTACACCGCTGCGCCCTCCGATTCGACCATCCTTATCATTGCCCACAAAGGTAAGAGCGTCGACAAACGCTCGGCACTCTACAAGCACGCCAGCACCAAAGGTGTGGTCTTCGAGTCGCCCCGCCCCTACGACAATGAACTCGCGCCCTGGATTGCCACCTACCTGCGTAGCTCCAAGGGGTGTGCCATTGAGGAGAAGGCCCTCAAAATGGTTATAGATTTTATGGGTGTGGATGTTGCCAAAATCGTTGGCGAGTTCGACAAACTCTTTACGCGCCTGCCCGAGGGCACAAAAGTAATCACTGCCGACCACATCGAACAGAACATCGGTATCAGCAAGGATTTCAACAACTTCGAGTTGGTGGAGGCCGTGGCACAGAAGCAGTTTGCAAAGGCTATGCAGATTGCCGACAACTTTGCCCGCAACCCCAAAAATCACCCCCTTGTGGTGACTACATCCACCCTCTTCAATTACTTCCAGAAACTCTTCACCATCAACTATAAAGAGTGGCAAACGAGGGTTAAAGGTATGCCCGCAACCAGCGATGCCGAACTCGCAGGACTAATTAAAGTAAGCCCCTATGTGCTTGGTGGTTACAAGCAGGCTGCAAGGCTCTATCCCAACAAAAAAATCTTCCTCATCCTCGGCTTTATTCGTGAGTATGATATGAAGGGTAAGGGTATCAATTCGGGCGGAGCCGAGCAGGGCGAACTTCTGCGCGAATTGCTGATGAAGATAATGATGCTCTAAACGACAATGGCAGACCAAACCATATCCCTTGACGGCACCATCACCTCGTGGCTCAAAGCCGACATTACACCCTCTATGCTCTTGGGGTGCAATTGGATATACACCACCATCAACACCCTTGCGCACAAGCCTTTACACCTTACCTCTAAGCTCCGCTATGCGCTCGACTCCTACAAAACACTCTATGGCGCAATGCCCGAAATCGGTGCAAAAGAGTTGGAGCGTGAGATTCGAGATTTGCTCTACTTCGGGCTCTATCCCGAGGGGGGTAATACTGTAACTCTATACCTTATTCCCTCCAAAGATGGCCACTGTCGCAGGCTCCTATTACACGAGGCAACACCCCCCTACGATGGCTACGGGCTCCTTTCGGTGCGCCCCAAAGCCATCATTGCCAACTACGAGATACCCTTTGGCAAGCACCACACCAATGTTTCGATGACGGCCGCGAGATTTGCCGATGGTTATGCCTCCTCGCGTGGCTACGATGTGGCACTGCGTGCCGACCGCAACGGCACACTCCACTCCTCGGGTGACAATCCGCTCTATGCACTGCGTGGCAACACTCTGCTGACAACCCCTGCCGACAAAGGCGCGCGCCCCTCGGTGGAGCGAGAGCTAATGGCACGAGTTGCCGAGATGGCGGGGGTGAAAATCGTGGAGGAGGAGTTGAGAGTGGATGATGCGACAAACTACGAGGAGCTTTTGGTCTTCACTCCTCAGGGAATTCAAAGTATCTACTCTCTGGGGGATACGAGGTTGGGGAACATCTATGCCAACCTGCTATCGAAACACCTTACGGCTCTAACTCGCGAAGGATTCGCTCGCTAACCTCCACAACATCATCGAGGTCGAAGCCTCGGCTCATCCCGAAACGCACCAACTTGGCCTTCAAGTCATAGCGGTCACGCGCTGTGGTCTTGGCAGCCTTCCTGCGCAACACCTCTTCCAGGCGAGCCACATCCTCCTCGGGCTCCAACTGCGCAAGGGCGCGGGTAACAATATCTGGGGCAATGGCTTTGGCACGCAGGGCCGAGCGTATCTTCATCGCACCCCACCCCGAAAAGCGCATCTTCTCCCTCACATAGGCCTCTGCATAGCGAACATCGTCAATGAATCGCTCCCTTTGGAGCCTCTCCAACACACCGCGTGCATCCTCGCCGGAGAGCCCCCAACGGCGCATCGAGCGCAGTGCGTCGCTACTACACTTTTCGGCACGCGCACATTGGCGCATCAACGAGGTGAGTGCCTGTTCGGGAGTCTTGGTGCGAGGTGTGTATGGCCTCAAATCTTTCTGCATACGACCATACGGGGTTTGGAGTTCATATCGTGGTGGATTTCAACCTCTTGAAAGCCTTTACTGCGGAGCATTTCGGCCGTTTCGGTGGCGAGCCTTTCGTGAATTTCGAAGTACAATTTACCCCCCTTGCGAAGTCCCTCTGCCGCACAATCGGCTATGCGCTGATAGTAGATAAGGGGGCTGTCGTCGGGCACAAAAAGTGCCTCGGAGGGCTCATAGTCGGTGACATTGCGCTCCATCTCGGTGCGCTCGCTCGTGGGAATATATGGGGGATTGGATACTACAATATCATAACTCTCGGGGGCGGGCTCCCAGCGGAATATATCGCCACTCAACACCTCCACTTGTGCGTGGTTTGCGACCGCATTTTCACCCGCCACGGCAACCGCCACGGGCGAAAGGTCGAGTGCCTCAACCCTTGCCCCCTCAATCTCGCAGGCAAGCGATACAGCAATGGCCCCACTGCCCGTTCCGAGGTCAATGATGTGGGGGTTGGGGGTGGTGTTCTCGCGTACAATGAGGGCCACCAACTCTTCGGTTTCGGGGCGTGGAATGAGCACCCCGGGGCGCACGACAAATCGCCTGCCGTAGAACTCTGTCCAACCTATGATATATTGTATGGGCTCTCCCTCGGCAATGCGTGTCAAGATGTGCTCAAACTCCTCGACATCGAAGCCGGCGGGCTCTGAGGAGCCATCCATTGCCACCTCAAAACGGCCAAAACCATAGCGATCGGCACACAAACGCTCCGCCACAGCATCACCCTCGGGTGTGCCATAGACCTCTCGCGCCACACTTTGCGCCCTATTGTATATATCCTTTCGTGTCACGGTACAAAGATAGTGATTTTTTCTTGAATTGCTATCGGTGTGTTTGACAATAAGTTAGCCTTTGGGGTGAAAAAAAGTTGCAAAAAAAGTGCATTTTTTCTTGCCAAAAATTTGCAGGAATAAAAATTTGCACTACCTTTGCATCGCAATTCCAAAACGGAATAGCAGTTCTAAAAGACTTTGGGAGTTTAGCTCAGCTGGTTTAGAGCATCTGCCTTACAAGCAGAGGGTCGGCGGTTCGAATCCGTCAACTCCCACAAGAGCAACAAAGTTGCAAACCAAGCCACTCGAAAGAGTGGCTTTTGTTGTAGATAGGGGTGGCCGAATTTATTCGAAGCCACCCCTATCTACAACAAAAGTTGCCGTTTTGCGGATTGGTTTGCAACTTTACTGCCTTGGGGACCGACGGATCACAAGCGAAGCAACGCGAAGCGCAGTAATCCGTCACAAAAAAACAAATCAAACTCCGCGGATTGATTGGCAACTTTACTGCCTTGGGGACCGACGGATCACAAGCGAAGCAACGCGAAGCGCAGTAATCCGTCACACTCAATTCTCAATTCTCAATTCTCAATTCCCAACTACAACTTTTCGATTTCGTGAAATGTAGCCGTAGGAACACCATTGTCGATTGTTACGATGGTAAAACCTGAGCCTTCGTCGCCCAAAGGACGACCGGCTGCGCCTGAGGTTGATAGTTTGATGCCATTCCACTCGGCCCTTACACAGTGGTGGAGGTGGCCCGAGAGAATCAAATCCACACCATACTCCTTTGCCAAAGAGAGGTATTTCTCTCGCAACTCAAAGGGAATATTGACACCCGCATCGGCCTCATCGGGAGTCTCCACAAAAATGGGATGGTGGGCAGCGAGGATAATGGGCAGGGCGCGTTCCGAAGCCCTTTTGAGGCTCTCTTTCAGCCACTCATACTCAGCAGGCTCACCAACAGCTTTTGCCTTAATAATGCAGGAGTTATAACCTATTGCGGTGTAGTTCTCTCCCTCGAAAACAAATCTGTCGTGGCCATAGCGACTCACAAATGCAGCCACATCCTCAGGGGTTGCCACACCAACATCGTGGTTGCCCGGCACAAAGTAGAGAGGTATCTCGGGGTTGAAGAGTTCCTTCATTTTGAGAAAACCATCCAGAGCATCTTGGTTGGTGCGATCCTGTATGTAGTCGCCCGTAAAGACAACAAAGTCGGGTTTCAGACTATTGACCTCCGAGGCGATAAGTTCCATATTGGACTGCTCGGGCGAAAAATCCTCCGACTCGGTGATAAATCCGAGCTGAGGATCGGAAATCTGCACAAAGAATGGTGCGCGACACTCCTTAGGATTGCACGCCACAGCCACAAGAGCGGCCACGAAGAGCACTAATTTGATAAGTTTGGTTTTCATTTTGGTGATTGTTTTTGTCTGTTCTCCTTAGCAAAGGTAGTCATTTTTTCATTAAGTGGTGTTTCTCAAACTGAAAGATGCGCCACAGTGGCGCATCTTTCAGTTCGTAACATCCTGCATTTGCGGAGGTAGCAGGTCGTCCAAATTCAAATCCTTGCCCGAGAGTAACAGTACCGACTGCTCCTCAGGGGTGGTCATATACATCGCAAAACCTGTGCGGGCGGAGTTCATATAGAGCCACGCTCGGCCACTCTCCGCGCTATAATCACCCACACACTCGTAGCCATCCACCAAACGCTCGAAATCTTCGTGGAGGGCATCATCGTCCCCACCCTCGCGTTTGATACTAACCAGCAGGTCGAACTTACGCATCATCTCCCTACTCTCCTTGTCACCCGCCAATGCCGCCATTCGTATGGCCGTGCGCCCCACGGTGCTAACCTCGTAGCCCTTACGGTCGTACTTCTTGCCAAACTCCTTGTAGGCATCGCTCTGCGCCCACAGCGTCACCGACACCAAGAGCGCACACATAACCAACCAAAACCTTTTCATAATCAGTATATTTCATTTCCCAACGTCCGACATTAGACGTTGGACTTTATATCAAATGGTCTATCCTACTCAACCTTCCTATATACGGTTGCTGTGCGGGCCACGTTGTAGATTTTGATGTAGTGGCGCACTACCCCATCGTCGCACTTACGCGAGAAGGAGAAGAACTCACCACCCAACTCATTGCGCTCAAAACCACCAAATCGCTCCTCATCCGTTGAGAGAATGATGCGATACTTACCCTCCTCGGGTACGGGAATAATGTAGTCGGGCACACTGCGCGTGGGATTCCAATTGACCACATAGACCACCGTGCCGTGGTTATAGACCATCACCTGGTCGCCATCGTACATAGCCTGATTCCAAGCATAGCCCTGTCCGAGCTGGTCATATCGGCGAAGCATCTTCAAGAGAGCCTTATCAAACTCACCCAGAGCGTGATAGCGCAACTCTTTGTTATCCACCAACGACCACTGACGGCGTGCATAGGTGTAGCTCCAATTGTTACCCACCCTCGGGAAATCTATCCACTCTGGATGGCCAAACTCATTACCCATAAAATTGAGGTAACCCTGACCTCCAAGCGATGCGGTCACAAGGCGTATCATCTTGTGCAGAGCCATACCCCTATCCACCACAGGGTTCTGGCTACCAACCATCATTGAGTCATACATTGCCGTACCCAGCAATCGGAAAGCGATGGTCTGGTCGCCCTGCATCGCTTGGTCGTGCGACTCGCAGTAGGCAATCGTTCCCGTATCGCAACCTCGGTTGTTCATCACATTCCAGATGTCCCACACATTCCACTGCTCGTCGGGCACCTCTTTGAGCATCTTTATCCAGAAATCGGGGATGCCCATCGCCAAACGATAGTCGAAGCCTATACCGCCATCCTCCACAGGACTTGCAATGCCCGACATACCACTCACATCCTCGGCAATAGTTACCGCATCGGGGCGCAGGTCGTGCACCAGACGGTTGGCGAGTTTGAGGTAGGTGATGGCATCGCGATTGACACCCTCATCAAAATACTTCTCGCGACAGTCGAACTCGGTGTAGCCGTGGTGGTAGTAGAGCATCGAAGTTACGCCATCGAATCGGTAGCCGTCGATGTGGAACTCATCAATCCAATACTTCACATTCGAGAGCAGAAAATGTGCCACCTCTCGCTTGCCGTAGTCAAAAATTTTCGAGTCCCAGTAGGGCTGGTTACCCGCCTCTCCCGCCTTGGAGTAGAGATTGGGCGAGCCGTCGAGTTCGTTGATACCCTCGGCAAAGTTTTTCACATAGTGGGCGTGGACAATGTCCATAATCACAGCGATATCCATATCGTGTGCCCTCTTCACCAGAGCCTTCAACTCCTCGGGGGTACCAAACCTCGAAGAGGGAGCAAAGAAGCTCGAAACGTGGTAGCCATAGCTTCCGTAGTAGGGGTGCTCGGCAATACCCATAATCTGTATGGCATTGTAACCCGCCTCCTTGATGCGGGGAAGAATTTTCTCGGCAAACTCGGTGTAGGAGCCCACTCCCAACTTCTCCTGCGCCATACCGATGTGGCACTCATAGATGAAGAGTCCGCCATCGCGACGAAGGCGGAAACCATCGTGTCCCCAATCGAAGGGTTCCGAGGGATTCCAGAATTGGGCCGTAAAGTTCTTTGTTTCATCGTCTTGCACAGCGCGTGTAACCCAAGCAGGGATGCGCTCGTGGGTGCCATTGGCTCCCTTTACAAGAATCTTGTAGAGCATACCGTGGGCCAAATGGTACTCCCTATCCGAGAGGAAGATACTCCACACTCCCGTCTGCGGATTTTTATAGAGTGGCAAGGACTCCCTATTCCAACCATTGAAGTCACCAAAGAGATGGACACTCTCGGCTGCGGGGAGCCACTCACGGAACCACCACCCCTTGTTGCGCTCATCCCTCTGGAAGCCAAAATAGTGGTAGCCATTGGCGAAATCCACAAGCGAGCCCGACGAGGCCTCAATATCTGCGAGTTTATCGGTATAAAGTTTGTGTCGATAATTCAGTTCCCCCTCCACGGGCAGGAGCCAATCATCTTTTTCTATGATTGCCAGACGCTTAGCCATAATAAGAAATATTTTGCGACAATAAAAATACTCCTTTTGTGGGTAAAGAGCAAATTTATTCCCAAAAATTATTATTTTTGTGCTTTAATATAGGAAAACTTGCTTGAACAGATAAACAACACTAACATTTTTAACTAAAACTAATTTTATGCTTGATTTTTTTGCAAACCTCTGGGCAAATAACCGCCCGATGCTTATTCTGATGGCTATTTTGGTTGTAGTGATTCCCTTCTTGGTGTTCTACATCCTCAAAGCCAAAAAAGAGCACCCCAAAGGCTTGATTGCAGCTGCATTGAGCAATATGGGTGAGCGTTTCGGCTACTACATTATGAATGCCGTACTGCTCCTTTTCATCTGCTCCAAATTCGGTATTAGCGACGACGCTGCCGGCTGGATTTATGCAGTTTTCTACTTCCTTATCTACGTTTTGAGCCTCCCCGGCGGTATCATTGCTGACCGCACCCAGAAGTTCAAAGGCACCATCATTGCCGGCCTTTTGGTTATGGCTATTGGCTACGGCATCCTCTCGGTTCCCGTATTTGCCGACAAGACTGGCTTCTCGTGGGTATTGGTTCTCACCTGCGTAGCACTCTTCATCATCGCATTTGGTAACGGTCTGTTCAAGGGCAACTTGCAGGCTATCGTTGGTCAAATGTACGACAACTTCGAGGCTGAGGCTGCGAAGAAGGGTCCCGAGGAGTTGGCAAAAGCAAAGGAGAAACGCGACTCCGGTTTCCAGATTTTCTATGTATTCATCAACATTGGTGGTGTGATTGCACCCTTCATCGCTCCCCTTTTGAGGAGCTTCTGGTTGAAGATGCACAACTTGGCATACAATGCCGACCTTCCCCGCCTGTGCCACGAGTACATCAATGGCGCAGAGAATATGAGCCCCGTAGCTGCTGAGAACCTCAACAACTTGGCAACTGCTGTTGGTCACACAGGTGTTGTTGATGCTGCATTCTGCAACAACTACTTGGAGATTTTCAACACCGGTGTTCACTTCTCGTTCATCGCTTCGGTTGTGGCTATGCTCATCTCGCTCACCATCTTCCTCTGCGTGAAAGGCAAGTTGCCCAACCCCGCAAAGAAAGAGAAGAAGGCAGAGGTTGAGTACACCGCAGAGGAGAAGGCAGCAAACGCAAAAGAGATCAAACAGCGTCTTTACGCTTTGTTTGCAGTTTTGGGCGTTGCAGTATTCTTCTGGTTCTCGTTCCACCAGAACGGTCAGTCGTTGTCGGTATTTGCTCGTGACTTTGTGGCTACCGCTGCTATTCCACCAGAGATCTGGCAGTGCATCAACCCCTTGTTTGTGATTATCCTCACCCCCATCATTATGTTTGCTTTTGCCGCTTTGGCTCGCAAGGGCAAAGAGGTTTCCACCCCTCGCAAGATTGCTCTCGGTATGTTCATTGCCGCTTGTGCATACATCTTCCTGATGGTTATTGCAATGGTTAATGCTTACCCCTCGGGTGCAGAGTTCAAGGGTTTGAGCGAGGCTATCAAGGAGTCGATGAAGTGTAGTCCTATGGTACTCATTGCTACCTACTTCTTCCTCACCGTTGCCGAGTTGTTCATCTCGCCTCTGGGCCTTTCGTTCGTATCGAAGATTGCACCTCGTCACTTGCAGGGTATCTGCCAGGGCTTGTGGTTGTCGGCTACCGCTATTGGTAACCTCTTCATCGCTCTTGGTGTGACTATGCTCAACACCTTCCCCAACCAATGGATGTGCTGGGCAGTATTTGCAGGCTTCTGCCTCATCTCGATGGGCGTAATGCTCGGTATGGTTAAGTGGCTCGAAAAAGTTACTGCATAGGGGCATTAACAACCAAAAATAGATAGTTTTTGGCTCACTCGCTTTTCGGGTGAGCCGAATTTTTGTATATTTGTAGTGGATTCTTAAAAGAGTTGGGAATATGATACGGCTGACATTTTTGGGAACAGGCACATCGCAGGGGGTGCCGATGATTGGGTGCGACTGCGAGGTGTGTCGCTCGGCAGACCCGCGCGATGGGCGACTGCGTTCCTCAGTGATGGTGGAGGATGGCACCACGAGGGTTGTAATCGACTCGGGGCCCGACTTCCGCTACCAAATGTTGCGCGCGGGAGTGAAGGACATTGACGCCATACTCCTTACGCACCAGCACACCGACCACATCATTGGGCTCGACGACGTGAGGGCCTTCAACTACTTCTGCTCAAAGAGCATATCGGTCTATGCCACCGACCTGGTGCAGGGGGTTGTTCGCAAGGTCTTCGACTACGCATTTTCCGACAAGCCCTACCCTGGTGCGCCCCAAATAACACTTCACACCATTGCCGATGAGCCTTTTAGGGTGGGAACAATGGAGATTATCCCCATCCGTGGCAGACACTTCACGCTTCCCGTCACGGGCTACCGCATAGGGGCGATTGCCTACCTCACCGACTTCAACCACATTGCAGACGAGGAGGTTGAGAAACTCCGAGGTGTGGAGGTTCTTGTTGTGAATGCTCTGCGCCACACCCGACATATCTCCCACTTCTCACTCCCCGAGGCGGTGGAGGTCGCTCGCAGAGTTGGGGCCCGAAAGAGCTATTTCACCCACATCTCACACCAATTCGGACTGCACGCCGAGGAGGAACCACTCCTGCCCAAAGGTATGCACCTTGCATACGACACTTTAACCATTGAAATACCTTAACTCTATGACCGACATATTACTCCTTACACCACCTTTCGTACAGCCCAACTGCCCCTACCCTGCGACCGCCTATCTTACGGGCTATCTGCGTCGCAAGGGATACACTGTGGAGCAAGCCGACCTCTCGATTGAGACACTCGTGAGGGTGTTTTCGCGCGACTTTGTAGCCTCACTCTTCGAGAACTACGATGGCGAGGGCGACGAGAACTGCAACCGTATGTGGGCTTTGAGGAATGACTATGTGGCAACCATCGAGAGCGTCATCCGCTTCTTGCAGGGCAAGGATGCCACCGTTGCAAGCCTCATCTGCTCACCCGACTACCTGCCACAAGCGAGCCGATTTGAGCAGATGGCCGAGGTGGAAGAGGTCTTTGGCTCACTCGGACAGAAGGATTGTGCCGAGTATCTCGCCACGCTCTACTTGCAGGATTTGAGCGACTTTATAAGGGCTACCATTACGCCCGATTTTGAGATTGTCAAGTATGGCGAGAGTCTGGCGGTGGCCATTGCCGAGTTTTCGACCATTGAGCAAGAGTTGCAAAAGCCCCGCAACGCCATAGAGAACATTATGTGTGAGGTGCTGCGCGAGCACATTGAGCGCACCCAGCCCCGAATGGTTGGCATCTCCGTACCTTTCCCCGGCAACCTGCTGGGCGCACTACGAATTGGGCAATATATCAAGGCCAACTACCCCCAAATAGAGGTTGTGATGGGTGGCGGTTACCCCACCACCGAGCTCCGAGCGATGACCGACAAGGAGATTTTCCGCTATGTGGACTATGTGGTGCTCGACGATGGCGAATTGGCCTTGGAGCGCATCCTTGCGGGTGGCGAACTACTCCACACCTACACTTCCAAGGGTTACACTGAGGGTTCCGACTCCATTACCCATCGCGAGAGAGGGTGTCCCGACTTCGATGGGCTCCCCCACTCGCTCTACTTCTCCCTCACGGAGGTCACCAACCCTATGCACCGCCTATGGAGCGATGGCCGTTGGAACAAGATGATGCTCGCCCACGGTTGCTATTGGGCAAAGTGCGCATTCTGCGACACGACGCTCGACTACATCGGTTGCTACAACGCTGTGAGCGCATCCGAGATTGCCGACTGGATGGAGAGGGTGGCCGAGCAGACAGGCTCGCGTGGTTTCCACTTTGTGGATGAGGCGGCACCTCCAAAGTTGCTCAAAGAACTCTCCCTTGAACTCCTGCGCAGGGGTGCGAGGTTTAGTTGGTGGACCAACATCCGCTTCGAGAAGAGCTACACGGGCGATCTGTGCGCACTGATGGCAAGGGCTGGTTGTGTAGCTGTGAGTGGCGGTTTGGAGGTGGCAAGCGACCGACTCCTTGCGATGATTGGCAAGGGTATAACCATCGAGCAGGCAACCCTCGCAATGCGAAACTTCTACTATGCTGGCATTATGGTCCACACCTACCTGATGTATGGCCTACCCACCGAGACACTACAAGAGAGCGTGGATGCGGCCGAGGTGGTGCGTCAGATGTTCCGCGCAGAGCTCATTGGCTCGGCATTCTGGCACCGCTATGCTATGACCGTACATTCGCGCTCGGGACAAGAGCCCGAAGCCTTTGGCGTAAGGCGCAAAGACCGCCTACCCAACCCCTTTGCCAACAACGAGGTGCCCTTTGCCGAGAATCGTGGCTACTCGCTCGATATGGTTGGAGAGGGCCTCAATCTCTCGCTCGCAAATTGGCTCGTTGGTAGCGGACTCGACAAGCCCACACACAAGTGGTTCTCCTCGAAAGTGCCCGCCACAACCGTTATCCCCTCGCTCATAACCGACCACCTCATAAAACCCGACGGTTGCCGCATCTACAACGACAAGGCTCGCATAGTATGGGTGGGTGGCACTCCCGAACTGACCGACGAGGGTATTCTCATCCACACTCCCTCAACAACCAAAGAGGTGAAATTTGCGGAGGCCGAGGCGGAGTTCCTCTATGCCGTCTTGGAGCAGACCTCCAACCTAAGCGAGGAGTACACCTTCGAAGATATCCGCACCCTCTGGGAGGAGCACTTCGACAAACCCTTCATCGAGTTCTACTCATCCAAAAAGTGGGACATTGTCAGAAAATTGGGATTATTGCAGATTTAATGAGTTTTTAGGCACAAAAAAGAAATTTATTGTATCTTTGCACCGCCCATAGAGCCGAGAGGCAAGTGGTAACCTCTTACGCTATTGGGTTTCGGGATGTAGCGCAGTCCGGTTAGCGCGCCAGCTTCGGGAGTTGGAGGCCGAGAGTTCGAATCTCTTCATCCCGACAGAGAATGAAAGAAAGACCACTCGCTTTTGCGAGTGGTCTTTCTTTCATTCACCTCTGCGGGACGAAGAGATCACCGAGCGAAGCGAGGTAATCTCTCCTTAATACCCCACATCCCTCTCCCCTCTACAAAAAAATATCGAAAAAAAATTAGCCAACAATTTGCAAAATAGTTAAAAGTAAGTATCTTTGTACAAGAAACAAATTTGTAATTGCTACAACCTAAACAATCATACAAATATGAAAGCCGCAAAAGAGCATCTGATGAAATTTGGGATTCGTCCCTCGGTGCAGAGGGTGGCTGTGATGCACTACCTACTAACCCATCGCACACACCCCACCGTTGATGACATCTACACTGCGCTTGCACCTGAGATTCCAACCCTTTCGCGCACAACGGTCTACAACACTCTTCATCTGCTCTACCAGCACGGAGCAATCCTTGTTTTGGGTATTGATGAGGGGAATGTACGTTTCGATGGCTACACCCACGCCCACGCCCACTTTATGTGCACAGAGTGCCACAAGGTTACCGATGTGGAGCTTGATGAAAACGATTTCTTAAAGCGCAATGCGCCCAAAAATGCAGCCACCATTGCAGAGACACACATATATTATAAAGGTATCTGCACCGACTGCGCCAAAAAGACAACAAACTAAACAAACAATAAACAACCAAATCAAACACAAAAGACTACTATGAAAAAATTCCGTTGTACCGTATGTGGTTACATCCACGAGGGCGAGAATGCACCCGAGCAGTGCCCTCTTTGCAAAGTTGGCCCCGAGAAATTCGAGGAAATCGTTGAGAATGGCGACGCACTTTCGTTTGCCGACGAGCACCGTCTGGGCGTAGCTCAGGGTTGCCCCGAGGAGATTTGGAAGGGCTTGCAGGATCACTTTATGGGTGAGTGCACCGAGGTGGGTATGTACCTTGCAATGTCGCGTCAGGCCGACCGCGAGGGCTATCCCGAGATTGCTGAGGCCTTCAAGCGTTACGCTTGGGAGGAGGCAGAGCACGCTGCAAAATTTGCCGAGCTCATCGGTGAGGTTGTTTGGGACACCAAGACCAATGTCTACAAACGTATGATGGCAGAGCACGGTGCTTGCGATGGCAAGAAACACATTGCTACCCTCGCAAAACAGCACAACCTCGACGCTATCCACGACACCGTTCACGAGATGGCCAAAGACGAGGCTCGCCACGGCAAAGGCTTTGAGGGCCTCTACAACCGCTATTTCAAATAGAGATTTTTGACCTTAGATGTCACGGGGCGCACCACTTTGGTGCGCCCCGTCTATTTTTTTGGGGGTTCGGCACTAATTACCGAGCCCACACCGGTTAACGGTAGACAAAAAAAGACCTCCGAAGTTTCGGAGGTCTTGGGGTGACTGATGGGGCTCGAACCCACGACATTTGGAACCACAATCCAACGCTCTGCCAACTGAGCTACAGTCACCATCTAAGGTCTGTCATCTACCTCGTAGTGCAGACCTGTAACGGACTACTACAAACCGTTAACGTGAACCTGCAAGCCACTCTTCAAGTTGGCTGCTTTGTTCTTGTGAATCACGTTGCGTTTAGCAAGTTTGTCCAACATTGCTGCTACTTTGGGAAGAAGAGCCTCGGCAGCAGCTTTGTCGGTAGTGCCACGCAATGCCTTCACGGCGTTACGAGTTGTTCTGTGGTAGTACTTATTCGCGACCCTGTGTGTCTCGGTCTGGCGAATACGCTTCTTGGATGACTTGTGATTTGCCATAGTTATTTAATTTTTAAATTTTTTAACTCTTGCAGCCCATAGCAGAGTCGAACTGCTCTTTCAAGAATGAAAATCTTGCGTCCTAACCGATAGACGAATGGGCCCCGCCTACTAAACGTAGGTTGCTTTTTAGCGGTGCAAAGGTAACTATTTTTTGGAATATTCCAAACTAATTTTCGTTTTTTTCACTTTTTTAATCGCACGTTACCTCTTTCGCGGTCAAATTCTATCTGTGTACGCTCGAAAATACGTCCCAAGTCGCCATTTTCGATGAGCATTTCGGCTGTTCCGTAACGGAATTTTCCACCCTCAATCATCGCTATTGTATCGCACAATTCGATGGCAATCGACAAATCGTGAGTGGAAAAAAGTATGCACTTACCCTCCTTGTGTGCCAACTCTTTCAGAAGAAGGCAAATCTCGTACTTATTGGGCAAGTCGAGGAAGGCCGTAGGCTCGTCCAAAAGGATTATGGGGGTATCCTGTGCCAGCGCACGAGCAATCATAACTCTCTGACGCTCACCATCGCTCAGAGCCTCCATCGAAGCCTCCCTAAACGCCTCCATACCAACCAAACGAAGCGACTCCTCAACCTTCGCCCTATCCTCCTCGGTGAGTCGGCCCACCCAATTGGTATAGGGAGCCCTGCCGAGCGACACCACATCCCAGACGTGGAGGTTCTGCACCCTCACATCATCGGTCGAAACAAAGGATATCTGGCTCGCAACCTCCCTCATCGAGAGCGATGCAACATCCTTGCCTGCAACGGTGATGGTTCCCTTTTGAGGCTTTGCGAGGGCTGCAATGGTGCGCAGGAGGGTACTCTTACCCGTGCCATTACGTCCGATGAGGGCCGTTAGTTCGCCCCAACCGAAACCCACATTGGCATCGGCCATCAGTACCCTGTCGCCATAGCCCAGCGTCACATTGTGCAGCTGAATGGTATATATGCGTTCCAAATTCTCCATCACATCATCATCTTTCGGTTACGGAAAATCACTATCACAACGATGGGGATACCCACCAAGGCCGAAACGGTATTTATGGGCAACGTCAAATCGCTCGAAGGCACCGATGAGGCAATATCGCAGAGGAGCATTATGGTGGTACCACAAAGCATCGTAGCGGGCACCAACACGCGGTGGTCGGCCTCGCGGAAGAGCATCCTCGCAACGTGAGGTACCGCCAAGCCCACAAAACCGATGGGGCCACAGTAGGCCGTCACGGTGCCGGCCAAGAGCACCGTTGTGAGAGTTACCATAAGCCTTGTGCGCTTAACATTCAGGCCCATAGTGCGGGCGTAATTCTCGCCCAACAGCAAGATATTGAGCGGTTTAATCAACAGCACCGAGAGCACCAAGCCCACCACAACAACAGGCACAATCACCCACAACTGCGAGAGGGTGACACCACCCAGGGAGCCCATAGTCCAGACCACAAACGACTTCACGGCACCCTCTGGCGAGAGGTACTGCATAATCTCCACAAGAGCCGTTGCGGCACTGCCAAACATCATACCCAAGATGAGTACCGTCATAATATTTTTGATGCGGGCCGTAACCGCCATAACGACCATCATTATCGCCGCCGAACCAATCCACGCAGCACCCGCCACGCCCACATTTTGCACCACAGGCGAGGAAGTCGCCACCCCGAGCAGAGGTAGGCCCATAAGCATAATCGACACACCCAAACTTGCTCCCGAGCTGACACCCAGAACGTAGGGGCCCGCCAAGGGGTTGCGGAAGAGCGTCTGCATCTGCAATCCCACCGTCGAGAGTGCCGCGCCAGCCAGCAGGGCCATCACAGCCTTGGGCAGTCGGAAGTTGCGGACAATCATCCCCACAGTGTCACCCTCCGAGCCCGAGCCCCACAGCCCGCGCCACACCTCTCCGATGGGTATAGCGACGCTACCCACCGCCAAATCCAAGAGGAAGAGGAGGATGGTAGCCACCGCAAGGAGGGCAAAGAGTATGGCGTTGCGTCTTGTCATCGTAGTTGTTCGTAGTAGTAGAGTGTGTGTCCGTTGGCAACCTCGGGATGGAGAATTGCAATCATATCGGCCAACACAACATCGGCCCTCAAAGCCCCACTCTCCCAGAAGTCGCTACCTCCCGCTTGGGTATTTCGGGCGGTACAGTTATATACACCCCCCTTGCGCACCACATCCGTAGTGGCAAATTTGGGGTTTTCGCTTGTTAGTGCCCCGATGGTGCGGGCAGCATTGGTGTGGAGCCAGAAATCTGCCTGCGAGAGATAAATAAAGGCACTCTCACCACTTATCGGGCGCGAGGTCTTACTCCCGCTTCCTGCACAAATCCACTCGCCACCTGCATCCTCAATGAGTCTTACAACATAGCTATCATCCGCAGGTACGAACCACACATCCTTGTAGGGCGCATTGAGCATAACCTTTGGGCGCACCTTACAGTCGAGCATCCCGAGTCGCAGGCTTTCGTACCTCTCGGCAATCGTCCCAAAGCACTCCTCGGCCACGCTCCTAATGTCGAAAATCTCGCCCAGAGCCACCACCCACTCACTCTTGCCCAGAGGTGTGCGCTCGGCGTGGTCAGCAACATAGACATAGGGGATGTGGAGCTCTTCGAGTTTGGCCGTAACAGCCCCATTCTCACCCGAAGTGCCATAGATAAAGACCACATCGGGGCGCAGGGCGGCCAAAACCTCATAGTTGATGTTACTATCGTAGCCAACCTCTCGCACCTCTCCTCGGGCCACACCCTCGCCAATGTGCTCATTGGTGATATACTCCGCGCCACTCACGCCCACAATATTATCTACCCTTCCGAGTGCGTCAATGAAGGCAATATGGCTCGACGAAAGGCACACAACCCTCTCGGGTGCCGCCTTAACACTCACACCCTCAAAACCCGCGGGCGGAACCTCACCATTGCGGCTTACAAATACCTCTTTTACAACACCTTCGGCACCTTGCCACGGGGAGAGAATACGCACCACGGTCGAGGCTCCCTCGGTAGCAACAATCTCAAAACCCGTTGCCGAATTTGGGGTATAGACCGCCTCGCCCCACTCCACCGCAGAGCTCCCCGCAGGGCACCCCCACAGCCCCACGAGCAGAGCCACAGCCAAAAGGTATGTGCAGATTCTTGACATAGACTACAAAGGTACGAATAAAGTTGAGAATTGAAAGTTCAGAAAAAAGAAAATTCCCCTCTCTCCTCAGCGGGAGAGTATCGGGGAATCTTTATCGGTTGGCGGTTGCGAAAAAAATCGTATCTTTGCGCCGAAAATCAAAAAACAAGACTACTATGAAGAACAACCATAAAGAGTTTTGGAGAGTATTCAAATTTGTGCTCTTCTCGGCAAGTGCAGGTATCATACAGATGGGCTCCTTTGCCCTCCTAACCGAGCTTACCTCGTGGCCCTATTACGCTTGCTACCTCCCCTCGCTGTTGCTCTCCATCTTGTGGAACTTCACACTCAACCGCAAATTCACCTTCCAATCGTCGGCCAACATCCCCGCTGCGATGTTGAAGGTGCTCGGCTACTACTGCATATTCACCCCCACCACGACCATCCTCGGCAACTTTTTGGCGGAGGATTTGCTCTGGAACGACTACATCGTCACAGGACTCAATATGCTCCTCAACCTCTCGACCGAGTATCTCTTCCAGCGATTTGTGGTCTATCGCGGCAAAATCGACAACGCAAAGAAATAGACAGCAGAGAGTTATTTACTCGACTTGCGCCTATTGCAACTTCGACATAACATTTGGCAGTTCTCTGCGGTTGTCGCCCCACCCTCACACCAGGGTGTTATGTGGTCCGCATCCATTCCCAATAGGTCAAAATGCTCGCCACAGCGCACACAGAATCCTCGCTGTCGTTCATACGCCTCTCGCTTCATTTTGTCAGAAAACGCCCTAATATTCAGCCATTTTTCTTCGCGTGTAAAGACATATTTGTAGATGCCTTTCTTGTTAGACACATCCTCGTCCTGCATAAGACGTGACACTTCTGCTTCGAGTTCTTTGGGGCTTCGGGGTTGTGAGCCGTAGCGATTATAGAGCCACCCCCACTCCACCCCTTTCATCTCTTTGCGCTTAACAGGGAATGTTGCCTCCACCCAATCTATTACTCTTTTGAAGTAGAGCCACAACTCGTTTGCCGAGTCATCGTGCTGATGTTGAGCCATATAGCCATTAATATGCCCCTCCGAGAGCCAATCTATTGCCGTTTCGAGATAATCTTGTCGTATGGGAGAGCCATTCATATAATCCTTTGCCATCCCGTGAGCCGCGCACCCTGTTTTGCTAAAATAGCGCTTTGCATCGGTCACCCAACTACCCGAATAGATGGCATTGCGCAACTCCTGCTCTGTAAGTTTGGCCCCCGCGATATTCACCGTTTCAAACCACTTCAATCTCTCTTCTGACTCTCCCTCGCAAAAATAAACCATCAGCGGGTAGTCCAAAATCTGTTTCTGTTGCGTTTCGTCGAGGTTGTGAAAATAGATATCGTCTATGGAAAAGCGCCCAATACCGCTACCACGCCCATCAACATATCGGCATATTGATACAGTGCGTTGCTGACCGTCGAGCACCTCAAATCCTCCATCCTCCCTCTTCATCCAATACATCACATTGAGCGGGAAGTTCTGACGCACTGTTTCGATTACTGCATTTCGTTGTTTGTCATCATAGACAAACTCGCGCTGATATTTGGGTCTAATATCGAGTCTGCCACCATAGCCCACAACACCTTCTTCATCGTTGTCACGATAGCCATCTACCAACTCCCTAATTGTAATGCTGTGTAATTCGATTTTCATAGTGTTTATTATTTTTTAAGTTTAACTAAAATTCTTGCATATGTCGGTTTCCCATTTATTGCTCCATCTGCGTCTTTGATTAAAAATGTGGATTTATTTTTCAGTTTCTGCTGGCTTGTGTAGTCGCGAGCATCCAATATCTCGAATTGCTCTGGATTGTATTTGTCGAGGAAAGTAATAGGTACCCCCATAACACCATCATAATCATAGGGGATTTCGGCAACTTTATTCACATTGATTGCATTGTAGTTATCATAGCAAGGATACTCTTCGGGAGTGTATTTTTTGTACAACACCAACTCTTCGTGGCGTTTGTGGTGGTCGAGATTGGTAAACCAAATAGATGAGGAACGTGCTTTGACCACCCCATCCACCAATCTATACTTGCTACCCTTTGCGCCTTCATTCTCTTTGAGTTCTTCTGCTCTATCATCTGGTATGTCAAAAAGCATATCAACACCCATAGGCTGAACACCTATCCATATTTTATTGTCTTGTATAAGGGGGAAAAACTCTTTGTAGGTAATAGCATTTTTGTTTCCCACAATTAAAAATTTCTTATGATAGGTAATAAGTTGTGCGATATACTCGCGAAAAAGAGAAAATGGAGGATTTGTCACAACAATGTCGGCTTGGCGAAGCAACTCAACACATTCGGGGGAACGAAAATCGCCATCACCACGCAAGAGTCGCACCTCAATTTCATCCTCATCGGGCATTGAGTTGCCATCGCGGTCACCCTCGTAGATTTGGCAAACAGCCTTCTCGCTTGTCCCTGCCGAGAAAAGGTCTACATCCTGACTTTTATAGCAGGTTGCTATTACCTTTTTTAGACCGAGCACCTCAAAATTGCGGGTAAAATACTTGAAAAAATTGCTCACTCGCGGGTCATCACAATTGCAGAGTACAGTCTTCCCGCGAAAATGGTGTCCGTAGTTGGCAAGTTCACGCTCAATGTCAGACATTTGGGTGTAAAACTCATCGTTCTTGGCGGCTTTGGCTGCCGTAAGAGTAGTGTTTGCCATAGGCTTATGGGGATGTTGTGCGCCTGCAATCCACTCAATCCTACGACCAAACAAAAAAAGTGGACATATCTTGTCCACCCCTGCGGTCGTAGGAAACCGGTATAAACAGACAAGAATGCCCACACAACGAGGGCATTCGCAACATCTGTTCCGATTTATACTTTGAAATTTCCTACGTTTCAGAGGTCAAGAACAAATAGCAAACGCTAATTAATATAGTATGTAGTTCTTTTTAGTTTCTCTCTCGCTTTGTCAATAAATCTGGTTTGTATTTACTCTACAAATGTAATAATTTTTTCTCTAATTGTCGCTCTCAATGAGCAGTTGCTTGGTAGTTTTCACACCCAGCGACTTGATGTCCTCCGCTTTTTTCAGGAGGTTGCCCCTGCCTGTGGAGAGTTTGCCGTAGGCCTCGTTGTACTTCTCTTGTGCCTTTGTGAGCGACGAGCCCACATCCTGCAAATCCTTCACAAAACCGCAAAGTTTGTCGTAGAGCTTACCCGTCTCCTCGGCAATCAAGAGGGCATTTTTGGTCTGCTTATCGCGTGTCCAGAGTTGGTACATAAGTTTCAGCACCGAGATGAGGTGTGTGGGGCTAATAATCACAACGTGCTGTGCATAGGCCTTTTCCCAGAGTGACGTATCGGCATTCATCGCCGCCATATAGGCACCCTCATTGGGCACAAACATCATCACAAAGTCCGCAGCATCCTTCACATAGCGCTGATACTGCTTGGCAGTGAGTTCCTTGACGTGGTTGGTCACCGACAAAACGTGAGCAGCAAGCTCCCTCTCGCGCTCCTCCTCGGTGGTGGCATTCACATAATTGACATAGGCCGTGAGCGACACCTTCGAGTCGATAACAATATGTTTGCCCTCGGGCAGGTGGAAAATCACATCGGGGCGCAAGAGGTTGCTCTCCTCGCCCACGATTTTCGTACCGTCGGCATTGTGGGTGGCTTGCATCGTAAAGTTCACGCCCTCCTCCAAGCCCGACTTTTCGAGTATCTGGCGGAGAATCATCTCGCCCCAATCGCCCTGCACCTTGCTATTGCCACGCAGTGCATCCGAGAGTTCGCGGGCCTCACGCGAGATGGTAGCATTGAGTTCGGTGAGTTGTTTGAGGCTGTCACGCAACGACTTAACCTCACTAACCTCACCCGTATAGCAATCCTCAATTTTCTTTTGAAGGCCCTCCAAGTTGGCCTTAAAGGGCGCCAAAATCTCACCCAAACGCTCCTCGTTGTTCTTCTTGAAGGTCTGTGATTTTTCGTCCAAAATAGCCGTTGCCAACTCCTTGAAGGTCTGCTCGCTCTCCTTACGAAGATTGGCCCTTTGTTCGCCCTCCTGGCGGAGTTGCTCCTGCAAGCGGGCATTCTCGGCCGAGAGAGAGGTTATTTCGCGTTGCTGTTTTTCGTTGCGCTCCACAAGGGGTTCGAGTGTGGCAATGCGGGCCTCCAAACGCGCCTTATCCTCTACACGCAATGTGGCCTCACCACGCAATGTGGCGACCTCCTCGGTGAGCCTTGCAACCTCGGCAGTACGCTCCGAAAGCGCACGACGATTGGGGTGGAGATAGAGCATCAGCACGATGCCCAAAACAAGAGCCAAAACAACGGCAACAACTACAACAACAGGTTCCATATCAACAGGTTAGTTTATCGGTTTTTCTTCTACTCCAAAATCTTCTCTGCCACACACAGAGCCGAGAGTGTGGCAACACCGCCACCGCACCCCTCCGTCACGCCATCTGCGCCAGCCAAGAGTGCGCCCACAGCATAGAGATTGGATACCTTCGCCCCCTCCATCATAGGGTGAAAATCCTCGTCGGTCACTACGCCAAATCGCTCGAAAGGCTGCTCGGAGAGTGCCCCACGCGAATACCAATCATCGCGCTCGGGAGCAAACGCAACATCCACGCCCACAACCGATTCGCACACCCTCTGGGGAGTTGCCACAAGGCCGCCACCAAAGAAGCTACCCGTAGCAAGCACAAAATCATCGGCCTCCAAAACTTCACCCTCCAAGGTGGTTACATTCACAATCTCCCCACCCTTTACACAACACGACGTTGCCATTTGGTTTTGGAGCACCTCGCCACCAAGTGCGCAGAATCGCTCTACAAGAGCCCTCTCCACACTCGCACCCGCCATTGAGGTCGAGGCCATAGGCACAAGTCCAACCCTTCGCCCCACAATCTCGCGGATGGTCGCAAACTCCTCGGCAGAGAACATCGCGGGCAAGAGCACCCTCTCGGTACCATCGGCCACCTCGGCTACTCCCTGGGCAAATTCCTCTATATTCTCTCTATCGAGTGCCAGGGTTGCAACTCTGCACTCTGCCCCCCTCTGACGGAAAGGATGAGCGACAAACTCGTGGTTGAAATTGAGGTTACCCTCCACCCCAACAATCGTGGTACTCTTTGCGAGTTCCTCCTCGCCATCGAAGGTCACGAAATCATCCAAGGTGAGCCACGCGGGTTTCAGCACGCCAAGAGGCGTGAGTCGCAGGTGGTTGTGCTCTGCATCGCCCTTCAAGGGGATACCCGCATCGGCAAAAATCGCTTTGAGCCTCTGGGTATAATCCACCACTCTCTCCGTGCCGACCAATGCATAGGGGTGCAAGGGGTTGCCCTCAATGAGCCTCTCGACTCCGCCCAACCCCTCCTTCGAGAGTTCAAGCGAGCCCGAGAAGTAGCCAAGACTACTCCTACCTCCACTCACAAGCCCCACACGTCGGCCACCACGCACAAGCGCAATACCACACACAAGACCTGCGAGTCCGCCACCTATGATTATCGTATCGTATCTCTTCATCACTACTTCTTCTCCAATCTTTCGCCAAGTCCGCAAACTCCGTCATAGAACCAGCGTGTGAATTGCGCATCGGCCATAGCTCCTCCCCACGCAATGGGTTGAGCACCGCGCCACCTCTCATTCAAGAAGTGCTCCACACCTTCGAGAGCCCTCTGTTGCGAAACTCCATTTTGAGCCAGCACCCCTGCCGCCCTCAGGGAGCACAGGTGCGACTGACAAGTGCCCATACCAAGTCGGGTACGACGACGCAAATCGACAATGCTCGAAGCTCCAAGACTCTCCACGGCGTGTTTCACCTCTGCCACCGATATTTTCTCACACTCGCAAACCATCGCTCCCTCGCTACGCAAGGATATAAATTCGCCCCCCTTCGACTCTTTGGCACTCTCGGCCTTAGGGCTGGGAAGTGGTGTGGTGGCGGTAGTGCAAAGACTCTTTGCGCCAAGCTTTCGGCAGACCATATCGGTCGCCCACTCCGCCATCAGTCGGTAGGTCATAAGTTTGCCACCCGTAATGGTCACAAAGCCCTCCAAACCATCCCTCTTTGCGTGGTCAAGGCAGACGATTCCGCGCGAAATACTCCTACCCGAAGGATCATCGTCCGCAGCCACCAGCGGGCGCACACCTGCGTAGCCCCTCAAAATGCGGGTGGTGGCAAGCGCGGGTGCCAACTTTTCACCCTCGCGCAGAAGAATATCTACCTCCGCAGGGGTAACCTCATTCTTATCCACATCCTCAAAGGGGATGCGTTGCGAAGTAGCTCCAATGACGCACACCCTATCACCGGGCACCAAGATATCGGCATCGGCAGGCTTACGGCAACGGTTTATCACCATATTATTAACCCTGCGGCCAAAGACCAAAAGCGAGCCCTTGGCGGGATACATACAAATCTCCACGCCCGCCTTGCGAGCCACAAGGTGGCCCCAAATACCGGCAGCATTAACCGTAACGGGGGCCGTAGCCACAACCCTCTCACCGGTGGTGACATTTCGCAACACCACACCCTCAATGCGGTCTGCGGTGCGCACAAAATCCTCCACCTCGTGGTAGGTCAGCACCTCTGCTCCGTGCAACTTTGCATCGAGCACATTGGCAGCCACCAATCCAAAAGGCTCCACCGAGCCATCGGGCACCCTCACGGCTCCCACTAGTGCAGGATTTACCGCGGGCTCCAACCTTCGGGCCTCCGCAGGCGAAATTGCCTCTGCACCGATGCCCGCCCTATGGCAAGCCTCTATGAAGGTCGATTGGTAGTCGAGGTCATCCTCGGGGAGCGTTATGAACAATCCGTCACACTCGGTAATGTATGGCGCAGCAATATGACGCAGGATGCGGTTCTCTACAATGCACTCCTCGGCACCCTCACCATCGGTAACGGCATAGCGGGCTCCACTGTGCAGAAGTCCGTGGTTACGTCCCGAGGCCCCCATTGCGAAGTCGCCGCGCTCAACCAAAAGCACCCTCAAACCTCGCAATGCACAATCTCGGGCGGTACCGGCTCCTGTGATACCTCCTCCTATGATTATAACGTCATATTGTCCTATTGTGTTCATCTTTTGTCGATATTCCACCTTCGGTAGATACACAAAATGCATACCTCCCACAAAATATACAAAAATATTGACTTTTGTTAAAGACACCAAATTTTTTGGCCATTTTTTAGCACCCACTGACCAATCTTTATGGGCACAAAAAAGGCGGCTACATCCTTTTGTAGCCGCCCAAAAGAGTGGACCCAGAGGGGCATGATCCCACGACCTTCGGATTATGAGTCCGCTGCTCTGACCAACTGAGCTATGGGTCCATCGCATTTTCAGCCCACAAAAATAGTAATAAAATTGAAAACTGAAAATTGAAAAAGGAAAATTATTACCCTACGCACTCTTTAATGGCATCAAGGGCCTTAAAGACCTTAAAAAAGACCTCATAGGACTTATAAGACCTATAAGTCGGTCGACAAAAAAAACGCAGATAACGAGATGGATGCAAGGCAGAGGCGTAACGCCTCTTTTGTGCTGGTGGTGTTCCCGAAACTTTCGGAAGAAATTAAAAACGCAGATAACGAGATGGATGCAAGGCATACGAGAAAACGGCTTCCGCAGTTTACTTTGGCGTAAATGAGGAAGCCGTTTATCGAAGTATAACGCAGCAGACGCTCGTTATGGGTGTTTTTTTCAAAAAACGCATATAAGCGAGCGGATTTTAGGCGCACAAGAAAATCTCCCCCGCAGTTTGCTTAACGCAAATGAGGGGGAGATTTATCGCAGTGCAACGCCAAAGACGCCGCTTATATGCGTTTTTAGCCTAGTTCGGACTCTTTAAGCCTCTCCGCATTCTCCGCCACAACCAACTGATCAATGCAATCCTGAATGTCGCCATTCATAAAAGCGGGGAGGTTGTAGATGGTGTAGTTGATGCGGTGGTCGGTGGTACGGCCCTGTGGGTAGTTGTAGGTACGAATCTTCGCACTCCTATCGCCCGTCGAGACCATAGTCTTACGCTTGGAGGCAATCTCGTCCATATATTTGGCATACTCCAAGTTGAAGATACGGGTACGCAACTCCTCCAACGCCTTGTCGAAGTTTTTGAGCTGCGACTTCTGGTCCTGACACTGGACAACGATACCTGTGGGGATGTGGGTGAGTCGCACTGCCGAGTAGGTGGTATTGACACACTGACCACCGGGGCCACTTGCGCAGTAGGTATCCTTGCGGATATCGTTCATCGAAATCTCCACATCGAACTCGTCAGCTTCGGGGAGTACTGCTACGGTAGCTGCCGAGGTGTGGATACGGCCCTGAGTCTCGGTTGCAGGCACACGCTGCACGCGGTGAACGCCACTCTCATACTTCAAGGTGCCATAGACACCATCGCCCGTAACCTTCATTACGACCTCTTTGTAGCCACCTGCCGAGCCCTCCGAGAAGGAGTTGATTTCATACCTCCAACCCTTGCTCTCGACATATTTCATATACATACGCAGAAGGTCGCCGGCAAAAAGAGCTGCCTCGTCGCCACCTGTACCGCCACGAATCTCCACAATGGCATTTTTGCTATCCTGAGGATCCTTTGGGATGAGCAGGAGTTTGATCTCCTCCTCCAACCTATCGGCCAGGGGCTCCAACTCTGCCACCTCCTCGCGTGCCATTTCGCGCATATCCTCATCTTTTTCGTTGGCGAGGATATCCTTTGCATCGGCAAGGTTGGAGAGTGTCTTTTTGAACTTATCTGCCGCAACCACGAGTGGTTCCAACTCTTTGTACTCCTTGTTGAGTTGCACAAAGCGTTTCATATCGGCAATTACTTCGGGGTCGGTCATCTGCTGACCCATCTCCTCAAATTTGAGTTTAAGACCATCAAGCCTATTAAGAATACTGTTGTCTGCCATAATTATTTCTACTTTGGGCGCAAAGATATGATTTTTTGGGGACTTGTTCAAATGTCAAGCTGGAATAAAAGCCTCTCAACTATCAATCTTATCAAAAAAAAGAGTACATTTGTGAATGGAAACTAAAACCTTAACAAAAATAAAGCAGATGAAACCAGCATTTCGCCGCATTGTAACATTATCGGCTCTGTTTTGTACAGTCCTATTTTGCAGTTGCACTCAAACTGTCAACAAATACATTCTCTACAACAACGAAACGGGTGGAGAGATTCCCCTCTACAAGTCCGTCAGCGAAGATGCAGCGGTAGTCAAGCAGGTGGAGTCTGGCACTCCCTGCTTCCTCTACGACGTCAAGGTTGGGGATACCGATATGGCAAAAGTCGGTTTTTCCGATGGTACGGGCATACACAATCCAGACCTCACCCACTTTGTGGATAACGACTTCGTGTTCCGCCAAAAACTCAGACACAGGGTACATTGGAGTCACAGCGAGGATATCACAATGGACAGTGCGATGATACTCTGCGACCTTGCCGACGAGTTGCAGGACTCTCATTTCCACTTCCAGTGCTCGCCCGCACTGACAACGCTACTGCTGCTGATATTTATGCTGACTATGGGCGGTCTGTTGACTTGGGCTGCTGATGTTAAGAACGACACCCGTTTCAACCACAAGGCGATGCTCCCCACCCTAATAGTGTTCATTCTTACAATGGGTTTGGAGTTTATCAACTACCTTGTGTTGGGCGGTGGATATGTGGATTTCTTGAAGTGGGATTGGCTCTATAACGACTGGGAGTGGCTGTGGAACTTCCTTAGTTTCTGCCTGCGATTGGTGCTCACTTTTGCCCTCATCATTGGTGCAGTTGTTCTGCCACCCTCTATGGGACACTTCCTTGCGCACCACACAAAGGCGAAAGACGACACCGTGTCGATCGTTGTCAATCTCGCAATTGCAGTGGTAGCCTACGCTGGCACCGCATTGGCATACTTCTTGGAAAGTTTCGAATTCCTTTTGGTTATTGGTATTATCGTTGGCGTAGCCTCATTGTTCAACGCAATTTGGGGCTTGTGCAAGGGCAACGGGTGGGCTATTTTGTTCATCTTCTTCCCCCTCTTCTACCTCATCACTGCCGAGGCGCTCTTCAAGTTGCTTGGTGCGCTGATTGCGATGCTGATTATTGTTGCGATTGTGGCACTTGTTGGCATAGGCTCAATGCTCAACCCCATATCCCTTAGGGGCAGACGCAGCAACTCTATGGTCATCAATGGCGAAGAGGTGGAGGAAGTTACAGCCAGCGATGGTTACAGCCACGTTTATCAATCCAAATCTTCGGGCAACAAATATGGCAGCCACAACGGTCAAGACTTTGTTCAATTCTAACACAACTGCCTACGACACAACAATATGTTCCACGAAAAGCACATAACTCTCTCCGAACTACTCGCCGATGTGCGTAGCACGTTGGCCGAGAGATTTCCGTTGGGAGTGTGGATATGTGCCGAGATTGGCGAATTGAAGGTGAATCGCTACTCGGGGCACTGCTACCTCGAACTCATCGAAAAGGGCGACAAGGAGGGCACCCCCAAGGCCAAAGCCTCGGCTGCCATTTGGCGTAGTCGATGGGGAGCCATCGAGAGCTACTTCCGCGCCACAACGGGCACCGACCTCGTAGCGGGAATGAGTGTGCTTTTGAAGGTGGGTGTTTCGTTCCACGAGGCCTACGGTTTCTCGCTCACAGTGAGCGACATAGACCCTGCCTACACCCTCGGAGAAAACGAGCGTCGCAAGAGGGAGGTTATTGCCGCCCTCGAAGCCGATGGCATCATCGACCTGAATCGTTCTCTCGCCCTACCTGCGGTCATTCAGCGCGTGGCGGTCATCTCCTCGGCTACGGCTGCGGGCCTTCAAGATTTCCGCAACCACCTTGCCGAGAGCCCCTATCGCATCGAGCACACTCTTTTTGAGGCGATTGTGCAGGGTGCCTCTGCCGAGGAGTCGATAATTGGTGCGCTCGAAGAGATTGCTGGGCGCGAGGAGGAGTTCGATGCGGTGGCTATAATTCGTGGCGGTGGCTCACAGAGTGACTTGGAGTGCTTCAACTCCTACGCCCTTTGCGCCCACATTGCCCAATTCCCACTACCGATTCTCACAGGTATAGGCCACGACAAAGACAGCTCCGTAGCCGACCTTGTGGCCGCGTGGGCACTGAAAACCCCAACCGCAGTTGCCGATTTTCTCCTCTCGCGCATTGAGGGGTTCCTCTGTGAGGCCGAGGATGCGTACGGCCGCATCACAGCCCTCGCAAGTCACACTCTATCAACACAAAACGCCAACATTTCGCTCTTGGGCGCAAGACTCCTTTCGACCACGCGCGAACTATTGGGCTCCCTCTCGCTGCGTCTGCACGCCTCCTCGATGAGGCTCCGTCACGCCACCGAGCGCACCTTGCAAAACAACCACTCAAAGCTCAACACAGCCGAAGCGTTGGTGGGTGCAGCCTCGCCCGAGAGGATTCTCGCCCTCGGTTTTGCAATGATTCAAAAGGGTGGAAAGACCATAACAGACTCTTCACAACTATCGGAGGGTGAGAGCGTTGAGATTCTCCTCGCGAAAGGTAGCATTGAAGCCACTATCACAAAGAAAAACGACTAAAAAAGAGAATAACTATGAAGCAACAAGAGATTAGTTACACCGCAGCCCTCGCAGAGTTGGAGGAGATACTGCACACCATCGAAGCGGGCGAGGCAGACATCGACACCCTCACCTCGAAGGTCACACGCGCCACCGAGCTCATAAAACTTTGTCGCGCACGACTTACCAAAGTCGAAGGCGAAGTGCGAGAAATCCTTACGGATTAGTTGTCAGTTATCAGTTATCAGTCGTCAGTCGTCAGTTGTCAGTCGATGTAAAAACGCATATAATCGAGCGGTGCCGTAACGGCACTTTTGTGAGGGTGGTGCTACCGAAAGTCACGACAGAAATTAAAAACGCATAGAACGTGATGAATGCAAGGCTTGCGAAAAAAAAATCCTCCCGCAGTTTACTTGACGTAAATGAGGTGCCGTAACGGCACTTCTGTGCTGGTGGAACTCCCGAAAGTTTCGACAGAAATTCCCCCCTCCAAAAAAAACGCATAGAATCGAGCGAGTTATAGGCGCACAAGAAAGCGGGCTCCGCAGTTTACTAAACGTAAATGAGGAGCCCGCTTATCGCAGTGCAACGACTAAATCGCCGATTATATGCGTTTTTTGTAGTCCCACCGGGAATCGAACCCAGATTTACAGTTTAGGAAACTGTCGTTCTATCCGTTGAACTATGGAACCAAGTTGGTCTTCTCTTCCAAGACCTCGTGCCCTTCACCCCCTCAAACAGAGGCTACTCGACAGTAGTTTTTCTCTCTGCAAACGCCTTGCGGATATCCTCTGCGTAGCCCGACTTGATGCTCAACTCGGTCTGGTGCACCATATTGCGGAGTGCCAACACCGTGGATGAGCCGTGGCCCACAATCACAACCTCTCCAACTCCAAGCGCGGGAGTACCGCCCTTAATCTCATAATTGAGGTTGTCGAGGAACTCATCATCAATCTTGCGAGCCTTGGCGATATAGCGGAGGCTCTCGGAGAGTTTCAGCAGCACGTTGCCCATAAATCCGTCACAGACAACAACATCCGCCTTGCCGAGGTAGAAATCCTTACCCTCAATATTGCCCACAAAGTTGATACTCTCCTCCGCAGCCAACATCTGGTATGCAGCCTTCGCAGCCGCATTACCCTTACTCTCCTCCTCGCCAATATTGAGGAGTCCCACGCGGGGATTCTCCAATCCCCAGAGGTCTTTTGCGTAGATGCTACCCATAATGCCGTATTGGTGTAGCACTTCGGGTTTGCAATCTACGTTAAGTCCCACATCCAGCAGGAGGGTATATCCTCCCCTGACGTTTGCGATAGCAGCCGAAATTGCAGGACGGATGACACCCTCAGTGACACCCACCGTGAACATTGCGCCTGCCATCATCGCACCGGTCGAACCGGCACTTGCGATGCCGTCAATCTTGCCTGCTTTGAGGTACTCGAAACCCTTGCGGATACTCGAATCGGGCTTCGACTGAAAAGCCTTTGCGGGGTGGTCGTGCATTGTGATAACCTCCGAGGTTGCCACAATCTCAATCCTATCACCCTCGTAGCCCTCTGCCTCCAAGCACCTCTCAATAGCCTCCTTGTCGCCAAAAAGAACCACCTTCGAGGTTGCATCGAGCAATGGTAATGCCTCAACGGCACCTTTGACTACCGCTTCGGGAGCGTAGTCACCGCCCATTGCATCGACACCTATTCGCAGATTGCGCATCGTTGGAATTCTCAATTACCTACTCAGCCTTTTTCTCGATAGCCAATTTGCCACGGTAGAAACCACACTCGGGGCATACGCGGTGGTACTGAACGGGCGAACCGCAGTTCGAGCATACTGCTACGGTAGGAACAGCTGCTACGTAGTGAGTCCTACGTTTGTCTCTTCTGGTCGACGAAACCTTGTGTTTAGGATGTGCCATAGTTGTATTTTGTTTTTATAAGTTAAATTATTCGTTACTCCTTCTCCTGCATCTCCAAGCTACGTTTCAGGGCCGCGAGTGCGTCACCATTCTCACCACCTGCGAGAGCATTCTCCTTGGGCTCGGCAATCTCCTCAAACTCCTCCTCGCTCACGATCCTGAAACGAGCAATCATCTCCTGATTGCACTCCTCGATGCTCTCGTGCACCCTCTGATAGGGCAACGACAAGAGGAGCGTTTCGTAGATGTAGGGTGCCAAATCAATCTCTTCATCGGCAGGATTGAGCCACATCACCTCGCCATCGAACTCAATCTCATCCTCGCTGAACTTCACATAGAGCGTATCGTCAGCCTCAATGGGATATTCGAGTTCATCCAGACACCTATCGCACTCAACCTTGGCCACACCATCCAACGCCACCTCGAAGGTGAGCATCTGCGCTGCCTTGGTCATCACAACATCCACATCCACCTGAGCATCAATCATTTCCTCATCGCCAAGTTCCTCCAAGAGAGCCTTGTCGATAGTGAATTCGAGGTGGTGTTCGCCACTCTTATAGCCCTTGAATGGGATGCAAAAATCTTTCAGTGCGCTCATAAGTGCCTAAAATTAGCCCGCAAATATACAAAGAAAATTGAGAATTGAAAATTGAGAATTGAAAATTTTGTCTTTTTCGCTCAATTTTCTCATTTTAGTTCAAAAAAAATCCTACTAAATTGATTCGTAGATATTAAACCTCTGCGTCGTAGACGCATCCAAATTTCCCGTTTTCAATTGTCAATTTCTCGCGAAGCCGGGGGCCGTCAGTGGCAACTCCCCACCCTCGGGTGTAACAAGTACCGCACCGTGGGTTGTAACGTGGCCGATAACATCCACGCCGCCAAAGCGCAACACCTTGTCCTTCATCTCCAAAGGCACGGTAAACATCAATTCGTAGTCGTCGCCACCATTGAGCATTGCCACAATGGGGTCGGCATTGAGTTCCTCCGCCATAGCCCTCGTTTCGGCAGCGATGGGGATACGCTCCAAGTAGAGCCTTACGCCACAGCCCGAAGCCTTGCAGAGTTGCAGCGCATCCGATGCCAAGCCGTCGGTAATATCAATCATCGAGGTGGGGACAATGCCCTCCGCTTTGAGTGCCTTCACAATATCCAACCTAAGGTCGGGTTTGAGCCAGCGACGCAGAATATATTCGTGGCCCTTGAAATCGGGATTGGGATTGGGGTGGCCATCCAGCGCAATACGCTCCCTCTCCAAGAGGTGCAAACCCATATAGGCTGCGCCCAAATCGCTGGTGATGCACACCAAGTCGTTCTCCCTTGCTCCCGAGCGACGCACAAGCCTATCTTTTGCCACTTCACCCACGGCCGACACGCTGATAGTAAGGCCATTAACCGAGGCGGTGGTGTCACCTCCCACAAGATCAATCTCATACTCCTTGCACGCAGCCTTCACACCCTCATACAGCTCTTCGAGGTGTTCAACAGCAAAGCGTGCCGACACACCAAGCGAAACGGTCAGCTGACGAGGTGTACCGTTCATAGCGATAATGTCGCTCATACCCGCCACCACAACTTTATAGCCGAGGTGTTTGAGGGGGAAATAGGTGAGGTCGAAATGGACACCTTCGAGCAACAACTCTGTCGATAGTAGGATGTATTTATCGCCCGCATCTATCACTGCGGCATCGTCACCAATACCCACAACGGTTGTTGAATTCTTCACCTCCACGCCATCGGTCAGGCGGTCAATGAGCCCAAAGAGCCCCACTTCGGAAATTTCTGTGCGCTTATTCATACTACATCAAATCAATTTAGCGCAAAGATAATAAAAATTTTTACTAATTAGCATCCAATTTGCAGATTAATGTCTATATTTGCATCCGTGAAAAAATTTGCATACTTCGCGCATAAATGAAAAATATAGTATTATTCGGAGCGCCTGGCGCTGGCAAGGGCACCCAGGCGGTCAAACTGGTTGAGAAGTACGGCTTCAACCACATCTCAACAGGTCAGGTTATTAGGAACGAGATTCAGGCGCAGAGCCCCGCGGGAAAACGTGTGGAGGAGTGCATCGCCCGAGGCGAGTTCGCCCCCGACGATTTGGTTATCGAGATTGTCAAGAACTTTATGGCCACCCACCGCGATGTTACAGGTAGCATCTTTGATGGCTTCCCCCGCAACACCTATCAGGCAGAGCAGTTCGACCTGCTGATGGAGGAGTGGAGTAGCAAGGTGGATGTTATGCTTTCGCTCGAAGTTCCCGAGGAGGAGCTCATTCAGCGTCTGCTGCTGCGTGGCAAGGAGAGTGGTAGGGCCGACGATGCCAATGAGGAGGTTATCCGCAACCGCATCCGCATCTACAACGAGCAGACAGCCGTGGTGGCAGACTACTACGCCCAGCAGGGCAAACACATCGCCATCGACGGTACAGGCACCATCGAGGAGATTTTCGAGAGGCTCTGCAAGGCGGTAGATAAACTCTAAGGTTTTGAAAAATCAATAAAAAAGGTCGCAGAAGTTTTCTGCGACCTTTTTTTGTATAGGGCGTATAGGATTTATAGGACTTATAAGTAAAAACGCAGAGAGCGGAGGAAATTTTGTGCCAAACAAGAAGGCGAGTCCGCAGTTTGCTTATCGCAAATGAGGAACTCGCCTATCGCAGAGCGGTGCAAAATTTACCCGCTATATGCGTTTTTACCAGTTGAGGATGCGCTTGAAATCGTAATCCTCGGGATTAGCAACATAGGCCTTCGCTGCCTCGTAATCCTCGGGGGTGATGTAGCAAAGGATGTTGTTTACAAGACCCTGGAACTGGTCGCCATCGGGATTAACCAGACGGGGAGGAATCTTACCGGTGGTAGGATCTTGGAGGTCTTTGAGGTAGAGCTGGCTAATCTGGCCGTCCTGTGCAACATAGACCATACAGCCGGTCTTACCCTCGCTGAAAAGTTTGTAAACGCCCATACCGAGAGTGGTGCAATAGAGGAGGTCGCTTGCAACGGGAGTCTGGCAACGTACCTCGTAGCCAATCTCTACGGGACGCGATTTAACTTTAATCTTCAAGGCTTTGAGTTTGTTCTCCAAAATCTCGTTGAAGACGTGAGCCTTCGAAACCTTACCGAGCTCGGGGTGACCGTGCTCATCGTAGGAGAAGTTCACACCTGCATTCTTAATCTCCTCGTCCGAGAGGCTGTGGAATACGCCCTCCGATACCATAGCTGCACCGTAGTCCATACCCATAAGTTTGCGTTTGATGATGGAGGAGATAACGAGGTTTACAATCTTGTCGATGGTAATCTCGGTTTTGTTGAACATCTCAGGGATAACAATCATAGGATAGTGGCAAGCAGCACCAATACCGCAAGCGAGGTGACCTGCCGAGCGACCCATAGCAGCAATGATAAACCAGTTACCGCTGGTGCGAGCATCCGAATAAACGGCGCGACCAATCACTGCACCCTTGTCCATAGCCGACTCATAGCCGAAGGTGGGAGCACCTGCGGGAAGAGGAAGGTCGTTGTCGATGGTTTTGGGAACGTGGATGTTTGCGATGGGGTATTTCTTTGCTTCGAGGAATTTAGCAATACGGTTTGCGGTCGAAGCGGTATCGTCACCACCTACGGTTACGAGGAGCTTGATGTTGTTCTCCTGGAAGAATTTGAGGTTGAAGTTGTTCTCAAAGTCTGCATCGGTGGGTTTGAAACGGCTCATTTGGAGGTAGGAGCCACCCTGATTGAAGATGTCGTCAGCACGACGGAAGTCGATATCCTCGTGGCGAGCGTTCTCTTTGAAAAGACCGCTATAACCCTCGTGAAGACCTATCACGCGGAAACCTTTGGTAATGAAAGTTTTGGCTACCGAGCCCACAACGGTGTTCATACCGGGAGCAGGACCGCCACCTGTAAGAATTGCAATTGCTTGTTTCATAGAATTTTATGTTTAGTGTTTTAACCTGTTCTAACCGTTACCCCCGAGACAATCCTCATAGGGCACGCAAAGGTACAAACATTTTTCAAATTTTTTAATAATTTTGGTGCAATTTTTCCTCCATCCACCCCATTTCGCCACTTATTGGGACGGGAAGAAAATATATAGTGCAAAAAATCGTTATATTTGCGCAGATGAAAAGGTTTTTGTTGATAGTTGCACTACTTGTGTGTGTGGTGGCGGAGTGCTCGGCGCAGCGTTCACGCACCTGGCGCAGTGTCCCCTACTCTCGCTACGGAGGTGGCTATATGGCAGGCACAGAGGTGGATGCCATAACGGGTGACACCGCCTACGTCGTGCAACTGTCCGACATTATTGCCTTTCGCTCCATTGGCGAGATTAAACGCTACAAAAAGCTCATCCGCAACGTAAAAGCGGTCTATCCCTATGCCCTTGATGCGCGCAAATATTTCGAGGCCCTCACCGCTCAGCTCGACACCATAACCAACAAAAAAGAGCGCGACCGAATAACCAAAGAGCTCGAAAAAGAGATAGTCAAACGCTACACCCCCGTGCTCGAAAAGATGACATATTCGCAGGGAAAAATCCTCATACGCCTGATTGACCGCGAGACGGAGCGCACGAGCTATCAGATTTTGGAGGAGTTCAGGGGTAAATTTGCGGCAAAATTCTGGAACACCATTGCGCGAATCTTCCGCGCCAACCTCAAACAAGAGTACGACCCCACGCAGGGCGAAGACAAACTCATCGAACAAATCATCATCCTCTACGAGGCGGGATTACTTTGAGAAAGCCCACGTCTAATGTCTAATGTCTAATGTCTAACGTCAAGAGTCGCGGGGCACACCAATTCGGTGCGCCCCGAGTCATTATTAGGGAGGTTAGGGAATTTAGGGAAATTAAGGAGAGAGCCCTACACTCCCTACACTCCCTACACTCCCTACACTCCCTACACTCCCTACACTCCCTACACTCCCTACACTCCCTACACTCCCTACACTCCCTACACTC
>JAZOTH010000017.1:0-5943 GCA_045657545.1 Tidjanibacter sp.
GCCGACAACAGTCGCGGGCGCAATGCGCCCGAAAAAATCATTAAAGTCCTTAAAGTCTTTAACGCCACTACAAAAAAGTACGAGGGTATCTTTTTTGATACCCGCGAACAATACTGATAACTGACAACTGACAACTGACAACTGACAACTGACAACTGACAACTGACAACTGACAACTGACAACTATTTCGTGACTCTCACCCAATCGACATCCAACCAACCGCCGTCGTTGGTTTTGCCATCGGTTACGGCAAAGAGGCCGAACTTCGCACCAATCCATTTTCCCTCCTTAGCCTTGAAGGTTTTGCCAATGGGGGTGAATGATTTTCCGCTCTCGGCCCACGAGAATTGGCACATAGCCCCTTCGGTTATCTCCACGCGAAGGAGCAACTGCCTTGTCTTGTCACAAGGAATCTGCGCCACAACGACCTCCTCGGCACCCTTCTCGGCACCGTAACACTCGGTCTGTTGCAGGAGAATATTCTTACCATCGAAGCGGAACGAAAGGGTGGCAATATCCCTGCCGTGAATCACAATGCCGGCTCTGTCACCTGCAACGCCTGCCCTAAAATCAACTTTGGCAGTGATGGTCTGCTTAGGTGCCGTAATCTTTTGTGTCATAACATTTTTTGCCTCCCATAAGTTGTCGTAAGGTTGGCAATAGAGCCTTGCGTAGCCTTCGGGCGAGTGCATAATCCAATCCCTTTCGGGGTTGCCATACCACTGCCATTGTACTCCGAGGGTGGGGCTTTGGAACTCGTCGCCCTCGGTGGGGGTAACGATACGCTCGGGGAGGTTGCTGTGGGGCTTGCGATATGTTGCCACAGGCTCACCTATGCCGTCGCCATTGCTATCCACACCCATCGTGCACCAGCCGTCTGCACCCCACACCATAGGTTGGAGATGTACCACGCGCCCATAGGCATAGCGGTCTTCAAAGTGGAGAAACCAGCTATCGCCCGCAGTGTCGGTCACCCAACCACCCTGATGGGGGCCGTGGATGTTGCTGTTGCCCTGATGGAGCACCTTGCGCCATTCGTATTTGCCGAGGGGCTCTTTTGAGCGCATCACGAGTTGCCAACCCTCCTTAACACCACCTGCGGGTGCGAAGATGTAGTACCACTCGCCACGCTTATAGAACTTTGGGCCCTCGATTGTGGGGTTGTCGTTGTGTCCGTCATAGATGAGCACCTCCTCACCAATAAGGCTCTTGCCATCGGGTGACATTCGGCTTGCCGAGAGTATGCTTTTGAACCCTGCACGCGAGCCTGCCCAAGCGTGAACAAGGTAGGCTTCCCCATTCTCGTCCCATAGGGGACAGGGGTCTATCATCCCCACGCCGGCCTCCACAAGGTGGGGCTTGCTCCACTCTCCTCGGGGGTTGTCGGTGGTGACCATAAAGATACCCACATCGGGGTCGCCCCAGAAGATGTAGAACATACCATCGTGATGGCGTATGGAGGGGGCCCACACACCGTTTCCGTGCATCTCCTGCACACCTTCGGGGCGGTAGGAGTGCACTGCACCGGCAAGCTCCCAATTCACCAAGTCGGTGGAGTGGAGTATCTGTAAGGCCGGCAGACAGTCGAATGACGAGGAGGTCATCCAATAGTCGTCGCCCACGCGGATGACATCGGGATCGGAATAGTCAGCGTGTAGCACAGGGTTTCGATAGGTGCCATCGCCCAAGTCTGCCCCCCACACACTACTAACACCCTGCGCCGAGAGTGCCTCGGCGCAGAGCAGTGTAGCGATGCAAAGGGTAATAATTTTGAATCTTGAATTTTGCATTTTGAATCTACAAGGTTACACCTGTTTTGAAGATGGCTACCTCCTTGAATCCGGTCTTTTCGTGTTTCAACAGCTCACCATTAGCGGTAGCGAGCACCTTATCCACAAAGCGGGCAAGGAGTGCTTCGGGCTCCTCATCCTCCACGAGGGTGCCGGCATTGAAGTCTATCCAGCCATTCTTGAATTCATAGAGGCGGGTGTTGGTCGAAATCTTCATTGTGGGGACAAAGCTACCAAATGGGGTACCCCTACCTGTGGTGAAGAGCACCATCTGACAGCCACTCAAAGCCAGAGCCGAAGAGGCCACAAGGTCATTGCCGGGGGCTTGCAGAAGATTCAAACCGCGCCTAACTACGGGGTCGGTGTAGGAGAGAACATCCACAACCGTACCCGCGCCACCCTTCTGCACACAGCCGAGCGATTTCTCCTCCAAAGTGGTAATACCACCCTTCTTGTTACCCGGTGAGGGGTTTTCGTAGATTGGCTGGTTGTAGCTCTTGAAATAGCCCTTAAAGTCGTTGATAAGGCACACTGTGTCCTCAAAAATCTTCCTATTCTCGGCCCTATCCATAAGGATTGTTTCGGCACCGAACATCTCGGGTACTTCGGTGAGGATGGTGGTGCCACCCTGCGAGATGAGCCAATCGGAGAAGAGTCCCACGAGAGGGTTGGCCGTAATGCCCGAGAAACCGTCGCTACCGCCACATTTTAGGCCGATTTTGAGTTTCGAAAGGGGCTGTGGTGTGCGCTTATCTTGGCGGGTAATCTCTACCAGCTGGCGGCATACCTTCACACCCTCCTCAATCTCATCCTCCACCTCTTGGGCAACGATGAATCTCACACGCTCGGGGTCCCAAGTGCCAATCTCTTTTTTGAACTCTGCCACCTGATTGTTCTCACATCCCAAACCGAGCACCAAAATTGCACCCGCATTGGGGTGGTGTACCATAGCTGCCAGAGCCTTTCGGGTGTTGCTGTGGTCATCACCCAGCTGAGAGCAGCCATAGGGGTGGGTATATACTCTTACATCGTCGAGGTGGGAGCAATCCTCCTCTGTCTTGATGCGCTTAGCAATAGCCTCTGCCTGACCATTGACACAACCAACGGTGGGGATTATCCACAACTCGTTGCGGATACCCATATCGCCATTCTTCCTCTCGTAGCCCATCACTTTGCGTTCATCGGCAGGGTACTCTTTGGGGGCGATTTTGGGTACATAGGTGTATTCAATCTCATCCGAGAGGTTGGTCTTGATGTTGTGTGAGTGAATCCACGCGCCCTCTGCAATGGGGCAGGTCGCGTGACCGATGGGGTAGCCATACTTAATCACATTCTCGCCCTCGGCAATCTCGCGCAGGGCTACCTTGTGACCTTTGGCAATATCCTCCCTGAGGGTGACACTCTTACCACCCACCTCGATTTGCTCACCTGAGGCAAGGTCATCCAGAGCGATAGCCACATCATCGGCCTCATTTATTCTTAAATATCGTTTCACAATTCCCAATTTTGAATTTTGAATTCTCTTAGAGCATAGTTTTAAGTGCTGCGGCCATACCCTCTGCGAGGATAGCCTTTACATAACCAGCAGCCTTCTCCACAAAGGGAGTCACCTCGGTGAAGTCCACTGTCCAGATGTTGCGGTTCTCAACAATGGCCCTAACAGTGCCCTCCACATCGTTGCTGTTCCACACCTTGCGGATGAACTCAACGTGCTCGGGGGTATCATCGGGGGTGAATTCTACGGTGCCACTATACAGCGTCAGAAGGGCTGCAAAGGTGAACATCTCCTTCTCGGCAACCTTACCGGCCTTCTTCCAATTGTCCAAAACGGTGGGGAAGTTGCGGGTTTCCCATTTGGAGAGAGAGTTGAGCGAGATGGTTTTGAGCATATGGCGGATGTAGGGGTTGTAGAAACGCTCCAAGATACCCGCAGCAAACTCTTTAAGCTCTGCCTGATCCTCCTCAATCATTGGGATAACCTCCTCATCCACCATTGTGTTGATGAACTTCTCCAAATCGGGAGTGTTGAAGGCATCCATTACGGTCTCACAACCCATCTGCAAACCGATGGGCACCATACCCGTGTGGGAGCCATTGAGGATGCGAACTTTCTTATCCCTGAACTGCTTGATGGTGGGCATAAAGATAACGTGCAAGCCCGCCTTGTCGAGTGGCAGGCGACGCTGTACCTCCTCGTAACCGGGGCCACCGATAGCCCAGAGGTGGTAGAACTCGGCCTTAACTACGAGGTTGTCATCAAAGCCTATCTCCTCCTTAATCTCGTCAATATTCTCGCGGGGGAAGCCGGGAACGATGCGGTCCACGAGGGTGTCGCAGAAGTGGCAGTGGTTCTCCACCCAGCCGATGAAATCCTCACCCAACTTGTTGTACTCAGCGTGGCGGAGTACATACTCTCTCAGGGTTGAACCATTGTTCTCAATAAGCTCGCAGCAGATGATGCAGAGACCCTTGGTGGGGTCGCCATTGAAGTGTTTGAAACGCTTATACAGCAGGGCTGTCATCTTTGCGGGATAGCTCTTGGGGGGCAATGCCCACAGGTCGTCACCCTCCTCATAGCGGATACCGGCCTCGGTGGTGTTCGATACGGTGGCCTCCAATTCGGGCGAGAGGAAAATCTGCTCATAGGCAGCGTACTCCTCATAGGGGTTGATGGCGCACTGTACGCTCTTGACCAAACGAATATCCTTCACGGGTTTCTTATCCTTCACGCCCTCCAAATAGACGTGATAGAGGCAATCTTGTGCTTCGAGCATACCGGCCATACCCTTGTCGATGGGCTGAACGATAGCGATGCCGTGATTCATCACACCCGCCTCATTGGCTTTGTCAATCTGCCAATCGACAAATGCACGCAGGAAGTTACCTTCGCCAAACTGCAAAATCTTGATAGGGAGAACGGGTTTCTCCACATTCTGTTTATTTAATGCCTTGATAGCCATAGTTGTATGAGTTTTTGAGGTTAGAATTGGAAGTAATTTTTTGCATTGTTATAGGAGATATCCTCCACCATCTTGCCGAGGAAATCAATCTCGCTGGCGGGCAAAAGTCCCTGCTCTACGTCGTTGCCGATGAGGTTGCAGAGTGTTCTGCGGAAGTACTCGTGGCGGGGGTAGGAGAGGAAGCTGCGACTGTCGGTGAGCATACCCACAAAGCGGCTCAGAAGGCCCAAAACCGAGAGGGCGTTCATCTGTTTCTCCATACCGTCTTTCTGATCGAGGAACCACCAACCGCTACCAAACTGAATCTTGCCTGCACCGTAGCGACCATCTTGGAAGTTGCCGAGCATTGTGGCGATGAGTTCGTTGTCGCGTGGGTTGAGGTTGTAGATAATGGTCTTGGTAAGTTTATCCTCCCTGTCGAGCATATCGAAGAATTTGGACATATTCTTTGCCACCGTAAAGTCGCCAATCGAGTCGAAACCGGTATCGGGGCCGAGCGATGCGAACATACGGCTGTTGTTGTTGCGGATTGCGCCATAGTGGAACTGCTGTGTCCAACCACTCTTGTGGTCCATCACTGCAAACTCAACCATCATTGCGGTCTTGTATTTCTTAATCTCCTCCATCGTAAGGGGAGTGCCACCATAGACCTTCTGGAAGAGGTTCTCAACCTCTGCGTGGGTGTAGTCTTCGGCATAGAACTCCTCAATGCCGTGGTCCGAAAGGCGGCAACCAACGCTCTCAAAGAAGTCGTGACGCACCTGCAAAGCCTCAATAACGTCATCGAAACACTTAATCTCTACACCACTCACCTCCGAGAGTCGGTCAATGTAGGCGCGGAAATCGGCAGGTACCTCCACAGCCATAGCCTTGTCGGGCCTCCAAGTGGGGAGCATCCTCACGCCGAAGTTGTCGGCTGCGGTTTTGATGTGGTGTTCGAGCGAATCTACGGGGTCATCAGTGGTGCAAACAACCTCAACATTGTAGTGCAACATAAGTCCGCGAGCGGTTCTTTCGGGGGTTTGGAGCATTGCGGTGCAGTGGTCGTAAATCTCACGCGCGGTGGAGGGGCCCAGGAGTTTGTCGACACCGAAAGCTGTTTTGAGTTCGAGGTGTGTCCAATGGTAGAGAGGGTTTCTCATAGTGTAGGGCACGGTCTCTGCCCACTTCTCGAACTTCTCCCAATCGGAGG
>JAZOTH010000018.1:0-24986 GCA_045657545.1 Tidjanibacter sp.
CATCCGACTGTCGGTTGTTTTTTTGTTATCGGTGTGGTTCTCAAACTCGCGACCGACGAAGCCTCCCCTATCAAGGGGAGGTTTGGAGGGGTTGTAAATATTCAATCCACGCGCCAGCGTGGGTTCGAGTCTCGTCCATACCGCATAACAACCGATAGTCATCCGACTGTCGGTTGTTTTTTTGTTATCGGTGTGGTTTTCGAACTCGCGACCGACGAAGCCTCCCCTATCAAGGGGAGGTTTGGAGGGGTTGTAGATATTTAAGCCACGCGCCAGCGTGGGTTCGAGCCAAAGTCCATACCGCAAAACGGAAACGGATACCTAAAAGGTGTCCGTTTTTGTTTTATGTAGGTCAGTGGCTCTCGAACTCGCGACATATCCCCCTACGCAAAAAATAGCCCCACCAATTAGGGAGCGAGGGTAAAGCCCGAGCGTGGGCGGGCGGGGTGCGCCTCGGGGCGCACAAATTCAACAATCAAGTAACCCTTGACAGTTCTACTGTGTGCTACCAGAGAGGATTGCCTGCGCTACGCTTGTCTTTCCTCTGCTGCTGCCGCAGGGGCCATCAAGGATTGGCCAACACTTCGTGTTGCCCTTTCCTCTCCTGCTGCCGCAGGGGCGCCATCAAAGCAAACAACGAGAAAGGGCGACAACGAGTGTCGCCCTCTTCTTTTTTATTCGTCAGGGCGTATGTGTGCAAGCACCCACGCCCTGACGAATAAAAAAAAGGTGAAACTTTCGTTTCACCTTCTCATTGTTTGCTTTGAGCTGTTTCCGAGGATTGAACTCGGGACCTCTTCCTTACCAAGGAAGTGCTCTACCACTGAGCTAAAACAGCATTTACTTCCTAAAAGCGGGACAAAAGTACAACGCTTTTTTCAATTGTGCAACTTTTTTGGTGCTTTTTTTCAAGAAAAACTCGCACACCCCAATCAGTGGTTGAACATCACACCCACATAGCACCTCACGCCAGAGGGAAAATCGAACTCACTGCGGCCCAACGAAAACATCCAATCACCTCTCAGCATAAGCGACATACGCTCCGAGAGCGAGTACTCAACGCCAACAAAAGGCACCACAACACCCACACCATAGTTACGATAGGAAACGCCCTCCTCGGGAGCAACATCGAGTGCGGGCTCTCGGGTGAGTGTAAGGTTCTCGACCACGCCACCACCTATGGTTGTGCCCACAAAGGGTGTGAATCTTCCCCTCTTCCAGCTCCAATCGACAAGCAGACCACCCCACCCTATGGAGAGCGACGAGCCCCACTTGCCATATCCGAGCGAAGATGTATAACCCTCGGTACCGACGCGCAGATGGTCACCAAAGCGCAACCTCACAGCACCACCAATGCCCATAGTCACACCCGAAAGCGATTGGGATGCACCCGAAATCACCATATCTCCGCGCGACACCCAGCCCGCGTGCAACATCATACCACCCGAGAAGCCCCGATAGGAGAGGCTACCTTGTGCAGATGAGCCATCACCCGCATAGGCCACCTGCGCAATGAGTAGGAGCGAAAATATTGTCAAAAGCAGTTGTTTCATACCGCACAAAAGTAGCAATAAAAGTTAAAAATCAAAACATCCAATTTCGTTATATCACAAAAAGTCGTAGGCCCGGCGGTAGGTGCCGAGCCTGCAACAATAGACGATTGAGGGCGGGAGCTAAAAACCTGCCGTCATTATGGAGGAAGCGATGAGTTGGTGACCGAGCCCATTGGGGTGGATGCCATCCTTGCACAGCAACGTGCGCCAATCGCCAGCGTAGTTCTCAAATGGCTCTGTGATATTAAGTATGGGAGTATTCGTGTTGGTGGCAACCTCAAAGAGGGCACCGTTGTAGCTTTCGTGCCAACGCTCAATGGCCTCCACGTCACCACCCATCCAACCAAGAATGTTGGCACGCCCATCCTCATCTATTCCGCGACTAAAAAAGTCGAAATAGGAGCGCGAATTAATCGGTGGCAGTGAGAGCAATATGGGCTTTGAGCCGAGCTCACAAACCCTCTCCACAAGCCCCACAAGCGACTCTCGGAAGTCCGCAAGGGTGGTTTTAGGTTGGTGCTCACCCTCGGGGTTGAGTGCAATACGTTTCCAATAGAAGTCGCAATCGTTGCCGCCAAACTCTATAAAGGTATAGTTCGAGGTGGCTATATCCTCTGCGTGGCGATTGAGTATGTGGTGGGCAAACCCAATGGTACTGCCAAACTTACCATAGTTATCCACCTCAACACCTCTTTCGGTCTTAATAATCTCCATAAAATTCTGCTCCAATACCGAGTAGCCATTCTCCTCGGTGAGCACAACACCCTTGGTAATCGAATCCCCGAGGGCTACAATTTTAACTCTTTCCATCTGCTATATAAATATTTTGTGGTTTCTATTCGGGCGCAAAAATAGAGCCACACTGACCGCCCTGCCAATTTATGTTACGGGGATAAGTAATTAGTTACAAAAATGGCTTATTTAGGGACAAAAGGCGGGATTTTGGGATATTTGACAAAAAAGTACTACATTTGTCCCAACAAATTTTGTGACGATTTACTATGACCAACAAACAGCGACTATTCTTCGGAGGGCTTGGTGCGGTGCTTCACTCCCTGATTGTCCCCGTCTTTACTTTTGTCTTTGCACTACTCTACAAACCATTTGGCATTGTGGAGCTATTGGATATGGAGCAAGCCACCTACTCCTTCAATCTCACCATCATCTTCTGCATCCTCTTTGTGGTTGTGGCCATCTCGCGCTTGGTGCTCTACCTTTTGCGCAAACACATCTCCCCCTCGGGAGCAAATTGTGCACTCTGGGCTGTGGGTGAGGAGGTCGTTGGGGCCCTCTTTGCATCGCTCTACATCACCCTTATGATGGATGGCGAGCAGAGTTTTTTTGAGGTTGTCGGCAGGAGTTTTGGTGTGCTCTTTGGCATCTGCATCTTCCCATACGCCCTACTCCACCTCGGGCTTTCGCTCCACGCCGAGCGCAACAAGGAGGAGCAGAGTGCCGATCCTGCATCGCTCATAAAATTCTACGACGAATACAAGAAACTGCGCCTTGTGATAGCCTCCGAGGCGGTCATCTACCTCAAATCGGAGGAGAACTATGTGCAGATTCACCACACCGACAAGGGCAAGGTGCGCAAATTTGTGCTCCGCTCCTCGATGCGAGCCCTCGAAGAGCAGATGACGCGCCACGGACTGGTGCGCTGCCACCGCTCCTACTTCATCAACCCCGACTACATCAAGATGATACACAAGGAGCCCTCGGGCGTGGTTGTTGCCGAGCTCACAACCGAGGGTGTCGAGTCCATCCCCATCTCCCGCAAATACCAGGAGGAGATAACGAGGAGGCTGTAAAGGAATTGAAAGTTGAAAATTGAAAATAAGGTGCACCTATGGCGCGGGTATCTTTTTTAATACCCGCGCCAAAAGACGGACCTCACCCGAGCTTTGCGACCGCTCGCCTAACTTTGGGGGAGCAGTAAAGAAAACCCTCCCCGCACAACGGGGAGGGTTGGATGATTGTTTGCGATGCGCTCTATTTCATCGCCTCGCGCCACGATTGTTTCACTACTACGGGAGGTGCGGTGTACTCCATCTGCCTCATAGGTATGCGAGTCACCTTGCGTGGTGCCGACGCCTCTGCTGTGCGGTTTTTGGCATCCCACTCCACGAATTCCTCGTAGTCGTACTCCCACTCTGCGCCATAGGCGAGTTTGTGTATGCGGTAGTAGATAGCCTCGCGCGAGGGGGCGTTGAAGCCGCCTGTGTTGTATCGCATTATGGAGTTCTCCGAGGGGCGCCATACGCCACTCCAATATGTCAGACCGCCCTCAAAGACGCCCAAACCCTCGTTTGCGTAACGCTCATCGGCGAGGAAACGGCTCCAAAGCACCTCGCTGGGGTCGTTTGTGAAGTCCACATTTTTCCACCAACCCCACGCGGAGTGCTGGTCTTGTATTTCGGTTATCGAGAGGTCGGTAATTGCGCCATACTCCTCGTAGGCGTACTCATCGGCAAGTTTTGCAAAACCGTGACCGCAGGCCTCGTGGTGGAGCAACGCTGCGAAGGTCTCGGCATCGCCACCGCGTGGGAAGTAGCTGATTGATACGCCCTTGCCATAGTCGGACTCGCCCTCGGGATAATACATATAGCAAGTACCCGCATAATTATCGGAGTTCATTGCTACAATTAGCATAGCTTCATCCATCTCTTCTTCTGAAATGGCATTGAGAGCATAGTTGAATACCGCATTGTCATTTCCTGCAACCGTTGTACCATTACCAAAAAGTCCACCTAAGGCAGTTGCTCCCAAAAAAGAATAATCATATCCTTCTATATCGGAAACAACATTTACATAATAGACATTAAAATGGTCTTTGAAAGACTTGTAAGGCTCTTCTGTGAAAAGATTGTTGTAGATATACTCCATATCGGTCTTATATGTACCATCTGCAATCTGACGGTCACTATAAGCATCACCCATCAGCACAATATCAATACCTTTACCTTTTGATGCGGTTTGCAAAGTATTTACAACACCATCTTGCGAATAATCAGAAGAAAAATATGTATCATCAGCCATATTTCCTCCTAAATTTTCATTCAAAAATTGTATTAATCTTGCTCTTGAAGTTAAATAGTCCGAAAATACTACATATCCTTTGTTATCAACTACTGTAATATAAGACCTATACACTCCATCAAAAACACCTGAAGAGGTTGGATAGTGATAATTTACACCGATACTTATCCACTCAATATTATTCGTCTTCACGAAATCTTCTATTCCTGAATATGAGCATGGCTCCCAAAAACCACCCCATCCGATTATTTCTATTTTAGAATTGTAATATTTATATATATCGCACATCTGTTCCCAATATCCGTCATTAGGGGCATATTGATAAAGTATTGTGTATTGATTACTCTCATATACATTTTGGATATTTACAACATTACCATTAATATCATACATGTTATTCCATGATTTTGCAGGAATGACGAGGTTGTCTAATGTAAATTTGTTATTTCTTCCAAAGTATATATCAGCAAAACCATTATATTCTGCAATAACCTCTGCCCAATTATTCTTCCAAGCATCAGTCTCGAAAAATTTCTCAGGAATTTCTCCTGTAAATTGATTAAACTGTAGATTTATACCTGTTAGTTGTGTTAAATTACCTAATTCGGATGGAAGTTCGCCCTGTAATTGCGAGTCAAGCAAGGATAGGTGTGACAGATTCTTTAGGTTACCTACTTTACTAGATAATCCTCCTGTGAAATTATTATGTTCTAGACGCAAAACCTTCAAGTTGGTTAATTCCCATAGTTCATCAGGAATCGTTCCAGTGAAACCACTTGTTCCATACCAACTATGTCCCTCAATAAATAGAGATTCAAATTTATTGAGTTGTTTCAGTTTTCTCAACATATCAACAAGGAATGATTCTTCAGATAAATGATGAGATTCTAAATATAATCCTTCTAAATCTTCAAGATAACATATTTCACTAGGAATATTTCCTGATTTAACTCCACTTAGTATCAAATAATGCACATTACCAGCTTCATTAGTAGAAACACCATACCACTCGTCAATTGGTTTTTCACTGCACCAATTTTCATTATTAGTCCAGTTGTCGCCATCGAGAGCATTGTAAATTGCAATCAACGCCTCTCGCTCCAATGCGAGTTGGTAATCAAGACTTGTAGCCTGCTCGATTGTGTAATTCACTGAGAGGTTACCATCTTCTGATTGTATAGTTACAACTGCATTGCGCTTTGCTCCCTCATTGGCAGTGAGTTGGAGAGCGATATGTCGCTCGGTCATTGCGCGGGTGGTGGGGGCAAGGGAGATCCACTCTTGTGCCTCCTCGGGGATAACCACCTCGCACTCAACATTCGACAAGAAAGTGAGGGTAACATTCCCGCCCTCGGCAGGAGCGTAAAAAGTAGCATCGTTGCTAATCTCCAAGCCCGCCTGCTCGAAAGTGATACTCTTCATCGTAACCTTCTCACCATTCGACACAAAGACAATCACTTTGCTATACTCGTCAATGGTTGCACCCGTTGTGATTTTGATTTTACCCGTCTTGCCCGTAGCGTCAGCTGCCACAACTTTTGCCTTGATGTCTGCCGAAGAGGTTACCTCCACGGTCACTTTTTCGGTCACGCTCGTTACGGTGTAGTCAATCTCGCGAGTCGAGTTGGGCGACATCACAACCAAATCGCTTTCAGCAAAGGTAATGTCGAGCGCAGCACCCTTGGGCAGTGTAATAATAGTGCCGTCCGCAAGCGTGAAATAGACGTTCTGCTCATCTTGCGTAACACTCTGGAAGAACGAGTCGCCATTTGCACCGCTCTCGCCCTGAGGACCTTGTGCGCCGGTTTCGCCTTGGGGACCCTGCTCACCTTTCTCACCGGTGGCTTTGCCGAGCTGAGTCCACGACTGACCATTGTCGTATGACACATACCAATAGTCATCCTCGATTTTCAGCATAGGTGTGATACCCTGCTCGCCCTGTGGTACCTGAGGGCCAGTTTCTCCTTGGTCGCCCTTGTCGCCCTGTGGTCCTTGAGGGCCAGTTTCTCCTTGGTCGCCCTTGTCGCCCTGAGGTCCCTGAGGACCTGTTGCACCATCATTACCATTGGCACCATCGTTGCCGTCTGCGCCATTCTCGCCATCCTGACCGTCTTTGCCGTCAGTGCCTTGCGCCTTGATTTTGTTGCCGTTCTCATCCAGCAACCACTCGCCATCGAGTGTCCAATAGTAAATGCCGTCGATATCTTGCTTAACACCAATAACGGGAGTATAGCCATCTTTGCCGTCAGCACCATCTTGACCGTCCTTGCCATCTTGACCGTCCTTGCCATTCTCACCATCCTGACCATCTTTGCCATCAGTGCCGTGGTAGATAGTAATGAGGCTACCTTTGGCAAAAGTAATGGTGTAGCCAATGGTTTTGCCACCCTCGGTAATGGGGGTAACGCTTGTGATGTAGTCGTTGTTTTGCAGGGCATTCACAATAGCCTGCATAGCCGAGATGTTGCTGTTCATCTCGCGACACATTTTTTCAAGATCTTCAACGCGCTCTTTCAGATCCTCGATGTCGGCACGAATCCCCGAGTCATCGTACACATCCGAGCAGCTGATAAGTGCCAGCAGGCACAAAATGGGTAGAAGTTTTTTCATAGTAGTAAGATTTATTTGTTTAACATTATTTTTCAAATCTTACCATCCGCACCTCGATAGTGGTATGTGGTTTGTTGCCAAAAAAGAAAGCGTGGTGCCGAAGACTTATTTTAGTTGAACAGGTCGTAGGAAACCTAATAGCATAAATAAGCATACAGCCCACGCCTATACCCCAACAAAGGGTAAGACGAGGCAAGCGAATGCTTATCCTCTGCTATTGCGAATTTCCTACGTTCGTTCAACGAGAATAAACTTACACTTTCCGTGTTTTTTAATATGTTCCCACAAAAATAAAAATTTATTCTAAAATTCTCAATTCCCAATTCCCAATTCTCAATTTTTTTTGTACTTTTGGGGGATTGAATTTGGATAGAACTGTATGTACGACTACAAAACGCTCCGCAAAATCATCATTACCCTCGCCGTATTATTTGGCGCGGTACTGATGGTTTTGGTATTCACATCGCTGCCACTCAACAAGTTCGCGTGGCTATCGGTACTACTACTTGCGGTTGTGGGGGTCTATTTTGTATCCATCCCCCTGAAACTCATTGGCGAGATGAAGAGCTTGGAGGCCCTCATCGAAAAGTACAAAAAAGGGGCAAACAACACCAAGGACTAACCTAAAAAAAACACATAAGACAATGAAACGTATTCTTATCGCTGGCGCGGGTGGTCAGATTGGCTCGGAACTCACGGGCTACCTCCGCAAAATCTATGGTCCAGAGAATGTCGTAGCAGCCGACTTGCGCGAATGTCCCCATTTGGCGTATGACGGCCCCTTTGAGATTCTCAACATCCTCGATAGGGAGGCCTATGCCGCCTTGGTGCGTAGCTACAACATCGACACCATCTTCAACCTCGTGGCGGTACTCTCCGCAACGGGCGAGAAGAACCCCCAGGGTGCTTGGAACATCAATATGGGCGCACTGATGAACTCGCTCGAAATTGCCCGCGAGTATGGTTGCGCACTCTTCACCCCCTCGTCGATTGGTGCCTTTGGTGGCGACTTCGAGAGGGACAACACCCCTCAGGATGTCTCGATGCAGCCCAACACCATCTATGGTGTCTGCAAGGTTACAGGCGAGCTTTTGTCGAACTACTACTTCTCGCGCTTTGGCGTGGATACCCGTAGTGTGCGCTTCCCCGGCATCATCTCCAACGTAACAATGCCCGGTGGCGGTACCACCGACTACGCTGTGGAGATTTTCTATGAGGCAGTCAAGACAGGCCACTACACCTGCCCCGTACCTGCCGATGTATATATGGATATGATGTATATGCCCGACGCGCTCAAATCCATCGTGGATTTGATGGAGGCCGACCCCACCAAGTTGCGCCACCGCAACTCGTTCAACATCGCATCAATGAGTTTCACCCCCGAGATTCTCGCTGCCGAGATTCGCAAGCACATCCCCGAATTCACAATGGACTACAATGTGGATCCCGTCAAGGAGGAGATTTCGCGTAGCTGGCCCAACAAACTCGACGACACTTGCGCTCGCGAGGAGTGGGGCTGGAATCCCGATTGGGACTTGGAGAAGATGGTTGTCGATATGTTGCGTGCCGTTAGGGCAAAACTCGGCAAGTAGCCACATTGAATATTTTACGGGCGTAGCAACAAACCTACGCCCTTTTTTATTAATAAAGTAGAACAACTATGAGGACAGCAATCTATGGCGCCGGTTCGTTGGGAACGATTCTGGGCGCATACATAACCAAAAATGGCGGTAAGGTGGAGCTTATCAACCGCAACAAGGCCCACGTCGAGGCACTCCAACAGAAGGGTGCGCAGGTGGTGGGTACGGTCAATTTCACCCAGCCCGTGGTGGCCTACCTACCCGAACAGATGGAGGGCACCTACGACATCATCTTCCTGATGACCAAGCAACAGCAAAATGTGGAGGTTGTCACCCGCTTGAAGGATTTTTTGGCGGAGGATGGTGTGATTGTGACGCTCCAAAATGGTATTCCCGAGTTGCAGATTGGCGAGATTGTGGGCGATGGCCGCACACTCGGCTGCACGGTTGCGTGGGGTGCTACGATGAAGGAGGCCGGTGTGTGCGAACTCACCAGCCAGCCCGATAGCCTTACTTTTTCGCTCGGCTCGCTCACCAAGGAGCGCAACGGCCACTTCGAGGATGTGAAAGCCCTCTTGGAGATGATGGGCGAAGTGGAGGTGGATGAGAACTTTGTGGGCACCCGTTGGAGCAAACTGCTGATTAACGCCTCCTTCTCGGGTATGAGTGCGGTGTTGGGTTGCACCTTTGGTGAGGCTGCAAAAGCAAAGCCATCCAGACGCATTGTTCAAGCACTCATCAAGGAGTGTATCGACGTGTGCGCGGTGGGTGGTATCCGCATAGAGCCCGTACAGGGCAAAGATATTGTCAAATTGCTCGACTATAAGGGTTGTCTGAAAAAGGCCATTTCGTTCTTTATCATCCCCATTGCTATTCGCAAACACGCCCTCTTGAAGGCGAGTATGTTGCAGGATATCGAGAAGGGCAAACTTACGGAGGTGGATGCCATCAATGGCGTTGTGAGTGCCTATGGTCGCAAGGTTGGCTGCCCCACCCCTATGAACGACAAGGTTGTGGAGATTATCCACCGCATCGAGAAGGGCGAACTCAAACCTTCGTTTGACAACTTGTCGTTGTTTTAACGTCTAACGTCTAATGTCTAACGTCTAACGTCGCGGGGCGCACCATTTTGGTGCGCCCCGAGTCATTATTGGGATGCGCCCCGAAGATTTTTAAGGAGATTAAGGAAAATACCTATCCCCCCTAAAATTAATTATGTTTTCGGGCTCGCATCTGCGAGCCCGCGACCTTAGACCTTAGACGTTAGACGTTAGACAAAAATCTCTCCCGCAGTTTACTTTGGCGTAAATGAGGGAGAGATTTTTGAGCGTAACGCAGTAGATGCCCGCGAGATGTGCTCGCACTAGAATTTGACAAGAAGTCCCACACCGGCAACCTCCTGAATCTGCAAGCAAGGATGTGCCGAGCCATCGGGCTGTGGAATCTTGATATTGTCGTCGTAAATCATCTGGAAATTGACGTTTGCCGAGAGCCACTTGTTGATTTTCAGGTCGAAACGCACGGTCCAATCAACATCGACATTCTGTGGATTGTCGAGGAAGTTGGAGAAGAGGTTCAGACGGGTGTAGCCCGAGAGGTCGCCCCAAATGGTGCCTTTGGCCTCAATCTTCACGTTACCACCAAACTCGTGACGAGTGGAGGTGCCGTCCAAGCCATAGATGGGTTGCAGAGCCTCAACATTGACCACCGTAGCCTTCCAAGTTGCGGGCGAGGCATTGACCGAGAGCCACGATTTAGGAGCCCACTCCACACCAAGACCGCCACTGAAATAGGCGGGGGCCATAAAACCGGAGGTCTGCTTATAGCTATCTCCCTCGGGCACTGCATAGTCATAGCCGGGGGCAAATTGGGTGTTGAATTTCAACAGAGCCGAAACATAGAGGTTATCATAGACTTTGTGACCATACGACGAGGAGAAGTAGATTTTGTCGTTAGTCTTGCGAAGACCATTACTCTCGGTACGGTTCAGACCATAGGCCAACTCCAAGCGATTCTGCCAAAGGATTGCATCTTTCTTGTAATCAATGGAGTAGTTGAATTGGAAATCGGCCGCAACGCTGGGATCACCACCCGCAGCCCAATTGGTGAGAGTCATCTGCGAACCTGTAATACCGGCACTACCTGCCATTGTCCAAGGCGAGGGCTCAGCTGTGGGCTCCTCGGCCATAAGCGACACACTTGCAAAGAGTGCCACCAGAGTGTAAAGAATCTTTTTCATCGTATTTGTTTGTTTTTGGAATTTCGGTAGCACAAATATAATATATAATTCTCCATTTTTCAACTTTCAACTTTCAACTTTCAACTTTTATCGGTACTTTTGTGGCACATTTGGCGTGGGGGTTTCGTCGCTGCCTCCCCTTTGGGGAGGGAGAGGAAAGTCCGAGCAACGCAGAGCACCGTGCTTTCTAACGGAAAGTTGTCGGCGACGGCAAGGTTAAAGGTAACAGAGAATAACCGCCCCGCAAGGGGTAAGGGTGAAAAGGCGGGGTAAGAGCCCACCGCCCGTGTGGCGACACATTGGGGACAGTACTACCGACGGGTTGCAAGTTCAAGTATATCGACAGTATGTAGGGTTGCTCGCCCGATGTCGAGGGGTAGAACGCTTTAACCTGCACGCAAGTGCAGTGTATAGATTAATGACGAAGGCCGCGCCGCCGAGGAAGGGTTGTGAGCAACCCACCCAAAGTGGAGCCCGCGGTACAGAACTCGGCTTACACGCCACGCCAGATGTTTTTTCAATTCAAAATTCAAAATTCAAAATTCAAAATTGAAAATCAATCCACTACACATAGATAATTTCGACTACGAGCTGCCCGACGAGAGAATCGCAAAGTTCCCTCTCGCGGAGCGTGACCACTCCAACCTTCTGGTGTGGAGGGAGGGCCAAATCACCCATCGCAAGTTCTACAACCTCGCCGAGGAGTTGCCCGAGGGCGCGCTTTTGGTCTTCAACAACACGCGCGTTTTCCGCGCAAGGCTCATTATGCACAAGCCGAGTGGCGCACGCTTGGAGGTCTTTTGTTTGGAGCCCCACACCCCTGCCGACTACGAAAATGCCTTTTCGGTCAAGGGAGAGTGCAGTTGGAGGTGCCTTGTGGGTGGCTTGAAGAAGTGGAAAGAGGGAGCTCTTGTCATCGACTTCGAGATGAATGGCGCACCCTGCCGATTGGAGGCTTGGAGGGGCGAACAGGTGGGCAAAGCACACGTTGTGACCTTCCGCTGGGGGGCCGATGCCACCTTTGGTGAGATTATCGAACAGCTCGGCAGGATTCCCATTCCTCCCTATCTGAATCGTGAGAGCGAGGAGATTGACAACACCCGCTACCAGACGGTCTATTCACGCATTGAGGGCTCCGTTGCGGCCCCAACTGCCGGTCTGCACTTCACACCCCGATTGATTGATGAGTTGCACACTCGCGGTATCCAGACCGAGGAGGTGACGCTCCACGTTGGCGCAGGCACCTTCCTTCCCGTCAAGGAGGAGGACGCCACAAAACATACGATGCACACCGAGCACTTCACCATTGAACTCAACACACTCCGCAACCTACGCTCAAAATTGGGCCACATCATCAGTGTGGGCACCACCAGCACCCGCACCATTGAGTCGCTCTCGGCACTCGGTTGGAGGGTTTTGCAGAGTGGCTCACCCGAAACGGAGAGGGTTGTTGATCAGTGGGAAATCTACGATATTCCGAGCGAGGTGGGGGCCGACAGGCTCTTGGGAGCACTCGTGGAGTGGATGGAGCGTGAGGGCGTGGAGTCGCTCTCGGCCGCCACACAGATTATGATTACCCCCCACTACCGTTTCCGCATAATTGAGGGCTTGGTTACTAATTTTCACCAGCCCAAGAGCACACTTCTCCTGCTGATTTCTGCCATTGTGGGCGAGCAGTGGAGAGAGATATACGGCTACGCAATGGCAAACGGCTTCCGTTTCCTATCCTATGGAGATAGTTCATTGCTTTTTTGCAAAAAGCAGTGAGAATTGAGAATTGAGAATTTATGTCACGATTTTTACCAACATCTGCAAAAGAGGTCGAAGCCCTCGGCTGGGACTACATTGATGTAATCCTCTTCTCGGGTGATGCCTACATCGACCACCCCTCATTCGGTATTGCCGTTATAGGTCGCCTTTTGGAGGCGGAGGGCTATCGTGTAGCCATTGTGCCACAGCCCAACTGGCGTGACGATTTGAGGGACTTCAAGAAGTTGGGTAAGCCACGCCTCTTTTTTGGCGTTTCGGCGGGCTCTATGGACTCGATGGTCAATCACTATACGGCGGCCAAACGCCTGCGCCACGACGATGCCTACACCCCAGGTGGAGCCTTCGGCTTCCGCCCCGACTATGCCGTTGCGACCTACACCAAGATTCTCAAAGAGCTCTACCCACATACACCCGTAGTCATTGGTGGCATTGAGGCCTCGCTACGCAGGCTCACCCACTACGACTATTGGGCCGATGGGCTCAAACCCTCCATCCTTGTGGAAAGTGGTGCCGATTTGCTGATGTATGGTATGGGCGATAGGAGCATTGTGGAGGTTGCCAAAGCACTGAAAAACGGCTACAATGCCAAACTTTTGCGCAAGTTGCCACAAGTGGGATTCATTGCCGACGGCTCCTACGTTGAGCGTCTGCCCAAGGAGAGCACCATAGTGATGCACTCTTTTGAGGAGTGCCAGAGAAATAAGAGGGCCTTCGGTGAGAACTTCGTGAAGATGGAGGTGGAGAGCAACCGTATGGCCCAGACCAAGACCATCGTGGAGCCTGTGGGCGATAGGTTTGTGGTTATCAATCCCCCCTATGAGCAGATGACCACCGTGGAGTGGGAGCACAGTGTCGATTTGCCATACCCCCGCCTCCCCCACCCCCGATATAAGGACAAGACCATCCCCGCATACGAGATGATTAAACACTCGGTCAATATCCACCGAGGTTGCTTTGGTGGCTGCTCGTTCTGCACCATCTCGGCACATCAGGGTAAGTTTGTCACATCGAGGAGCGAGCGTAGCATCCTCGCCGAGATTGAGAAGGTGAAACTCCTGCCCGACTTCAAGGGCTACCTCTCGGATGTGGGCGGCCCCTCGGCCGATATGTACCGCTTGGGTGGTAAGAATACCGAGCTGTGCAAGAAGTGTGTGCGTCCCTCGTGCCTCACCCCTCGTGTATGCCCCAATCTGAACCGCGACCTCACCCCTCTTCTGGACCTCTATCGCAAAGTCCGCGAGGTGAAGGGTATCAAAAAGGCCTTCATTGGCAGTGGCATACGCTACGATATTCCCGATGATGGTGGTAGGTATATGCGCGAGGTCATCCTCCACCACACCTCGGGCCGCTTGAAGGTGGCACCCGAGCACACCGAGCCCCACGTTCTGCACCTTATGCGCAAACCCGCGTGGGAGGAGTTCGAGAAGTTGCACGCCTTCTTCCAGAGGGTGTGTAGGGACAACGGTCTGCGCTACCAACTCATCCCCTATTTCATCTCCTCACACCCCGGTTGCAGGGAGGAGGATATGAAAAAGTTATCAACAAAGACTCGCGCACTGAATCTTATGACCGACCAGGTGCAAGACCTCACCCCCACCCCTATGACGCTATCCTCGGTGATGTTCTACACGGGCGAGGACCCCTATACGGGTAAGGAGGTCTATGTTGCTAACAGCTACGAGGAGAAGTGTCAACAAAAAAGTTATTTCTTTCGCGGGAAAAAAGTTGAAAACCGAGGCAAAAAGAGTACCTTTGAGCAGAAGAAACGAAGAAAATAGACCACTATGGCAAACGAAACACGATACAAGAAGAGCAAAAATGAAGATGCCTACAAGGCAGTAACCGAGGTGCAGGGCAGGGTTTTGCCCCACGCTCTCGACCTCGAAGAGGCTGTCCTCGGTGCGCTGATGCTCGAAAAAGATGGCATCATAACCGTGCAGGACTACCTCTCGGGCGACGCCTTTTACAGCGAGGCTCACCGCATAGTTTATAGCGCCATTGAGCGACTCTCGCAGGAACTCAAACCTATCGACCTGCTGACCGTCACCGAGAAACTCAAACAAGAGGGACAACTCAAAGCCATTGGTGGTGCCCCATTCCTCGCGCGACTGACGCAGAAGGTTGCCTCGGCATCCAACCTCGAATACCACGCCACAATCGTGGCGCAGAAATATGTGCAGAGGGAGCTCATTCGTGCCTCGGATGAGATTCTCCAACGCTCCTTCGATGAGTCGAAAGACCTCTCGGACCTTCTGAATTTTGCCGAGCAGGAGATTTTCAAGGTTGCCGAGGGCCACATCTCCAAAGAGGTGCAGTCGTCGGGTAGCATTATGCGCGAAACCCTGCGCCTGATTGAGGAGGCGAGCAAAAAGGGTGGTAAAATCAATGGTGTGCCCACGGGCTTCCGCGATTTGGACAAGCTCACCCTCGGTTGGCAACCCTCGGATATGATTATCATTGCGGCGCGTCCCTCGATGGGTAAGACCGCATTTGTGCTCTCTATGGCACGCAACATCGCTGTCGAGGAGCAAAAGCCCGTTGCCTTCTTCTCGTTGGAGATGAGTGCCACACAGCTGATGATGCGTCTGCTGGTGGCCGAAGCACAGCTCGACTCGCGCGATGTTCGTAGCGGTAGGCTCACCCCCGAGCAGTGGAGCCACCTCGAAAAGGCGGCCAAACCCCTCTCGGAGGCCCCCTTGTTCATCGACGACACCCCTGCGTTGCCCGTTACCGAGTTCCGCTCGAAGGTGCGCAAACTCAAAGCACAACACGACATTCAGCTCGTGGTGATTGACTACCTGCAACTTATGACCGGCCCCCAAGACACCAAGGGCAACCGTGAGCAGGAGGTGGCCTACATCTCGCGTACTCTGAAAGCTATTGCCAAGGAGCTCAATATTCCCATCATTGCCCTCTCGCAGCTCAACCGCTCGGTGGAGTCGCAGGGTGGTAGCAAACGCCCCCAGCTCTCCAACCTTCGAGAGAGTGGTGCTATTGAGCAGGATGCCGACATTGTGGCCTTCATCCACCGCCCCGAGTACTATGGACTCACCCAGTTGGAGGACGGCACAACGACCAAAAATCTTGCAGAGATTATCGTTGCCAAGCACCGTAATGGCGCAACCGATACTATCCGTATGAAGTTCCTCAACGACTACGCCCAATTCTGCGACTTCGACCCGCTGGCGGGTGGCGCACTCTCGGGTGGTGAGAGGGAGTTTGGCAGTGCCATTGATGGTGGTGGCTTGGAGATGGCAGGCGCAGGCTTTGGCGATATGGGAGGCTTTGGCGCGGCCGGTGCCGAGTTCGGTATGCCCCCCACGAGTGCGGGTGCCGATGGTTCCAAAGCACGCGGCACAGCAATGAGCACAAGCGAAGAGGCACCATTTTAGCGTTGTCAAACGTCTAACGACTAACGTCTAAAAGTCCAAATGCTTGAATTTTAGAGCAGAACAAAGTTGGTATAGAAAGTTTTTGGGCAACTTTTCACAACAAATCTCAGAGAATAACTAACAGCCAAAAGTAAACATCAAAGTCGTTTGACGTTAGACCTTTGACGTTGGACAAAGATATAAAACATGGCGTTCAAGAGGATATATAGCAGTGCGGTCGTGGGCATCAATGCCCTGACGGTGGAGGTCGAAGCGAATGTTTCGCCCGGCATCGGTATGTTCTTGGTGGGACTGCCCGACAGCGCTGTAAAGGAGAGTCAGGAGAGGATTCGCTCCGCCTTTGAGAATAGCGGACTGCGTATGGTGGGCAAAAAGACCATTGTCAATCTCGCACCTGCTGACCTCAAAAAAGAGGGCTCGGCTCTGGACCTCCCCATCGCCATTGCCATACTCGCGGCCACCGAACAGGTGGAGAGTGATGGGTTGGATGGTTGGGTAATTATGGGTGAGTTGTCGCTCGATGGCAGTGTGAAGCCCATCAAGGGTGCCCTACCCGTAGCCATTGAGGCCCTTGCCAAAGGATTCAGGGGTGTGATTCTCCCCCGCGACAATGCCGAGGAGGCTGCCGTAGTGGAGGGTTTGGAGGTCATTGGTGTCGGCTCCCTGCGCGAGGCTGTCGATTTCCTATGCGGCACGAGGGATATTGCCCCCACGAGGATTGCAACCAACCTACTCTTTGAGGAGAGGGCCAATCGCTATGGCGAGGACTTCTCGGATGTAAAGGGACAGGAGTATGTCAAGCGTGCCCTCGAAGTGGCGGCTGCGGGTGGTCACAACATTGTGATGATTGGAGCCCCCGGCTCGGGTAAGACTATGCTCGCACGCCGTATGCCAACAATTATGCCCCCTCTGACGCTCGAAGAGGCTCTCGAAACCACCAAGATACACTCCGTGGCCGGAAAACTCGGTAGCGAAAAGGGGCTACTCACCCGTCGTCCATTCCGCTCACCCCACCACTTAGCCTCGGCTGTGGCAATGGTGGGAGGAGGTAGCAACCCTCAACCCGGCGAGATTTCGCTTGCCCACAACGGCATACTCTTTTTGGACGAACTCCCCGAATTTGGCAGATCCATCTTGGAGGTTATGCGCCAACCATTGGAGGATAAGGTTGTGACGGTTGCGAGGGCCAAATATTCGGTGGCCTACCCTGCAAACTTTATGCTCGTGGCCTCTATGAACCCCTGCCCTTGTGGCTACTACAACCACCCCACCAAGGAGTGCAGTTGCTCACGCCACGCTGTGGAGAAGTACATAAACAAAATCTCGGGCCCGCTGATGGACCGCATTGACATACAGATTGAGGTTACCCCCGTGGAGTACAACCAGATGAACGACAGCACCCCCGCGGAGCCAAGTAGTGCCATCCGTGCGAGGGTTATTGCCGCCAGAGAGCGACAACGACAGCGTTTTGAGGGTATCGAGGGGGTATTTACCAATGCGATGATGAATAGTGCAATGCTTGCGGAGTTCTGCCCGCTCGACGATGCTTGTGCAAAGATTCTCGGCAGGGCTATGGAGCGACTCTCGCTCTCGGCACGCGCCCACAACCGCATCATCAAGGTGGCTCGCACGATTGCCGACTTGGAGGGCTCGGAGAGTATCACCACCGCCCACATTGCCGAGGCCATCGGCTACCGCAACCTCGACAGGGAGAATTGGGGAACAAAAATTGAGAGTTAGAAGGCTCTCATTTTTTGTCTAACGTCAATTCTCAATTCTCAATTCCCAATTCCCAATTCTCAATTCTCAATTCGTATGCGCTCCCTTCCGCCTTTTCTAAAAATCCTTCCCCTGATTATTGCGGGCGTTCTTCTGGGCGGAGCTGTGGAGATTAGGGCGTGGATGGTGGCAGTGGGTGCAGCCATTTTCTCCATTCTCGGATACATTCTGCACCGCAAATGGGTGGGTGAGCTCTATGTTGCACTCTCCATAATCCTTTGGGCACTCTGCGCCACCGAACTGCGCGAGCCACAGCCCAATAGTATTGCAAACCAAAATAGCGATTACTCGGCTACTATCGTGACCGAGCCATATACGGTGGGGCGTTGGCAACGATGCGATGCCGAGATAGAAGGTGGTAGCAAAATCCTTCTGCGTACCGACACAACGCTCACCATAAGGCTTGGCGAGCGTGGCACGTTGAGTGGTCGTGTGCGCCCCCTGCCCGAGAACTCCTACGGCAATTTGATGCTTAGGCGTGGCTATGTAGGCACCCTCTACCTCACCTCTGCGCACGATTGGAGCGTGGAGAGCGAGGCTCACACCCCTGCCATCGGTGCCCGCAAAATACAGCGCGCCCTCTTGGAGCGCATCAACCTCCTCGACTTGGAGAGGGATGAGAGGGCCATTGTGAAGGCAATGTTGCTCGGATGGAGGGGTGAGATTAGCGGAGAACTGCGTGGCGACTACTCCCGCGCGGGGGCCTCACACCTCTTGGCAATCTCTGGACTCCACGTTGGCATTGTGGCGATGTTGGTGTGGTGGCTCTGCTGGCTGCTACCCATCGCAGGGCGTAGAGGTCATATCGTGCGCAACATCGTGGCATCACTTGTAATGATACTCTATGCGGTAGTAACGGGCCTTTCTCCCTCGGTGGTGAGGGCTACGCTGATGTTTGTGGTGGCACAAGGCACCCTCGCCTATGGCACCACACGCTCCTCTCTCAACGCACTGTGTGGCACCCTTGCGGTGATGCTTTTGGTGAATCCCAACAACCTCTACGATATAAGCTTCACCCTCTCGGCGGTAGCCGTGGTGGGTATTGCCATAGGCTTTGGCCCTGCGATGGAGTTCCTCGGTGGCAAGGGGAGTCATCGGGCAGTGCAAGCCCTATTGGGAGTGGTGATTGTGGGCATCTGTTCGACCTTTGCAACACTTCCCTTGGTGGCACACACATTTGGAGTGGTGAGCATTGTGGGTATTTTTCTCAACCCGATTGTGATACTTACTGCCGAAATTATTGTGCTGGCTGGATTTATTTGGGTATCTTTGCCCCTTGGAGCACTCGCACCCGCGATAGGATGGATTATAGGAGGGGCCGCAAAGGTGCAAAATGCCGTTGTGGAGTATGCCTCCTCACTCCCCTTCTCGGCCTTGGAGGTCGAACTACCGGAGTGGGTGGTGGCAGTGTGCTACCTAATGATGGGAGGGGGCGTATTGGTCGCAGTGCTTTGGAAAGATAGAAAACAATGGAGAGTGGAGAGTTAGATATTCTCTTGTCGGAGGAGTTCCGAGCAGAGGTGGAGCGAAACATTGGGCGCAGTGCGGAGAGCATCGCGCTCGATAGACGTGTGCCCCACGCCCGATTGGTGGCCACGCAGGTGAAATACCTCCAAAGGGCCGAGAAGAAACTCCCCACCTACTACTCCTCGCGTGCCATACTCCCCTCGCTCGCCTTTGAGCAGTCGAGTAGCGAGGAGTGTGCCGCCCACAAACCCTTTTCGGGTAGATTGGCGGTCGATTTGACCTGTGGTCTGGGTGTGGATACCCTCTATCTCTCGAAACGATTCGAGAGGGTTGTGGCCATTGAGCACAACCCCACCCTTGCCGCCATCACACGCCACAACCTCGCACTGATGGGGGCAGAGAATGTGGAGGTAATCGCGGGCGAGTCGGAGGAGTTCCTCACCACCCTCACCCACGCCGACCTCATCTATGCCGACCCCGACAGGCGCAGTGCCGAGGGCAAGAAGATGGTATGCTTGGAGGACTGCTCACCCAATATGGTGGCACTCCTACCCTCGCTCCAAGAGAAGAGCGATGCGCTTGTGGTGAAACTCTCGCCAATGTTCGACATCAAGGAGGCACTCGTAGCCTTCGGTAGGGAGGCAAGCGTGGAGGTTGTATCCCTTGCGGGCGAGGTCAAGGAGGTTGTTGTCAAGTGGGTGAAGGGGTGCAGGGAGAGCACTATCACCGCTACGGCCTTGGGGTGTGGCTCATTTTCGGTGCCCACCGAGCGAGAGCCCATAGCCAAAAACAAAGAGTTCAACCCCACACAATACACCCACCTTGTGGTGCCCGATGCGGCTCTGCGCAAGGCCGGTATTGTGGGCGAGTGGTGCCGTAGCGAGGGGTTGGATAACTTCGGAGCCTACGCCTTTGCCAACCATAGGCCTACGACCACGATGGGACATATATATAATATAGAGGTAATGCTCCCCTGGCAACCCAAGAAACTCAAACCACTCATCGGGGGCCGATTGGAGATTGTGCGCCACTCCTTCCCCCTCTCCACCGCAGCCATCTGTAAGGCTCTCGGTGCCAAGGAGGGCAAGGGCGACAGGTGGGCCTTTGCAGAGATTGAACACCAGATGTGGGCAATGAAGATTACGGACTAAACAAAAAAACAACAATACGATGGGTAATTTTAAGGAAGATGTGGCAAAGGTCGAGGCCTTTGTCTTCGATGTGGATGGCGTATTCACCGATGGCGGTATCATCCCCCTGGCGAATGGCGACTTCATCCGTAAATACAACGCCAAGGATGGCTATGCGGTGGCCTATGCCATAAAGATGGGCTACAAAGTGATTGTCATCAGCGGTGGCAGGGGCGAAATTCTGCGCAAGAGGTTTGAGCACTTCGGTGTGGAGGAGCTACACCTCGATGTGGCCGACAAGCTGGGCCGCCTCAATGAGATTATCGAGCGTCTGGGGCTCAATCGCGAAAATGTGCTCTTTATGGGCGACGACATCCCCGATTTGGAGTGTATGCAGGCTGTGGGCCTTCCCGTCGCACCAGCCGATGCTGCGTGGGAGTGCATCGAAGCTGCACGCTATGTGTCGGAGTTTGGCGGTGGCAAAGGATGTGTGAGGGATATTGTCGAACAGGTGCTCCGCGCCCACGGCAAATGGGCCCTCAACTCACAAGGAGTGACCTGCTCAAAGGATGTAAAGAGCAATTAGTTGCTCTTTACATCTCGTCTAATGTCTAACGACTAACGTTTAATGTCACGGGCTCGGCAAAAAAGTTGCCGAGCCCGAAAACATTAAGTGGGTTTTAAGAAGGTCAAGGAAATTCTCCGCAGTTTAGCATCACAAAGAGAAAAGCCGTAGAGTGGAGGGCTTTTTGGAGGCGTAACGCCTCTTTTGTGAGGGTGGTTCTTGTGAAAGTAAAAACGCATAGAGGCGAGCGAATTTTAGGCGCACAAGAAAATCCCCTCCGCAGTTTGCAAACGCAAATGAGGAGGGGATTTATCGCAGTGCAACGCCAAAGGCGCCGCCTATATGCGTTTTTTAGCCGAGGAAGGAGAGCAAAATACCTGCCGCCACTGCCGAACCAATAACGCCCGACACGTTGGGACCCATAGCGTGCATCAGCAAGTAGTTGCTGGGGTTGGCTTTGAGGCCCTCGGCCTGCGACACACGCGCAGCCATAGGCACAGCCGAAACACCTGCCGAACCGATGAGGGGGTTAATCTTCTTACCCTCGGGCAAGAATACGTTCATAAGTTTGGCAAGCAGAACACCACCTGCGGTACCGCACGAGAATGCAACGATACCGAGTGCCAAGATACCCAGAGTCTTGAAGTTCAAGAATGCCTCTGCGGTAGCGGTTGCACCTACGGTGATACCGAGGAAGATAACCACGATATTCATAAGCTCGTTCTGCACGGTCTTTGCCTAGCGTTCCACAATGCCACACTCTTTCATCAAGTTACCGTGCATCAAGCAGCCAATCAGAGGTGCTGCGCTGGGCAAGAGGAGAGCGATGATGATGGTGATAACGATGGGGAAGATAATCTTCTCGGTCTTGGATACCTGACGGAGGGTGGTCATCTTAATCTGACGCTCCTTCTCGCTGGTCAGCGCCCTCATAATGGGGGGCTGAATAACGGGCACGAGAGCCATATAGGAGTAAGCCGCAATAGCGATGGGGCCCAAGAGGTTGGGAGCCAACTTACTTGTCAGATAGATTGAAGTAGGGCCATCGGCACCACCAATGATACCAATCGAACCGGCCTCTGCGGGCGAGAAGCCCATTGCATAAGCACCGAGGAAGGTGAGGAAGATACCAATCTGTGCAGCCGCACCCATCAAGAAGCTCTTGGGGTTGGCAATCAGGGGACCAAAGTCGGTCATTGCACCCACACCCACAAAAATCAAACAGGGGTAGATACCGAGCTTAACACCGAGGTAGAGGTAGTCCAAGAGGCCTGCGTGGCCGGTGGAGAGTGTCTCCCAATCAATGTGACCACCAGCGAAAATCTCCGAGTGGAACATATCCGCACCGGGGAGGTTGGTGAGCAACATACCGAATGCGATGGGAAGCAGGAGCAGGGGCTCATACTGTTTCTTGATAGCCAAGTAGAGCAGGAAGCAAGCGAGTGCAATCATCACCAAGCACTTCCAGCCACCAGCCTCCATAAACATCATATAGATGCCCGAGGATTGGAGGAAGTTGATGATGTCCTGACCTACGGTCGAAGTAAGTAATTTAACCATAGTCTATCTCCTTATTTATTAGCCAAGAATAATCAGAGGCTCACCCTCCTGAACATTTGCGCCCTTATTTACGCAAACCTCTTTAACAACACCTGCACGGTCGGCAGCGATGTTGTTCTCCATCTTCATAGCCTCCAATACAGCTACGGTCTGGCCAACGGTTACGTTGTCACCAACTGCCACGTTGATAGCCAAAACGGTACCGGGCAGGGGCGAGGTAATCTTCGCACCACTTGCAGCAGCGGCTTTGGGTGCAGCAGCAGGAGCAGCCGCGGGAGCAGCCGCAGGAGCAGCTGCGTTGTAGGTTGCTTTCGAAACCTGGGGTTTGCTTGTAGGCATAGGTTTCACACCATCTACCTCAACAATGTATTCATTGCCATTTACGATTACACGAGCAGTTTTGGAAGTGTGATCGAGTTTGTCCAACTGCACTTTGTACTCGTTGTCGTTGATTTTCAAGTTATAGTTTTTCATCTTTTTACTTGTGTCTAAACAGTTTGATTATTTGCGTTCGGGAAGACGGGTAAGACCGTGAATCTTGGAGTTCCAGGGCGAGTATGCACGTTTGATAGTCTGGATGGTCAAGACCTCCGACTCCCTATCGTGCTCCTCACCTGCCGCCAGGCGAATAGCCATAGCAATGGCAGCAACAACCTCGGGAGTAACCATCTCGGGGAGAGCCACCTCTGCGGGAGCCGCTTCACCTTTCTCGGCACTCTTCTTGGCAACTTTCTGCTTGTGGTTGGCAGCGAAGACTACACCAAAAACCTTGATGATGTAGATCAGGAGCACCAACACGACAACCACAATGAGGAAGCCAATGAGAGTAATCCACAAAATTTGTGACCAATTCATATTGTTCTTCTTTTAATTGATTACTACAAAGGAATGTTACCGTGTTTCTTCGCGGGGTTCACAAGGCGTTTGGTTGCCAAGCTCTGCAAAGCCCTAATCACGCGGAAACGGGTGTTGCGGGGCTCAATAACGTCGTCGATGTAGCCATAACGAGCTGCACGGTAGGGGTTGGAGAATTTGTCTTTGTACTCCTGCTCCTTCTCGGCGATGAGGGCAGCGCGAGCCTCGGGAGTCTCAGCAGCCTTAATCTCCTTAGCGCACAATACCTCAACAGCACCACTTGCACCCATAACTGCAATCTCTGCGCAGGGCCAAGCGTAGTTGATATCGCCACGGATGTGTTTCGAGCTCATCACGATGTAGGCACCACCGTAGGCCTTACGCAAGGTAACGGTAACCTTTGCAACGGTAGCCTCGCAGTATGCATAGAGGAGTTTTGCACCGTGGTCGATAACGCCACCATACTCCTGACCGGTACCGGGCAAGAAGCCGGGAACATCAACGAAGGTAACGATAGGAATGTTGAAAGCGTCGCAGAAGCGTACAAACCTTGCAGCCTTGCACGAAGCCTTGATATCGAGCACACCTGCCATAAACTTAGGCTGGTTGGCAATGATACCTACACTCTGACCATTGAACCTTGCAAAACCGGTGATGATGTTGCGAGCGTATGCAGCTTGCGACTCCAAAAACTCACCGTTGTCCACAACAGCGTGGATAACCTCATACATATCGTATGCCTTGTTGGGGTTGTCGGGAATAATCTCGTTGAGCGAATCCTCCAAGCGGGCGATGGGGTCCGAGCAAGCAACAACAGGGGTATCCTCCATATTGTTCTGGGGAATGTAGCTGATGAGCTGGCGGGTGATGTTGATAGCCTCCTCCTCGGTATCAACTGCAAAGTGGGTAACACCCGACTTGCTTGCGTGTACGCTTGCACCACCGAGCTGCTCCTGGGTTACATCCTCGCCCACAACGGTCTTCACAACCTTAGGACCGGTGAGGAACATATAGCTGGTGTCCTTCTTCATAATCACGAAGTCGGTGAGTGCGGGCGAATAAACTGCACCACCTGCGCAGGGGCCAAGAATCAACGAAATCTGGGGAATAACACCACTCGACATTACGTTGCGCTGGAAAATCTCTGCGTAACCTGCAAGAGCGTTCACACCCTCCTGAATACGAGCACCACCCGAGTCATTCAAACCGATGCAGGGAGCGCCGTTGTTCATAGCCATATCCATAACCTTGCAAATCTTATCTGCCAAAGAGATAGACAACGAACCTGCTGTTACGGTAAAGTCCTGTGCAAATACATATACCAAACGGCCGGCAATGGTACCATAACCTGTCACCACGCCATCACCAAATGTATGCTTCTTCTCCATACCGAAGTCATAGCAACGGTGAGTTACGAACATATCGAACTCCTCGAAGCTACCCTCGTCCA
>JAZOTH010000019.1:0-70232 GCA_045657545.1 Tidjanibacter sp.
AATGATTTTATAGTCGGTCGTCGGTTGACAAAAAATAAGTGCCTTTTTCGAGGCACTTATTTTTTATAGGTCGGTGTTCCACTCACCGTCTGCATCGGGGTAGATGAATGGGCGGCTCTCGTCCGAGAGGGCCTTCATCGCGAGGTAACTCTCATAGAGGCAGATGCCGTTTTGGGCCCCGTGGGCAATGGAGAACATCACAACCGCGGGGTGAATCTTTGTGGCGTGGTAGATGGCCTTGGCGCGCCACTCGTAGGCATCCTTCCACGCGGGATTGTTGCTCGGAGTGGTGGCCATATCCCTATCGGGGCAGGTGATGTCGGCCGAAGCACACACCATCATACCCAGGCGGTCACACAAGGTGTAGTACTCGTCGAGTTGTGGGCGAGGGGCATAGACAAGGTTGTAGCCCTCCTTTTTGAGCCTTTGGATTTCGGCCGAGGTCTGCTCCTCGGTGGTGTAGGCAAGGGGTGCCGACTTGATATCCACACTCTCGCCATTGAGCAACAACTCTCCATCCTTGACCTCCACGGTGCGGAATCCCACATTGGTCGTGCCGAACTCCTTGATGCGGTTTTCGTGGCGGGTATAGACCACCAGGCGGTAGAGGTTGGGCTCCTCGGGGCACCAACGCTTCACTTTGGGGATGCGGGCAAAGAAATTGACCGTATCGCGTGAGAGCATTCGTGTGGTGAGTGTCTTGTTGGCACTCGACAACATTTCGCCCTCGGGGGAGTAGAGTTCGTAGTAGATGGTGTAGTCCTTGCTGTTGAGCAGGAACGACTGCATCACCACGCCCAGATTGAGCAGACCATCCCCCTGCTTATTGAAGGTTGTTTTGGCGATATAATCGGCCACGGCAACCCTGGGAGGGGTGAGGAGCATTGCGCGTGTGAAGGTCAGGGGCGAATCACCTGCGGGCTCAATGGCTCGCGCCGCATAGTCGCGGTGGATGGTAATGCTTATGGTGTTGTTATTCTCTTTGAGTCGCTTGGTGAGGTCGAATTCGAGCCTGCCGATACCCGAGGCACTGTAACCTACCTCCTCGCCATTGACATCAATACTCACCGCACCACCGGCACCCTCCACTCGGAGCACAATCTCCTTGTCGTCGTAGCGGTAGTTGCGTTTGAATTTTGTGGTGTAACGCACCCCCTCGGGGAGCGAATCAACCTGCCACGAGGTGAGGGGCAACACAAGGTCGCTACCCGCGCCCGCATCCATCTGTTCGCGCGAGGGGTAGCAGAGCGAGGCACTGCGGGGTGTAATCCTCGCGTGGGCGGTATTCTCGGGCGAGAGGAGTGCTTGGCGTGAGGGTATCACATAGTCGCTCTGTGCCGATATGTTGGTCGTTGTGAGCACCAAAAGTGCCCAAAGAAGTGTTGATATGCGTTTCATACGAAGAAAAATTGCTATATTTGACCCTATAAAAGTACGCTTTTTTTGGAAGAAAACGAAAAATACACCGATTTTCTATTCTCTCCCCACGCTTTGCGCACTCGCAGAGGTGCTTCGGGTGAGGTTGAGGTGTGGGTTCCCACCCGCGCAAGTTGGCTTGTGCTCACCCCCGAGGAGGAGGTGCGCCGTAGAGTTGTGCGCCACCTTACCGAGCGGCTCTCTGTGCCCCCTACGCACATTGCCGAAGAGTACCCCGTAAGGCTCAATGGCCAGCCCCAAAGGGCCGATATAGTGGTCTTTGATGTGGCTCTTAAACCGTGGCTTGTGGTTGAGTGTAAAGCACCAGATGTGGCTATTACACAGAGTGTTATAGACCAAGTAGTGCGCTACAATAGCGTGCTCGGTGCTTGCCAAGTGGTGGTCACCAATGGTAGGGTTGTGAAGGCCTACACCCGCACCGAAAAGGGTACTTATGCCGAGTGCGAATTCCCCGTTTAGACAATCTCCGAGAGTTTTTCCATCACATTGTCGGTGAGGTTATCCACGGCCTCCACCACATCGTTCATTGTTGCTTTTAGGCGGTCGGACTCCGTTAGTGGAGCCACCTCGCCATACCCCTCAAATGGCCGCACAAAGAGGTAGTTCTCGCCCCCATCGCCCCAGAGGATATTGTCGATGTAGTAGATGTCGGTGTAGTCCTCGGGTGAGTCCAGCGAGGCCTTCACGAGCGTACCCGCCACGGGCACTCCCGAGAGGGTTACGGTGGCACCTATGCGCCAACCGTCGGTGTAATGTATCAGTGTGAATTGCATTTTTTTCTCTTTCGGCTGCGCTCAATGGGTGATTTCTTCGTTACGCTCGCGCTCAAAATCCTCATTTGCGTTCAGCAAACTGCGGTTTTTCGCGTTTCGCAGGCCTTGAACTCACCTCATATATCGCAGCTTGTTGTGGTGGGTTATAGACTTGTAAACAAAAAGCCCCTCGGGTTTCGAGGGGCTTTTTGTTTTTAGTGGCAGTGTCCGCCCTCGCAACCATCGTCGCAGTTGCCATCGCAGCCACAGCCCTCCTCGCCACAGCCGCAGCCGCACGAGTGGGGATAGTCGTCATCGGTAGCCTCGTGAACATCCACAACCTCACCCTCGAAGTTGAGAGTCTTGCCCGCCATAGGGTGGTTGAAGTCCATCTTAACAGCCTCGTCCGAAACCTCTACAACAACACCAATTACGGGCTGGCCCATCTGAGTCATCATAGGGATACGGTTGCCAATGGTGAGCAGGCCCTCCTCGATGGTGCCGTTAATCTCGAATGCCGCCTTGGGCACGTCGATAACCATCTGGGGATTCTGCACGCCATAGCCCTCCTCGGGCGAGAGTGTGAAGGAGTATTTGTCGCCGGCCTTCAAACCGAGAAGATACTCCTCGAATTTGGGCAACAACATACCGATACCATAGACAAATTTGAGAGGAGCCTCTTTGGTTGCCTGATCTGCAACCTCACCGTCAACAGTCAGAGTGTAGCTGATTGCTACGGCCATTTCGTTTCCAATTTTCATAGTGTACTATAAATAATTTTGAATTATGAATTTTGCATTTTGAATTTATTTCATCGGGTTGATGAGTTGAAGCATATACTCATCGAGCCAGTCGGTGGTGGTACGCACCCACTCCTTCTTCAAGCCCACAACGCTGAAATCCTTACTGCGGAAGAGGTTCAAAGAGCGGGTGTTGTTGGAGAGGATGTTGCACCAGAGCTGGTTGAGTCCCAGAATCTGGAACGAATAGCGGATGAGAGCTTGGAGGGCACTCGATGCGTAGCCCTGCCCCTCGTCCTCCTTGTCGTAGATGAGCACACCCACGCCTGCACGGTGGTTGTAGGGGTCGATGTCGAAGAGGTCGATTACACCCACAGGCTTACCATTTGTCTTCGACTCAATGACGAGCCTCATCTGTCGCGTCTCGTAGATGTCGTACTTCTGGTTCTCGATGAAGCGGCGCAGAATGTACTTAGAGAAGGGGGCGACAGTGCCACTGACCTTCCATACTTTGGGATCGTTCTCCCAGCGGTAGAGAATGTCGATGTCCTCGGGTTCGAGAGCACGCAGCTTTATAATATCTGTCTCTAATGCATTCATACTACAATCCGATTACCTTGTTTCTAATGAGCATAGCTGCGCCCAAAGCACCCGCATCGGCACCCATCTGCGAAAGACGGAATTGGGTATCCTTGTACACCAAATTCATTGAGTACTTGTTTGTTGCCGATTTGAGGGGCAACATCAGGTAGTCACCCGCCTGTGCCATATTGCCACCAATGATTACCAACTCGGGGTTGAAAATGTTTATCAGGAAGGCAATACTCTTGCCAATCTTCTCGCCGGCCTCCTCAATAAGTTCAATGGAGAGGTTGTCGTCGTTCTTTGCGGCCAAAATGATGTCGTCAATGTGGATGCTCTCTCCCGCAGCCCACTTTTCGCGCAGGATGGTATTCACACCCGAGGCAATCTGAGCCGCCATCTTGTTCTCAATGGCAATGCCACTAACCTCCGTCTCCAAACATCCCTTCTTGCCACACGAACAGATAATCTCATTATTAAAGAAAGGTGTGTGACCAAACTCGCCCGCAAAACCACTCTTACCATAGTAGAGTTTTCCCTCGGCAATGATGCCAATGGCAACACCCTTGCCCAAGTGCAGATAGAGCATATTCTTCTCCTTCACCGAGTCGCCCGAGTAGTACTCGGCAAAGCAACGCGCTCTGGTGTCGTTCTCCACCAAAACAGTCACGCCCGTTGCCTCCTCAATGTTCTCTTTGAGTGACTTGCCGCTACCCGTAAAGAACATATAGCTGTGGCCCGTTGCGGGATTTACGCGACCAGCAATGCAGACACCCATACCGAGAATCTTACCCCTCTCCACGCCACAATTATCAAGGAAGGAGTTGATGTGGGAGCAGATGGTCGTAAGGCACGCCTCGTCATCCGAAAGGGTGAATGGGGTGATGGTGCGCGAGGTTATGACGTTGTTTTTCAGGTCGGTAACGAGCATACAAAGGTAGTCACGACCAATATCTACGCCCGTGAAATAGATGGCTGTATTGGCGAGTCCGAAGATGTTGGGACGCCTACCGCCCGCAGTCTCCACTTTGCCGTTGTCCACCACAATATCCTCCTCTACCAACTCGCCCACAAGCTTGGTCATTGTGGGTACGCTAATGTGCAGAGCCTTTGTGAGTTCTGCAAGCGTACACCAGCCGTGCACAGCCATATGGGCAATGATGCTCTGCTTCAAGAGGACATTTTTGTGAGAGATGCCTTTGATGCTCTCACCGTCCGGTTGATAGAAGAAATCTTTAAGAAGTGCCATTGTGAATTTTCCTTAAATTTTAATTCCAATAGCAAAGATATGGATTTTTTTTAATAATCAAGCCTTATTATTAAATTTTTTCAAAATTTTCTTCAATTTTTTTAGAATCCCACCCCGTCTGCAACAAAAAATTTGCAAAATAAGGGGTGCTGGCCATTAGCCATCGGCGGTTGTTGGTTGACGAGAAACATACCTCACCCCCGCTACGCGGACCCCGCTCGGCGGGGACGCCGAGCACAATTACGACCACCCCTCCAAACCTCCCCTTTCGTAGGGGAGGAGTACAGGGGAATTCAAAATTTTTTCTGAACCCAAGAAACAATATGTGTGGGTTTGGGGGAGAATTGTTATATTTGTAACCAAATAATTGACAACAAATTGAGTATGAGGCGTTTTTTATTAATAACTATGGCACTATGTATGGTGACCACCGCGCTTGTGGCACAGCCAAAAGTTATTGCACACAGGGGTTATTGGAAGGCCGAGGGTTGTGCACAGAACTCCATCTCTTCGCTCCGCGCAGCGGGGGAGTTGGGGTGCTGGGGCTCGGAATTCGACGTGTGGATGACGGCCGACGGCCACCTTATCCTCTACCACGACGATGAGTTCGAGGGGCGCAGGGTTGAGGAGCTGACACTCGAGGAGATGAGGCTCCACCGCCTCGAAAATGGCGAGCAACTACCCCTCTTGGAGGAGTTTCTGCGCGTGGCACAGGAGTACCCCGAACTACACCTCGTCTTTGAGCTCAAAGCACACAACAACAAAGAGCAAGAGCGCAAGGCTGTGCGTGCATCGGTGGCGATGATTGAGGCTATGGGACTTGCCGAGCGCACCGACTACATCTGCTTCTCGAAGGATGCGTGTGTGGAATTTGCCACCGCGAGCCCCCAAGCAAAGGTCTTCTTCCTCTCTCTTACGGGGGCCCTATCTGCCGAGGAGATTAAGGATGCAAATCTTGCGGGTGCCAACTATTTCCACCTCTTTTATAGGCTCTTCCCACGATTTATTGATAGGCTCCACGAGCGCGGCTTGGAGGCAGGTGTATGGACTGTCAATAATAAGGGAGCTATGCGCTGGATGATGAAACACTCCCTGGACTACATCACCACCGACCGCCCCGATGTGGCCCTATCGCTCACGGGTATTGGAAAAGATACCCAAGACTAAAAGGGAAAGATGGTCGATGGTTGACGGTCGACAAAAAAAGAGCGGTAGATGCCAACCGCCTCATCTGCGATGAGTCGTGGCAAGACGTGATTACGACGGACCTCTCCCGCCTTTCAGGCACCCTCCCCTAACTTAGGGGAGGGTATAAGTTTTCGGGCGCATCGCGCCCGCGACGTTGGACGTTAGACATTAGACGTTGGACAAAAAAACGCATAGAATCGAGCGAGTTTTAGGCGCACAAGAAAATCCCCTCCGCAGTTTACTAAACGTAAATGAGGAGGGGATTTATCGCAGTGCAACGACGAAATCGCCGATTATATGCGTTTTTTATTTGAGGTCGCGCCAGTGAAAAATTATCAAATAAAACACTGCAATGGTGATGTAGCTATCGGCAATGTTGAAGACGGGCGAGAAGAACAAATCACCGCCCACCAAAGGCATCCAATCGGGGAAATAGAAGAGTGGGAAGTAGAGCATATCGACAACCTTACCGTGGAGGAATGGGGCATAACCACCGCCCTCGGGCAGGAATTGTGCAACACTCGTGAAGGTCGATTCGGAGAAAATCATACCATAGAAGGCACTATCGACCATATTGCCGATGGCTCCCGCGAGAATCATCGCAAAGCAGACAACGATACCCCTCTTGACTCCATCCCTGCGCAGTTTGCCCACAAACCACACAAGCACACCGATTGCAACAATGCGGAAGAGGCTCAAAGCCAACTTGCCATACTCGCCACCAAGTGCCATACCGAAGGCTGCGCCCTCGTTCTCAATGAAGCACCAGCGAAACCAATCGCCCAACACATTGTGGCTCTCGCCGAGTGTCATTGTGGTTTTGACCGATATTTTCACAATTTGGTCTATGATGACAAGTCCCACAACTATCAGCCACAGCACCCAACTCTTTATGCTCTTTTTGTTTTGTTCCATTGCGTTGTTCTCTTCCCGAAGGTTTGGTTAAAAAAGATTTATCCCTCTATCGCAGTGCGAGTTCTGTTTCGCCAATGAGGTAGCCATCCATATAGATTTCGGCCTTATGGACACCGGAGGCGATATCGGGGTAGTTGAAGAAGATGCTCACATCGAGGTCTTTGTTGTCGTAGTCTACCTCGCGCTCTGCCGAGTAGCTGATCACATCGCCCTCAAACTCCATTATGCACTCCGAGCCACCCGAAAGCACCATACCATCGGGGCCGATGATGCGCACATAGACGTTGCGCTTACCGGGGATGGTGAGTTCATTGGCGGTGAGGGTGAGCGAGGTGCGGAACTTCGATGCACGCGATGCGCGAGTGACATTCGTTCCGCCCGTATTGTAGGCTCCGAGGGTTATGTTACGCGCCTTAACTATGGAGCCGAGCTTGATTTTATTGGCCATCTCCTGTGCCCTCTCCTCGGCGATATTTGCGCGTGTGGTTTCGGATGCCACCTTCTTGCGGATTACGATATTCTCATCGGCAAGCTTCTTATTGAGGGTGTTGAGCGAGTCGATTTGGTGAACATAGCGACGCATAATGGTGCGAAGAGTACCCAACTCCTTCTCATACTTGCGGAGTTTCTCGCGGTTCATATTACGCTCCCTTTTCAGGCGCGACATCAGCGAATCGGCCTTGTTTCTCTCCACTGCAATGTGTGCCCTTAGCTCGTTGCTTACCGAGTCGTTGCGGAGGTTGATGTTGTCGATTTCGGTAATCAGGCCGCTAATTTGATTGTTGAGCGTGTCGCGCTCGATGCGGAACTCCTCCTTGATGTCGGCCGTCACGCGGAAGTGCTGGAAGGTGAGCAGTCCGAGGACAGCCACCAGAGCGATGATGATTATGCGGTAGCCTTTGAGGGTTTTCTGCAACTCCTCGGGGCTCTTTGTTGATTCCTGTTCGTACTCCTCCTCTTTGTAGTCCAACTCGTCGTCTTCGTAGAGGTCCTTATCGTCGTAGTTTGCCATAGTTCTCTATTTGTTTGATTTATGAGGGTGCAAATATAGCGTTTTTTTAGGAAATCATCCCGTAGTCAATCGTATTCTTTGGTTTGTAACGCTCGCGCAGGACAGCAAGAAGTCTGTTCTCGGGCTTGGAGAGCGCGGGATCGGAGTCCAAAATGGAGGCTGCCACCATCCTCGCCTGTTCCAAAATCTGCCCATCGGTGGAGAGGGATGCAATGCGCAAATCCACAGCCTCACCACTCTGGCGCGTACCATTCACATCACCCGCACCACGCAGTTTCAAGTCCAGCTCCGAGAGTCGGAATCCGTCGTTGGTCTCAACCATAGCCGAGAGCCTCGCCTCGGCCTCGCGCGAGAGGTTGTCGCCACTCATCAGCACGCAGTAGCTCTGGTTACCACCCCTACCAACCCTGCCACGCAATTGGTGGAGCTGGGAGAGTCCGAATCGCTCGGCACTCTCGATGACCATAACGGTGGCGTTGGGAACATCCACGCCCACCTCTATAACGCTCGTGGCCACAAGTATATTATTGACACCCTCCGAGAAGAGCCTCATAGCCTCCGACTTATCCTCGGGTGACATCTTGCCGTGGAGGGCCCCTACTTTATATTCGGGCAAGGGGAACTCCTGCACGATGTGCTCAAAGCCATCGTAGAGGTTTTGGTAGTCCATCGCCTCGGACTCCTTGATGAGTGGATAGACCACATAGACCTGACGCCCCTTTGCAATCTCACTCCTCATAAAGCCGTTGAGTTTGAGTCGCAAGGCCTCTTTCAGGTGGTAGGTTTTGATTGGTTTGCGCCCTGCGGGCATCTCGTCGATGACCGACACATCCAAATCGCCATAGAGCGTCATCGCAAGGGTGCGAGGGATGGGTGTTGCCGTCATCACAAGGATGTGTGGTGGTTGGGAATTCTTAGTCCAGAGTTTGGCCCTCTGCTCCACGCCGAAGCGGTGCTGCTCGTCGATGACCACAAGGCCGAGGTTGTCGAACTGCACCCTATCCTCAATCAGCGCGTGGGTGCCGATAAGAATCTGCACCTGGCCCGAGAGTGTGCGCTCCAAAATCTCGCGCCTTTCGCGCGTCTTTGTGGAGCCCGTGAGCACCGCCACACGCCCCTCACAAGAGGTGCCTGCAACCATCTTCGTGATGGATGCATAGTGCTGACGTGCAAGAATCTCCGTTGGAGCCATCATACACGATTGGTAGCCATTGTCGCTCGCAAGGAGCATCGCCATAAGTGCCACAAGGGTCTTGCCGCTGCCCACATCGCCCTGCAAGAGTCGGTTCATCTGGTGGCCCGAGGTGCAGTCGGAGCGTATCTCTTTGATTACCCTCTTCTGTGCTCCCGTGAGGGTAAAGGGTAGGTGGTTTTCATAGAAATCGCGGAAAAGTTCGCCCACGCGGGGAAGCATAAAGCCGTTCTGCATTGTAGTCCTTCCCGCCTTCACCCCGAGGATGCCGAGTTGCACCCCGAAGAGCTCCTCGAATTTCAGGCGATAGATGGCCCTTTGGAGCAGTTGTGGGGAGGTGGGGAAGTGGATATTTTGGAGTGCCTCGCGGCGCGAGAGCAAATCGAGCCTATGAATCAACTCTTCGGGGAGTGTCTCGGCAATATTATCCCTCACCCTCTCCCAAAGAGTGCACATAAGGCCATAGATTCCCTTCGAGGCGAGCCCTACGGAGGTCAGTCGCTCGGTGGTGCCATAGACACCCTGCATACCCAAATTGCCACGCGAGAGGAATTTTTCGACCGTTTCCAACTCGGGATGGACAATATTGGGCTTGCTGCCGAAGAATGTGGGCTTACCCAAAACGAGGTATTCGCGTCCCACCTCCAACTGTTTCTCCACCCACTTGGTCTGCTGGAACCACACGAGTTCTATCTGCCCCGTGGAGTCGGCAAGGGTTGCCGAGAGGCGTTGTTTGCGCCCCTCACCCAGGAAAGCCTTACCCACAATCCTACCCCTCAACTGCACAAAAGCGTTGGAGTTCTCCTCCGAGAGAGAGGCGATGCGGTAGACCTTTGTGCGGTCGATATAGCGGTAGGGGTAGTAGTGCAGAAGGTCGCCCACCGTCTTGATTCCGAGTTCGGAAGAGAGCAGTGCGGCGCGCTTTTCGCCCACCCCGGGGAGGAATTTTATGTCCATATCGGCTCGCATAAGGCAAAGATAACGCAAAATAGTTGTATATTTGTCCGACAAAGGAGGAAAAATGATGGAAAAATTTTGCAATTCGCTCACATCTTTCTGCCGTCGCACCACCCGCAAGGTGTGCGTAGGCCCCCACACCATCGGTGGCGATAGCCCCATTGTGGTGCAGACAATGACCAACACCCGCACTATGGACACCGAGGGCTCGGTGGCTCAAATCGACGCAATAGCCCGCGCGGGCGGTAAAATCATAAGGCTCACCACACGCGATGAGAGGGAGGCCGCCAACCTCGCACCCATTCGTGAGGCAGCACGCACACTCCACCCCGAGGTGGCACTCGTGGCCGATGTTCATTTTGTCCCTGCCGTGGCAGCCGTGGCAGCCACCACAGCCGACAAGGTGCGCATCAACCCCGGAAACTACAACGACCGAGGGGGAAAGTTCGAGGAGCTCATTGACCTCTGCCGTGAGCGTGGCGTGGCACTGCGCATTGGTGTCAATCACGGCTCCCTTGCCAAGAAGATATTTGACCTCTATGGCGATACGCCCGAGGGTATGGCAGCCTCGGCAATGGAGTTCTTGGAGCGTTGCCGCCAGCTCGACTTCCACAATGTGGTCGTGTCGCTCAAAGCGAGCAACGTGAGGGTTATGGTCTATGCCTACCGCCTGCTCGTGAGGGCTATGCGCGAGGCTGGTATGGACTATCCTGTGCATCTGGGCGTAACCGAGGCGGGCAACCTCATCGAGGGGCGCATCAAGTCGGCCGTGGGCATTGGTGCCCTGCTGGCCGATGGTATTGGCGACACCATCCGTGTGTCGCTCACCGAGGCCCCCGAGAACGAGATTCCCGCGGCCCAAAAACTTGCCGACCACTACACCTCTCGCCCCGAGGAGAGTTTTCCCGAGGTGGATGAGTCGCTCTTTGAGGCCTACGAGTATAGACCACGCCCATTTAGCCAAACGCCCGTTTTGTGGAGCGAGGTAACCAATCCCGATGACTATGAGGTTGTGGAGGCTGTGACTCACCACCCCGTGCAGGAGTGGAGAAGCCGACTCATTGGCCACACCCCTACCAAACCCGTAGTTCTCCATCGCAAATACACCTCCACCGACAAATACGACTTTGCCATTGAGGCAGCGGCCGACTTTGGCGTGATGTTCATCGACTCGCTCGCCGACGGCATACACATCGAAAACCCCAACTTCTCGCAGGAGGAGATTGACGAAATTGCACTCCTCATTCTTCAAGCTGCGCGCGTGCGTATCTCCCGCACCGAGTATATCGCCTGCCCCTCGTGTGGTCGCACACTCTACGATATTGAGAGTACTCTGGCCGCCATCAAGGAGCGCACAAGCCACCTTGTGGGGCTGAAAATTGGCGTTATGGGGTGTATTGTGAATGGCCCGGGTGAGATGGCCGATGCCGACTACGGCTATGTGGGTGGTCTGCCCGACCACATCTCGCTCTATCGTGGCAAAACCCTCGTGGAGCGCAATGTGCCCCAAGCAGAGGCCATAGACCGCCTCGTGGAACTCATCAAGGCCGACGGCCGTTGGGTGGAGCCCAAGTAGAATCTTTTAAGACGATGAAAATTCTTCCACTTGCATATCTCGGCTCGCAGGAGTGGTGGCAGGAGGCTCTCGCCCCCGATGCCATCATTGATGTGGGCGAGCATTTCGTGAAGCAGACCTCTCGCAGTCGTTGTGAGATTGCCACAGCGGCAGGTCGTATGTCCCTAACAGCCAATGTGGTGAAGGGTGCAAGCATCCACAAAAAAGCCGTCAAAGATATAAGGCTCGACTACTCCAAGCGTTGGCAGCATCAACACGCCATTGCCATACGCTCGGCCTACAAATCATCGCCCTACTACGACTACTACGCCCACCATTTCGAGCCCTTCTTTGAACAACGAAGGGAGTTCCTCTATGACTTCACGCGAGAGCTCGTGGAGGTGGTGTGCAAAATCGAAGGGTGGAGTGTGCCACGCATCTCGGAGGAGTACCTCATAGCCGGCAAAGAGGATATCGACCTTCGAGGACACAACTTTCTGGGCTGTCGCCAAGAGGCAACACCCTACTATCAGGTCTTTTCCGAGCGGCTCCCCTTCGAGAGCAACTGCTCAATCATCGACCTGCTATTTAACGAAGGAATTAGCGATTCAAAGGAGTTATTGTGACAACCACAGCCTTGTGGTCAGAATAATCCTTATCGTAGGAGCGGTAGCTCTTAATCTCGAAATCATCCTCCTCGGCCAAGATGTAGTCGATGCGGAAGAGGTTGTAGAGCCCCTTGAAGGTGTGCTCCGAGCCCCTGCCACGCACAACATAGGAGTCCGCAAAGTCGGAATCGGCAATTGTGCCGTAGGTGTAGGACATAGGGGTGTCGTTGAAGTCACCGCACACAATGGTCGGATAGGGTGAGCGGTCGATATGTTCGGCAACAGCCTCGGCCTGTTCGGCACGGGCACGGTAGTTCTCCACCATCTTACCCACCACCTTTGAGAGTTTGGCCCTTGCCAGCGTGTCGTCAATAATTTGGGGCGAAAGAGTGTCGTTGCGCTCCTCGTGGGTGATACCCGTAGATTGGAGGTGGAGGTTATAGATTCTCACCGTATCGCGAGCAATCTTCACATCGGCCCACACGCCCTTGACCTCTTTGGAGGCAAAGACAACATCGTGGTGCACAATCGGATAGGCACTCAAAATGGTGTAACCGGAGCCCGTCTGTGAGTCAGCTTTATCGGTGTGGGAGTGGGTGAAAAATCCGTAGCCCATCCTTTTGAGTCCATCCTTAAACCCCGCAAAGCTCCTGCTTGACGAAAAATGGGCCTCTTGAAGGCAGACAATCTGCACACCCTCCTCATTGAGCCACTCCATAACCCTATCGTAGTTATTCTCTCCCGCAGGGGTATGAGTATCGCTGAAATTCATCACATTATAGGAGGCAATCTTCACGTCCTCCCTCGCGCGTTCAACCTCGGGCTCCTTGCTGCTCATATCCGAGCGATAGAAAAGACCTATGCTCCCCGCGCCCAAAAGCAACACAACGGCCGAGAGGGCAAACCACCTCTTCCACCTGACAACCCACCACAAGGCACACGCAACATTGACAACAAAAATCACCTGATAGAAGAGGCCCGCAAAGGCAAACAGTGCAACACTGCGGGGGTCGATGACCTTCGAGAGCAAGCCCGCAATAAGGGCCAGAGCAGCAACTACCGACACCACAAGCATCAGCAGATCCATAACCCACAAAAATAGCGCACGACCGCCTCCTCGGGGGCGGTTGTGAACCACTCGGCGGTTTTCATCGTGGTAGTAGTCTGCTCGTTTTGCCATAATCTCCGTGGGGGATTAGATGGTTAGTACCAGATTTGATTCTTCCGCTTCCAATAGCGGAGCAGGAGAAAGCCGAAGAGCATACCTCCCAAATGGGCAAAGTGTGCCACATTGGAGCCACTCGAAGCAACACCACCCATCAGTTCCAGAACGCCATAGATGACCACAAACCATTTGGCTTTCAGCGCAATGGGTGGGAACATCAGCATTATGATATTGTTGGGGTGCAACATACCATAGGCCAACAGCAGACCAAAGACAGCTCCCGAAGCACCCACAGTCGTAAAACGTGGCAGACGAGTGTAGCCCTGCGCCACAAGGGTGGAAATCTCCACATAATTGACCGCAAGCTGTATGAGTGCCGCACCCACACCGCAGATGAGGTAGTAGGTCAAGAAGCGTTTGCTCCCCAAGTCATACTCTATCACCCTGCCAAACATCCACAGCGCAAACATATTGAAGAGCAGGTGGGTGAAGTTGGCGTGCATAAACATATAGCTCACCGTTTGGAACAAGGTGCGAAGCCCCACAGGGAAGCTCAGCGCGAAAGTCTCGTAGAACCACGACTTGGCACCCGCGGGCAAAACCATCTGGGTGAGAAAAACCATCACATTGATAATCAGGAGGTTTTTCACCACAGGGGGAATATTGATTTGAGGTCTATAATATCCGTTATCCATCTTTTTCTCTTTTTGTCACACAACTCTATCGGGCAAAGAGTGCCTTCACCTCTGCCACGTCCAAAACCCTCACAACTGCCCTACCATCGGGTGTAAGGCTATCCTCCTTGCACCCTTCGAGCGACTCCAAGACCGCCTCCAACTCGCCCTGCGAGAGGGATTTGACTCCGCGCGTGCGTGAGAGAATCTGCGCCAAGCGTTCCTTGCGTCTTTGGCTGCTCAAATCCACACCATCCCTCAACGAGTCGAGCATATCGTAGAGCGTATCCTCCAACTCCGCGTGTGGGAGGTCGGCAGGCAGTGCCAGCAAATCCACCGAGTTGCCATCCACCACCGAGAAATCAAATCCAAAGGCTGCAAAGTAGTCGTAGTTCTCCGAGAGTGTCGTCACATCGTCCTGCGAGAGCACCATCCTCTCGGGGAACAATAGCGTCTGGCTCACCGAGTTACCACTACCAAGCATCATCATATAGCGTTTATAGAGGAGCACCTCGCGGGCCCTTGCCAAATCCACGATGGCGAGTCGGCCACCAAGTGATGTTGCGGCATAGCCTCCCGAAAGTGCCACAGCACCCTTGAACACATCGGCCTCCATCTCCAACTTCAAGGGGCGTTCAACCGTAGGTTCGCCATTCTCAATGAAGTCGGCAATGGCACTCTCAAACTCCCTCTCCACCTCATCCTCGGGTGTCATCGGGTAGGGCTCCGCATTGTCCGACAAGAAGGAGCGGCCCAAAGAGCCTCCCCCACCCTGCACGCCCTCGCCAGCCGTCTTAGGAGTAGCTGTAAAGGGATTATAGAATGGGTTGAGTGTTGAGCGAGGCTCCTCGAAGCCCCTCTCGCGTGCGCTCTCAAAGACGGGGATTTGCACCTCGCCCTCATCCTCAAAGTCCATCATCGGGATAGCACCCGTCTTGGCCAAAGCCTCCCTGACAGCCGCATTGACAATCTGCCAAATCTCGCTCTCCTCGCTGAACTTCACCTCGGTCTTCTGGGGGTGCACATTGACATCCACCTTCTGGGTATCGACCGTAAGGTAGAGGAAATAGGAGGGGGTAAGGCCTGCGGGTATGAGTTTCTCGTAGGCCGCCATCACAGCCTTATGCAGATAGGGGCTCTTGAAAAACCTTCCGTTGATGAAGAAATATTGCTCATCCTTGCGCTTCTTGGCAAACTCCGGGCGACCAACATAGCCCTCCACCTTCACGATGGTGGTCGAGGTCGATACCTCCAAGAGTTGTGCCGCAATGCTCCTACCCATAACGCCCGCAATCCTACTGCGAAGCGTTCCTACGGGGAGGTTGTAGATGGGAGCATCGTCTTTGTAGAGCATAAAAGCAACCTCGGGGTGGCAGAGTGCCACACGGCGAAATTCGCACTTAATCTTATTAGCCTCCCTCTCGCTGCTCTCCAAGAACTTACGCCTTGCAGGGACATTGTAGAAGAGGTTTGAAACCTTGAAATTGCAACCCTTGGCACCCACAACCATCTCCTGTGAGCGGAACTCTCCGCCCTCAATAACCACCTTCGTGGCGAGCGTGTCGCCCTCGGTGCGGGTTACAAGCTCCACCTCCGACACTGCGGCAATCGAGGGCAAAGCCTCGCCACGGAATCCGAAGGTCGAGAGATTATAGATATCCTCCAAAGAGGTGATTTTGCTCGTGGCGTGTTTGTCGAAAGCAAGCCTCGCATCGGCAGGGGTCATACCACAGCCGTTGTCGATGACCTGCACCAACTCCCTACCATCGGCGCGGAAATTGACCGTCACCAACGACGCACCGGCATCAATGGCATTCTCGGTCATCTCCTTCACCACCGAGGCAGGAGAACCAACCACCTCACCTGCGGCTATCTGGTTGGCAACACTATCGGGCAAAACACGAATCTTCATTAATTCAAAATGCAAAATTCAAAATTCAAAATTACGCGCCATTGGCGCAACACCGTTTAACCACCAATCTCCAATTACTAAAAATTGATGCTTCGGAGCAACATATAGAATCCCACGATGAGGAGCACCACAAACAGCACCCTCGTCATATTGCTCTTCTTGCGGTTGGCCATATCCCTCTCGGCCATCTGCTGACGCTGTTGGCTACGAGCACGCAGAAGGTCACCGGGCTGACGCTCCTTCTTCTCGCCATCCTCCTCAATGGGGGCGTGGCCGAGCTCTATACGTCGCTGGTTGCGTGCCTCCTTTTCGGCATCGTAGTAGCGTGGATTGTAACTAAATTGGCGGGGTTTGCGCCTTAGGGACTGACCAATTCCAAACATAGGTTTCAAGTTTATATTATACCGTTTGTGGGTGGCCCGAAAGCCACCCACAAATGTACGTTATTTTATCCGAAAAAATTGCGCATCCTATCAAAAATGTTCTGCTCACCGCGTGGGGTGTCGGCCTTTTTGAAGTTGGGCCCCTCGGCGAGCTTCTCCAAGAGTCGCTTCTCCTCGCTCGTGAGTTTCGTGGGGATTATCACATCCACAATCGCCAGAATATCACCACTGCCATAGCCGTTCAGCTCGGGCAGGCCCTTGCCTTTGAGCCTCAAAACCTTGCCGGCCTGTGTGCCCGCGGCAATCTTGATGCGCACCTTGGAGTCGATGGTGGGCACCTCCACCTCGCCACCGAGGATGGCCGTTGTCACGGGAATTTTCAGGTTATGGAGCAAATCACTACCATCCCTCACCAATTCGGGGTTCTTCTCCTCCTCAATCACAACCAGCAGGTCGCCATTGATACCGCCCCTGCGTGCAGCGTTGCCCTTGCCACTAACGGAGAGCTGCATACCCTCGGCAACACCTGCGGGGATGCGAATCTCCACAACCTCCTCGCCACGCACAACGCCCTCGCCACGGCACTTCGAGCAGGGATTGGAGATAACCTTACCCTCGCCACCGCAAGTGGGGCAGACGCGCTGGGTTTGAGCCCTGCCAAAGAAGCTATTGACTGTTTCGATGGTGTAGCCCGCGCCATTACAGTTGGGGCAAGTGGAGAAGCTGTGGGAGTCCTTTGCTCCCGAGCCACCGCACTCTTCGCAAGCCACCTGCTTGGCGATTTTAATCTTCTTGGTGCAACCCTCGGCAATCTCTTTGAGCGAAAGGCGAACCTTCACCCTCAAATCGCTGCCACGATTCACCGTGCGGCCACCACGCGAGGAGCCTCCGCCAAAGCCTCCAAAGCCACCTCCAAAGTGACCTCCGAAGATGTCGCCAAAGTTGCGGAAGATGTCCTCCATAGTGAAACCGCCCGAGAAGCCACCGCCACCAAAGCCACCGGCACCGCCCTCCATTCCGGCGTGGCCAAATTGGTCGTAGCGAGCCCTCTTGTCGCTGTTGGAGAGCACATCGTAGGCCTCGGCAGCCTCCTTGAACTTCTCCTCGGCCTCCTTGTCACCGGGATTCTTGTCGGGGTGGTACTTCACGGCAGCCTTGCGGTATGCCTTCTTTATCTCATCGGCACTTGCGTTCTTCTCCACGCCAAGCACCTCGTAATAATCACGTTTTGCCATATATCTTTTTGTCTAACGTCTAATGTCCAACGTCTAACGTCGCGGGCACCCTATGCCCGAAAACTTGATTAATTCAAAATGCAAAATTCAAAATTACGCGCCGTAGGCGCACCTCAATTTTCCATTTTCAATTCTCCATTTTCAATTCCTCCGCGAGTGGGTTTTGTGGATGGATTTTTGTGCCCAAAGCACCCACAAGGGCCACCCATTGTGAGTGTATATCGTGAGGCGAGTTCTAGGCTTGGTTTTGATTTTGCGACGCAGTTTACAAGGCGTAAATGAGGAAGCAAAATCAAAAGCATAACGACGAAATCGCCCACGAGATGCGCTCGCGCTCGCTACTCGCCAACAACTACTTTTGCGTAGCGAATAACCTTATCTTTGAGTTTGTAGCCCTTCTGTACCACGTCAATTACTTTACCCTTCTTGTCGTCGCCCGCGGGGAACTTGGCAACGGCCTCGTGGAGGTCGGTATCGAGAGCCTCGCCTACGGCCTCAATCTCGCTCACACCTTTGGCTTTCAGAGCATCGCGCATCTTCTGGGAGATGAGCTCCACACCCTCGCGCACGGATGCCACATCGCTTGCACTCTGCATAGCACCGAGCGCACGGTCGAAATCGTCCATCACCGCCAACATCGACTTGATGACATCCTCGCCACCACTCTCAATGAGCTCCATCTTCTCGCGGAGGGTACGCTTGCGGTAGTTGTCGAACTCGGCACTCAGGCGCAAATATTTGTCCTTCCACTCCTCGGCCTCGGCATTCACGGATGACACTTTGTCAGCCTCTGCCACAGACTCCTCTGCCACTTTGTCACCCTCAGTCGTCTGGGTTGTTGCATTTTGTGCATTCTCCGCACCCATATTTTCATCTTTAACCTGCTGATTTTCAGCGGTAGTTTTCTCTTTTTTACACTTGGTCATATCTATTGTTTTTTGTTTCCTAATGTAAGTTGTTCAAAATGTGTGCCGAGCAATCCTCGGCAGACCTGCCGAGGAGGTCTAACGTCCAACGTCGCGGGCGCTGGCGCGCCCGATAAAGTATTAAAGCCCTTAAAGACTTTAAGGACTTTAAGGCTTAACCCACAAAAATGCATAGAATCGAGCGAATTTTAGGCGCATATCCACCACCATAAAATTGCATATTATGGAGGGATTTTTGGTGCCGTAACGGCACTTTTGTGCTGGTGGTTCACCCCACCCTCGCCCTCATAAAATTGCATATTGTGGAGGGATTTTTGTGCCAAAAGAAGGAGCGAGTCCGCAGTTTGCTCTCGCAAATGAGGAACTCGCTCTCTGAATTTTGGTGCAAAAAGCACCCACAAGATGCAATTTTATTTGCCGGACTGACGAGTAGCCACAACAGCCACCACCGAAGTGCTTGCGGGCTGCAACATAGTAAGACCCTCGTATTTGAGGTCGCCTACGTTGATGGTCTTGCCAACGCCAAGGGGAGTGATGTCGATTACGAGCTCGTCGAGGAGGTTCTCTTCAAGACCCGAAACTGCGAGTTTGCGACGGAGAACTTGGAGCTTACCACCGGCCTTAACACCCTCCGAGTTACCAACGATAGCTACGGGAATCTCGATAGCTACGGGTTTGCCTGCAACTACGCGGAAGAAGTCGATGTGCTGGCAGTAGTCCTTAACGGGGTGGAACTGGGTCTCGCGCATAACGCCTTTCTCGATGTTACCGTCGATGTTGATCTCTACGATGTAGCTCTTGGGAGTGTAGATGAGTTTTTTAGCCTCCGAGGTCTCTACCGAGAAGTGGATAGTCTCGCCACCGTTACCGTAGAGTACGCAGGGAATGAGGTTCTCGCGACGGATGTCTTTTGCGCTCTTTTTGCCAAACTGCTCGCGCTTAACGCCTTTAATCTGAATGGTTTGCATAGTGTTAAATGTATTAAAGTTAATAATGTTACTTGGGTGACACTCAGTTCGGTTCATGCAATCTCACCGACCCCCATAGTCACTTGCGGGCACAAAGATACAACAAAAATTGAGAATTGAAAATTGAGAATTGAGATTTTTTTGATTTTCAGGCAGGTTAGCGGGAGCATAAATACCTAATTGTGGGTATTGACAGCGCGAGGATAAAGGGTTATTTTTGCGATCAGCAAAAATAGACAAACGGCAGGATGAAACTTTCGGAACTAAAAACGGGCCAAAAAGCGGTGATTGTCCGCGTGGCAGGACACGGAGGCTTCCGTAAGCGTCTGATGGAGATGGGCTTCGTCAGGGGCGTGGAGGTGCGCTCGGTGCAGGACTCGCCAATGAATGACCCCGTGAAATACAGCATTATGGGCTACGACGTATCGCTCCGACGCAGCGAGGCAGAGATGGTCGAGGTGCTTCCCAGCGGTGAGGCCAACCGTCCATTGGAGGGCGTGGGTGGCACGCTCTGCAATGCCATCTGCGAGGGTTGTGCCCTCTCGGATTGTTCGTTGCGCGGTCGCAAGGCTCTCAAAAAGAACGAGATAAATGTGGCATTGGTGGGCAATCCCAACAGTGGCAAAACATCCCTCTTCAACATCCTCTCGGGTAGCAGTGAGCACGTTGGTAATTATAGTGGTGTAACGGTGGATGCCAAGCTCGGCAAACTCACCCATCGTGGCTACCGCATAAACATCACCGACCTGCCCGGCACATACTCACTCTCGGCCTACACCCCCGAGGAGGTCTATGTTCGCCGTCACCTCTACGAGCAGATGCCCGATGTGATTATCAATGCCGTTGTTGCCTCCAACTTGGAGCGCAATCTCTACCTCACAACCGAACTCATCGACCTCAACCAGAGAACAGTTGTGGCCCTGAATATGTATGACGAGTTGCAGCAGAGTGGTTCGGAGCTCGACTACGAAGCGTTGGGCGGAATGATTGGTGTGCCAATGATACCGACCATCGCCAAAACGGGCTACGGATTGGAGGCCCTACTTGATACCGTAATTGAACTCTTCGAGGGGCGCAACGCCACCACCCGACACATCCACATCAACTACGGCTCGGCAATGGAGCGCGAAATCAAACGCCTCTCGGATGAGATTAGGGTTGCGGGCGACCTTCCTCGCCAATTCCCTGTGCGCTATTGGGCCATAAAGCTCATTGAGGGCGACAAAGAGGTGGGGGCAATTCTCTCCCGCTGTGGCGACTATCCCCGTTGGCAGGCGTTGGCAGCGAGTGCCTCGGAGCGCATAGAGTCGGAGGTTGGTAGCGATGTTGAGAGCCTTCTGGGTGACTACAAATACGGATTCATTGATGGTGCGCTCGAAGAGACTCTCCACGAGGGCAAGTCGAACATCAACCGACGCTCACGCCGCATAGACCGCCTTGTGGCCAACAAGTGGCTCGGATTCCCGCTCTTCATACTCCTTATGTGGCTGATGTTCTGGGCGACCTTCACCCTCGGCAGCTATCCCCAAGAGTGGATTGAGAGTGCCTTTGGGTGGTTGGGCGAGTGGCTCTGGGGCCTTATGCCCGAGGGCGCACTGCGCGATATGGTTGTAAATGGCATTGTGAGTGGCGTGGGTAGCGTGGCGGTATTCCTGCCCAACATCCTGATTCTCTACTTCTTCATCTCACTGATGGAGGATACGGGCTATATGGCTCGCGCCGCGTTCATTATGGACAAACTGATGCACCGAATGGGCCTTCACGGCAAGTCGTTCATCCCCCTGCTGATGGGCTTTGGTTGCAACGTGCCTGCGATTATGGCCACACGCACCATCGAGAGCCACTCTTCGAGGCTCATAACCATCCTCGTAACCCCATTTATGTCGTGTAGCGCACGCCTACCCGTATTCCTGCTGCTGGCCGGCACATTCTTCCCCCACCACGCAGCCTCTGTACTCATTGGGCTCTACCTGTTGGGTATCGTCGTGGCCTTCCTCACCGCACGCCTATTGCGCGGCACGAAGTTCAAGAGGGACGAAACACCCTTTGTTATGGAGCTACCCCCCTACCGCATACCCACCGCGAGGGCTACGGTGAAGCATATGTGGGACAAGTGCGCACAGTATATCCGCAAGATTGGCACCACAATCCTTCTGGCCACCGTAGTTATCTGGGCACTCTCCTACTACCCCCGCCCCAAAGAGGAACCCCTCGCACAGCAGGAGGTTGTGGCCGAATTGGGTGTTGTGGAGGCCGACAATCGTGCCGACGCTCTCGCAGGCTCCTACCTCGGACAGGTGGGACAATTTATTGAGCCCGTAATGCGCCCACTCGGATTGGATTGGAGGGCCGGCGTAGCATTGGTGACAAGTATCCCTGCCAAAGAGTTGGTGGTGAGCTCTATGGCGGTGCTCTATGGTGGCGACGACATCGCCTCTCTCTCGGAGAATATCACCACCCGAAGTGGTATCACCCCACGCTCGGCTGTGGCCTTTATGATTTTCATCCTGCTCTTCTTCCCCTGCATCGGCACCCTCGCCACCATCCGCAGCGAGACGGGTAGTCGTGGCTGGATGTGGTTTACCATTATATATAACACGGCCATTGCTTGGCTCCTTGCGTGGTTGGCATACCTTATACTATAAAAGAGTGATTTTTACCATTATGATGAAATTCTTACGACTATTGATTGTGGTTGGTGCGCTACTCTGCCACACCACCCTCGAAGCACAGCAACTCGTGCTCCCAAACATCGACTTCGTAGCTCTGGATCAGGAGGCTATGGCAACCGTGCAAGCACTCCCCCGCAAAGGAGGTTTTAAGAAAGGTGAAACATATTACCATCTATTCTTCTTTGGCGCACAAAAACGAGAGGGTGTTGAGTGGTCGGACATCAAGTCGCAGTCGGACTTCATAAGGGCTATCGACTTCCAAACTCCCGTGCAATTCAACGACCGAGAGTTGCCAACCAACATCTACGCCGATTACATCTACGATTCGAGAGGGATGATGAAGTGGGTGTATGCCGATGGCAAGGCCACAAAAGTCGATTCCAAACAGACAAGTGGCAACACCCCACAAAACATCCTCGTGGAGATTGCCAAACAACAATATCAACTTGTCTTTGTGTTGAAGGAGAGCACCCCCGACATCCCGCAATTCTTCGGCATTAGGGATGGTGAAATTTGTATGACTCGCCACATAATTTGGGAGGCGTACGATACCCACTCCATCTCTTCACTCATTGAGAACAACCTACTCGAACAACTCATCACAGGAAAGAAAAAGAGCGTCGAACAGAGGACAAATGAGGAGGGCGAGAAAACGGACTCTCTAACGGTGATGCCAACCTTTATGGGTGGGGGCTTGAATAAGTTTAGATCTTGGTTTATGGATGAGTTCAACACCTCCGCACTCAAATTGGACTTCGGAGAAACCAGTGTTGTCCTCAAATTTAGTGTTGATACGGAGGGTTTTGTGGACAATGTAGAGATACTCTCGTGCGACAATATTGAACTCGCACAACAGGCGGTGGAGATTGTCAAACGCTCGCCACAGTGGACAGCTGGTTACAGAGGGGATGAGGCCGTGAAGACATACTTCCGACTCCCCATAAAAATCGTAATAGAACCAGAATACCCGTCCTACAAGCCAAACCAACAGACAACCAACCAACAGACCCTCAAAAAGAAACAACGTGGGTACAAATAGGAAAGACAGGTTCTTGCTTTTCTTGTCACTCCTATTTTCCCCTCTGTCGACGACCGACGGTCGACAAAAAAGAGCATTTCGCATCTGTTGCGAAATGCTCTTTTTAGTTGAGGTCTAAAAGACCTTCGGGGAGGTCGAAATGGATGGTCTTTTTCGTGGGCGAATACTCAACAATGAAGTCGTCCGTTGCGGGAATCATCGCCTCCTTGCCCCCTATTTCGATGATGAACAGAGGGTTCCAATCACTATCCTCAAAGTCAACAATCTCACCCTCGGCATCCGCACCCTCGAAGGTCGCACGGAAGCCCACAAAGTCCTCCAAGTAGAGTTCATCATCCTCGTCAAACTCCTCCTCTTCGGGCTCAATGCCGAGAAGTTCCTCCTCCAAGCCCATATAGAGCTCCTTACCGATGAGTTCGGCCGCGCGGTGGGTGGTGTCGAAGTCGGCAAAAGCAACAACTCCCCCACTCTTACCCCTACGCTCGAAGTGGTCGAAAAAAAGAGGAACCGCCAAGTTGTCTATATAGACAAACAGCGGTTCCTCTATTGTGAAGTCCGAAGGGAAAGTATCGTAGAGGTTGATGGTTACCTCGCCGTGAGTACCGAAACTCTTACCGACCTTGGCAACTGCAAATCCTTTCATCTGCACACCCATCTATCTACTCTCCTTCTCTCCCCCTACCTCGTCAGCAAGCGAAACTATGCCTCCTCGGTAGCAGCCTCCTCTGCGCTCTCCTCAGCAGCAGCCTCGGCAGCAGCAGCAGCGGCAGCCTTCTTCTCTGCAATTTTGGCAGCGATAGCCTCTTTGGTCTTAACCTCCTCTGCAACAGCAGCTTTGTGAGCAGCTACTTTGTCAGCGGCGATTTTGCCCGATTTAGCGGCAATTTTAGCCTCTTTCTCGCCCATCCACTTGTTGAATTTAGCCTCAGCGGTAGCCTCGTCAAATGCGCCTTTTGCTACACCACCCATAAGGTGTTTTTTGTAGAGAACGCCTTTGTACGAAAGAATCGCACGGCAAGTGTCGGTGGGTTGAGCACCTTTCTGCAACCAATCGAGAGCTTTGTTGAAGTCCAACTCAATCGAAGCAGGGTTGGTGTTGGGGTTGTAGGTACCGAGTTTCTCGATGAATTTACCATCGCGGGGAGCCCTACTGTCAGCGGCTACGATGTGGTAGAAAGCATAACCTTTTTTACCGTGGCGAGCCAAACGAATTTTTACAGCCATTGTGTGTAAATTTTTGATAGTTAATCTATTGCGGCCCTACCCGAGGGCCTATTAATTCACTCAAAGCCCTTCACGAGAGCCCAATGAGCCCGCAAAGATACGAATAAAATTGAGAATTGAAAATTGAGAATTGAAAATTTTTTGATTTTTAAGGAGTTGAGGGGTATTCTCGAAAAAAATCGCCAAAATCACTAAAACCTCTTAAAGTTTTCGGGCTCGCAATCGGTTGACGGTTGACGAAAAACAGACCTCTCCCGAGCTTCGCTCACCCTCTCCTAACTTAGGAGAGGGTTATATTTTTCGGGCTCGCAGTTGCGAGCCCGCGACGTTGGACGTTAGACGTTGGACAAAAAAAATAGCGAGTGCATAGTGTGTGGCGAGTAATAGGCGCACAAGAAAGTGGCTCCGCAGTTTGCTTATCGCAAATGAGGAAGCCACTTATCGCAGTGCAACGACCTAATCGCCCACAATATGCGCTCGGATTACATCTCTTGGTCAATGCTCCACACAAAAGCTCGCAGGCCTTGGAGCTGAGTATCCTTGTCAATCTCGCGCAGAGCCGCCATCGCGGGCTCGACCTTCGAGTCATCCACCATTGCAATAATGGTGGAGTTCATTGCGGGCCAAGTGTGGTTGGCCATATGGGGTTCGCCCGTATAGGAGCCCCTACCGTGAGTGAGGGGAAAGAGGGTGTAGCCCCTGATTCCCAGCTCGTTGAGCATAGCGTCAATGCGCTCGGTCATTGCCTGATTGTATGAGATGAAAAGTGCCTTCATAATTGAGAATTGAGAATTGAGAATTGAGAATTGGGGTGCGCCTATGGCGCACCAAATTTTCCTCAACAATCATTGTTAATAATTATTTATCGCGCTCCTTGATTGCCTCCAATTTGAGTCGTGCCTGCTCCTCCTTACGGGCCTTACGGCGAGCAACAAACCTCTCACTCCTACCCATAAATACATAGTAGAGAATAGGCACCGCCACGAGGGTGAGGATGGTGGAGAAGGTTAGACCACCCACAATCGTAATACCCATAGGCTGCCACAACTCCGCGCCATTACCCATACCGAGGGCCATAGGCAACATACCGAGGATGGTGGTGAGCGAGGTCATCAACACAGGACGCAGACGGCTCTTACCCGCCGCGTGTACGGCTTCATACATACCCACACCCCTCTCACGCAGAAGGTTGGTGTAGTCCACCATCACAATACCGTTCTTCACCACAATACCCACCAGCATCACAATGGCAATCAGAGCCATAAGACTCAGCGAAGTATCGGTCATCCAAAGTGCAATGGCCGAGCCTGGGAGTGCATAGAGGATGGTAAACATAATGATGAATGGCATCACAAAGGACTCAAACTGAGTGGCCATCACAATATATACCAGCATAATGATGAGCAACAGCAGCACACCCAAGTCGGCAAAGGACTCTTGTTGATCCTCGAAGTCGCCACCAATAGTGGTGTAGACATCCTCCGGCATCGGGTAGTTGGCAAGCACGCCATTCACCCTCGACACCATATCGCCAAGGGCCACATTATTACCCAGAGCAACCGTAACGGTCACGAGCCTCTGGCGGTTTTGGCGCTCAATGGTGGGGGGAGCATAGACCTCTGTAACCTTACCCAAATCGCGCACCCTAACGCCCTGACCACGCGAGTTGTAGACCATAATATTCTCCACATCCGTCAGAGAGGTGCGGTGCTCCTCGGCATAGCGCACTTTGATGTAGTACTCCTCGCCATCCTCACGATAGATGGAGGCGGTCATACCATTGATGCGGTTACGGATGGCACTCGACACGGTCGAGGCATTGAGTCCGTAGTAGGCCAAGCGGTTCCTATCGAACTCCACGTTATACTCGGGGCGCATATCGTCCCTCGAAAGCCTCACATCCCTTGCACCATCCAAGCCGGAGAACTGCTCCACAAGGTCGCTGGCAATCTCATTGGTGGTCTCAATGTCGTGGCCGAAAATCTGCACCTGAACGCTGCTGCCACCGCCCATCATACCGCCCATACCGCCACCACTCGAAACGTGGGAGCGTTTAATCTCGGGGATGGTCGCCAAATCGGCACGGAAGGCATCGGCAATCTCAAATACGGTGCGCTCCCTATCCTGCGGGTCGGTAAGGCGGAAGGTGTAGTTGATAATATTGCTACCCGTTGTACTCATTGCCGAGAAGACATTGGAGGTGCTCGACGAGCCCGCACTCGTGGAGAGCAGCATCACCTCGGGATATTTGGCATAGACAATCGAATCTATCCTGCGGGCAACAGCGGTAGTGTATTCCACACTCAAATTCTGGTCGAGGGTGATAGTGGCACTCATCGAATCGCCATCGCTCGCGGGCATAAAGTCGGTGGGAATCTTGGTGACAAGAAGCCAAACACCAAAGGCCAAAAGCACCATTGGAGCAAAGAAAACAATCTTCTTGTGTCCAAGAGCCCAATGCAGCAAGCGGTCATAAGCCCCGTCCAGCCACACAAGGAACTTATCAATGGGTTTATAGATTGCGCTCAAACCCTTGTAGGTGTGTTGGTTATTCTCCAAGCGTAGCAGCAGTGCCGAGAGCATAGGTGTGAGCGTGATAGCCGCAGCCGTGGAGGTACATACCACAAGCGACACAATCCAACCCAACTGTTTGAACATCACACCCGCCATACCATTTACCATTGTCAGGGGCAGGAACACGGCAACAACCACAAGAGTGGTGGCAATAACCGACAGCCACACCTCGTTGGTGCCATAGATAGCCGCCTCGCGGGGCTTACTTCCCCTCTCAATGTGGGTGGTGATGTTCTCCAACACCACAATCGCATCATCCACAACCATACCAATCGCAATCGAAAGCGACGAAAGCGAGATGATATTCAGCGTTCCACCCGTCAGGTGGAGGTAGATGAACGACACCACAAGCGAAATGGGAATCGTAAGGCAGATAATCAGCGTCGCCCTCCAACGGCCAAGGAAGAAGAGCACCACCAAAATCACAAACAAGAAGGCAAACATCACCGTATCCGTAAGGGTGCTGATGGAGTCCTTAATATTCTTCGACGAGTCGCCCAAAACGTGCACCTTCACATCCGCAGGGAGGTTCTTCTCTATCTCGGGCAACATCTTCTTGACCTTCTCAACAATCTTCACCGTATTGGCACCCGACTGTTTTTGAATCATAACCCTCACGCCCAACTCGCCGTTCATACGTTCATCCAGAGTCTGCTCTTCGAGCGTGTCGCGAATCTCCGCCACATCGCGCAGATAGACCTCCTGACCATTCATATTGGAAATAAGGATGGTTTTCAGGTCATCCGAAGAGTTGAACTCGCTGTCGGCTTTGAGGTTGTAGGTGTGGTTACCAATATCGAGCGTACCACCCGAGGTATTGATATTCTCCTGAGCAATGATACCGCCAATCTGCTCCACCGAAAGGCCATAGGCCTCCAACTTCACAGGGTCGACATTCACCTGAATCTCCCTCACAGGAGCACCCATAATACCCACCGAGCCCACACCGTCGATACGGCTCAGGCGATTCACAAACTGTTCTTCGAGAATCTTATTCAGAGCAGGGTAGCTCTCGTCGGCCGTAATCGAGAAGGACATAATGGGCATCAACGAGGAGTTGAAGCGGAACAAAATGGGGTCCTCGGCATCCTCGGGCATATACTCCGAAAGCCTACCCAATGCGTCACGAATATCGTTGGAGGCCTCATCGAGGTTCGTACCCCACTCAAATTCGAGCGACACGAGCGACACTCCGTCACTCGACTTGGAGGTAATCTCTTTCAGGTTGCTAACCGTATTCAAACCATCCTCAATGCGTCGGGTGATGTTGTTCTCCACATCCTCTGCATTGGCACCCGTATAGGTCGTGATGACCGAAATGGCGGGCAAGTCCATCTCGGGCAGCTGGTCAATGGCCAGATTGTTCAGCGAGAACAGACCAAAGACAATCACCGCGACAAAGATTAGTGCCGTGGAGATTGGCTTCTTGACTGATGTTTCGTATATCTTCATTGTTTTTGTCCAAATGAAAAGGGAAAACTACTCCACAACCTTTACGGCTGTGCCATTCTTAATCTTCGACAAGGCGGTAACGGCCACCATCTCACCGGCCTCAACACCCGAGAGAATCTCCACGCGGGTACCCACCTGACGACCGAGGGTTACAACCCTGCGCTCGGCAACGCCATCCTTCACGACATAGACATAGCGGTCATTGACACCCATCTGTTTCTGGACAGCCACATCGGGCACCGTAAGGCTCATACGGTTACCCATATTGAACTCCGTGCGAGCAAACATTCCGGGGCGAAGAATCTCCTTACCATTGGGCACCACCACCTCCACATTGAAGGTGTGGGTGGCAGCATTAATCGCGGGATAGACAATCTCCACAGTACCCTCAAAATTCTTGTCGGGATAGACATCGGCGGTAACTTCCACCTTCATCCCCTTATAGACCAGAGGATAATACTTCTCCGAGAGGGCAACAACGGCCTTCAACTTGTCGATCTGCATCACCTGCAACACACCCATACCGCCATCGGCATTGCCAGCCATAGCAAACAGGTCACCGGGCTCATTGTAGCGGCCCGTGATTACGCCATCAAAGGGGGAGCGAAGTTCGATATTGCGCTCCAAGTTGGCGATGGTCTCGCGCATAACCGTAATGGAGGTTTCAAGCTCATCAATCTGCGAACGACTCACACCTCCTGCCTCATAGACACTCTTCATACGGGCGAGGTTCTGCTCGGCATTTTTCAACTGCACGGCCGTCTGGTTGTATTGGTTTTTGTCGAGAGTGGCAACAATCTGCCCACCCTTAACGTGATCACCCACCTGAACCCTAATCTCGTCGATGCGAAGCGACATCTGGGGGGTAATAAAACTCTTCTTATATGGAAGCAGTGTGGTGGTGAAATCCACCGTCTCGGCCACCTCTACCCTCTCCACGGGCGACACCTTGGTGAGTACCTCACTCTGCATTGCGGCCATCTCTGAGGCACCCTTCGCGGTCTTACCACCACCGCAACTTGTGAGCGCAAAGGCAACCATCAGTGTTGCCAAAGCGATGTTTTTGCTGATTTTCATATCTCTATTTCTCGTTTTTAATTATTCAAGGTTGGTCTGTTGGGGCATTTCGCTCTCCGTGGGAGCGTCAATCTCAAAGCCCTCGCCAATGATTTTCTCGTAGTCGGCTCGGGCAGCGAGGTAGTCGTAGATAGCCTGCGAATAGTTGAGCTTCGCCTGTGTGAGCGAGAGCTCCGAAGAGTTGAGTTCGAGAATCGTACCCGCACCCGCACCATATCTCACCTCGGCAATCTGGTAGGCCTTCTGCGCCTGACGCACCGTAATCTCATTGCTGGTCATCTTCTCACGCGCAGTAAGGATGTTATTGAAGGCATTCTCCACCTGAACATTCACACTCTGGCGCAGGTAGTCCCTCTGCTGGGAGAGCTGCGAAAGGGAGTTGCGAATCTCGTGGGCCTTGTTGATATTCTTGCCACCCGCAAAGAGGGGTATGCTAATCGAAATACCGGCCGAAAGGGGGTTCTGCCACCACCACTCCTTCTTCTTCTCGGCCGAAGAGCCACCACCCATAGGGCCTCCTATCATACTGCTGAAATCCATCGAGTTGTCGTTACCCGAGAAGATAAAGTTGGTGAAAGCAGCAACTGTGGGCAGACGCGAGGCATTGACCAAGTGGAGCTGATGTTCGAGCAGTTTGGCTTGCAGGTCGAGGGCGCGAAGGTCGGCATTGTTTGTCAAATCGACCTCATTGGTGGGCACCGTAGCCATTGCCACCTCCTCGGCAAAGTCGTCGAGGGAGCCTTCGAGCGTAAAGTCGGCACTCTCGGGTAGGCCGAGATACATCTTGAACAGAAGTTTGCTCGTCTTGATGGAGTTCTCTGTCTGGATGATGGTGGGGCGAAGATTCGAGAGCTGCACCTGGGCCGAGAGCAAATCATACTCCGAGGCCAAGCCCTGCTTGAACATCGCCTCCGTATTCTTGACCGTCTGGGCAATCGAAGCCTCACTCTCCTTCAATACCGCCAGCGACTGCTCCGCAAGGAGGATGTTGTAGTACCCCTTCTTCACCTCGTTGGCAAGAGAAATTTTCGACGAGCGGGCACTCTCAACCGCCTGCTCCATTTGTGTGCGGTTCATCTTCAAAGTCTCATAAACCGTTGGAGCATAGAGAGGAAGCGAGAGCGACGCTTGGGTGCTTATGGAGTTATCCGCACCAAATGACAAGCCCTTGGCCATCTCCTGTTTCACAATGCTGTACGAATACTGTCCCGACACCGAAATGTTGGGCAGCAGGTTGCCAACACTCTGTTTGCGTACCCAATCCTGACGCTCAATCTCCATATCGGCAACCTTAATCGTGGGGTTATCCGACAGGGCAATATCCAACGCCCTTTCGAGCGAGAGAGTGAAGGTCTGACCGCTTACACACACCGACGAGAACAAACACGCCAGTAGTGTTATCAAAAACCGATTTCTAACCATATACCTATCTTTTATATTATATTTTTCAATGGATGGTGCAAAGGTACACTGAAACTTGAAAAATTAAACGCATATTGGTGGTTTTTATTGTACAAAGGGAAGAAAAATGCGAATTTTGGGAGCGTAACGCAGAAATCGCCCACAAGACCAACCATTACTTTTTTTGCGAGTTGTGAGGCGAGTTCAAGGCTTGGTTTTGATTTGACACCGCAGTTTACTCGCGGTAAATGAGGATGGCAAATCAAAAGCGTAACGCAGAAATCGCCCACAAGGCGCAAAAAAAAGGTTGCGATTTGAAAAAAAATCGCAACCTTTTAATCAACAGGGGATAGAATCACTTCTAACCCTGCTTCTACTAACCTAAAACTACTAACCTAAATGAACCTTAAAACTTCACCGCAAAGATAAGGGCATTTTCTCCAAACTTCCAAATATATTAAAATATTTTAATAATAATTTAACATAAACTTTACACTAAAATTCACCATTTTACATCACAAAACATTAATTATCAATACATTAACCCGATTACAAAATAATAGTAAAAATTTTTAATAAAAAGTTGCGCAAACCCCACTCTATTGGGATTTGCGCAACTTTCTCGTTAGGGAAACCCCCTCGGAGTCAATAATTAATCGCGTCAATCGCCCCCATTGTAGCCCACATCTTCGAGTAGAGTCGTACCGTGGGCAGCAGCAACCGCCAACTCATCGCAGCGGTTATTCTCAACGGTCGAGGCGTGGCCTTTAACCCACACAAACCTCACCCTATGGCGGCGATAAACCCTCAAAAAGCGCATCCACAAATCGGGATTCTTCGCCTTGGCAAAGCCCTTTTTCTCCCAGCCAAAGAGCCAACCCTTCTCCACCGAATCGACAACATACTTACTATCCGAGTAGAGCGTCACCTCCGTGCCCTCAAATTTGAGAGCCTCCAATGCAACGCAGACCGCCAATAGCTCCATACGGTTATTGGTGGTCATACGATATCCCGCGCTCAACTCCTTGCGATAGGGGGGCGAGAGTAACACAACTCCATAACCTCCCCTACCCGGGTTGCCGAGCGATGAGCCGTCGGTGTATATGGTAACTGTGGGCAATGTCGGGTTGCGCTAAAAACCTCTTCTAACGCCTATTCTCCTTTGCCTCCACCGAGAGTGTAGCGTGGGGTACTACGCGCAGACGCTCCTTGGGAATGAGCTTACCTGTCTCGCGACAGATGCCGTAGGTTTTGTTCTCAATGCGCACGAGTGCTGCTTCAAGGTGCTGGATGAATTTGAGCTGGCGTTGTGCCAAGCGTCCCATCTCCTCTTTGGTGAGTGTTGCCGCACCCTCTTCGAGCACCTTGAAGGTGGGCGAAGTATCTTCGGTGTCATTACTTGCGGAGTTATTCACCGAGGAGCGCAAAAGTTCATAGTCGTCCTTTGCCTTGCCGAGCATATCGAGGATAATCACCCTGAATTCGGCTAATTCCTCATCGGAATATCTGGTCTTTTCAACTTCCTGTGACATAGTTTAGAGTTTTTGGTTTGTTAAAGATAAGCAATCTTTGCAACATACGCAACTTTTCAGCCAATAATTTTTGAAGCCCGCTTTTTGGGCGGGCTTCAAAAACTTACTATTTCCTCGCCCCCAATGCCACGGGAGCGCGTTTTGGACAATCTATGCTTTGGTTACGGCAATCTTCAAGGGCTCGTCGTCGATATCGCTATCAACCACAAAATCGCCCGCAGGACTCTCCGAAAGAGTAACGCTCAGGGCCAAAGTCTGTGCACCGATAAACTCGCCATAGGACTCAATGGCACCTTCGAGCATCTCCTTCTTCTCAATCTCAACCCTGATGCGGTCGGTAACCTCAAAGCCGCTATCCTTGCGGATATTCTGGATGCGATTCACAAGCTCTCTTGCCAAGCCCTCCTTGCGCAACTCCTCGGTAACGGTCACATCGAGTGCAACGGTCAATTTACCCTCCGAAGCAACCAACCAGCCGGGCATATCCTCCGAAGTGATATCGAAGTCGGCGGGGCTCACAACAACACTCTCGCCTGCAACCTCCAAAGTGGTCTGGTCTGCCGCCTCAATAGCGGCAATCTGCTCCTGCGAGAAGGTTGCCACAAGTGCAGCCATAGGTTTCGCCAACTTGGCGTAACGTGCGCAGAAGTTCTTGAAGTTGAGTTTGATACGTTTGGTGATAAGGCCTGTGGTGTCGGTAATGAGCTCCATCTCCTTAACATTCACCTCGCCCATAACCAAAGCCTTCACAGCCTCCAACCTGCGGCCCATATCCGAGTCGAGGATGGGGATGATAACCTTTGTGAGGGGCTGACGAACCTTGATACCCACCTTCCTACGGAGTGCCAAGACCATCGAGGTACTCTTCTGTGCCAGAGCCATCATCTCCTCCAAGTCGCCATCAATCAACTTCTCGTCGCAAACGGGGAAGAGGTTGAGGTGTACAGAGCCCTCGTGGCGGCCGCTAATCTCATTCAAATCCGAGAAGAGCCTCTCGCTGAAAAATGGTGCGAAGGGTGCAGAGAGTTGTGCTACGGTCTCCAAGCAGGTGTAGAGGGTCTGGTAGGCCGCAAGTTTATCTTTGGTCATACCGCCACCCCAGAAACGCTTACGATTCAGGCGCACATACCAGTTCGACAAGTTCTCACCCACGAACTCCTGAATAGCCCTCGCTGCGGGGGTAAGGTCGTAGTCGTTGAGCCTTGCGGTAACCTCCTTAACAAGCGAGTTGAGTGTGGAGATAATCCAGCGGCCAATCTCGGGACGCTCCGAAACGGGAACCTCCTCCTCTTGGCCCGTAAAGCCATCCACATTGGCGTAGAGTGCAAAGAAGCCGTAGGTGTTGTAGAGTGTGCCGAAGTATTTCCTGCGCACCTCATCCACGCCATCAACGTCGAATTTGAGGTTATCCCAGGGCTGCGAGTTGGAAATCATATACCACCTTGTAGCGTCGGCACCATATTTATCCATCACCTCGAATGGATCAACGGCATTGCCCAAGCGTTTGGACATCTTGTTGCCGTTCTTATCCAACACAAGGCCATTGGAGATGATATTCTTGAATGCCACGCTGTCGAACAACATAGTCGCCAGAGCGTGCAGAGTGTAGAACCAACCGCGAGTCTGGTCGACACCCTCAGCAATGAAGTCGGCGGGATAGACCTCCTCGAACTGCTCCTTGGTCATCTCGAAGGGGTAGTGCACCTGTGCATAGGGCATTGCACCACTATCGAACCACACGTCAATCAGGTCGCTCTCGCGGCGCATAGGCTCACCCTTGCTCGACACGAGCACGATGTTATCCACATAGGGACGGTGGAGGTCGATCTTATCGTAGTTCTCCTTGGAGTAGTCGCCCACAACGAAATCTTTGTAGGGGTTCTCGGTCATAACACCGGCAGCCACAGCCTTCTCAACCTCGGCTTTGAGCTCCTCAACCGAGCCGATACACTTCATCTCCGAGTAGTCCTCGGTAGCCCACACGGGCAGAGGAGTACCCCAGAAGCGGCTCCTCGAAAGGTTCCAATCCACAAGACCTTCGAGCCACTTGCCAAACCTACCCGTACCGGTCGATTCGGGTTTCCAATAGATGGTCTTATTGAGCTCAATGAGCCTATCTTTCACAGCCGTTGTGCGGATGAACCACGAATCCAAGGGGTAGTACAATACGGGCTTATCGGTACGCCAGCAGTGGGGATAGTTGTGGGTGTGTTTCTCAATCTTGAAGGCTTTGTTTTCGAGTTTCAAGCCCACAGCGATATCAACGTCAATAGTTGCATCCTCCTCGGTGAGTTTCTCATCATAGGCGTTCTTCACAAACCTACCCTGCCACTCGGCATATTTCTCTACATTCACAAAGTTCTTTACATACTCGGGGTCCAAGTCCTCCAAGAGGTACATCTTACCCTGCTTATCGACCATAGGCTGCTGTTTGCCCGCCTTATCCACGAGCAACATAGGAGCAATGCCTGCCTGCTTTGCAACCCTATCGTCATCGGCACCAAAGGTGGGGGCGATATGTACGATACCCGTACCATCGGCCACACTCACATAGTCACCCGTAATTACACGGAATGCGTCGCCATCGGGCCTCATCCAATCCATCAACTGCTCATACCTCACACCTGCCAACTCGGCACCCTTCCAAGTGCGCTCCTCGACGGTGAAAGTACCCTCCATCTTCTTGGTGAAGTAGGCGGGCACGAGCTCTTTGGCCATAATTACGGTCTGACGGATACCGGTGTAGGGGTTGGCACACTTAACCCTCACATACTCAATCGAGGGACCTACTGCCAGAGCGGTATTCGAGGGCAGAGTCCAAGGGGTAGTTGTCCAAGCCAAGAAGTAGAGGTCACCCTCAACATCCTCAAAGAGTTTCTCGCTCTCGGCATTGCGCACAACCTTGAACTGTGCGGTACAGGTGGTGTCCTTCACATCACGGTAGCAACCGGGCTGGTTGAGCTCGTGGTTGGAAAGTCCCGTACCTGCTGCGGGCGAGTAGGGCTGAATGGTGAAGCCCTTATACAAGAGGCCCTTTTTGTAGAGCTCCGCGAGCATCCACCAGAGAGTCTCGATATATTTGTTGTCGTAGGTGATATAGGGATCGTCCATATTCACCCAATAGCCCATCTGGCGGGTGAGTTGCTCCCACTTGCCGGTGAACTCCATCACCGACTCACGACAGGTGCGGTTGTACTCCTCGATGGAGATGTTCACACCCACATCCTCCTTGCGGATGCCGAGTTTCTTCTCCACGCCGAGCTCCACGGGCAGACCGTGGGTATCCCAACCTGCCTTACGGTGTACCATATAGCCACTCTGGGTTTTGAAACGGCAGACAACATCTTTGAGTGTTCGTGCCATAACGTGGTGGATACCGGGCATACCGTTTGCCGAAGGGGGACCCTCATAGAATACGAATGTTGGACAGCCCTCGCGTGAGGAGATACTTTTATGGAAGGTGTCGTCGGTGTCCCACTTTTTCAGAACCTCCAAGCCCACCTCGGGCAAATCAAGCCCTTTGTACTCGTTGAATTTTTTACCGCTCATAGTATGTTAATTATTGCATAATTATCCATTTAACCCACAAAGATACAATTGAGAATTGAGAATTGAAAATTGAGAGTTGAAAATTATTAATTTTTCCGCTCAATTTAAGGGCCTTAATGGCCTTAAAGACCTTAATATCCTTGGAGTCATTCGACTCCCTGCGCCTACAAGCAAAGTTCGTAGGCCAAACGAGAACTCTCATACTCCACCACCCCACAATAGCGATAGCCGAGCGAGGAGATGAGTCGTTGCATTATAAGGTTATCGGGATGGGTATCCACACGGATGCTTGCAACCCTCGTTGCGGCCTCCCGCTCGGCACACTCCATAAAGGCCCTACCATAGCCCTTGCCAACCTCTTCTTCGGCCACACACAGGCGGTGAATTGTTGCATAGGCAGCCCCCGAGGTGAGCCACTCCCCACCCCTCAAATCGTCGTAGGCTCGCTCTCCGTCGTAGGTCAGCACTCCATAGGCAACCCTCTGGCCATCAGCCACAAGCACACGACCAATCCCCAACCTCACATCCTCTTCCAGACGCTCGCGATTGGGGTAGCCATTTTGCCATTGGTCAATATCGGCACGAGCCAATCGCTCCTGCGCACCACGCACCGAGCGGAGGGCAAACTCCACATCGCCAATCTCGGCAACCACCAACTCCAAGTTCTTCATATCTTCCACAAAACTATCAATAATTTTCGAGTTATATTTACTCGTCAAACCCTTAAATCAAAAAAAAATTATGTCGAAAACTACAAAGAAACCGAGCAAAAAAGCTCCCACACCTCTCTTTCTGGACTTTATGGAGAGTCAAATCCAATTACTCAACAACAGCGGTCGCATAGGAACGGCCATAAACTACACAAAAGCCCTCAACAGCTTCCGCAACTTCTTGGGCAAACGCAACCCCACCATCGCATCCATAAATGAGTATCTTATTGACGACTACAATGCCTATCTCGTGGGGCGCGGGTTGGTGCGCAACTCCATATCGTTCTATATGCGAATCCTAAGGGCCGTATATAACAAGGCTGTACGACTAAAACTCACCCGCCAGAAGACACCCTTTACGGATGTCTATACGGGGGTGGATCAAACGCGCAAAAGAGCTGTGGAAGAGGATACTATCGTGCGCCTACACCACCTCAAACTGCGCAGTAACTCCCCTCTTCCGCTTGCTCGTGACATCTTCCTATTCAGCTATTTCACACGCGGTATGCCCTTTGTGGATATTGCCTACTTGCGCAAGAGCAACCTCCAAGCCGGCTCCATCTGCTACATCAGGCGCAAAACCAAACAGCTGATGAGTGTAAAGATTGAGCCCTGCATCAAAAGAATCATAGACCGCTACTCCACCCCCGAGAGCCCCTATCTCTTCCCAATCATCACCGCCACAACTCCCGAGGTGGCCTACCAGCAATACCGCAACGGGCTCCACATCTACAACCGAGCACTACGCAAACTCTCAAAAATGGTTGGGTGCGAACAACACCTCACCTCCTACACCTCGCGTCACAGCTGGGCGACAGCCGCACGCAACCAAAATATCCCTCTATCGGTCATAAGTGCCGCAATGGGGCACACCTCGGAGCAGACCACACGCATCTATCTCGCATCGCTGGAAAACTCCGTAATTGACGATGCCAACCAACGGCTCCTCGCACACCTCGGGCAGGAGTTCTTTTGATGCGCTCTTCAAAATTCCCCAAATGGCAGACCTCTACCTATATTTATAAATGCGCCCCCTATCCACCAAATTCTATTTTGTGTGGCGTGGCGGTTATTTCTGAAATTATTCGTATTTTTGTGGCGTAATTTGCCGAAGTAGGCAACCCAAAATTTTAGGAATTAATATACAGCAGAGATATGAACGTAGCAATTGTTGGCGCAAGTGGCGCAGTAGGTCAGGAGTTTTTGCGCATCCTCGACCAAAGGAATTTTCCCATCGACAACCTCTACCTCTTTGGTAGTGAGAGGAGTGCAGGTAGGACATACACCTTCAAGGGTAAAGAGTATAAGGTGCAACTTTTGGCACACAACGACGACTTCAAGGGCATTGATGTGGCCTTCGTGTCGGCAGGTGGCAGCACCTCCAAAGAGTTCGAGAAGACCATCACCAAGCACGGCACCATTATGATTGACAATTCGAGTGCCTTCCGTATGGATGCCGACGTGCCCCTTGTGGTACCCGAGGTAAACCCCGAGGATGCTCGCAATACCCCTCGCAATGTGATTGCCAATCCCAACTGCTCAACCATCCAGATGGTGGTGGCTTTGGCCGCTTTGGAGAAGATTGCCCACATCACACGAGTGCACGTTGCAACCTATCAGGCGACAAGCGGTGCGGGTGCTATGGGTATCGCCGAGCTCGAAAACCAATACCGCGAGATTGCCGAGGGTAAGCCCACAACCGTGGAGAAATTTGCCTACCAGATTGCCGGCAATGTCATCCCCCACATCGACGCATTCTCCGAGGAGGACTACACCAAAGAGGAGCTGAAAATGTACTACGAGACACAGAAGATTATGCACTCCGACATCGCTGTGAGCGCAACCTGTGTCCGCGTGCCCGTTGCTCGCGCACACTCGGAGGCCATCTGGGTGGAGTTCGAGAGGCCCGTATCGCCCGAGGAGGCCCGCAAGGCTTTCGAGGGTGCCGAAGGTATCGTCGTAGAGGACACCCCCGCAGAGAAGAGGTACCCAATGCCCCTCTTTGTGGCCGAGACAACTCCCGTATTCGTGGGCCGCATCCGCAAGGATATTGCCAACCCCAACGGCTTGACTTTCTGGTGTGTGGCCGACCAAATCCGCAAAGGCGCAGCCCTCAACGCTGTGCAGATTGCCGAAAAGCTGTTTTTGCAGTAGGCTTTGCAAAGAGGACTAACGTCGCGGGGGCTCCAAATTTGGAGCCCCCGAGTATTTATTATTAAGGAGAGCAACCGCCCCCCCAAAAAAGAAGGCTTCCGAAATTTTCGGAAGCCTCTTTTTTCTATTTCTCCAACTCGGCCAAGATGCGAAGAGCGGCGTTATAGATGGTGTCGTCGTCGAAACTTACGGTTCCGCCATCGGGACCCTCCTCGAAGTGTACGCCTGCGGTCGTTCCACCCTCAAAGTGGCGACCGCCGAAATAGTTTCTTACTTCATCTGCATCGCAACCCAACTCGTCTGCGATGCGCTGCATGCTTCCGCTGGGCAATTTGTCCTTGATACGGCGCAATTCATTAAAGGTTGTAATCATAGTGGTATAAGTATTAGTTGTTAAAATCTGTGAAAACAATTTTTCAGCACCATAAAATTACAACCCTTTTGTGGAATAAAAAAATTTTGTCGCACATTTTTTATTTTGTCGTTTTTTTGTGCCAACAAACTGCCATTTTGTCAGTCAAAAATTCCACCCCCGTGTCACAATTGGCAGTTGTGGCACAAATTTTCTGCTTGGCACAGAGATTGAACATATCAAAGGCGAAGCGGGACCCCGATGGGCCCCACAGCAAGACGACAAAGTATAAAAATAAGTATAAACAACACAAAACAGACTTTAAGATTATGGCAAAGATTATTGGTATCGACCTTGGTACAACCAACTCGTGTGTAGCAGTTATGGAGGGCAACGAGCCCGTAGTTATCCCCAACAGCGAGGGACACCGCACAACCCCTTCGATTGTGGCTTTCACCGAGGGTGGCGAGCGTAAAGTGGGCGACCCCGCAAAACGTCAGGCTATCACCAACCCCAAAAATACCGTCTTCTCCATCAAACGCTTTATGGGTGAGAAGATGGCACAGGTGGCAAAAGATGCTACCCGCGTACCCTACAATGTAGTGGCAGGTGCAAACGATGTTCCTATGGTGGAGATTGGCAACCGCAAATATACTCCCCAGGAGATTTCGGCTATCATCCTCCAAAAGATGAAAAAGACCGCAGAGGACTACCTCGGAACCACTGTTAATGAGGCAGTTATCACCGTTCCCGCATATTTCAGCGACTCGCAGCGTCAGGCCACCAAAGAGGCTGGTGAGATTGCAGGTTTGAAGGTTCGTCGTATCATCAACGAGCCCACCGCAGCAGCTCTCGCATACGGTCTTGACAAGGCCGGCAAGGATATGAAGATTGCAGTGTATGACCTCGGTGGCGGTACCTTCGATATCTCGATTTTGGAGCTTGGCGACGGCGTATTTGAGGTAAAATCGACCAACGGTGACACCCACCTCGGGGGCGACGACTTCGACCACGTTATCATCGACTGGATGGCAGCAGAGTTCCAGAGCAAACACGGCATCGACCTCCGCAAAGATGCAATGGCTATGCAGCGTCTGAAAGAGGCCGCAGAGAAGGCTAAGATTGAGCTTTCGAGCAGCACCTCGACCGAGATTAACCTCCCCTACATTATGCCCGTAGATGGTATTCCCCAGCACCTTGTAATGACCCTCACAAGGGCCAAATTCGAGCAGCTCGCCGACTCGCTCATCCGCGCAACCATCGAGCCCTGCCGCAAGGCACTCAGCGATGCAGGTTTCTCGGCAAGCCAGATCGACGAGGTTATCCTCGTGGGTGGTTCGACTCGTATTCCCGCAATCCAGAAGGTTGTTGAGGATTTCTTCGGCAAAGCTCCCTCGAAGGGCGTGAACCCCGATGAGGTTGTGGCTATCGGTGCGGCAATTCAGGGTGGCGTACTCACCGGCGAGGTCAAGGATGTGCTCCTCTTGGATGTTACTCCCCTCTCGCTCGGTATCGAAACCCTCGGTGGCGTATTCACCCGCCTGATTGATGCCAACACCACCATCCCCGTGCGCAAGAGCCAGGTATTCTCCACCGCACAGGACAACCAGCCCGAGGTAGAGATTCACGTTTTGCAGGGCGAGCGTCAGATGGCACGCGACAACAAAACCATCGGTCGCTTCCACCTCGACGGCATCCCCGCAGCTCCCCGTGGCGTACCCCAGATTGAGGTTTCCTTCGACATCGACGCCAACGGTATCCTCAACGTGTCGGCAAAAGACAAAGGCACCGGCAAGGAGCAGAGCATCCGCATCGAGGCTTCGAGCGGCTTGACCGAGGCAGAGATTCAGCGTATGCGTGACGAGGCAAAGGCTAATGAGGCAAAAGATAAAGAGGAGCGCGAGAGGGTTGACAAAATCAACGGTGCAGACTCGATGATTTTCTCGACCGAGAAGCAGCTCAAAGAGTATGGCGACAAGATTCCCGCAGAGAAGAAGCAGGCAATCGAGAGCGCACTCGCAGAGCTCAAAACCGCACATTCGTCGCAGAACCTCGCAGGTATCGACGCAGCAACCGAGAAGCTCAATGCCGCTTGGCAGGCAGCTTCGCAGGACATCTACGCACAGGCTGGCGCACAGCAGCAGGGCGCACCTCAGGGCGAGCCCCAGCAGAACGCAGGTGGCGCACAGCAGGCTGAGGATGTAGAGTTCGAGGAGGTTAAATAACGTCCAACGTCTAACGTCTAATGTCTAATGTCGCGGGGCGCACCAAAACGGTGCGCCCCGAATCTTTATTGGGCATATTAAGGTGAGTTCCCAATAGTTATAGAAGAACAGGAGTAACAAGAATTACAGGAAAAACAGGAAAAACAAGAAACTTCCTTTATCCCTTGTTATTCTTGTCACTCCTATTAGTCCTCGGGCACAGAGTGCCCGCGACGTTAGACATTAGACCTTCGACGTTAGACAATAAAATACCAATATTTTTTGCATTTCGGCAAAAAGTATTAACTTTGCGAGTTATTTACGCATTATGCGCGCGTGGAGCGCGTGCGTAGGAGCTGAAAACAAAGACAAAACAATAATAATTCAAACACTAAAAACAATGCAGAACAAAGGTCTTATTAAATTCATTGCGATTGTTTTGGCAATCGCGTGTGCTTATCAACTTTCGTTCACCGTTGTTTCGAGCGTTGTGGAGAACAGGGCAGAAGAGTATGCCCAGGAGCAGGTTGCTGCTACCACCGTTACCCCCGCGATGCTCGAAAAAGCAGGTATGAGCGAACAGGCTTACCGCGAGTATATGCTCGTAAAGAAAGAGCAGCACTATCTCGACAGCGTTAAGTCGAAACCCGTTTACAACGTACTCGTGAAGAAATTCACCTACGCAGAGGTAAAAGAGAAAGAGATTAACCTCGGTCTTGACCTCCGCGGTGGTATGAACGTGATGCTCGAAATCGCAGTTGAGGATGTTGTGAAAGCCCTCTCGAACAACTCTACCGATCCCACCTTCCTCGCAGCTGTGGAGGAGGCAAAGGTTGAGGCTAAAAACTCGCAGAGCGACTACATCACCCTCTTTGCAAAGGCATACGACCGCCTCTCGAATGGCGCACCCCTCTCGATTGTGTTCAACAATCAGGTGATGAAGGACAAAGTTACCCTCAACAGCACCAACGATGAGGTTATCAAGGTGTTGCGCGAGGAGTCGGAGAGCGCAATTGCAAACTCCTACAACGTGCTCCGTAGCCGTATCGACCGCTTTGGTGTGGCACAGCCCAACATCCAGCGTTTGGAGAACTCGGGCCGCATCTTGGTGGAGCTTCCCGGTGTTAAGGAGCCCGAGCGTGTGCGCAAACTCTTGCAGGGTACCGCTTCGTTGGAGTTCTGGGCAACCTACGACAACGACGAGATTCTTCCCCAGTTGCAGAGGGCTAACAACGTACTCCGCAACCTCAATGTAAACGAAGCAGAGGTTGCCGAGAACAAAGAGGTGGCTGCTGCCGAGGGTGACCTCGTTGCAGAGTTGGAGGGTGCAGAGGTTTCGACCGACGCAGAGCTCGCTGCCTACAACAAGGCTAACCCCCTCTTCGCAAAACTTATGCCCGCTGTTGATATGAGCGGTCGCGCATATCGCGGTCCCGTTGTTGGTCACGCTATGACCTACGATATGGAGGCTATCGACGAGTACTTGGCAATGCCTCAGGTTAAGGCTGTCATCAACCCCGATGTACGCTTTATGTGGGGTGCCAAATCGGTGGATGAGGCCGGTACCATCTATGAACTCTACGCAATCAAGGCCGATGGTCGTGATGGCAAGGCTCCCCTCGATGGTGGCTCGGTTGTAGACGCTTCGCCCCAATACTCGCAGAATGGTGGCTCGGCAGAGGTTGATATGGTTATGAATACCAACGGCTCGAATGTTTGGGCTCGTATGACCAAGGCTAACATCGGTAAGAGCATCGCAATCGTTCTCGATGGCGTAGTTTACTCGGCTCCTACCGTACAGAATGAGATCACCGGTGGTCGCTCGGCTATTACCGGCAACTTCACCATCACCGAGGCTACCGACTTGGCAAACGTGCTCAAATCGGCTAAATTGCCCGCCCCTGCTCGCATCATTCAGGATACCGTAGTTGGTCCTTCGCTGGGTGCAGAGAGTATCAACGCTTCGCTCATTTCGTTTGTGATTGCGTTTGTGCTCGTGCTCCTCTATATGATTTTCTTCTACAACGGCGCAGGTGTTGTTGCAAGTATCGCACTTATCTGCAACGTATTCTTCCTCTTTGGCGTTTTGGCATCGTTTGGTGCAGTCCTCACCCTTCCCGGTATCGCAGGTATCGTGCTGACCTTGGGTATGGCTGTGGATGCTAACGTAATTATCTACGAGCGCGTGAAAGAGGAGTTGTGGGCCGGTAAAGGTCTTTCGGCTGCCATCACCGCTGGTTACAAGAACGCAATGAGCGCGATTATCGACTCGAACATCACCACCATCATTACCGGTATCGTGCTGTTCGTATTCGGTACAGGTCCCGTTCAGGGCTTTGCAACCACTCTTATCATCGGTATCATCACCTCGCTCTTCACCTCGCTCTTCTTCACTCGTATGATTTTCGAGGCTCGCGTAGCAAAGGGCAAAGATGTGAAGTTCTCGTCGAAGCTCACCGACAAGTTCTTGGCTAACACCAATGTGAACTTCATCGGCATCCGCAAGATTTCCTACATCGTTTCGGCAGTTTTGGTTATCGCATCGGTTGTATCGCTTTCGACTCGCGGTTTGAACTACGGTGTAGATTTCTCGGGTGGCCGTACCTTCGTTGTACGTTTCGACCAGCCCGTTACTGCTGACCAGGTTCGTGAGGGCTTGCAGGTAGTATTTGACGCTGCTGAGGGTGACGCAAATGAGAAATCGTTTGAGGTTAAACAGTTTGGTGACGACAGCCAGATGCGTATCGTTACCCAGTACTTGCACGCCGACCAGAGCGATGACGCAACAGCCAAAGTTGAGGCACTTTTGTATGAGGGTGTGAAGGGTCTTTACACCACCGAGATTACCCTTGACGAGTTCACCTCGACCGCAACCAACCCCAACGGTATCATCCAGGCCGATATGGTTGGCCCCAGCGTGGCAAGCGACATCACCCGTGGTGCATTCATCTCGGTATTCTTCGCACTCATCGCCATCGGTCTCTACATCATCATCCGCTTCAAGAAGTGGCAGTGGGGTGTTGGTTCGGTTGTGGCTTTGGCACACGATGCGTTCCTCACCTTGGGTATCTTCTCGCTCTTGCACGGTCTTCTCCCCTTCAACTTGGAGATTGACCAGTCGTTCATCGCAGCTATCCTGACCATTATCGGTTACTCGATTAACGATAAGGTGGTTATCTTCGACCGTATCCGCGAGTTCACCACTCTCTATCCCAAGCGCAACCTCAAAGAGACCATCAACGCAGCAGTTAATACCACTCTGGCTCGTACCATCAATACTTCGGGTACCACCTTGGTAACTCTGCTTGCAATCTTCCTCTTCGGTGGTGCTGTGATTCGTGGTTTCGTATTCGCACTTATCTTCGGTGTGATTATCGGTACCCTCTCCTCGATCTTCATCGCAACTCCCGTTGCATACGACTTGATGCAGAAAGAGGCTAAAAAGGCAACCAAGTAAAGGCTTGTAGCATTTTTTAGATAAGTTTCGCGGAGTGGCAGGGTTTCGACCTTGCCACTCTATTTTTTTGTCTAACGTCGCAAATGCTCTCGCTCGGCAGTTCTGCCGAGCCCGAAGATGAGCTATGAGAATTAGGTATACTATGAGGGGAAGCATTTTAGACAAAAAAGAGAGGTTTTTGTGTCAATTCTCAATTCTATTTCGTATTTTTGAGGTCACAATGTGGCGTTATTATAAATAAAAGGTATGGGCTTTATTAAAATCTCAATAATTGATGTGGTGGATATTCTGCTCGTTGCTCTGATTATGTACTACATCTACAAACTGATTCGTGGCACACAGGCTACCAACATTCTGCTTGGTATTCTGGTGATTTATGTGTCGTGGATGGTGGCAAGGGTTTTCAATATGGAACTTATGTCGAGCATTCTCGGCTCGGTGGTGAGCGTGGGACTTATAGCCCTAATCATCATCTTCCAGAGTGAGATACGCAAATTCCTCCAAACCCTCGGTACCAACAGCCAACAATCGGGCCCACTTGCGATGATTTACAAGTTGCTGAATACCGAGCGTGGAGCCCACCACGAGATTATCGACGATATTATCGACCCCATTGTGAGGGCTTGTGGCGATATGAGCGCATCAACCACCGGTGCCCTCATTGTCATCCGTCAAGACGGCTCCCTCGATGATATAATCTCCACAGGTGTAATCGTGGATGCCAACATCACAACCTCACTCATCAAAAACATCTTCTTCAAGAACTCCCCACTCCACGATGGAGCAATGGTCGTGGGAGGCGGAAGGATTGTGGCCGCCAAGTGTGTGTTGCCCTCCACGAAGAGCGAAGTACCCCTCTCGTTTGGTATGCGCCACAGAGCAGCTATGGGCTTGTGTGAGGAGAGCGACGCGATTGTCATCGTGGTGAGCGAGGAGACGGGCGCAATCTCTGTGGCACACAACGGCAAAATCAAGCGCGGATTGAGCGAAATTGAGCTCCGAGCAGAACTTATGGCCCTCGGACGTGTGGCAATAGAGTTGGAAGAGAGAGAGCAGCAAAAGCAAAGAAGACGACTATTGTGGCTCATCAAGGGCAAAAAAGAGAGAACCGATACCCCAAAACAATAATTACTCAATTTATGAAAAAATCACTTATTGCAATGCTTCTGGTTGCACTTATGGGTGCTACCTCAGGGTGTGACAGTTGGTTGGAGCCCGATCCCACCGACAACAACATTACCCTCATCACACAGAATGTAGATTTCGAGGCCCAAAGTGCTACTTGTAAGCGCTTTTCTGGTGCCCTCATCAACTTCCCAGAGCGCGAAAACTTTGTCATTGAGCTTCTCGGCAAGGAGGGCTCGGTGCGCGATGCTATGATTCTCGACCTACTCACCCCCAAAGGTGCTGAGTTGCCCGTTGGCAAATTCCCTGTGGGCCAAGCGGGCGAATATATGGCACTCTCGCGCTACGATATAATGGATAGCGCAACGGGGCTGTTCTATATGGGGGGCTCCTACTATGGCAGGGTTACAGACGGCTTCATCAAGGACTACTACGGATTTCTCACCGAGGGCGAGGTGAATATCACCCTCTCCGAGGAGGGCATCTACACCATTGTAGTGGATGCCAAGAGTAGCAACTACACAATCAAGGTGCGCTACGAAGGGGAGATGACAATTATCCGCCCCGAGGAGAAGAAGTAGCCAATCGCAAAAACACACAAAACAATCGGGAGGTACCGCAGCGGTACCTCCCGATTGTTGTTTGAAACCAAGTAGGTTTAGAAATTCACGGCGTTGAATTTGCGACCGCCGAGCTTATAGACCACATCGGGTTTGCGCACCTTGGTGTAGAGGGGTTCAACCTCCTGCTTGGGTGCCTTGGCGGGGGCTGCAATCTGACCACCTGCGGGGTTCATCGCTGCGGGGAGTTGCAATACTTCGGCATTGGTGAGTCGATAGTATTTGCCTCCGAGGTCGGCAATGAATTGCATATAGTCGAAGAATGGGTAACCCTGCACGCTGTCGTCATCGTAGCGCACGATAGCCTTCTGGCCACCGTCGAGCGTACCTGCGATAGCGATACCATAGTCGCCACCCTCGGTGGTGTAGAGCGAGCCCTCGCGGTCGAAGCCCACAAAGTAGAGGTCGCCCAGACCATAGTCACCGAAGTTCACATCCTCTTGGATGAGCTGCGAGTAGAAGAAGAGCGCGTCGAGGTCGGCGTTGTAATCCACCTTCACCATAAAGTCCATATCGCCCTCCCAATAGGACATATAGTAGAACTTGTTGGCAAGACCATTGGCGAGGTTGATGGTGTAGGTCACATCGTTGTTGCCCACGATTTCCCAATTGCCGAGCCACGCGCGGAACTGTGCGGAGGCCACCTGCTCTTTAACCTCGAAGGTTTCGCTCACGGCATAGAGACCGCTGATGGTGCCATTGGGATTGACACCGATAGCGAGGGCCTTGTAGTAACCCGGGTAGAGGTTGAAGGCGTCGTAGCCGTCACCCACAAAGAGCAACTCTTCGAGGGTGTAGGTGGTGCCGTAGTAGCTGTTGTACTCCTCGATGAATGCCACATAGTCGGCCACGGCATACTCTGCGAGCTCTTTGAGAGCGCTCTCGTCCCACTCGGAGGCATAGACAACGGTCATCATATAGGGGTTTTTGTCGACACTTGTTACCTTCACGATGTTGTCTGCGGGCTGATCGTAGAGGGTACCTGCACCGAGATACTCCACGCTCCACGCCTTGTTGAGAGTCATACCGTTTATGGTGGTGTTGCCACCCTGACCATTGTCGTCCTCGTTACCGTTGCCGCCACCGCCACCGTTGTCACCGGTGTTGGTACCTTGTGTGGTAAATTCGAGCGCGCCGTAGTTACCATAGACCTCACCCTCTTCCGAAAGACCGAAGGCTATATATTTATAGGTGGTGCCTGCGGAGAGGTTTGTGAGGATTTGGATGTAACTTTTGCTTGCTCGTAGTTGCGATGTGGAGTTTCCTGCCTTGTAGGCTGCGGCCTGCTCCTCGATGAGCGCGAGGTCACCTTTGGAGAGGTCTGCGGTGTAGAAGCCGAGCCAGGTGTCGGTCGAGGAGCCGTCGTGCGTAACCTTCACCTTTGCGGTTTGGGTTGTGACGCTCTCGATATCGACGGTGAGTGTAAGGTTGTGGTTGAGGTTTGGGTTTTTGCCCTGCTCGTTGCCACCATTATCGGGCTCCTCACACGCACCAAGGGCTATGGCGGCAAAAGCCACCATAGCCATCGTTGCAATCTGCTTCACAAGTTTCATTGCTTGCTGATTTTTGCGGTTTGTTTTTTCTACTAATTGTAATATTTGTAGATGTAGATAGCACCCTTGCCTGTTGTAGCTGCTGTGTAAGCACCGAATGTCTGATTGCTTGCAGTGTAATTCATCATCATAGTATTCTTGGTTGAACTACTGCTACCAATCTGTGATGTCAATGTAACCTTACCATCGGCTGCAATCTCTATTGCCCAACATCCATTTTTATCGAGCGCTGACTTTATCTTAATGCTACTACTGTTTGGATAGATATACCTGCTGTAACTATCGCACTTAAACGCCCAAGTGCCGGGGTAGTCAGCGAGTCCGCTTTCAAGGGTAAATTGCTCAACGCCCTCTACGCTACTAATCGCGTTGCCTTGGAGGGTGATAGCGATACCAGAAGTGCTTGATGCGGAGCTTGATGTATATTTCTTAATAGCATAGTCAAGTGTCTCGTCGGGATTCTTACCTGCGATTATAACCTTATCACCTGCTACCAACTCGCTCAAATCGGTAACGAGGAACCAACCAACTTTAACCGAGGGGTGGTTCTGCTGACCGATGGATACCGGAACCGAAGCCAAACCGTAAGTAAAGTTAAACACTGCGTTGCGCGAGCTACCATTATTCTCTGCAAAGGTTGCGGTTGCAGTTGTAGCGTCGTCGGTATAGTTGAAGGTTACAAAGTCATAAGCCTCTGCCATTGCGCCTTGGATAACGCCATCTTCGGGCAAAGAGATATTACCACTCTGCTCAACAGCAACGGTTATGTTAGCAGTATCACCCTCATAACCAACAAGCGATTTATCTGCACTTGCAGTCAAACGGTAATGACCTTTATAGATGGAGGGATTGCTCGAATTACCACCTTTCTTGCTTCCCATGGGAACAGTTGTAACAGTCACAACATCACCAATATTGAGAGTAAGACTTTCGTGTCCCCAAACATTGTCGCCATCCTCGGTATCCAAATAGTTGATAATGGCCTGATTGCCTTTCTCATCGGCCAAATAGTAGCCAGATGAGGTTGCATTACTAGCAAGTTGCACTATTTTGCCGGTGAGTTTATATTTGGAGTTCTCATCTTTTGCCAATTTAACGAACTCCTCGATGGAAATCTCTTGGGGAGCGCCTTTTTGGAGGACATTGAATGTCCAAGTGATGTCGGTCTGACCTTCGAGTTTTGCGGTAATGGTAACGGTTGCGGTACGTTTTTCACTGGTGTTCTTCTCAGCGGTGTAGGAGAGAACGCCATCTGTATAACTTACGGAGAGCCAAGTCTCGCTTGCACTTACCGAAATGGCCCAATCGCCAACATAGTTGAACACAACTGCATCAATAGCGGTAGCCTCCGCAGCACCCTCCTCGGCAATTACAACGGGTTCGTCGCTATCGGGAACGGTAACATTCGCAGCCACAGTGGGAATGGTACCTACTGCACCTTCGAGTTTATAAAGAAGAATCTTGTTAGCGTCGTTAGTAATTGCAGAGCTGGTCAAATCAAACTTGCGAGAGGATATTGTATTGCTGTGATAGTACCTCCAATATTTGTATGATCCCGAAATCTCAGATGCGGTAATCGTTGCTACACCGTCTGCGATAGTTACATCAAAGAGAGTGTTAATATCGCAATAATCTTGGAGTTTGGGTGTGTTATTAGAACCATTTGCCCACGCAAAACCATAGTTTGTATCGCCCACGAAATCAACACCATTATAGAAATCGAATGCGTTGCGATTTTCATCACGCTGCATAAGGGTGTAGCTCTGCAACATATGGTCAGCAGAGTCATCTGCGGGGTTGTGGTAGAGATAGTTGCCCACCTTGATTGCCTCAGTTTGCGAAGCGAGAGGATAAACATTCGTCGCGTGTGGCTTTCCGATAACATAGTTATAGTTCTTCGCAGCAATAGTTACCACATCACCTTGTTTAAGAGTTGAAGCATCACGCACAAGTACCCATTTGTCGCTGGGGTTAACACCCGACATATTCACACCAAAGCGGGTAACCTTACCGGACACGAATGCAAGCGACTTGCCCTCGGGAATTGCGCCCTGCTTGATGTAGAGGTATTTGTTGGTAACAACAGCAACGCTATAAGCATCGCCCGCTGCGAGAGTGGTGGGAAGAACGGTGAAATAAACAACATCAGAAGCGGTGGTCGCAACGCTCACACTGCTGACACCTGCCTTTACCTCTAAATCCTCGTCGAGAGCGGTGAGGTTGGCAGTAATGGTACCTGCAAGGTCTTTGCCATTGGCGATGAACTCAACTTTCTCAATCTGCTCGCCTGCACCAATAGCAAGGTTATTGATGCTCATCTCAACAACCGCAGCAATACGGTGGAAGCCTACCATCTGTGCCTCGGTGGGCTGTGCATTGGTGGTCTTAACCTCCGAAACCATAAGGTCTGCATTGGGGTCATAGCTACCATTGGCCATAGTCTGCTCTGCGGGAAGTGCAAGAGTTACATTGTCGATGTTCTCGGCACTTACATAGCCACTCGCGGGATAAACGGTAACATAAGAATAGGATTCCTTGCCTGAATTAACAGCGAATTCGGCAGTGATGGTTGCCAGGCCATCCACTTTCTCAAAGGTTACGCTGGTTGCCTCTGCGAGTGCGTCGGTCTGCTCCAAAACTGCGAAAGTTTCATTGTCGCCCCAAGCAAAGAGGGGGGTGGCGCCCGAAGTATCAACCGAGGTACGAGTGTCGGCCGAGTCGGCAACGAAGGTTACAACAACAGAGTCTTTTGCCTCAACCTGCTCCTCAAAATCGTTCTGGCAGGCGGTGAGCCCCATTGCAGCTACTGCAACCAAGGCCCAAGTCTTCATAGTCCTTTTCATAGTCCAAATACGATTTTTAGAGTTCAAAATCATCTGCGGTTAAATAGCCAGATGCCTGACCAGCTTCGCCATCAACGCCATAAAAAGTTGCGTCTGCACCTTGCGATACAGCAATGCCGTTTTCCACCATCACCATCTCAACATCGACGGCGGGTTGTGTGTAAGTTTTTTTCATTTTTTTAAGTTTGTTTGATTAATTGTTTATTGGTTTATTTTGTGTTTGTGATTATTTCTCCTTCACGCACCTAACCGATGCAGCCATACACTTGGCACCGTAAGAGAACCACGAAGCAGCCTCCGCAGGATCCAAAATGGGGTAGATGCCGTAGTAGAGCTCGTCGAAGGCCTCAAACAGCATCGCCGCCTTGCCAAAGCCCTGCGCTCCCGAGCCAAAGCTCTCCGAAGTCCAATACAAAGGCCTCTCGCTCGTCTCGCCCATCAAGCCCGACACGTCCAAGTTGCCCGCGCTGGGGAAGTAGTCGCCATTGCCCTTGGTCCAAGTCCAGCCGTAGTCGCATTCGGTCCACTCGCCCCTCGCAAACGACGAGGCCGCATAGCCCGCAGGTATCTCCGTGAAAGCGCCCACAGGGGGGACAACATAGCCCACAGGGCAGGGATCGAAGATGGTCTTATAATCCTCCGACATTTTGCTGTCGCCCCAAAGGTTCGAGGCCGACTGTTGCAAGTAGCCGTCAATGCCCTCCAAATCTTGTTGCAGGTACCAATCGAAGACATACTCGCCAATGGGAATATCCACCCTACAACCGAGAATCGTGGTGGGGTGTTGGATGGCATACTCAATATTTCCGGGGGCCGCCAACGCCACGGGGGCCACATAGCCCACCGTCTGCCACTTGGCAAAGCCATTGCCCACCTGCTCGTTGCACACATTGAGCACCTCGCGGGCAGCCACAATCTCCGCCTCCAAGGCGTAGTACTCCTCCTCGGTTTCGAGTGAGTAGCCCTCATCGTCGTACTTATGCTCGGGAACGTACCTATACTCCGCAGGCGAGGGCAAGAAGGGCTCCTTGCGGCCCCACTGATAGAGCATACCGCGGTTGGCAACATCGCCAATGGTGTTATTCAGTGCGCCCAAGTTGCGGTCCATCCACTCCAAGCCGTTGCCCTGCGAGGTCGAAGGCTCGTCGTTGGTCACCCAGATGTGCCAGCTCCAAACAATATCGCCCGCAGCGTTGTGCAGAGTGACAAGTGCATTACCCTCGCTCTGGCCCGTAGTGAAGTAGATGGCACCCTCCTCGGCCGAGTAGATAGGCTCGCCATTTATAATCTTCGTGCTGCGCGTCTTGTCGCCATCGTAGGTAGCCTCCCACGCAAGCGATGCATAGGCCGCGCCCTCAATCTCCACGCCCACGAGCTCCGCGTAGCGCGAGTTGCCGTCTCTCTTGCCGTTACCCTTCACGCTTGCATCGAAGAGGTAGGAGGCATTGGTGTGGGCAATATAGCAGTTGGCCGTACCCTCCGCCGAGATGTCGGTGGTGGCATATCCAGCCTGATAGACCTTCAAGCGAGCCTTCGCAACGTCGGGCTCCACGCCCGCAACAACATCCACCACAGCCAAGCGGCCCTCCATTGAGGTATTCTCCTCGACATAGAGGGTGAGGGCATTACCTTCGATGCTCACATCCACCCAATCGCTCTTCTCTTCGATGTTCCACTCCACGCGGTTGGAGGCAACAAAAATGGTCTTCGTGCCACCCTCCTCGGAGATTACAACCTCACCAGAGGAGAGTTCCACATCTGCATAGTCGGGCTCAGCCTGCAACACATCGGGGGGCAGTTGCTCACAGCCCGCAAAGGCTACACAAAAGAGTACGAATAGAGATTCATATATACGTTTCATATCTTGATGCTATTTATTTTTGGTCGTTGGTTACTATTTCCAATCGGTGGGTATATTATCGTAGTCCGAGAGTCCCGTGCACCCCGCAAAGCAACTCGTATGAGCCGAAGCAGAGGTGGGTGCTGTGGGGAAGTCGGTGCCCCTTGTGCGCTCATAGAGGTGCACCTTCTGCTCGGAGCCATCGCCCGCAACAATCACGGTGTAGGGCGACTCGCCCGAGAGCGAGGAGCAACCATTGAAGCAGTCGTCAATGTAGTTGATGCGACGCACGGTATCGAAGAGGCTCACGGGAACACTCTCCAAGGCCGAGCACTTCATAAAGCAACCCGCAAAGGTGATGCTCGAAGTCTTGGTGCCAATGGCCACAAAGAGCTCCGCAGGAACACTCATTAGTGAGGAGCAATTCGCAAAGGCATTCTCGAAGCTTGTGATGGCGGGAGCCCCTGCGAAGAGGTCGGCAGGGATAGCCGTCAGAGCCGAGCAGTTCTCGAAGATACCCTTCACCGATGTAACCTTCTCTTTGCTACCCATCAGGTTGGCAGGAAGGCTCTCCAAAGCGGTACAGCCGTTGAAGGTATTGGTGAAGCTCTTGGCCAAAGTATTTTGTGCAAACAATCCCTCGGGGAGGGTTGTAAGGGCCGTACATTGTGCAAATGTTGCCGTGAATTTGGTCTGCGAGCCGGCCAGGGGGTCAAACAATCCCTCGGGGAGGCTCTTTAATGCAGTACAGCCCGCAAAGGTGTATTCCAAAGCCGAAACGGTGGTCGTCGCGGGGAAGATGGAGCCCTCAATGGTGGTCAGTTTGGTACAACCCTCAAAGGTGCTCTCAAAGCCGGTCGATACGCTCACATTCTTGGCAAACAATCCGGCAGGAATGGTCTCAATCGCCGACTTATAGAAGGTATTTTGGAAGAGGTAGCTACTTGCGGTGGTGAATTTCTCAAAGAGGGTGGCCGGCACCGTTGTGAGGTTGTCGCACCACGCAAATGCATACGAAAGGTCGGCCATCGAGTAGTCCTTCGCATCGGCAAACAGTCCCGCAGGCACGCTCTCCAAAGCGGTGGCCTCAAAGGTCGATTTGAACTCATAGGCTGTGGTGAGGCCCTTGAAAAGGCCCTCGGGGATACTCTTCAAAGATCTGCAACCCGAGAAGCAGTATTTGAACGACTTGGCGGCTGTAAGACCATCGAACACACCCTCCTCAATCTCGCTCAAAGCGACACAATCCTGAAAAACTGCACCAATAGTCTTAGCACCCGAAAGTCCCTCAAAGGTACCCTTCAAGAGTTTTTTCACACCCGTTTTGTAGAATATATACTCCAAGTTGGTCACCGCCGAGTTGTTGACAAACATACCTGTGGGTATCTCGGTCACACCATCACAACCCGCAAACATATACTTGATGTCGGTTGCGCCCGTTGCACTCTTCATCACTCCCTCGGGGATGGAGCTAAGCCCCACGCAAGCCGAGAAGGCACCCATAAATGTTGTAGCCGTAGCATTATTGGCAAAGAGGCCCTCGGGAATACTCTCGATGGCGGTGGCACCAAAGACGTAGTCGAATTTCTGAACTGCCGAGCAGTTGCGGAACAACCCCTCGGGAATAGATTTGAGCCTACCCTTCTCAACCAGCCCTTTCACCTCCTCGAAGTTGGGGAGTGTGGATGTGGTCTCCACAATACCCGTACCTGCGCCATAGAATGCATACGAGAAACGCTCGGCAGCTACGCAATTTGCAAACAAATCCTCGGGAATCTCGGTAATCGAAGCCGTATAGCTGAAACAATCCTCGAAGTTCTTGGCCAGAGTGGCATAGCGGAACAAGCCCGAGGGTATCTCCTTCAAGCTCGTACACTGCGAGAAGGCTCCCAAGAAGGACTTCACATTCGCAAAGGAACCTGCAACATCATTAGGAATACTCTCCAAGCCGTTGCAACCCAAACACATATCGGCCGCATTCTTAACACCCAGCTTACCCCACGAGATGATATTCTTCACCTCGGGTGCATAGCTCTCGCCATCGCCAAATTCGAGCTGGTGGGCCTCACCCGTAATTGTGATAGTATAAAGACCGGGGGTTGCATAGAGGTGGGTACCTCGACGGCTCTCGAAGGTCTCCATTGTGGAGCCATCGCCCCAATCGACCGTAATCGTGCCACCCGAGGAGGTGGTCAGCACGGGAGCCGCAGTAAGCAGGAAGTCGGGCTCGGTAATCTCCACCTCATAGATGAGTTCCTCCGTATCGGAACCAATCTGGTGTACCCTCACCGTCGCACTTGCCGAGTTGTTCTCATCACCCACATTGATGGTGAATGTGCCAATTCGCTCCAAGCCCGAAGCATTGGGCTCAATGGTTACCACAACGATGTTCTCCTCGCCCTTGGTGGCCGAGAACCACTCGCTACCATCGGAGGTTACACCCCACTCCAACTCGGGGTTGGAATTTATCTTGATGCTCTTGGTGTCGCCCTCATCATCGGTGGCAACATTGTGCGAGGCGAGAATGACAAATGCGTTACCATCCTGACGAACAGTGAGCACATCCTCTACCTGTTCCTTACCCTCACCCGCAAATACTCTAATTTGGGTTTCGCGCAGAGCGTTATTGACATTATCATCGGCTGTGAGCACCAGTCCCTCCTCGCTCTGCTCAATGAGCAGCCACGAGCAGGTGGCATCAAAGCCCCACTCATCGAAGTTACTCTCCACCTCCACGGTGTTGCACAGCGAGGTGTGGGCCTCCACCCTCAACACATTGCTAGCAAGAGCAATCTCGGGCACGCCCGCGTGATTCTGCGTCACCTTAACCTCCACGCAAGCGTTCTCCGCACCCCTATTGGTACGAATCACGATGGTTGCTGTGCGGCTCTCGGTACCGGTGTTGCGGTCGGCAACAAGGGTGAGGAAATAGTCGTCGGAGGAGATGGTAAGCCACTCTGCATCCACAGCCCCGAAGCTCCACGAGGATTGGTTGGTGAGCACATCAATGACCACCTCACCACCACGCGAGCGGAACAGCACATTGGCCTCGGCACCACCCTCTCCCAACTCAAATAATGGGCTCTCGGAGGTAACCTCCAAGGTGAGCCTACCCTCCGATACGGGAGGCACAATCTCCACATCGGGAGTCTCTGTACAAGCCACCGCGCCAATCATCAGCGCAAGGGCGTATATCATATTGCGAACTTTCATACTACACAACATCTTTTACTCTTCTTCGATATACTTTCTCAACACGATTTCATCCATTGGGAACATCGTGGGGCGATAGGTAGAGCCGAGGGCCACCTTGTTGTCGTTCTCGTCGTAGGTCCACAGACCGAAACCAACGTGGTTGAATCCCGAAACGGTGGGCATATCAAAGGTTATCATACCTCCATCCTCCGAGGGTGTGGCACTAACCTCCAACGATGCATAGGAGAATTGGCGGTCGCTCACAACAGTGATATACAAGAATACGTCGTAGGAGAGAACTGTCCAACCAAAAGGCACCACAAAACCACCACTCTCGCCATCATACTGCACTTCGAGGTGGGTGCCGGGATAGAGAAAATCTTTCATAACAAGCGTCTTGCCATACACGCCCTCCTCAATTGAGAAGATGAGGTAGTAGTCGGCAGGGCTGGGTGCATAGTCCAACGAGTTGAGTGAGCCATTGGGCGAGTAGAACCACTTGGAGGCGGTAATCTCCCATTTACCCACAAGCTTATAGTAGGCGTTATTATCGCGAGTCTGTTGCAACACCGCAATCTCAACACCCTCCACACCTTCGGCCGAGATTGTGACGGTAGCCTCCAAAACCGAGAGTGTGGAGTTGCGCTCTGCACTCATTGTAACCCTACCCGTACTCTTATCGCTCTCAACTGTGAGCCACGAAGAGTCACTCTCGACACTCCAATTGGCATCGGACACCACGGTGAAGGTATAGTCGCCACCCTCGGAGTCGAACTCATAGCTCTCCTGTGCGCTGGTCGCAAGAGTCGTCGAGGAGATGGTTGCGGCCTCTTGGGAAATGACAACCTCTTGGGGCTCAAACCTACCCGAGGGGCTCAAAATAGTAAATGAGTGGTTGCGTGGCTCGGTCGTAGTATTGGCCACAGCCACAACCCTCACAGCTCCCTCTTCGGCCTGAATGGTAGCCCACTCTGAGTCGCTCTTCTCCAATTGCCACTCTTCATCTTCGGGGAAAGGTGTAACGGTGATACTCTTCTCGCCACCCTCGGCATCGAAGACCACGCCGTGGGAGGAGAGAGTCACACCATAGACGGTAATGGGCTCCGGCTTGGAACAGGCCACGAGCATCACTACCAAAAGAATGATTGCGGAAATCAATCCCTTGCTAAACACTCTCATAAAAATTTGTTGCTAATTATTTGTTGTTTAATATTATCTATCTCTATTAGAGAACCAAACAACCATTTGGACAACAAGAGAGCAAACAACAAACCCGAAAGAGAGAGGTTAAATAGATAAGGGACAGCAGATTGCTCTACCATCCCTCGGGGAAAATCAATGGATAACCACAAAAATACCCACAAAGAGAGTTGTGGGCAAAACGATTAGTATAAAGAGAGTTTTGTAATCGTTTTCTTTGGTTCTCTAATAGAACTCATCACCCTCCTCGAAAATCACATCGGAAGGTTTCTCGGGCTCAACAACTTCGACATCCGACATCTCGCCATTCTCCTCGGACTCTACATCCTCAATCGTAATGGAGCCATCCCAACAATCGTAATCCTTCGCACCCACAGGGCGATAGAAGGCATCCTCACGAGTGACACCCAGCGAGCCATCGTCCATAACCTTTTTCAGGAACTCGCCATAGACGGGAAGAGCCACAACCGAGCCCTCGCCCTTGTCGGAGAGATGGACACTCTGATCCTCACCTCCAACCCATACGCCTCCCACCAGATTGGGGGCCACGCACATAAACCACGCATCCCTATTCTCCTGCGAGGTACCGGTCTTGCCACCCACCTCAACATCGGTCATACCATACGCCCAGCCGAGCCTAACACCCGTACCGCGCTGAACAACCGTCTGCAACATTCCGAGCATTGTATAGGCGGTGTGTTCGCTAATCGCCACAGTGCTTGTGGGCGAGAACTCCGCCAGCACATTGCCGTGTTTATCCTCAATGCGGGTGACAAAGATGGGCTCGGTGTGCACGCCCCTATTGGCAAAGGTCGAGTAGGCTCCCACCATCTCGAAGAGGCTCACATCGGGAGTACCCAGACAGATGGCATTCACGGGGTCTACAAAGCTCATAATACCCATATTGTGGATAAAGTCGGCGACTGCCGCAGGTTGGTTGGCCTGCTTCATAATCCAAGCCGAGTAGTTGTTGCGGCTACGCGCCAAGCCCCAACGCAAGGGGTACATCTCGCCATCGTAGATAACCTTTGTACCCGCCTCCTTAGGAGTCCAAGCCTCACCCGTATAGGTTTCGATTGTTACAGGCAGATTGGGCACCATTGTGCAGGGGTTGTATCCGAGGTGGTCGAAGGCGAAGGTATAGATGAAGGGTTTAATGGTGGAGCCCACCTGACGCTTGCCCTGCTTTGCCATATCGTACTTGAAGTATCGGAATGAGGGGCCACCAACATAGGCCTTAACGTATCCGTTGTGGGGATCCATAGCCATCAGCGATGCACGCATAATGCGTTTGTGGTGGAGTATCGAGTCCAGAGGGGTAATCAGCGTATCAACCTCGCCCCTAAATGTAAAGACTTTGGTCTTGACCTTTGTGCGGAAAGCCTCATCAATCTCCGCCTTTGAGTGGCCGTTGTTGCTCATCTCGCGGTAGCGGTCCGAGTAGCGCACGGCACGCTCGATAATCTTATCGACACCCTCCTTATCCACGCCATCGAAGAGCACACCCGTCGTCTTCACCTGCTTATCCATTGCCGGCTGAATCTGCTGTGAGAGCTGTTTCTGCACAGCCTCCTCGGCATAGCGTTGCATTGTGGAGTTGAGTGTGGTGTAGATTTTCAAGCCATCGCGATAGATATTGTAGGTGGTACCGTCGGCCTTCTGATTCTTCAAGCACCAGCCATACAGGGGGTTATTCTCCCACCTCTCTACCTCTTTTTCGTAGTCGTACTTGGTGTAGTACATATTGCGAGTGGGCTTTGGCGAGGTCATAGTCACGCGAATCATCTCGCGGAAATAGGTTGCCAAACCCTCATTGTGCGAAGAGGAGGAGAAATTGAGCTCGATGGGGAGCGCGGAGAGTGAGTCGAGTTGCGCCTTGGAGAGGTAGCCACTCGCCTCCATACGGGTCATAACCGTATTGCGTCGTGCGAGGGAGTTCTTGGGATTCCTCACGGGGCTGTAACGGGTGGGGGCATTCACCACGCCCACCAACATCGCCGCCTCCTGCACATTTATCTCGTGAGGCTCCTTACCGAAGAAGGTCTTGGCAGCCGCCTTGATACCGTAGGCATTGGAGCCGAAGAATACGGTATTGAAGTACATCGCCACAATCTCGTTTTTGGTGTAGTTGTGTTCGAGTTTAACGGCGGTTATCCACTCCTTAAACTTGGCAACAACCAACCTACCGGTACGGGCCAGCTTCGAAGAGTAGTGTGTCGTATCGCGGGGGAAGAGGTTTTTGGCGAGCTGCTGAGTAATTGTAGAGCCACCACCCTGACCTTTGTCACCCAGAGCAATGGTCTTGACACCCACACGGGCAAGCGAGATGAAGTCTATACCGGAGTGGGAGTGGAACCTCTCATCCTCGGTGGAGATGAGGGCCGCAACGAGTGCAGGCGAGAGCTCTTCGTAATCAACATAGGAGCGGTTCTGTACATAGTAGGAGCCAAGCAGAACGCCATCCTCGGAGTAGATTTCGGTTGCGAGGTTGCTCTTGGGATTCTCCAACTCCTCAAACGAGGGAAGTTTGCCAAACACTCCTGCATTGGTAGCCAACAGCAGGGCGATAACTACAAGGGTGGGGATAAGAACTATTGTCCAAAACCAAAGGGTAACTTTTTTTGCCTTCGACAGCTCGCTATATCTCTTCATTTTTTTAATTTTTCCTCCTTTTATACATAGGTATACGAATCACAAATATACACATTTGCGACAAAAAACAAACAAAAAAATACGATTTTTCAGAGATTCAGGGCCACGCCACCTGTGATTGTAGGTTTCAAAAGTACCTTTCGGTCGAAGTAGCAGCCCACACGGAAAGTAACATCGCCCTGTTCGGGAAGGCGTAGCCACGAGGTATCTATCCATAGATCGGCACCAAAGGTGGTGGCATCCTCCCACCTGCGAGGCTCTCCCTCGGCAGTGGGCACCCTACCCCAAAGCGAATCAACAAAGAGCCCCAAGCGTAGGCGTTTTATGCTCACCAGCCCCTTCACACCCCAATCGGGATAGCAGAGCGGGGTGTCGTACTGCACCGAGCCCCCTATCATATCGTCGGGATAGATGGTTGAGCGCACACCGCGAGGCTGCAACCACCCAAAATCGAGGGCATAATTCAATGGGCCCTCGCCCGCAATATCCTGCCACGAGGCCTTCAATGTAAAGCCATCATTGGCGCCAAATGCGGGGGTATAGGCACGAGCAAAGAGGGCCCAAGTGGTGGGTGTTTCGAAGCCCACCAACGAGCGACCGACACCTCCAATCAGAGCCAATCCCCAACGTGGATTCAGGTTGCGGTAGGCGGTGCGGGTATAGGAGTTCCATTGGAGTGTTGCACCCACAGCAGTGTGTCCTTTGTGGTAGTTACCCGTAAGGGGCGAATAGAGCAGGTTGTTGGCGTGGGAGAGTTCCACCGATGGGGTGAGCACCGAGGTTATCCAGCTGTGGGAGAGAATCATAGGAAGATACACCCTACCATACATTGACCACGAAGCAGTTGCCGCTTCGGGGCGTACAACCTCCTCGGTGTGGTCGTATGAGGCGTAGTAATCTCCCTCCTTCATATAGATTCCTTTGGGCTCATAGACACCCGTAGGAGAGGTTGAAAGGTGGGCGTTGAATTCCAATTTCGGCACCCAGCCGAGATATTTCACATTGAGATTTGTCCCCACATTGCCGCTCGGCAGAACATAGACACCAAGGCTCGAAACCGCATCCGAAAGGAGGCTCTGCGACACCGCCGTAACACCAAATCGGACATCGCCCAAATTGCCACTCATCAGTTGTTCGGGGCGGTAGTAAATGGGGGCCCACGAGTGGATATTTAGCGCATTTTTCGCCCTGCTAAATGGCTCGGAGGGGTGGTTATCCCTCATATCCAGCATCTCGCGTGCGCCATATCGAATGGTATCTACACACACCACATCCTCCCAACGGAACACATTGGGATTGACCACATTGGCAGGAAGAGTACGATTCTCCACAATCTCCCCCACAACTATGGGCGCGGTGGCAAGATGGTAGCCCTGTTGGTCATAGACCGCAAGAGCCAACTGCGCCCCATCCGCAGAGGGTGCGCCATAGAATGAGCCGTAGCGCGAAGTGGTAATCTGCTGCTCCTCGCCCGTGAGCAAATCAATTGAGTGTATCTCATCGTAGCCCGAGGCTATCGAGCCGAAATAGAGGCGGTTATCGTCTGAGCCAACCAAGTCGGAGATGGTCACACGCGAGGCGGGTTTCACAACCCTACTCGACCAATCCGAGGGGTGCACACCCCAAATTGCCATACCCGAATCACCCGTTGTTATCAAGAAAAGTTCGTCGCCCACAGCGGCCAAACCGTGGCACTCCATACCCTCGGGAAGAGTCATCTCGCCATCCTTGCAGACCACCGAATAGGTACCCTCGAAGTTGTAGCGCACATAGGCCAGCCCTCCGCCAAACTCCACAGGATAGAGGGCATAGACATCCTCATCGAGCACCCTCTGCACTCCCCCTCGGCCATCCACGCGGGCACGACACATAACTGAGCTCATCTGTTGTGCAAACGAGGAGAGTTGCTGCATTTCGGTCCAATAGAGGTAGTCGCCAATCCTCGCAGGGCGAGTGTTGAGGTGGCCAATATGGTGAAGGATTCTCCTCTTGCCACTCCTCACATCAACCTCCACGAGTGCCGTAGGCTCATCAAACGAGCTCTCCACAACCACCACCCTATCGGAATCAATCCACAAGGGGTATTTTGTCTGGATATAAGGGGTTTCTGATGGGTGCTTATAGGCCACCTTTGTAGCACTATCATTCCTTATTGACAGACTCTCCCAATGGTCGTTGAGTCGCTCGAAAGTCTTGGTGAAAAGTCCCTCTGTGGTGTAGCCCCAAAAGTCGCGCATCGCCCACTCAAATGGGGTGATAGTAAACCATTTACGCGAGGCGTAGTCCATCACCTCGCCCCACGCATAACGCCCCGCCGAGGTGTTTGCCGTGGTAACCATCTGGTAGCCGAGATTGTAGTGTGAGGGGATGTATTCGTTATAGGAACCAGCAAACCATTTGTCGGGATTATCTCCCTCCAAAATACGCCGGCCAACCGCACGGTAGTGCATCGTAAAGGAGGGTTGCAGAGCCCTGCCAAAGAGGCTCGCCTGCGTCTCGGCATCCACCGCGTCACCCTCCAACCACCAGAAGGGCATAACGCCCGTGAGGGCCAAGAGCGACTGCTCGCCCAGCAGGTAGTAGAGCCAGCGAGCCGAGCCACCAAAGAGGGCACCATATTGAGCCGCGTGGCGATATTCGTGAACGGAGAGTTGTCGTAGCCAAGGGGTTGAGTAACTATCCGTTGCGGGCATTGCACACATCTCTATGCGACGTGGAGCCATAATCGAAATGCCGTTGGAGGCACTATTCTCGGTGTGGAGCACAACGGGCATCGACAGCGGGCGCACCGCCCCGCCATCCTTGCCCAAACCATAGCCTATGGTGTTTGTTAGAGAGTCCATCATAAAGAGCACACGATGGGCCACACCCTCAGCATAGTCGGGGGCTACAATCCTCACGCTCTCACCCTCAGTGGTGCGCCAACGGATACTCGCAGGGCTCACCCCATTGGAGTGAAACTGCGCAAAAACAGGCACCCCAACAAAAAGCGATAAAAGTGTGATTATTATGCTCTTAACCCCTCTCATTTATGCACCTGCCGCCTTTGCTCGGTAGCCCTTCGAGAGGAGAATTTCCAACACCCTCTCGCGGTGGGCACCCTGAATAATTATCTCGCCATCCTTTGCCGAGCCACCCACGCCACAGCGGTTTTTGAGCTCCTTTGCCAACTCTTTCAGGTCCTCCTCGGAGCCCACAAAACCCTTCACGAGAGTTACGGTTTTACCCCCACGATGGTTCCTGTCGAGCCACACGCGCAGGTTCTGCTTGGCAGGAGGGAGAGTTTCGACGCTCTCCTCCTCGGTGGTGGTATAGTTGAAGTCGGGATTGGTCGAAAAGACCACACCCAAACGCGCTTTCCAATCGTTCTCTGCCATAGTTACTTCGGTTTCGTTTCCACAAAGATACCTATTAGAATTGAAAATTGAAAATTGAGAATTGAGAATTATGGTGCGCCCACTGGGCGCGGGTATTAAAAAAGATACCAGCGAACTTTTTTATAATAGGACTTATAGGTCTTATAGGGCCTATATATTTTCGGGCGCATTGCGCCCGCGACGTTGGACGTTTGACGTTAGACATTGGACAAAAAAACGCATAGAATCGAGCGAGTTTTAGGCGCACAAGAAAATCCCCTCCGCAGTTTGCTGACGCAAATGAGGTGCCGGAACGGCACTTTTGTGAGGGTGGTGCAACCGAAAGTCGCGACAGAAATTAAAAACGCATAGAATTGAGCGAGTTTTAGGCGCACAAGAAAATCCCCTCCGCAGTTTGCTCATCGCAAATGAGGAGGGGATTTATCGCAGTGCAACGACAAAATCGCCGATTATATGCGTTTTTTACTTGATGCGCTCGTAATACTCACGGGTACGAGTATCCACACGAATCTTGTCACCGGTATTGATGAACAAGGGAACCTTAACGGTTGCACCGGTGTTCACGGTTGCGGGTTTGAGCGAGTTGGTCGAAGCGGTATCGCCACGCACACCAGGCTCGGTGTAGGTAACCTCCATATCGATGATGGGGGGCAACTCTGCGGTGAGAGCCTGCTCCTTCTCGGTGTGGAACATAACCTCCAAAACCTGACCATCAACCATAAGGTCGGAGTTCTCAATCAAATCGCGAGGAATGGTGATCTCCTCGAAGGTCTCCATATGCATAAGGTGGATACCGAGGTCATCCTCGTAGGTGAATTGGTAGGGACGACGCTCCACGCGCACGGGCTCAATACGCTCACCTACCGACGAGTAGGTTTTGTCGAGTACGCGACCATTTTCGAGGTTTTTGAGTTTGGTGCGGATAAAAGCAGGGCCTTTACCGGGTTTAACGTGCTGGAAATCGACAACAAGGAAGGTCTTGTTATCCATATCAATGCACATACCAATTTTGATGTCTGATGCTGTTGCCATAGTGTAAAATATTGTTTTGTTAATTTAGAATTTCTTCACGTTTTTGGGTTTCCGTGTCGCTCCAAGCGACAAATGTAGTAATTTTTGTTCGGAATTTTACAAATCAGGGGTAAGAATCTCACATTTCAGCCCTCGTTTTTGGATTGCTTCGAGGACTTTGGGGAGTGCAAAGAGCATATTTTTGGATGCTTTGACCGAGTCGTGGAAGACAACAATGTTGCCGGCCTTGATGTGTCGTGTCACCTTTCGGGCGCATCGTGGGGGCGAAATTCGATGGTCGTAGTCCTCCGAAATATTGTTCCACATCACCACTCTCCAACCCTGCGAGCGCATCCTCACAACCTCGCGCCACGCGATGCGGCCATAGGGCGGGCGGAAGAGGCGGGTGTGGGGCAGGAATTGTCCCGCCTTGTAGGCACTCGCCATATAGTTTTCGGTGGTGGTGAGCCATCCGCGCGTGTGGTTATAGGAGTGGTTGCCGATGGCGTGTCCGCGAGCCACAATCTCATCCACCAGGTCGGGGTACAACTCGGCATTGTTGCCCAGACAGAAGAAGGTCGCCTTGGCACCATAGTTGTCGAGAATGTCGAGAATCTGCTCCGTAATACGAGGTGTGGGGCCATCATCGAAGGTGAGATAGATGCTATCCTTCGAATCGACCTTCCACAACATTGCGGGCATCATCTTGCGGATGAATTTCGGAAAACGGAAATACATTGTTGCTCAAAAAAAATTTGCTTCGCCACGAGTGGCGACCGCAAAGGTATAAAGTTTTTTGTATCTTTGCAGATAATAACGCATCAAAGACCAAATTTGATATGAAACAGAGATTCGGAATCACCCTTTTGGCACTCGTGGCAACCCTCTTTGTGGGTTGTGACTCCGCCACCGTGGGCACCGCACAGCAGAGTGCAGGTGGTGCTCCTTATGAACTCATAGCCGTTGTCCCCCAGCCCCAATGGGAGGGCGCAGTGGGCGAAACCCTCAAAGAGATATTCTCCTCCCCTGTTTCGGGGCTCAATGAGGTGGAGCCTCGCCTCGACCTTATGAGAGTTATCCCCTCGGCATTTGAGGGATTCATAAAAGTTCACCGCAATGTGCTCTATATTCGCATCGACCCCACCGTCGAGGAGGTGCAGTTCCAGGACTACAAGAGCCCCTACGCCGACGGGCAGATGCTCGTGATGCTCACCGCACCCAACGACGACGCATTGGTGCAGTATCTGTGGGGAAACAAGGAGGAGCTCATTTCCATCTATGAACTCTCCGAGAGGGAGCGTGCCCTCAAAATGAACCGCAAGCACAAAGAGGGTGTGATGGTCGATAAAATCCGCGATATGTTCGGCTTCTCCATCGACCTACCCCGAGGCTACACCTCGCGTGGCACAAGTGGCGACAGCCTGCTGGTGACCTCCTTTGAGTATCCCACAGCTACACAAGGCATTGCCATCTACTCCTACCCATACAAAGGCAAGAGCGACTTCGAGCCCAAAAACCTCATAGCCCAGCGCAACAACTTCGTGAAGAACATCCCCGGCCCCTCCGGCAAGTCGTGGATGACCACCGTGGAGGAGTATGAGCCCGAGGTGACCTACAAACGTATTGACGGCCGTTTCTGGGCCGAAATGCGTGGCTTCTGGGATTTGGAGGGTGGCGACTTTATGGGTGGCCCTATGCTCTCGTGGAGCACCCTCGACACAAAGACCAATCGTGTAGTCTGCATCGACTGCTATGTCTTCTCACCCAAGCACGGACAGAGAGATTTGGTGCGCGGCTTGGAACACCTCATCTACTCGGTTAAGTTCCCAAAAGAGGAGAAATAATCGTTGGTGGGCTTGCAGAATCCGCAACCACCATTGAGTAAGAAAAGAAAAAGAGTACGTTTAAGACAAAACGTACTCTTTTTTTGATGCTGCGCCACACATCGCAAACATCCTATTTTGAAGTTGGTAGGCGGGCCGCCGAAGGGAGAGAAAGGCGACCTCCTTACCATATAGATGCAAAAGAGTGGCAAAACGTTGCACGGGGAGTGAAATTTTTTTGATATTTTTTTGCACCCACCAATTACAAGACTGAATATCAGTGCGTTATAAAAACAAAAAACTCGACAAAAATTTGTCGAGTTTTTGTTTTGCGGTATCGCAACAAGCCGTTTAGATGGAGATGTTCAAGATTTCGAACTCCATCACACCAACGGGAACGGTAACCTCCACTTTGTCGCCCTTCTTGTGGCCGAGGAGTGCGTGGCCGATAGGGGTTTCAACCGAGAGTTTGCCCTCGGCAAGGTTGGCCTCGTGGTCACCCACAAGGGTGTACTCCATCTCGGAGCCGGTATTCACGTTGCGGATGCGTACCTTGTTGAGAATCTGCACCTTGTTCAAGTCGAGGTGCGACTCATCTATGATTCGTGCGTTGGCGAGAGTCATCTCCATACGCATAATTTTCTCTTCGAGGTTGCGCTGAGCCTCTTTTGCTGCGTCGTACTCGGCATTCTCCGACAGGTCACCTTTGTCGCGTGCCTCGGCAATAGCATCTGCTGCTTTGGGTCGCTCAACAATACGCAACTGGTCCAATTCGGCTCTCATTTTGTTGTAACCCTCTTTGGTCAGAACAATTGTTTCGTTTGCCATAATAAAAATTAAGTTGTTTTAGTTATTATTTTGTAAATTTATTCCCTTTGGATTGGCGCGAAAAAAATATGAATTCCGACCCACAGAGGTCGAAACCCAACACTTTTTTTGCACATTTGCCCTAATTCTGTGACAAAGGTAACCATCTTTTTCAAATAAACAAAATTTGTGCTAAATTTGTCGGACAAATACAAAACGTGTGAGTTATGTTGTTGATTAACGGAGCATTTGGTTTTACCGACCTATGGACGATACTATCGTTCACCTACACCGCTTTTGTGGTTGTGGTGGTACTCTCGGTGATTGCCGACCGCAGAGAGCCGGTCAAGACCCTGGCGTGGATTATGCTCATCACACTCTTCCCCATCGGTGGCGTCATCCTCTTCTTTATGTTTGGTCGCAACCACCGCAAAGGGCGAATCTTTATGCAAAAGGAGCTCTTCGACAACGAACTCATAGGCAAGATTTGTGGTGACCAGCTACGCGAGCTGCCCAAGTGTGACGACCTCGCCGACCCCGACAAGAGCCTCATACGACTTATGCTCAACAACTCCCACGCGGCACTAACTCTCCACAACAGGGTGGAAATCCTCAACAATGGTGAAAACTGTTTTCCCCGTATGTTTGGCGATATGGCCCGCGCCAAGAGTTTTATCCACATCGAATTTTTCGGAATCGAGAGTGGCAAGCTCTTCGAGCAGATGTTTGAGGTCTTGAAAGAGAGGGCTGCAAACGGTGTCGAGGTGAGAGTTATCTACGACAGCGTGGGCGGCAGGGTGCTTTGGAGCAAAGACATCAAGCGTATGCGCGAGGCCGGCATTGAGGTGAGGAGCTTTATGCCCGTATTCTTCACCCGCTTTTCGAGCCTTGCCAACTATCGCAACCATCGTAAAATCGTGGTGGTGGATGGCGAGGTGGGCTACACGGGAGGTATGAACATTGCCGACCGCTATGTGGATGGTGTCAGGAGCGGCATCTGGCGCGACACCCACATCCGCATCGAGGGTGAGGCAGTGGCAATGTTGCAGACCGTCTTTGTGGCCGATTGGGCCTTCGTAACCGATGGTATAACTCTCGACCAGACACAATACTTCCCCTCAACGAGTGTGGAGAACGTCTGCCCTATGCAGATTGCAACCTCGGGCCCCGACTCCCCCTATGCATCCATCAAACACTCCTATTTTGCCGCCATCGGTCAAGCCCGACGCTATATCTACATCTCCACCCCCTACCTTATGCCCGACAATGCAATTCTCACGGCGTTGCAGATTGCGGCTCTGAGCGGAGTGGATGTGCGCATTATGATACCCATCAAGGGCGACAATGTGATTGTTGCGTGGGCGGGCTACTCCTACATAGATGCGCTTATGGAGGCGGGAGTGAAGGTCTATCTCTACCGCAAAGGCTTCAACCACTCCAAATTTATCGCCATTGATGACGAACTCTGCACCATCGGCTCCGCCAACCTCGACTACCGCAGTTTCAATGACGACTTCGAGGTGCAAGCTCTCATCTACGACAACTCTGTGACCTGCTCACTGCGTGACGACTTCCTGAAAGATTTGGAGGATTCCGAACAAATGACTCCCGAGAAGTGGCAGAATCGCTCACACCTGAGCAAACTGATGGAGCCCCTCGCTCGACTGCTTGCACCCCTATTTTAATTGTATATGGGCGCGAATACTGCGCGGCCGAAAGACCTTTGGTATCCCATCAGAATAGGATACCAAAGTTCACCTGCACCGTGCCATCGTGTTTGACGGCCACCCTTTTGCGCTCACCGGCCACCCTCACCTGCGAAGAGGTCTCTTCGAGATAGCCCGTATAGCGAAGCTCCATAAAAATCCCGTCGAACTCCACCGCAGCACCACCAACAGTGGCAATATCGTTGTCGTTGAAGGTCACATCGAGCGGAATATCCCCTCCTCGGGTGTATTGCCTCGACCCCAAACGCCACACAGGCCCGCCAAAGACTCTCACAGCCCCAAACTTGAAGCCCAACAACAGAGGCACATCCAGACGATAGGTGCGCACATTTTCATACTTTTTGGCCTCCGCAGGGTACTTTATGCCAAAGGCGTAGTCGCGCTGGGAGAGCTGCAACTCGGGCTGTATGAAGATGAATGTGGGAATGGAGAGGCGCATAAAGATTGCCGCCTGATAACCACCAACCCTATCGCCCACCGATTCGAGAGTCCCCCCTTCGATGGGTATAGAGTCGAACTCGTAAGAGCCCGTACCGATGCCCAAGCGAGCACCGAATCCCAAGAGTTGGGCCTCCGCCGCCCAACAAGTCAGCAAAGAGCCAACCAACAGTAATACAATCCGTTTCATAATCCATAGAGTTTAATTGTTTAACTATTAAGTACACCTCTATGGATTGCAAACCTTGTGCCCTAAACCATATTCTGCCCGCCCATTTTTCATTGAAAAATAGTGGCGTTTGCGGGTGCGATTCGGAAGAATCAAAGAGTGAATTTGTTAGTCGGGTGGTTGTGTTGGATGGGACAAAAAATGGGTGTCAAATGATGGTTTTCGCTCGGGTGTGGAAAAATAGTTTGCGCAGAAGAGAAAAAAATTGTACTTTTGCCCCGCAAAAGCAATTGGTTCCGTAGCTCAGTTGGATAGAGCAACAGCCTTCTAAGCTGTAGGTCTTGGGTTCGAGCCCCAACGGGATCACAAGTTCGAGGAGCAGAGATTTCTGCTCCTTTTTCTGTGTCAAGATGTTAGCCGATGTCGGGGTTTTGGGCACAGATCCAGCCAAATTCTGCGGGTTACGCACTTTGCAATCCGATAAAATCGGGCGCAATCCGATGCAATTCTCCTCGCCCGACAATTCCAATCCCAAACGAAGAGAGAAGTGTGTGACCAACTTTTCAAATTCTCAAAAAAGGTTACGACTTTCTGCGGAATCATATGCCCTAAATTAGCCGAACTCACCATCAACCTTTGAATAACAATTTGCCTAGCAAATCTATTATAATCCGCCAAATCGCCTTAAAAAATCGAGATTTGGCGGATTGTAAGTAAAATTTCAGACTCAAAAATAATAACCTTTTATACAAATACAACCCCGACTTTTGCAGACTTTGCAAAGAAAGTTGGGACATGAAGGATGTATTCATTAAAAAAATCTTCGAAAAATGATATTTTTAGCATTTTAATTGCTATATTTGCAAAAGAATTGTAAAAGCGAGGATTAAAATGATATTAGAGATTCGTTTAAGTAACTTCTTCTCCATTATGGATGAGGTGGTATTGGATATGCAGGCAGCAAACATCCAGACCAAAAAGGCAAGGGCTTTGGCAGGAAACACC
>JAZOTH010000020.1:0-38242 GCA_045657545.1 Tidjanibacter sp.
CTATGCCGAGCGAGAGCATTTTAGAACAGACGTAGTCTGGTCAAACGTCGCGGGGGTTCCGTCAATCCTCAATCTTTGAGTAGTTGTCCCACTTGTCCAGCACTGCGCGGAAGTCCTCGGGGAGTTCCGAATCGAGATAGAGCTCCTGTTTGGTGGTGGGGTGGATGAAGCCGAGGCAGCGCGCGTGGAGCGCGTGGCGGGGCATCAGGTCGAAGCAATTCTCCACAAACTGCTTATATTTACTGAAAGTCGTACCCTTCAAAATCCTATCGCCACCATACCTCTCATCGTTGAAGAGTGGGTGGCCGAGGTGTTGCATATGGACACGAATCTGGTGGGTACGGCCCGTTTCGAGCCTACACTCAATCAGCGTAACATAGCCATAGCGACGCAACACCTTATAGTGTGTAACAGCGTGTTTGCCATAGCTACCATCGGGGTAGGCGGCCATATTCATAGGGTCGGTCTTGCTCCTACCAACGTGTGCCACAACGGTGCCCTCGTCCTCCTCGAAGTTGCCCCACACGAGTGCCAAGTAGCGACGTGTGATGGTGTGCTCAAAGAATTGGTGGGCCAAAAATGCGTGGGCATACTCGGTCTTGGCTACAACCAATAGGCCCGAGGTATTCTTGTCTATGCGGTGTACCAATCCCGCGCGGATGTCGCCACTGCCCTCCTGAAAGAGCTCCGTAGAGCGCAGGTGGTAGGCCAGAGCATTGACCAACGTACCGTCCCAATTGCCGTGTCCGGGGTGGACAACCATACCCGCACGTTTGTTGACAACCAACAGTTGGTCATCTTCATAGACAATTTCGATGGGGATGTCTTGGGGAATGAGTGTCGTGTCGCGCTTGGGATAGGGCATAACAATTGATATGCGCTCCAAGGGTTTGACCTTATAGCTCGACTTTACGGCCTTACCATCCACAAGGATATTGCCACAATCGGCCGCCGCCTGTATGCGACTGCGCGAGCAGGCCTCCATATGGGTTGCAAGGTAGCGGTCTATGCGCATAAGTGACTGCCCCCTATCGACCACAATGGCGAAGTGTTCGTAGAGTTCCTCGCCCTCCTCGCCCTCACCCGAGAGATTGTCCTCGAAGTCGGGGGCGGTCAGTTTGTCGAATTCGCGTGATTTCATACTCTTTCTACTCCTCCAATGCTTTGAGTCTTACGGAAATAGCGCGGCCTTGACGCACCTCTGTTTCGGGAAGAGGCGATTGGAGGTAGACTCTTGCGGAGTTTTGGCCCGCCATATCGAGTGCCCCCTCAAACTCCACGTCACCAACATTGAGGCCCATATCCCAAAGGGTGTTTTTCACTTGACGCAAGGTCATACCCGTTAGGTCGGGAGCCTGCTCCGTAATGGCGCGGTTGCCACCCACCACGAGTGTTACCTTCGAGCCAATGGGGGCCATAATGGTCGTATCGGGCTTCATCTCCTCGCCGTGCAACCTCTGGGCAATGACGTAGTTGTTGGCCAAATCCTCCACATATTCGAGCCTCTCGATTTCGAGTCCCGCAGTCATCAGGTTGCTCTTTGCCTGACGGAGCGAGAAGCCCGCAACATAGGGCACAGCCACCGACTTCTGGCGCGAGGCGTTGATGGTGACATAGATTTTCCTGCCACTCTTCACCTTATCCTTACCTGCCGAGGGGCGTTGTTCGAGAATCACACCGCCGGGGTAGAGGGGTACATAGAGCGAGTCATTGACAATAACCTCCAAGCGTCCTTTGTGTGCCAATTCGTTAGCCTCCTCTACGGTCACACCCACAAAGTTGGGCACATCCTTATTTTGTCCGTGGCGGGTGATGATGCCAAGCAAAATATTGGCTACCACCAACACGATAATCAGCAGGCTCACTGCCAATACGACATTGCGCAGGAGTGCGCGCATAACACCACCCTCCTCATTGGGGCGTTTTACGCTTTTCTTGGGTGACTTCTTGGGGGAAGTAGTCTTCTTTTTCTCCATTTTTTTCTTTCTTGTTATGTTCTGTGAATGAAAAATCAAACTCTGCGCCTTCGGGCGCACCTTAATTTTCCATTTTCCATTTTCAATTTTCAATTTGCTCCCTAATGAGTTTGCACAATCGCTCCCTCGCGCGGTGTATCTGTGTCTTTACGGTGCCGATGGGGAGGCCCACCTGCTCGGCAATCTCCTCGTAGGAGAGCTCCCTCTGGAATCTCATCTCCGCCATCTGGCGATACTTCTCGGGCAGAGAGGCCATACAACGCTCAATCTGCACCCCGTGTTGTTCGTTTATGATGCGTCTGTCGGGCTCCTCGTCGGAGGTGGGGGCCACCGAAGGCGAAGTTATGGCATCAATGGAGAGGTTGTCCCTACGGCGACGCACATAGTCGATGAAGGTGTTGCGGGCGATGGTGTAAATCCACTGTCCGAAGGTGTATCTCGGGTCGTATTTGGCGAGGTTTATATAGACCTTCACAAAGGTCTCTTGCACCAAGTCATTGGCATCCTCTTTGTTACCCCCCGAGCGGCCGATGCAGAGGGCATAAATCTCCTCACGGTAGCGTTTGAAGAGTGTTTCAAAGGCCACCGAGTCGCCATCCAGAGCCAACATCACAAGTTGTGCATCCGAGAGGATTATGTATTTCTCTATCTCCATTTGTATTTTGGTACAAACCTACGCCACACAGCCATTGTGGCCTCCACAATGGGAGCGACCAAGTCGTAGAGCCAATAACCCGAGAGGAAGCCTCGCTCGGAGAGCCTGCGCGAGATGCGCTTTGACTGCCACCACACAAGGATGTAGCGAAGCACCACCAAACCTCCCACCAGAATCTTACCATAGAGGGGCAAAATCACTGCCAAAATAATCGCACAGAGGAAAAACAACGCCCTCGACAGCAACTCTACCGAGGTGCCCCACTTCACCCTCGCGGGGTAGAAGTGGAAGGGGTAGGAGAGTTTCATCCTGCGTGGCAGCCACCACTCCAAGCCACCCCACGCCCTCCTGTCGAGCGTTGCTGAGCCTCCCATAATAGCCACAGCGTTCTCGCGGGTGGCAATCTTCTGAACAAAGAGGTCGTCCTCGCCCATATTGAGGTTGAGGTGGTTGAAACCCCTCGCGCCGAAATATATTTTCTTTGTGAATCCCAAGTTTGAGAGGTCGCCACGATGTGTCCTGCGCCTTACGGCAAAGGAGAGCCAACGGGTGGCGAGTGCTTGATTGGCACACCTGATGGTCTTGCTGAAAAGGCCCTTGCGGGGGAGTATGGAGGTGTAGCCCAGCACAATATCGTGGCCCACAAATCCGCGAGCCATAACCTCAGCCCACCTCTCGGTGCGGGGTGAGCAGTCGGGAAGGGTGAAGAATAGGTTGTCGTAGCGCGCAGCCTTGATACCCACGTTGAGGGCCATCTTGGTTGAGATTGGCATCAGTGGGTCTGCGGCAAGGCGTGTGGTGGTGAGCCTCTCGCCATACTTTATGCGCATAAGGGAGAGTTGTTCGGCAACCTCTTGGTCACCCGTAACATTCACAACTACAACCTCATAGTTTTTGTGTCGCTGTGCCAAAAATAGTGGCAGTCGCTCGTGGAGAAAGCCATTGTCGGCATCGTAGAGTGGGATGATGACCGACAGCCCCAACTCTTGTGCCTCGGGGCTGGGGGAGGGGTTCTTGTGGCGCGAAATGCGACCATAGACTGCTATGTAGTAGCAGAGTTGCACCACAAACAAGGTGACCAACACTGCCAACCCAATAAGGCTGAACAGCTCGGTACCCTCCGCCACAAAAAGGTTCAAAAAACTATCTTCTCTCATTAATCTTCTAAATATAGATGACAAAGTTACTCATTTTTTTGGAAAATCCTTACCTTTGCCCCACTATGAAATTTACACTGCAACATACCGACCCCCAAAGCAAAGCCCGTGCGGGATTGATTGAGACCGCCCACGGCACCATCGAAACCCCAATCTTTATGCCCGTAGGCACCGCGGCCTCCGTGAAGGGTATCTTCCACCGCGACCTGCGTGAGGATGTGAAGGCACAAATCATCCTCGCCAACACCTACCATCTCTACCTCCGTCCCGGAATGGAGACCATTGAGAAGGCGGGTGGTGTGCATCGTTTCAGCACTTGGGATCGCCCGATGCTTACCGACAGTGGTGGTTTCCAAGTCTTTTCGCTCGCGGCAAGGAGGAAAATTACCGAGGAAGGAGTGAGGTTTTCGAGCCACATTGACGGCTCCAAACACATCTTCACGCCCGAGAATGTGATTGACACCGAGCGCACCATTGGTGCCGACATTATGATGGCCTTCGATGAGTGTCCCGACGGCAAAAGCGACTACACCTATGCCAAACGCTCGCTCGAAATGACTCAGAGGTGGCTCGACAGGTGTTTTAATCAATATGAGCGTACAGCTCCTAAGTATGGTTATCACCAATCGCTCTTCCCCATCGTTCAGGGTTGCACCTACCCCGACCTGAGGGCCTCGGCTGCGGAGTTTGTTCAGCAGTATGAGGCGGATGGCTATGCTATTGGTGGTTTGGCAGTTGGCGAACCCGCCCCTGTGATGTACGAGATGATTGAGGTTGTCAATGCTGTGCTTCCCACCGACCGCCCCCGCTACCTTATGGGCGTGGGTACCCCCATCAATATTTTGGAGGCCATAGAGAGGGGTGTGGATATGTTCGACTGCGTGATGCCCACCCGTAATGGTCGCAATGGTATGCTCTTCACCTCGGAGGGTATCATCAACATCCGCAACGAGAAGTGGAAAGATGACTTCTCACCCATTGATCCCAACGGTGCAAGTTTTGTGGATACCTTATACTCAAAGGCCTACCTCCGACACCTGAATATCTCGGGTGAGATGATGGCGGCACAAATTGCTTCGCTCCACAATGTGGCCTTCTACCTCTGGTTGGTAGGCGAGGCTCGCAAGCACATCCTCGCAGGCGACTTCAAGGAGTGGAAAGATGTGATGGTCGTAAAACTCGCAAGACGCTTATAGAGAGTCCAAAACAAAGGCGCAATCCTCCGTGGGTTGCGCCTTTGTTTTGTCGTCCTATTAGAACAGCGACAGTTGGTCTTTGTCGTGGATGAAGGATTGTCGGTGGTGGGGCGAAAGGCCATATTGGGCGATGGCAAGTCGGTGTGCCTTAGTGGGGTAGCCCGCATTTTTCGCCCAATCATACATTGGGAACTCTTCGCCTATGCGTGCCATATACTCATCGCGGAAGGTCTTGGCAAGAACCGAAGCGGCAGCAATGTTGGCAAACCTCGCGTCACCCTTCACCTCGCAACGATAGGGAATATCGAGCCTCGGGTAGAAGCGGTTGCCGTCGATGAGTAGGTGGTCGGGCCTCACCGATAGTTTTTCGACGGCTCTCTGCATCGCCTCGAAGGAGGCTTTGAGGATGTTTATTCGGTCGATCTCCTCGGCACTCACCTCCGCAACGGCCCACGCTGTGGCATTGGCGATGATGTGGTCGCGCACTTCGAGCCTTTCGCGTGCGGTCATCTGCTTCGAGTCGTTCAGCAGTGGGTGATAGTAGTCGGGCGGGAGGATTACAGCCGCCGCAAATACAGGGCCTGCCAAACAGCCCCTACCCGCCTCGTCGCATCCTGCTTCGAGGCACTCTTTTTTGTAGGATATTTCGAGCATAGTGGTGCAAAAATAGTCAATTTGCGCAACATTTCCCACTACAAAATTATTATATTTGTGGCGTGATGCGCCGACAACAGACCGACATACTCTCGCAACCCATTCCCGTTATACTTCTCACCTTCGCTTTGGTGGTGACGGGGGAGGTTGTGCGTGCCCTTACTTCGCCCTTTGGGGCGGAGGGTGTGGAGGGTGTGCTCTCACCTGTGGGTGTGTGGATAGATGGTTTGTGTGGAGGTGTTATGGCCGCGATTGCGGGTGTGCTCATACTCCTTGTGGGCTCACTGATGCTCACTCGCATTATTGGTCGCTACTCGCTCTCGGTCATACGCTCGTTTGTGCCGATGGTGCTCTTTGCCATCTGCGTGTGTGGTGTGCTCTTTCCCATAGGCTCTCCTGCGTTATTGCTCGCGGTGTTGATGATTATTCACGCCACCGAACTGATGATTATGAGCTTCAAACGCACTGAACGCTTTGGAGAGGTTATGAGGGCGGCTTTCTGGACGGGAATGGCTGCACTCCTTGTGCCCGATATGGTCTATGTTGTGGTGCTCCTGCCCATACAGTGGCTCATCTGGCAACGCTCACCGCGCGAGATGGTTGCGGGTGTAATTATGCTCCTGTTGCCACTCCTTCCCGCCTCATTTTGCTATTGGGTGGCGGGCGAGAGTCCGCTGTGGCTCATTGAGGAGTGGGGTAGAGGCCTTTCGTTGCTCACGATGCCCGACTTTGGGGGCGTGGTGGAGAGTTGTGGCGGGGTGATGGCAACCATCCTCTTGGGCACACTCGTACTCCTTACCCTCGCCAGCATTGTGCTCTTCCTCGGAGGTTTTACATCTATGCGCCTTCGCGCACGCAAGGGGCACATCTACTTCACATTGCTCTACCTTGTCTCCATCCTATTACTCCTCTTTGGCGTTCCTGCGGTTGTTGTGGTGCCAATTATGGGGTTTGCCTCTGTGCCTCTTATCCACACCTTCCTCGTAAGGCGCAAAGGGGTGGTGGGTGTTGTAATCTATATCACGATTGTACTTCTCACCCTTGTGGCTGCTCTGCTCCCACAATTCGGATTCTAACCTCTCTTTTCAAGCATTTTCTTTTATTGTGTGCGCTCCGATTGAGGGGTGTTGGTAATCTTGCAACAAGCCTTTTGTTTGGGTTGGGTGCCTTTTGTTGGAGGGCGGTATCTTTGTGTTGTTATGAAAAAGATTACACCTCTACACCTTGGCACTACTGCCCACACCATTATTCTTCCCTTATGGGCACCCTCGCGCACCGATTTTGAACACTACATCTGCCAAAATATCTGTCGCAACCAAACCCTCTCCGCCCTCGCATCGGGGTGTAATATGAGCCTTTCGAAGTTCAAAGCACACTTCAAGCAGCTCTATGGCATTCCGCCCCACCGTTGGTTGGTGCGCGAAAGGCTCTCTTGGGCCCGCTCGTTGTTGCTGACCACCGATGCCCAAATCAAAACCATTGCCTATGAGTGCGGTTTCTCCTCGCCCTCCCATTTTATCCGTCTTTTCCACAACCACTTCGGTGTTACGCCCGCCACATATCGAGCCCAATTTGGGGAGGCTATAACCATTATTGAATTAGAAAATAGGCGCCCTAATTATTAAAATATTTTAATATCTCATTGGGGTTTTTGGAGAATATTTAATAATATTTAATCAATGCAGGGCAAAAACTTTCTAATTATTAAAAAATGGCGAGAAAAATTGATAAAAATTTTGTTTTCCGAAAAATTAACCATACTTTTGTGGCGATGTTTTACGGGACATTCTTCCCGTACCTCATTAACCTAACTAACCTAACCTGATGGAGGGGGGTAGACGTGAGTCTTCCCCCCCTTTTTTTGTGGTGCCTTGTGGGTGATTTTTGCACCAAAGTTCGAATCTCGGCTGCGTCACATAGGTGACTATGCTCCTTGCCTTGCTCTCCTTTGGCACAAAAATCCCTCCACAAATCACCACAAAACCCCTCTGTTCAGTCTTGTGGGAGCTTTTGCACAAAGTTCAAATCTCGGCTGCGTCACATAGGTGACTATGCCCCTTGCCTCGCTCTCCTTTGGCACAAAAATCCCTCCACAAATCACCACAAAAAACCCACACAAATCACCACAAAAAACCCACACAAATCACCACAAAACCCCTCCGTTCAGTCTTGTGGGAGCTTTTGCATCAAAGCTTGCATTTCGGCTGCGTTACATAGGTGACTATGCTCCTTGCCTCGCTCTCCTTTGGCACAAAAATCCCTCCACAAATCACCACATAAATCACCACAAAAATCCTCAGTTCAATCTTGTGGGAGCTTTTCTATCAACATCCATAGAGAGTGAATTCCTCACCTATTATATATATTCCCCTCTCCGTTCCACGCAAACAATAGCCGACCGCAGAAAACCATCACGGGCTCGCAAAGTTGCGAGCCCGTGGTGGTTGTTTATATCTCAAATTTCGACTTTCGTGGATAGCGGTGTTGGAGGAAGGCGCGTAGGCGAGCGCAGTCGGTATCGGTGGAGAGCTCATTATCATTGGCGCAAATCATAAGCGGGTTATACCTCCTCATCACCTCCTCATAGTCGGGTAGGTTGGCCGATATCACGCGCGAGTCGCAAGCAAAGCTATTGGTAATAAAAGCCCTTATGCGGCCCACAATACCCCCTATACGGTTATAGCGTCCCACTTTACGCATCACACCACACCCCGTGGCAATCATATAGAAACCCACAAAACTGCGGTGCATATCCCCCTCCTGACGGAAGCGTTGGAGGGTGGTCTTATACCACTCCTCGGGGTGGAACTCCTCCACACAACGGCGATAGGCACTACGAAGGCAACCGTCCATATTGTGGTGGGGTGCGTAGGGTATCATACGGCCAAAGTTCTCAAAAACAAGATTCTGCATATGCAGAAGCATACGATGGTAGTGCCCTTTTCGTGGGGCTTTGCGTCTGCTGAAATGCATCAATCGCACAATGGGCCTGCCATCGGAGAGGAAGAAATCCGTGGGCTCAACCTCTTGGGCAAAGAGTGTGTCGTCATTGGCGATAATGAAGTGTTCGCTGAGTCCCTCAATCTTATACAGGCACGATTCGATAGCCTCCGAGTTGAATGTGGGCAGTGCTTCGGGTGGCAATATCTCCCTGTGATCAACAATGCTCACCTTTTGATGGTTGGCCAGCCACTCGGGGCGTTGGTTGTCCGTAATAATATATATGTGATTCACCCACGGGGCATACATCTCCACCGAGCGCAGCGAGTAGCGTAGCTCGTCGTTGTTACGCCAACGAGCAACGGAGATAGCATCGGCTCCACGACTTCTATCGGGGCATTGGCCCGAATAGTGAGCGCGTTTGGCCTGCCACTCGGCATCATTGCCATCAACCCACATATAGACGAGGTCTATCGGAAAATCAACTCTACTCATACCTCCCACCTATTTGCGTTTTGCAAATGCAACATAAATCTTTGTGAATATCTGGAATACCAGCGGCGTGCGGTAGCGACACCCTAGGGGTGCCTTTCTGACAGCCTCCGCAAGCCACTCGAATTCGCTCCAAAGGTCGGCCTTGTGGATTATTGAGTGCCATCCTGCACGCAACACAAGCCCACCCCATACCCCCTCTATGGGGCTGCCCTCCAAGTGGTCCATATAGTGACCGCACAGGTCGAGCATATTGCGCGAGGAGGCCAAGTGGCGCACCCCGCGACTCTGCGCACACAGCGAGTCGGGGTTGTCCTTACGGTAGTGGTAGAGCACCTCGGGCAGATGAACGATACTACGGGCGTAGAATATGATTTGGGCCATCAGGCACATATCCTCGTGCATCGAAAGGCGGGGTGTGTGGATGTCGTTGTCGGTATAGAGTGTGCGACGGAAGCACTTTGTCACGGTGTAGCCCGCCGAGCGATAGCCAAAGATGTTCTCAATAAACAGCTCCTTCGTATCGGCCGTATAATCCCTCTCGCGTTTGACACTCCGGTGGTCGCCATACTCCTTTACAAGGTCGAAGTAGATTAGGTCGGCCTGCGTGCGCCCAATCTCCTCCACAATCCTGCCAAGAGCCCCCTCCGAGAGCCAATCGTCGGAGTCGGCACAGAGGATATACTCGCCTCTGGCTTGCAGAAAACCTGTGCGACGAGCCTGTGGAAGTCCCATATTTTGCTGATGAACGATGGTAATATGTGGGCGCAGGTGGGCAAATTTCATATCAATCACCCCCTCCAACACCTCCACCGAGCGGTCTTTGGTGCCATCGTTCACAAACACATATTCAACTCCCTCGCACCACTGTGCAAGTGCCCCTTCGGCAAACTCGCCAATGTAGCGTTCCACACCATAGATGGGAACAACAAGGGAGAGGATATAGTGTGTTTCGGCCATAAGGTTTTCTCTTTGTGAGGTTGAAAATGTAAGGTTGTTTGTCTATGCAATGGGGAATAAGGCACACCTCCGACCTCTATTTCTCAAATTTCGACTTCTTGGGGAATCTCTTCTCAAAGGCCGCCAATAGCGATGCCCGCAACTCCACATAGCGTTCCTCGGAGAGTTGCACATCATTCACACAGGTGAGTTTCTTGGTGGGCTCCTCAATAAAGAGTCGTAGCTTGGAAGGTGTGGCTACGCCCAGCGAAAAATGTTTCTTCGAGAGTCGCTCGGGGATGAGCTTGCCTCGCAGGAACATATAGTCGAGGTAGAGGTATTGGTTGAGGTTATCCTCCGTGCGCACTTTGGTCATCGAAGCCCTAATCTGGGGCTCCACGATTCCATACAACGCCTCGCACTCGCTACGCAACATTGGCGAACAGATGTGCTGTGGGCGCACAAACCAACATCTGCGCGACCTATTTGCAGCCTTGCGTGCCAACCTGTCGGAGTTGCGACAAATCTTTTTGTACATATCGTGGGCCACGATGTGGTAGTTCATACCAATCACTCCACGTCCCTCGCGGAAGAAATCCGTGGGCTCACAAGGCCTCATCGGGAACATATCGTCGTTGAAATAGAGGAACTCCTCGTCCAGCCCCTCAATGCGATGCAGACACATCTCAATGGGATTGCAGTTGAAGGTGGGCAGGAACTCCGCGGGGATAATATCTTTGTGAAGCACAACATTGACCTCATCCCTATTTACCCACTCGGGCACCTGACTCTCGCCCGAGACCACAAGGTGCACCTTGCGGATAAAGGGCATATTCTCCGCTATACCGCGAAAGAGGTATTGCAGTGTGCCCCAATCTCGGAAGCGTTTTTCCAGAATGGGGATATTGGTATGGTGTTCATACTCCTTCTGCCACACGGGGTCGAGGCCATTGACGTATGTTATTACAACATCCATATAACGATACTATTGAAAATTGGGCATACAAAACGGCTGTGCCATCTTCGCACAACTCGGATTATTTCACCACTTTCAGTTTGGCGATAAACTTCCTGATGGGTGCGGTGCCAATGGCGGGAGCGTGTCCATCCTCGGGGTAGAAGACGGTGAGCTCGCCCGCTTTGAGCCTCACGAAGTGCTCGCACCTCTCGTCCGAGAAGCGAACATCCTTCTCTGCGTTGTACTCGTCACGCCACTCGCGAATCTCCTCGATGGGTTTCCAACCCATAGTCTCCTCGCCCTCCAAGAGCACCTGAACGTCGATATAGTCGCGATGCACCTCGATGGGGGCATTCTCGGGGGTGAAGAGGCTGGGGGCGCAGTTGTTGATGAAGAGCTCCTTGCCCTCAATCTCGTGGATGCCGAGAGGCATATTGAGGATGTCGTTCTGCTCGATGAACTCAAACAGGCGGGGCATCAGTGGGTGGAGTTTTTCGAGCTCCACCCTATTTTTCAGATTCGAAAGTATCATATCCTATTTGTTTTTAAGGTATTCGTGGATGGCTTTTGCAGCCTTACGGCCGGCACCCATCGCAAGGATTACGGTAGCTGCACCGGTCACAGCATCACCACCTGCAAATACGCCCTCGCGGGTAGTTGCGCCCTCCTCGGTAGCCACTAGGCAGCCCCTGCGGTTACGCTCCAAGCCCTCGGTAGTCGAAGCAATCAGGGGGTTGGGCGAAGTACCAAGTGCCATAATTACGGTGTCGCATTCGAGCTCAAACTCCGAGCCTGCAACCTCCACGGGCGAGCGACGGCCACTCTCATCGGGCTCGCCAAGCTCCATCTTCACACATTTGAGAGCCCTCACCCAGCCCTTCTCATCGGCCTCGATGGCTACGGGGTTGGTGAGCATTGCAAACTGCACGCCCTCCTCCTTTGCGTGGTGTACTTCCTCAACTCGTGCGGGAAGTTCGGCCTCCGAGCGACGGTAGATGATGTAGGCATCGGCACCAAGACGCTTTGCCGACCTCACGGCATCCATCGCCACATTACCGCCACCTACAACTGCCACCTTCTTGCCCCTACGCACGGGGGTATCGTTCTCCTCGGGAGCAAATGCACCCATAAGGTTGATGCGGGTGAGGAACTCATTGGCAGAGAATACGCCATTGAGGTTCTCGCCGGGGATACCCATAAATTTGGGCAGACCTGCACCCGAACCCACAAAGACTGCCGAAAAGCCCTCCTCGGTGAGGCTGTCGATAGTTACGGTGCGGCCCACGATGATGTTCTTCTCGAACTTCACGCCAAGTCTTGCAACCTTCTCAATCTCCCTTGCTACGATGCGCTCTTTGGGCAAACGGAACTCGGGGATACCGTAGCTCAACACGCCACCCAAGCGGTGGAGTGCCTCGAATACGGTAACCTCATAGCCCAATTTTGCCAAGTCGGCAGCACAAGCTAAGCCTGCGGGGCCACTACCCACAACAGCCACCTTCTTGCCATTGGGCTCAATCTCTGCAACCTCTTTCGAGCCATTCTCCAACTGCCAATCGCCCACAAAACGCTCCAACTTACCGATAGCCACAGCCTCGTGTTTGATACCCAAGATGCAAGAGCCCTCACATTGGCTCTCCTGTGGGCACACGCGACCACAAATCGAGGGCAACAACGAGTCCTCCGAGATGATATCGGCAGCCTGCTGCAAGTCACCGGCCGCCACAGCAGCGATGAAGTTGGGAATCTGGATGCTGACAGGGCACGCCTGAACACAGCGAGGGTTGCGGCAGTGCAAGCACCTCGATGCCTCCCTTTGTGCCTCCTCAATATTGAAACCATAGCACACCTCCTCGAAATTGGAGGCACGCTGGATGGGGTCCTGCTCCCTAACGGGAGTACGCGAAATTATATTTGCCATAATCTTACTACTGTCTTGTTGAAAGGTTCTACTTATTTATCCAGACCGACGCGGCATTTGTGGTCTTTGTACTTTTCGAGCCTACGCTGCTCCTCGTCGCGGTACTGGCCGCTACGACGCATAGCCTCGTCGAAATCCACCTCGTGGGCATCGAACTCGGGGCCATCCACACAGGTGAATTTGGTCTTGCCACCCACGCTCACCCTGCACGCACCACACATACCCGTGCCATCAACCATCAACGAGTTCAAAGATGCAATGGTGGGGATGCCGAGCTCCTTGGTTGTGAGCGACACAAACTTCATCATAATCATAGGGCCAATGGTGATGACCGTATCATACTTCTTGCCATCCTCCTCCACGAGTTTTTTCAGACAGTCTGTAACCATACCGTGGAAGCCCTCCGAGCCGTCGTCGGTGGCGATGTAGAGATTGCCGGCCACAGCCCTCATCTCGTCGGTGAGAATCAAGAGGCTCTTGGTCTTGGCACCTATAATTACATCGGCATCCACGCCGTGCTCTTTGAGCCACTTAACCTGAGGATATACGGGAGCTGTACCCACGCCACCTGCAATGAAGAGGAGTTTTTTGCCTTTGAGTTCGTCGAGATTTTCGTAGATGAAGTCCGAGGGGCGACCGAGGGGGCCTGCGAAGTCCTCAACGCATTGTCCCTCCTCCAATTCTGCCAATTTGAGAGTCGAAACGCCCAAAGTTTGTACCACAATCTGTACCGAGCCACGCTCAATGTCGTAGTCGGAGATGGTCAGGGGGATACGCTCACCCTCGGGGGTGGAGCGAAGAATGATGAATTGTCCGGGGTGGGCCGAAGCTGCCACTCGGGGTGCGTGAATATCCATCAGGTAGATATTCTCCGCCAATTTTACCTTTTTAAGAATTTCGTACATAACTCTTCTGTTTGTTGAGTAGTTTTTATGTTAGTTTGTTTTGTGTTTTTTTCTTTTTCTTGAAGCTTTTTGCAAAAAGCTTTACCAAAAACTTTTGTGCGATACTTAGTATCGCTATCTATCCCCCATTGGTAGGTTGGGGAATATCCTCTCCACTCAGTTCTACCACTGCCGATGTGCGAAACAACTCCTTGGATGGCTCCCCATCTATCAGCACTCGGAACTCATCTATCACCAATCCGCTATGCTCCTCATCGAGGGCCGAGGGCCTGTATGTGAGAGTCGCCAACGCACTCTCCCCGGGGGCGAGCTCAATGGGAAGCTCTATGTCGAGCATACCGCTCTGCCTCTCCCACTGCACCCCGAGCTCCACACTCCTGCGAGAGGTGTTCACAAGGGCAAGCGTCATACTCTTGGTGCTACCCTGCGCCACGCGACCAAAGGGCTTGAAGCTCGAATCGCTCCTTACACCACGGCCCAACTCGTATGGATGTGTATCCTCCACCGAGCGCGGGCGGGCCTTCACTCTTCCTTTGATGCGTAGTTCGGTGCGCCCTCTGCCCTTGTCGTAGGTCAGCGTCACCGTCTTATCCACCTTGCCACCTCGGTCTGTCGGATCGAAGGTGACCACAAACTCACCCTCTCCCCCCGCTTTCAATGGGCGACGCGAGTAGTCACCCGAGGTGCAACCACACGAGGAATATACCCTCTCGATTGTTACAAAGCCCTCCGAAATGTTGCGGTAGCGGAAAGTGTGGCTCACCTTGCCATCGACCTCGTTGATGGTGCCGAAGTCCCACTCAACCTCGTCAAAGAGGAGCGCACTCTGCTCTGTCGGCCCCTCTGAGCCTTGCGCCCACACCATAAGGTGTGACACCAACGCTACCAACAATACGGATACTCTACGCATAACATACAAAGATACTCTTTTACTTTGAGATAGCAACACTCCGAACCGATAAATATTCCTCGGAGTGAAAATTTTTATGAAAAATATTGCATTTTTATTTGGAGGTATCAAAATTTGCCGTATATTTGCACTCGCAAAACGGGAATAACTCGTGGAGCAAGGAAAAATTCCTCAGTAGCTCAGTTGGTTAGAGCACCTGACTGTTAATCAGGGGGTCCTAGGTTCAAGTCCTAGCTGAGGAGCAAGGTCGCAGAGATGCGACCTTTTTTTGTTGGTGCATATAGGGTGAATGGGGCTTATAGGACTTATAGGTAATATAGGCCTTATAGGGTTATTAGTTTTCGGGCTCGGCAAAATGAATTTGCCGAGCCCGCGACCTTTGACCAGACTGCGTCTGCTCTAAAATGCTCACGCTCGGCATAGTCTGCAAGCAGCCTCTGCCCTCGCTTACTCGCATTTGCGACGTTAGACCTTAGGCGTTAGACAAAAAAATACATCGAAGCACTATTTGGCTTCGATGTATTTGTAGAGTCTATCTCCGCGATGTACGGGTTGGGGGAGTTTGATGGAGCACTTTTTGCCTTGCAAAGCAACCTCCGCGGGGCGTTCATCCACCCAAATCTGGTCGGGCTTAAACTCCACAGCTCCCGTCGTTTCGCCCGAGATGAGTATCTTCGTGCCGAGTTCCAGAGGCGAGGCCTCAATCAGCACCTCGGCAACCTTAATCTTCTTGAATACATTGGTCACCTTGCCCACATAGACCTTTTTGACAGTGGCCGAGGAACCGTAGTTCTGACTCAGCTCCACAACGGGCTGGTTGAGATAGTAGCCACCCCAGAAGCCGCGATTGAAGACGGTGGAGAGTTCATCTTTCCACTTGGCAATCCTCTCAGGGGTGAAGGAGCCGTGCTCGATGGCACGCAAAGCCCTATCGTAGCACTCCACAACCCTCTTGACATACTCCGCGGGGCGAGCCCTGCCCTCAATTTTGAGCACCCTCACACCTGCATCCACAAACCTATCCAAAAAGTCGATGGTGCAGAGGTCTTTGGGTGATAGGAGGTAGGTGCCCTCTGCGTGGAGCTCTTCACCCGTATCCCTATCCACAAGTTTGTAGGCGTGGCGGCAAATCTGGCGACAAGCACCCCTGTTGGCCGAACATCCCGTGGCGTGGAGCGAGAGGTAGCACTTGCCACTGACACTCATACACAAAGCACCGTGGGCGAACATCTCTATCTTCACCTTCTCGCCACTTGGGCCGCAGATGTTCTCACGCTCAATCTTATCATAGACACCCCTTACCTGCTCCAACGACAACTCGCGTGCGAGAACTACCGTGTCGGCCCATTGGGAGTAGAACCTCACCGTTTCGCTGTTGGAGATGGAGAGCTGGGTGGAGATGTGCACCTCCAAACCCTTCGAGCGGGCGTAGAGAATAGCCGCTTGGTCGCTCACGATTACCGCATCGACCTTCTCCTCGGCAGCCCTATCAAGTAGTGCGTGCAGGGCCTCAATTTCACCCTCATAGACTACCGTATTGACCGTCAGATAGGCTTTCTTGCCGTTCTGATGTGCAATATCCACAATTTTTGCCAAGTCGTCGAGTGTGAAGTTGGCGGCAGAGGCCGAGCGCATATTGAGCTGTCCGACACCAAAATATACCGAGTCGGCACCTGCTGCAATTGCTGCGTGGAGTGCTTCGTAGCACCCGCAAGGTGCCATAATTTCTATATCGCTACGTTTCATTCGCTGTGTTCTATTTTTTACGTCCCAAAAGGCTTTGCGCCAGCTCCCTCATAGGCGCGATGCGCTCCTCGGGGGCTTCAAGACTATCGAGTGCCTCCATTGCCTTCGAGAAGTGGAAGTTTATCTCCTTCTCGGCAATGTCCTTAACATTCAGGCGGTTGTAGATGTCGAGAACTTGGGCTATTTTCTCCTCGGGGGCGATGTTGTCGTCTTTCAATAGTGCGTGGAGCTTTTTGTTGGTAGCAGCATCGGCTTTGGCAAAGGCGGTGAGCATCAGGTAGCTCTTCTTGCCCTCCAAGATGTCGCCACCGATGGGTTTGCCGAGTTGCTCCTCGGTGCCGTAGGCATCCAGCAGGTCGTCTTGCAGCTGAAAGGCCAAACCGAGAGAGGTGGCAAATGCGAAGAGGTGCTGACGACTCTGGGTGTCGGCACCACCCTGAATGGCACCAATCATCGTGGCACCCGCCAATAGGGCTGCGGTCTTTTTGTCAATCATACCCATATACTCCTCCATAGTTACATCGGTGCGGCTCTCGAACTCCATATCGACCTGCTGTCCCTCACAGACGGTCATTGCCGTATAGTTGAAACAGCCCAAAACGGCAGGCAGATACTCCACGGGGGTTTGTTGGAGCAGTTTGTAGGAGTAAATCATCATTGCGTCGCCCGAGAGAAGCGCGGCATTGGTGCCCCACTTACCATAGACCGAGGGCTTGCCACGCCTGATGATGGCATTGTCCATCACGTCATCGTGGAGTAGGGTGAAGGTGTGGAATACCTCCAAAGCGGCTGCTGCGGGGAGTGCCGAGAGTGCGTTGTCGGAGAAGATGTTGCACGAGAGCACCGTCAGCATCGGGCGCAGACGTTTGCCTCCGGCTGCGAGCGAATAGGCAATGGGCTCGTAGAGTGTTTGGGGATTTCCACTGATGTTGAGGCTCTCCATATACTGAGCCACGCTTTTTTGTAGTTCGGTCAATGTGTACATATCGGGAGTAGATATTTGCGTATTCGGTACCAAATTTGTGCAAATATAGCTATTTTCCTTTGTGATTTGAATAAAAAAAGGTATTTTTGAGATTGGAAAATGCGAAAACAACAATTTATAACCATAAACAATCTACTAAAACTATGAAAAAGCAATTCACAATTGGCATTGATGTGGGCGGAACCAACACCGTTCTCGGCTTGATTGACCGCGATGGTAACTGCCTTGCCCGTACCGATTTCCACACCCAGCGTTCCACCAACGAGGATGGCCCCGTATTCTTTGATGAGTATATGGAGCTTCTCTATGCCGCCATTGAGCGTCTGCTCGCTCAGGTGCCCGAGGAGGGTAAGGTGGCCGGTATCGGTATCGGTGCCCCCAACGCCAACTACTATAAAGGTGCGATTATCAACGCCGCTAACCTCACTTGGAAAGACCGTAATAAACCCTCCAAAGAGACGATGGGCGAGTTTGAGAAGCAGAACCGTTGCGAGGTTGTAAAACTCCTCAAAAAACGCTTCCCCGCAATCAAGGCTATCGCTATGACCAACGATGCAAACGCTGCTGCTTTGGGCGAGTTGTACTATGGTGGCGGTAAGAGCCTCAAACGCAAAGACCTTGTGGAGATTACCCTCGGTACAGGTCTGGGTAGTGGTTTTGTGAGCAATGGCGACATCATCTATGGTCACAACTCCTTTGCAGGTGAGCTTGGTCACATCATCGTAGAGCCCGGTGGTCGCAACTGTGGTTGTGGCAACAATGGTTGCTTGGAGACCTATGCTTCGGCAACGGGTATCCGTCGTACCGCCCTCAATCTGATTGACAACACCGGTACCCCAAGTGTTTTGCGTAAGATTGACCGCGATAAACTCACTGCCAAAGATGTGAGCATCGCTGCGGCCAATGGCGACCGCCTCGCTTTGGAGGTTTGGGATATCACGGGCCACTATCTGGCACTCGGTATCTCCACCGCTGTGGTTGTTACTTGTCCCGAGGCAGTCTTCCTCTTCGGTGGCCCCACCAAGGCAGGTGATTTGTTGATGAATCCCTTGAAGAAATACTTGGATAAGTATATGTTGCCTGCAATGAAGGATACCAAGGTTATGTTCTCGCGTTTGGGTGAGGATGCAGCAATCTTGGGTGCTTCGGCATTGGCACTGAATGCCATTGCTGCTCTTAATCACAAATAGGCATAAGAATATATTTTCGACAAATTTGTGCGGGTGCGGAAGGTTAGTCCTCTGCACCCGCACAAATTTTCTCTCTTTCAACTTTCAACTTTCAACTTTATTACATATCTTTGCCTATGATATGACCTAAAAGAACTTACTATGGCTCAATTCGTTCATCTTCACGTACATACGCAATACTCTATCCTCGATGGTGCCGCTTCGATACCGTCCATCATCGCGCGTGCCAAGGAGTATGGTATGGAGGCTGTGGCTATGACCGACCACGGCAATATGTACGGAGCCAAGGAGTTCTACGATGCCACCTCCAAGGCAGGTATCAAACCTATTATTGGCTGCGAGGCCTACATCGTGGCCGACCGTCACCAGAAAAATAAAGATACCGAGCGAAGGTATCACCTCATACTTTTGGCCAAAAATGCCACGGGTTACCACAACCTCATAAAGCTCATCTCCATTGGTTTTACCGAGGGCTCCTACTATGGCAAGCCCCGTATCGACCACACGATTTTGAAGGAGTTGAGCGAGGGTATCATCTGCTGTTCGGCTTGTATTGCGGGCGAGGTGCCCAAGGCGATTCTGGCGGGCGATATTGCCGAGGCGGAGAGGAGAATAGAGTGGTATAAGAGCGTCTTTGGCGAGGACTACTACATAGAGTTGCAACGCCACAACCCCAAAGACCCAACAAGGCCTCACGATGTCATTGAGGCGCAGGACAGGGTGAATCCTCTGCTTGTGGAGTTGGCAAAAAAACACGGCGTGAAGTACATCTGCTCCAACGACGTGCACTTTACAGATGCCGATGATGCGATGGCTCACGACCACCTCATCTGTCTCAATACGGGTAAGGATATCGACGACCCCACGAGAATGCGCTATACGGGTGAGGAGTATTTCAAGAGCCCTGAGGAGATGGCCGAGCTCTTTGCCGACTATCCCGAAGCGTTGGAGGCTACGGTGGAGATTGCCGAGAAGGTTGAGAAATACAACCTCAATCACGACCCCTTGATGCCCAACTTTGAGGTGCCCGCCACACTCACCATCGACGAGGCAAAACTCAAAGAGAGCATCCTCAAAAAGACCAAAGAGGAGGCAGAGAAGGAGGCCATTGCCGCTGCCGAGAGCATCTATAAATATGCCGAGGAGCACCCCGAGGTTCAGGAGAGGCTCACCGTGGCACAGCAGTTCCAATACCTCACACACCTTGTCTATGAGGGTGCCCACGCGAGGTATGGCAAGACACTGGGCGAGGAGTTGGAGAAACGTATCTCCTATGAGCTCTCGGTAATTGAGAATATGGGTTTCCCCGGCTACTTCCTCATCGTGTGGGACTACATTCGTGCTGCTCGTGAGTTGGGAGTGTCGGTGGGCCCCGGTCGTGGCTCGGCTGCGGGCTCGGTGGTTGCATACTGCTTGAAGATTACCAACATCGACCCCATAAAGTACGACCTGCTCTTTGAGCGTTTCCTCAATCCCGACCGTATCTCACTCCCCGATGTGGATGTCGATTTCGATGAGGACGGTAGGGCCGATGTGCTCAACTATGTGATTGAGAAATATGGCCGTAAGAGGGTGGCGCAGATTGTTACCTTTGGTACGATGGCCCCCAAGATGGCTATCAAGGATGTGGCCAGGGTGCAGAAGTTGCCTCTGCCCGAGAGCGATAGGCTCACAAAACTCATCCCCGACAAAATCGAGAATGGCAAAAAGCAGACTCCCTTTGAGTGGCTCTACGAAACACAGAGTGAGTTTGCAGCCGAGCGCAATAGCGAGAATCCTCTGATTCAGAATACCCTGCGCTATGCGGAGAAGTTGGAGGGCTCGGTGCGCCAGACGGGTGTCCACGCCTGTGGCGTAATTATTGGTAAGGATGATTTGGAGAAGTACGCCCCCATTGCTACCGCCAAGGATGCCGATTTGAATGTCGTGCAGTTTGAGGGTAAGTTTGTGGAGAGCGTGGGCCTTATCAAGATGGACTTTTTGGGCCTCAAAACCCTCTCTATAATTAAGGACGCGCTCGAAAATATCAAGCGCACAACAGGTAGGGTGATAGATATCGACTCCATACCTCTGGATGACAAAAAGACCTACGCGCTCTTCTCGCACGGCGACACTACGGGTGTGTTCCAATTTGAGTCGCCGGGTATGAAGAAGCACTTGCGTGCCCTCAAACCCACACGTTTTGAGGATATGATTGCGATGAACGCCCTCTACCGCCCCGGCCCAATGGAGAAGATTCCCAACTTCATTGCTCGTAAGCAAGGTAAGGAGGAGATTACCTACGACTTCCCCGAGATGGAGAAGTACCTCTACGACACCTACGGCATTACCGTCTATCAGGAGCAGGTGATGTTGCTCTCGCAGCTGCTGGCCGACTTCACGGGTGGTGAGGCCGACACTCTGCGTAAGGCGATGGGTAAGAAGCAGAAAGAGGTGCTCGATAAGATGAAGCCCAAGTTCATCAATGGTGCCGCTGCGAAGGGACACGATGTGCCAACTTTGGAGAAGATTTGGAGTGAGTGGGAGGCGTTTGCATCCTATGCCTTCAACAAGTCGCACGCCACCTGCTACGCCTATGTGGCATATCAGACAGCATACCTGAAAGCCCACTATCCCGCGGAGTTTATGGCAGCACTGCTGAGCCGTAACCTCACCAATATGGATAAGCTCACCAACTTTATGGACGAGGCCCGCAAGATGAAAATCCGCGTGCTTGGCCCCGATGTGAACAAGAGTATCCACACCTTCTCGGCCGATAAGGATGGCAACATTCGCTTCGGTCTGGCGGGCATCAAGGGCGTTGGCGAGGCTGCCGTAAAGGAACTTGTGGCAGAGCGCGAAAGGGGTGGCGACTTCAAGGATATATACGACTTTGTAGAGAGGATTGACCTCACAACAGTAAATAAGAAATCTATTGAGAATATGGCACTTGCGGGTGCCCTCGACTCCATACTCGGCTTCCATCGCAGCAAATTGTTTGTTGTGCAGAAGGAGTCCGATGTGACCTTCCTCGAACAGGTGGTGCGCTATGGCTCGAAGTTCCAGCAAGACCAGAATAATGCACAGCAAAGCCTCTTTGGCGGAATGGTCGATGTGGCACTCCAAAGGCCCCTATTGCCACCTCTGCCCGAGTGGGGAAGGCTCGAAACGCTCAATAGAGAGAAGGAGGTGACGGGTATGTACCTCTCCTCCCACCCGCTGGATGAGTACTCGGTGATTGTCCGCTATGTGTGCAACACCCCTCTCACGCAGTTCTCCAACCTTGCAGATGTGGGAATGAGGGACTTTGTGGCAGGTGGTATGGTTACCGATGTGCAGAACCTTATGACCTCTACGGGCCGCCCATTCGGTAAGTTCAAGCTCGAAGACTACTCGGGAGAGTATGAGTTCGCCCTCTTCGGCAAGGACTATGAGCAGTTCCGCCCCTACCTCTTCAAGGGCTACTACCTGATGCTCAAAGGCTCCGTTAGGCCCAAGTCCTACAAGCCCGACGAGTTGGAGGCGAAGATTAACCAGATGGTACAACTCCAAGATGTCCACGAGGATATCATCAAGGAGATATCCATCAACCTCTTCCTCGACGACCTGACGGCCGATTTCAGGGAGGAACTCACCTCGCGATTCAAGAAGTCGAAGGGTAAGACAAAACTCACCCTCCGCGTGTGTGATGCCAAGAGTGGCGTGGCGGTGAACTTCTACCCCAAAAAACTCAAAGTGAAAGTTACGCAGGAGCTGCTCGACTTCCTGGCCGACAACTCACTACCATTCAAATTGACAAGCTAAAAAACAACAATACTAACTAATTAATACACAAAACACTATGGCACTTGTAATTAACGACGCCAACTATGCAGAGTTGGCAGCAGACAGCAAACTTTTGGTTATTGATTTCTGGGCAGAGTGGTGCGGCCCCTGCCGTATGATTGGCCCTATCGTTGAGAAACTCGCTGAGGAGTTCGAGGGTAAAGCCAACATCGGCAAATGCAATGTTGATGAGGCTAACGACGTACCCGTGAAATTCTCGGTTCGCAACATCCCCACCATCGTATTCGTTAAGAATGGCGAGTTGGTAGACAAGCAGGTAGGTGCTTGCTCGGAGGGTGATCTTCGTAAGAAAATCGAGGCTAACCTCTAAAAAAATGCATACAAGCGGCGTCATTGGCGCCCAACTGTGATAAATCTCCCCCGCATTTGCGATGAGCAAACTGCGGGGGAGATTTTCTTGTGCGCCTAAAACTCGCTCGATTCTATGCGTTTTTGGGGGATTTCTGTTGAAACTTTCGGGAGAAATTAAAAACGCAGATAACGAGATGGATGCAAGGCATACGAGAAAACGGCTTCCGCAGTTTACTAAACGTAAATGAGGAAGCCGTTTATCGAAGTATAACGCAGCAGACGCTCGTTATATGCGTTTTTTAGCCGTTGTAGCGCTTCATATTCTCAATGAGCATAAGCACTTTGTTCGAGTAACCCCACTCGTTGTCATACCACGAAACGAGTTTCACGAACTTGGGAGTGAGCTGGATACCAGCCTCAGCATCGAAGATCGAGGTGCGTGCGTCGTCGATGAAGTCGCTCGAAACAACTGCGTCCTCAGTGTAGCCGAGAATACCTTTGAGCTCGCCCTCCGAAGCCTCTTTCATAGCTGCGCAGATCTCTGCGTAGGTAGCCTCTTTTGCGAGGGTACAGGTGAGGTCAACAACCGAAACGTCGAGGGTAGGAACGCGGAACGACATACCGGTGAGTTTGCCGTTGAGCTCGGGAATTACTTTACCTACAGCCTTAGCAGCGCCGGTCGAGCTGGGGATGATGTTGCCGGCAGCAGCGCGGCCACCACGCCAGTCCTTAACCGAAGGACCATCTACGGTCTTCTGGGTTGCGGTGGTAGCGTGAACGGTGGTCATAAGACCCTCTACCATACCGAACTTGTCGTTGATAACTTTGGCGATAGGAGCCAAGCAGTTGGTGGTGCAAGATGCGTTCGAAACGATGGTCTGACCAGCGTAGGTGTCGGTGTTAACACCGCAAACGAACATAGGGGTGTCGTCTTTCGAAGGAGCCGACATAACTACATATTTAGCACCAGCGTCGATGTGAGCCTGTGCTTTCTCTTTGGTGAGGAAAAGACCGGTCGACTCAACAACGTACTCAGCCTCTACCTCGTTCCATTTGAGGTCTGCGGGGTTGCGCTCTGCGGTTACGCGGATAGCGTTGCCATTAACTACGAGTTTGCCATCTACGATCTCAACAGTGCCATTGAATTTACCGTGTACGCTATCGTATTTGAGCATATAAGCCATATACTCAACGTCGATAAGGTCGTTGATACCAACTACCTGAAATTTGTCTGCCTGGTTGCAAGCAGCGCGGAATACCAAACGACCGATACGACCGAAGCCGTTGATACCAATCTTAATCTGTGCCATAATTCTCTTTTAATTAAAGTGTTGATATATTGTTGTTAATCTTTTCACACGACAAAAGTACAAACTTTCGGCCATTTACCAAAAGAATTATTAAATATTTTTAGTAACGCCACAAAAAGTAACATTATTTTAACGTACCGCACTCTTTTTGAGCCACTAATCTTTGGCGGTCGGGAGGGCACTGATGACCTCTGAGAGGTGTTGTGAGTTGAGGTGGGTGTAGATTTCGGTGGTGGTTATGTTTCCGTGTCCGAGTAGCTCCTGCACTTGTCGGATGTCGGCACCGCCCTCCAATAGGTGGGTGGCAAAACTGTGGCGCAGGGTGTGGGGTGAGATGTTTTTGTTGATGCCCGCTTGCTGTGCAGCACGCTCCACGGTGGAGAATACTGCCATACGGCTCAATGCCTTACCTCCGCGCTGGTTGATGAAGAGGTAGTCTTCGGAGAGAGTGGTGGCCAATAGGGGCCTCCATTGGAGCCAGAGGCGCAGACAACGCATCGCTTCGTCGCTGATGGGGACAAGTCGTTGCTTGCTCCTCTTGCCCATAACTCTCACATAGCCATCCTCCCAGAAAATGTCGCCCAAGCGTAGGTGGGTGAGTTCCGACACCCTCAAACCGCACGAATAGAGCATCTCCAACTCTGCGCGGTCGCGGTGACCGGAGGGGGTGGAGAGGTCGATCGTGGCGAGCATTGCGTCTATCTCCTCGATGGTGAGCACATCGGGGAGTGGGCGACCACACTTGGGTGAGATTACACCCTCTGTGGGTGGGGAGTCGATGGAGCCTTTCTCCACCAGAAAGCCAAAGAAGGTGCGCAGTGCGGAGAGTGCGCGGGCTTGGGTTGTGGGGGCTGTTCCTCGCTCGTAGAGGGCAACCATATAGCTCTCTATATCCTCACGTTGAACCTCGTTGGGGAGTGGGGTGCGGTGGGACTCTTCTATCCAAAGGGAGAAGTCGTGCAGATTGTGGGTGTAGGCCTCAATGGTGTGGGGCGATAGTCCGCGTTCCAGACGCATCTGTTGCCCCCACCGTGCAATCTCTTTTTCCCACACTTTCTCTCTGTTTGTCATATAAAAACTCCTTTGGAGGGCTAAAATTAGCAATTTCTTTTGTACTTTTGCGCAGTGTGTGGAAAAATTACACCAAGAGGATGAAAAGAGAAACCGATTTTCTGGTGATAGGTAGTGGCGTTGCCGGACTCTCCTTCGCGCTCAAAGCGGCCGAAAAGGGGCGTGTAACCATTGTAACCAAGGGCGAAATTAGGGAGTGTAACACCAACTATGCCCAGGGGGGAATCTGCTGTGTGACCTATCCGCCCGATACCTTCGAGAAGCATATTCAGGATACGCTCGTTTGTGGTGCGGGCAAGTGCGCCGAGGAGGCCGTGCGCAAGGTTGTAGAGGGGGCTCCCGATGGTATCAGGGATTTGATAGAGTGGGGTACCCACTTCGACAAAACCCCCGAGGGACGCTACTCGCTCCACCGCGAGGGTGGCCACACCGAACACCGCATCCTCCACCATCGTGATCTCACGGGTGCCGAAATTGAGCGTGCCCTCATCTCGGCCGTAAAGCGTCACCGCAATATCGACATCCTCGAACACCACTTTGCGGTGGATGTTCTCACCCAGCACCATCTTGGTGAGGAGGTCAATCGCCATATGGATAACATTGAGTGCTATGGTGCCTATGTTATGGATGTGAAGAGGGAGAAGATTATGACCATCCTTGCCAAATTTACCGTCATCTGTACGGGTGGCGTGGGTAACCTCTATCACACCACCACCAATCCCTCGGTGGCTACGGGCGATGGCATAGCTATGGTACATAGGGCAAAGGGTATTATTGAGAATATGCAGTATATCCAATTCCACCCCACCACGCTCTACAACCCCACCGAGCGTCCCGCCTTCCTCATTACGGAGGCAATGAGGGGCTATGGTGCGATTCTCAAATTGCAGAATGGCAAGGAGTTTATGCACAAGTACCACCCGATGGGCTCACTCGCACCACGCGACGTTGTGGCGCGTAGTATGGACCACGAGATGAAGATTACGGGTGCGGAGTACCTCTACCTCGATGTGCGCCACAAGCCCGCCGAGCAGACCATCCGAGAGTTCCCCAATATCTACCAAAAGTGCCTGACACTCGGTATAGATATTACCAAAGATATGATTCCCGTTACCCCTGGTGCGCACTACTGCTGTGGCGGTGTGAAGGTCGATTTGAATGGTGAGAGTACCATCCACCGACTCTACGCTCTGGGCGAGAGCTCCTGTACGGGCCTGCACGGAGCCAACCGCTTGGCTTCCAATTCGTTGATTGAGGCTGTGGTCTATGCCAAGGCGGCTGCCGACCACGCCACTGCAAGGCTCGATGAGGTCGCCTTCGAGGAGCGCATTCCCGATTGGAACGACGACGGAATGGTGGCAACCGAGGAGATGATTCTCATCACGCAGAACTACAAGGAGATGCAGCAGATTATGAGCTACTATGTTGGCATCGTGCGCTCCAACCTACGACTCGAAAGGGCTCTGCGCCGTATGGAGATTATCTACCGTGAGACGGAGGAGCTGTATCAGAAGAGTAGGTTGAATGTGAACCTCTGCGAACTTCGCAACCTCATAGAGGTTGGCTACCTCATCATAAAGCAGGCGGCTACAATGAGGGAGAGCGTAGGTTTGCACTACACATTGGACTATCCTCCACAGAATTAAAAGACTTTAAGGTCATTAACCATAATTTTTCGGGCACGAAGTGCCCGCGACATTAGACGTTAGACAAAGAAGAATATGACACTAAAAGAAGAGATAAAACGTAGGCGTACATTCGCCGTTATTGCACACCCCGATGCGGGTAAGACAACACTCACCGAGAAGCTGCTGCTCTTTGGTGGCGCAATTCACGTTGCGGGCGCAGTTAAGAGCAACAAAATCAAGAAAACAGCCACCTCCGACTTTATGGAGATTGAGCGACAGAGAGGTATCTCGGTCGCCACTTCGGTGATGGAGTTTGAGTACCAGGGCACCAAGATTAACATCCTCGACACCCCCGGTCACGAGGACTTTGCGGAGGATACCTACCGCACCCTCACCGCTGTGGATGCCGTAATTATTGTGATTGACGGTGCGAAGGGTGTGGAGAGCCAGACGCGCAAACTGATGAATGTGTGCCGTATGCGTTCAACCCCCGTTATGGTCTTTGTGAATAAGCTCGACCGCCCCTGCAAGGAGCCTTTTGAGCTCTTGGAGGAGATTGAGAAGGAGTTGCAGATTGCAGTGCGCCCCCTCTCGTTCCCCATCGGCAGTGGCAACTCGTTTCAGGGTGTCTACAACATCTACGACGAGAGCCTCGCGCTCTTCAAGGAGGTCGATAGGCAGTACATTGCCGAGAGTATCCACCTGACGCTCGATGACCCCCAGCTGGGAGAGTATATTGGTGCGGGCAATGCTGCGGAGTTGGAGGAGAACCTCGAAATGGTGTCGGAGATTTTTGAGCCTTTCGATAGGGACTTGTACTTGCAGGGCCTGCTGGCTCCCGTATTCTTCGGCTCGGCTGTCAATAACTTCGGTGTGAGGGAGCTGTTGGAAACCTTCATCCGCATTGCACCCTCGCCCCACGCTGCACCCACCGAAACGCGCATTGTGGAGGCTGCCGAGGAGAAGATGACGGGCTTTGTGTTCAAGATTCACGCCAATATGGACCCCAATCACCGCGATAGGTTGGCGTTCTTAAAGATATGTAGTGGTACATTTGAGCGTGGTAAGAACTACCTCCACGTCCGCAGTGGCAAGCAGATGAAGTTCTCCTCGCCAAGCGTCTTTCTGGCCGAGAAGAAGTCGGTGGTGGATACCGCCTACCCGGGTGATATTGTGGGCCTCCACGATACGGGTAACTTCAAGATTGGCGATACGTTTACCGAGGGCGAAAAACTCAAATTTACGGGCATACCATCCTTCGCGCCCGAGATGTTCCGATACATTGAGAATGCCGACCCCTTGAAGTTCAAGCAGCTTGCCAAGGGTATCGACCAGCTGATGGATGAGGGTGTGGCACAGCTCTTCACCTCCTCGCTCAATGGTCGCAAGATTATCGGCACCGTAGGAGCCTTGCAGTTTGAGGTTATTCAGTACCGCTTGGAGCACGAGTATTCGGCCAAGTGTCGCTGGGAGCCTATCGCCATCCACAAGGCGTGCTGGATTGAGAGCGACAATGCCGCGCAGCTTGCCGACTTCAAGAAACGCAAGTTTACCAATATGGCGGTGGATAAGCACGGCCGCGATGTGTTCCTTGCCGACACATCCTACGCACTGCAACTCGCCATTGAGAAGTTCCCCGATATACGCTTCAAATTCACATCCGAATTCTAAAAAACGCATCTCGCGGGTGCTTTTTGCACCAAAATTCAGAGAGTGGCCTGCTCATTTGCGACAAGCAAACTGCGGAGCCACTCCTTTTTTTGCACAAAAACACCTCCACGATAGGTGTTTTTTTGTCTAACGTCTAACGTCAAACGTCGATAGTCGCGGGCTCGGCAATACTGCCGAGCCCGAAAAATAATATCCTCCCCGAAGTTAGGGGAGGTGTCGCGGAGCGACGGAGGGGTCTGTCGCGGGCTAGCATCTACGAGCTAGAAAATTTTAGGGAGTTTGGGGAGTTCTCCTTAATTTCCCTAACTTCACTAATTTCCCTAAACTCTCTAATAAGTTTTCGGGGCGCACCAAAATAGTGCGCCCCGTGACAGTTGACGTTAGACTTTCGACGTTAGACTTTATACAACAAAAAAGAGGGTTGTGAAATCAACCCTCTTTTTTGTTGTATAAATCAAGCAGCTCTTTGGCGGCGATGAATGAGCTTATCTTATCGCCAAGGATTGCCTCCTCGTAGGCGGCCAACTTCTCGGCAATGGCGGGGTTGCCATAGAAGCCCGCTTTGAGGCTCTCGTTGATGCTCTCATACATCCAATACTTACCCTGACGGTTGCGGTTGGCCTGGAAGAAACCGTTGGCTTTGGTGTGGCGGATGAAGTCCTCCACCGTGTTCCACACATCGCCAATGCCCTTGCCCGACAGGCTCGAACAGGTGAGCACCTGGGGTGCCCACTCGCTCTCGGTGGGAGGGAATAGTTTCAGGGCGTTGAAGATTTGGGCCCTTGCCAACTCTGCGCGGTGGCGGTTGTCGCCATCGGCCTTGGTGATAGCCACAACATCGGCCATCTCCATAATGCCCCTCTTGATTCCTTGCAACTCGTCGCCCGCACCCGAAATTTGGAGCAACATAAAGATATCCACCATCGAATGAACGGCCGTTTCGCTCTGGCCTACACCCACGGTCTCAATGAAGACCACATCGAAGCCCGCGGCCTCGCACAGAACGATAGACTCTCTTGTTTTGCGGGCAACACCACCAAGCGAACCCGCACTCGGAGAGGGGCGGATGAAGACTTTGGGGTTGTTGCAGATGGTCTCCATACGGGTTTTGTCGCCCAAAATGGAGCCACCGCTACGCTCCGATGAGGGGTCAATGGCGAGAACTGCGAGTTTGTGGCCAAGCTCCGTAACCATACCGCCCACGGCCTCAATGAAGGTCGATTTACCCGCACCTGGTACGCCTGTAATGCCAATACGCATCGACTTGCCGGAGTAGGGGAGGCAACGCTCGATAATCTCCTGAGCCTGTGCGTAGTGGTCGCGGTTGTTGCTCTCAATGAGGGTGATGGCCTGCGAGAGGATGGAGATGTTGCCCTCCAAGATGCCCTTCACATACTCATCGGTGGAGAGCGTGCGACGTTTTACCCTCTTAAAATAGGGATTGACAATAGGCTGACTCTCCACACCGTCTGTGACATTCAGTGCGCTATCACCCATCTCTTCGCGATGGTGGTATTCGTAGTGGTCGATATTGTTGGAACTCATTGTTGTAGTAATTTCTTGATTGCCGAGTCGTTGAGAACAAGAGGATTGCCACACCACACAATCACACCCTTGCGATTGGCGATGACCGCATAGGGAACGTGACTCACACCAAAGGCGCGGAACATATCGCCACTCTCATCGGTGGCGACATAGAAGTATTGGTACTCGTGGAGGAGCATTCCTGCAACCTGCTCGGAGGGCTCGCGGGTGAGCATAACCACATCCATCTCCTTGCGATAGTCGCACGCCAAAGCGTTGAGGTGGTCGATGTGCTCGCGGCAGTCACGATTGGAAGAGTGGAAAAACTCCACCATCAGAGCCTTGTCGCTCCTGTCGGGGCGGTCGCTAATCCACTCCACATTGTGGATGTAGGGGGCGTATGAGCCCACCTCCACTCTCTGTGCCCAACCTTTTGATGGTAGGCACAAAAGCACCAAAAACGCCGATATGACAAAAAGCCTCTTCATCACTACAAAAATAGTGAAAAGAGTTGAAAGTTGCAACTCTTTTCAAGAGTCAATTACGGTACTCCCCAATGGTCGTGGGTGTTAAAAAAGATACCCGATAACCTTCTTGTAGTGGCGTTAAAGACTTTAAGGGCATTAAAGTTTTCGGGCTCGCATTTTAGCGAGCCCGAAGTAGGTCGTCGGTTGACGAAAATCTTAAATCGCTGTCAAGCGGTTGAATACTCTCCACGAGGCCTCTGCCTGATAGACAAACATTTTCTGGCCATTGCAGATGCGGGTACATTGACGTTGTCCGCGGCGCAGAAACTCCGTAGTTGCGGGGTTGTAGATCAAATCGAAGAGGATATGGTCGGGGGTGAGTAGGTCGTAGGGGATGGGTGGGCACGCATCCACTGCGGGGTGCATACCCAGAGGTGTGGCGTTGATTATGAGTGTGCGCTCGGCCAAGACCTCGGCTGTGACCTCCTCGTAGGCAAGGTCGCCCTTGCCACTATGCGATACCGTAAGAAAGTCGATACCCTTATCCGTCAGTGCGGTCTGCACAGCCTTCGAGGCACCTCCCGTGCCGAGCACCAACGCTTTGGGACGCTCCGAGAGCAACACCTCACCGAGAGCCATCGAAAAACCCTCATAGTCGGTGTTGTAGCCCACCAATCGGCCATCGCTCTCCACCCTCACACAATTCACCGCACCGATGCGCCTTGCCACATCCGAAAGGGAGTCAAGCAGGGGGATAATCTGCTCCTTATAGGGGTAGGTGACATTCATACCTCGCAGGTTGGGGTGGGCGGCGACGAGCGCGGGTAGCTCCTCGATGCTCTCCAACTCCATCTTGCGATATTCGCGCACGTCCAACTCTCCGTTATCGGCAAATTTGCGCGTGAAATAGTCGGCCGACATAGAGTGTGCCAGCGGTTTGCCTATGATGCCGTAGAGTTCCATTGTGGGGCGCGAAAGAGGTTAGAGTACGTTGCCGATGAGCAGGAATCCACCAATGAGCAGCACGGTGAATGCTATTGCACAAAGGTTGAAGTACTTGTCGATGAAGGTCTTGATGGGTGCGCCAAACTTCCAGATGAGTCCCGCCACAAGGAAGAAACGAAGACCACGCGAAATGAGGCTCGCCAACACAAATATGCCAAACTCGGCAATGCCCAAGCAAACGCCTGCCGAGATGGTGATGAGCTTGTAGGGCAGGGGTGTGAAACCTGCGGTGAATACGAGCCAGAAGTTCCATTTGGCGTAGAGGTCGGCAACATTGTTGAAGGCCTCCTGCGAGAAGATGGTGGGGATAAACCAACTATCCACAACCTCCCACGCAAAGGCTCCCAGGCCAAAGCCAATCATTGCGCCAAAGACCGAACCTGCGGTACAAATGAGGGCATATTTGAACGACTTTTTGGGCATACCCACGCAGAGTGCCAGAAGGAGTACATCGGGGGGAATGGGGAAGAAGATACTCTCCGCCATTGCAAAGAGGAACATCGCCAATCCTGCCCAACGGCTATCTGCCCACGAGAGCATCCAATTGTAGAGTCGGCGCACGATGCCGGGATTTTTCTCCTGTGTGGTTATATTCTGATTCTCACTCATAATTCTACTAATTGAAAATTGAAAAATGGAGAATGGAACATTGCGGTGCGCCAAGGCGCGGTATTCCCCACGTTTCAATTATTAATAATTGATTCAACGGTGCAAAGATATTGTTGATTGTCTAAAATCCCAAAAATTCTCACAAAAAAGAGGGAGGCCTATTGGTCTCCCTCTTCTGTGCCCAGGACAGGAATCGAACCTGCACGCCTTGCGGCACACGCACCTGAAACGTGCGCGTCTACCTATTCCGCCACCTGGGCTGCCGCGCCAACCTTTCGGTCGTATGAGCGTGCAAAGATACATATAAAATTGAGAATTGAAAATTGAGAATTGAGAATTTTTAATAAAACCCTCTTTTTTGTCTAAAATACTTCCGCTCGGCAGAGGTTGCAAGTAGCCTCTGCCCTCGCTTACTTGCATTTGCGAAAATTGAGAATTGAAAATTGAGAATTGAGAATTTTTAATAAAACCCTCTTTTTTGTCTAAAATACTTCCACTCGTCATAGTGCGCAAGCGCCTTCTGCCTTCGCTTACTCGCATTTGCGAAAATTGAGAATTGAAAATTTTTATTTTTTTCATCGAAGCAACTCTCAATTCTCAATTCCCCACAATGGGGTCTGCTTCGCCAAATGTGCCATAGAGTTGCTCGGAGGCGGCACGGCAACCTCCTCGGCAACGCTCCCAAAGTTTGCACCCGTTACACTTGGTGGGAATGGCGGAGAAATAGGAGTCCTCGTTAGCCCTCGCGATAATCTCCTTCAAGGGTGTCTTGTGGATGTTACCCAGCACTCGGGGTGAGTGGTTGCAGAAGCGCACATCGCCACGATAGTTCACCGTCAGGGGGCGATGAGAAAAGTCTGTGGAGCAGTTCGTAAAGAGGATGTGGGGAAAGTTCTGTGGCTCCACAACACACAAGGGGGTGCAGACTCCACTTTGGAGAGTCATACCCAATCGTGCGGCCGTGAGGTCGGCCCTCTTGAACATCTCCGCAATTTCGGCATTCGTAAGGTTGAGGGCTGCGGCATTTTTGAGCCCCAGGCCACCGATGTTGAAGCGGTTGATGAGTGCATACTTGGCCCCCAGCTCGTTGTGGAAGAACTCCAAGACCTCCTCCACGCAGTGGAGATTCATCCGGCTTACAATCAGTACCGGTACGAGCACACCCTCGCGTTTTGCTACAACCTTGCGGGCGGCAGTCACGGCCCTCTGCCACGACCCTTTGAGGGATGTTATCTCATCGTGGAGTGTTGCATCGGTGGAGAGGATGGGTATCTGCACCGCTCCCACGCCAAGTTGGTTGAAGATTTCAATATCGTCATCGGAGAGGAGTGTGCCATTGGTGAGCAGGTTGAACTTTGCGCCCGCAAAGCGCACCATCATTGCCAAGTCGTGGATGTGGGGCATCAGCATAGGCTCACCACCCGAGAAGGAGATGCGCCCAATGGAGGCCTGACGGAGAAGTCTGCGAAGGGTGCGACGCGCCAGACGATAGTCGGGTGCGGCGACCTTGGATGGGCACTCTCCGCCCTTCCAATAGTTGTAGCAGAACTTGCAGGCCTGATTGCAGGCATCCGTAAGCTCATAGACAACAGTGCCTACCGAGGCCTTATTCCGCGATAGTAATGTCGTAATGGCGGTACTCATAGGGCTCTGCACTCTCGTCTGCCAACCAAATAACCAACATAGCCTCACCCCTAAAATCGCCCACGTTGATGGTGTGGGTAACGGTGGTGGAGATGGACTCTTGATTTATGTCATATGTAGCGCGTTGCAACTCTTGCTCTCTATTCCTATCCTCGATGGTTACGACAATCTTGGGGGCTGTCATTGCATAGCAACTAATCTCCACAGCGTCACCATTTCGAAACTCATTATTACTATTGTGTGCGTAATTCTCCAAATATATCTCATTCGTTGGGGCGGGGTCGTAGCAATCCACTCCAAAGGGGCCGTCGGGGCCACAGCTTGTGAGATTCATAAGTGAGGTGAGTGCAATGATTGCTCCGCCAAGGCGGAATTTAGCCTTCACGGCCTTTGCGCTTTTCCCTCGTGTGAGCCACACCCAGAGCGATACCGCCACAAATGCGGTACCCAAAGCGATAAGTGTCAGAGTTCTTTTCATAGTTTGTTTTGATTTTTAAGGGGTCTTTATCTGTGTAGATGCATAAGCCCCCCAAAACGTTGCACGGGGTGGGTGTTTTTTCCGAAAAAAAAGGAGAGTTCCACCGATGGAAACCCTCCTTTTCAGCTTTCAAATTAGAACATTCTGGGGCCCAGAGGAATCGACACGCCAAAGGCGAAATTCACCGAGTTCTGGTTCAGAGGAATTGGAATCGCTCCACCATTGGCCGTACCATACTTCGTAGCGATGTAGTCGGCACCGAAGAAGATGTTGGCCCACGAGGTGTGAAGATTCATTGCAACGCCCAAAACTCCCAACTTGTTAATCCACGAGTAGCTCGCCGAAGCGGTGAGCCAAGTGGTTGGGCGAAGTGTCAGCGCACCTCCGATGGAGTTCCATTGGCGGTTGGCGTAAATTTTCTTATTCCACAGAGCACCCACACCAATGATGTCGTTGAGGAAGTTGTACTCCAAGCCCACAACGATGGAGGTGTGGAGTTTCTGTTTGCCCTCAATCTGGTCGGAGGTGGTATGAAGAACGATGTTGTCGGGGCTCTCGAACTTCACCTCGTTATTCTCCAAGTCGTAGCCCTCGAATGCAAAGGCTACATTGTCGATGGCGGCGCAGAAGGAGGTGTTGGCATTCCAAGCATTGAAGCCCAAGTCGTTCACCGCAGCCGAGAGGCGAATCTGCTCATCGCGGAAAGTCCATTCGATACCCGCATCCACCGCAAAGCCGATGCTGTTGATATTCGAGGGGTTGAAGTTGTTGAAGTCGGTGAGGTGGCCCACAAAGGAGTCCATAGTTACCTCGCCTTCAATGTCTTGGAAATTGTAGCCCGCAATGTTACTCTCAATACTGCCGGCCATCTCTGCACGGTAGGCCTCCTCGCCAATCTCGATGTTCATCTGGTCAATCTTTGCGCTCACCCTTGCCAGGCCAAGCAACACCTTTGCCCTGAAACCGAGGGTGAAAACATCCTGCACGGGGAAGGTGTAGCCGAGCGAAGCCTCAATGAAGTTGTTGCTCTCGATGCCCATACCCGCAATGTCATAGGTGCCCTGCGAGAGGGTTTTGGTCAGAGCGAAGAAATCTTTGGGAATATCCACATTGGTCTCCGAGCGAAGGCGCACACCCATCGACCAGAAGCCACCGCTGAAATAGTTGCCAATGCCGATAATCTGGGTGTTGAGGCCCAGCTCCAAGCTGTTGATATCGGGAAGTTTCTCCAAAAACTTCTCGGCCGACACACTCTTGTGCATATAGGTAACAACTCCGTTATTCTCCCCGTTGGGATAGAAGAAGTTGTCTGCCGAGAGGAAGTTGGTCTCCAATGAGGTGTTCAGCGAGCCCACAACGGGAATCGCAATGTAGCCCCTCTTGGGCGAGAGGGCCGGGTTCATATCGTAGCGTTGGGTTGAACCGTTCATAAAGTAGGAGGTGCGGAGCTGAGCCTCGGCCGACTCCACAACCATCAACATACCCACCACTGCTACCAATACACTAAATATCTTTTTCATAGTCGTAGTCTTTTACTCTTGTTCTACAATTTTTCTTCTCGTTTGTCTGCTTTCGGGTGGATAGTTTCTACTCCTCGGGCGAGGGCTCACCTTCGGGAAGGAGTGAGCCGAGGTCGATGGTTATACCCTTATCGAGCAACAGCGAGAGTTTGGCAACAATGTATTGTTCGGGTTTCAGACCGCCACCTGCGAGGGTTGTGCCTTCCAACTTGCAGCGCACCTTCTTGGTCTTGGCAATCTCTGCAAAGGGTGAAGTGCCCTCTTGGGTTGCGATGTTGAGTGTGATTGAGCACTCCGACTGTTTGGCTTCGACTGAGGTTGAGCCCTCAATCTTGCCCGTAGTCGCGGAGGTGATGCACTCAATGGGGTTGTCGTTCTCGTCGAGGAACTCCACATCCAAACCGAGGTCGATGGGGAGGGTGCTCTCCGTAGCCACATTCAATACAAGGCTCTCAACAATCACGTCAATGTCGGCCAACGAAGAGAGGTCAATATCCTCAATCATTGCAGTGTAGCCGATGTGGCCATTGTTGGCAGCATCGAACTTGAAGGCTGCATCCACCGAGTAATCAACTTTGAATGTGTAGCTATCTTTCAGAACAATCGTGTGGCTACCCTCACTTGTGGTGGCGTTGAGTGCTACGACAATCTTGTCGGGCAGCGAAGCGATGAGCTCTCCGAGCTCGGGGACAATCACCGTTGTACCCTCTGCACCCTCGGGTATGCGGCTGTTGTCGCCAGCAATGTGGAGAGTTGTGGTCACAGCCTCCTCTCCTGCGGGGAGAATCGAAAGTGTGGGGGTGGTGATGGTCATTGCAACATCCTCGCCTTTGTAGGCTGTGAGGGTGATGGTTGCATCAATACCCACACCGATGGGGTTCTCAACGCTCACCGAGAGCAGGGGCGACTCGATGTTGAGCTCCAACTCGGCATCGCCAAGCGAGGAGGTTACATCGCCCAAGCTAATCTCTTGGGGCTCCAAGAGGTCACCCAAGTCGGGCTCCACGCGGCCCGTTACGCTCTTTATGGCGATGTCGTCGAGGGTGATAATGGGGGTGAGCGAAAGATTTTGTGCCGAGGTGTTGATTTTGATTTCGGTGCCCTCGGCAATGGCTGCTTTGGCACTCAAACCAATGGTGCTGTCAAGTGTGAGCCAGCCGTCTGCAATGGGCAACGATTTGATACCTTTGATTGTGAGGTCGATGATGTTGTTGTGCTGGTTGTTGTGCACGGTAAGAGTCGAAGCGGTGAGTTTGCCATCGGCGTAGTTCCAACCCTCGGGAGCCTCAATATCGAGGAAGGCGGGGAGGTCGATTACCACATCCTGCAACTGCAACTCCTCGATGGGTGCGCCTGCAAGCTCCACTGCAACTTTGAACTCGGGGGCCTCCTCGGGTGCGCCCACCTTCGAGATTGCCAAGTAGTCGATGGCGGTAATCACATCGGGAACCTCTATTACCTCGCTAATGCTCTCGCTGAACGACATCTCGTGGGAGATTTCGTTGGTGAGGATGGATGCGCTATGGAGCGTCATACCCTCGGCGGCGATGGTTACATAGGGGGAGGTGGCACTAACGGTGCCGGCCTTCAAGGTGCCCGAGAAGTCCAAATCGAAGGTTACATTCTCCGAGATTTTGAGCTTCTGGTCGCTACCGATGGTTGCGTGGCTCAAATCGACACTCTTGATTACAATATTCACCGTCAAGTGGGAACTGGTCATTGTGTAGTTCGAAATCTGGAAGTGGTTGGGGGTGTCGGAGCCTGTGCCCTTAGAGATTGTGATGTTGTTACCTATGGGGTCATTTTCCCTCTTTGCGAGGGTGAAACCTGCGGGTAGCTCAATGTTGAAGTTCTCAATCACGCACTTCTCGCACACGCCATAAAGACCTCCGAGGTCGAACTGCATATCGAGAACTGAGCCCTCGCCATTGGCACCGAAGGTGATGGTCTGGATTCCGGCTACCTGCTGGGGGAGAGTTACATCAATCTCTGCCTCGAAGGTGTGGGGATCGTAGTGCATCTGGAACTCCTTGTTGGGTAGGAGATTGAGCAGAGCCTCTGTGAGGGTGAAGTTTGCCGAGATACCATCGGGGAAATCGAGGGCCTTTGTGTAGGCATCGCCACCGAGGGTGGGCATATTATCCACCGAGAGGGCTCCGTAGAGTTCGCTGCTGATGGGACTGATGGTGGGCACAAGACCTGTGATGGGGTCGAGATTACCCACCTCAATGGTGTGCTCCAAACCGTCTGTAAAGTTGAAGCCATAGAAACCATCCTCATTGGTTTCCAAGCCCGCCTCTTCCAAGAGGGTGCCGAGTGTGATTTCACCTGTCGAGCCGAGGGGCACAGCGATGCCTTCGGTGTCGCCGACAGTCACTTCGAGCGAGATGTTGTCGAAGTTGTAATCGGTGTTACAAGCCACTATGGCCAGAGGTAACACCAGCGAAGTTAAGGTGCGAAAGAGATGTTTCATAACGCGGATTATTTATGTTTGTAACTATTTTTCTCGTGTGTGGGGTGGGTACTACTACCCAAATTTGGCATAAATATACAAAAATTTTTCGAGATTGTACCC
>JAZOTH010000021.1:0-70435 GCA_045657545.1 Tidjanibacter sp.
TCAACGGGGAAGTCTTTGCCGGTCTGCTCCTTAACTGCTTTTTTGAAGCGAACTACGAGCTCTTTGAAGTCCTCTGCGGTGAGGTCGGCATCGTTCTTCACGCCTTTCTCCTCTTTAACCTCCTCGATGATTGCCTCGAAGGGGTCGATATCCTGTTTCGATGCGGGTTTCATTTCGAGAACCACGTCACCGTACATCTGCACGAAACGACGGTAGGAGTCCCAAGCAAAGCGGTCGTTGCCCGAGCGAGCAGCCACAGCCTCAACAGCCTTATCGTTCATACCGAGGTTCAAGATAGTATCCATCATACCGGGCATCGAAGCGCGAGCACCCGAGCGAACCGACAACAAAAGGGGCGAAACCTCGCCACCGAAGGTCATACCGGTCGACTCCTCAATCATCTTAATAGCGGCCTCAACCTCTGCCTTGATGAGCTCGATTACCTTTGCCTCACCCTCTTTGTAGTACTCGGTACATACATCGGTGGTGATGGTGAATCCGGGAGGCACGGGCATACCCAACAGGTTCATCTCTGCAAGGTTGGCACCTTTACCGCCAAGCAACTCCCTCATTTTACCGTTACCCTCAGCTTTCCTGTCACCGAAGGTGTAAACTCTTTTTACGTTTGCCATAAGTAAATGTAAATTGTGTTAATATTTATGTGTGTTAGATTGATTTTCAACCACTTAATAGCCATATTGCGCATTTTGCGCGCAATATAGCCTACAAATATACCTATATTTTTTGAAAAAGCAAGAAAAAACTTGTGAGGAGGGCGTGTTGGGAGGGTGGGCGTTTGGGGATATAGGGCTTATAGGGCACATTACCTAACCTCCATAAAAAAACTCGGGGGCTCCGCATAGGAGCCCCCGCGACGTTGGACGTTAGACCTTCTTCATCTCCAATCGTAGCATATTGATTGCTGCGCTGGCGGCCCTTTCGATATTTACAGCCCTCACTTTGCCGTGCTGTACGCACTTGGCAATGGTGTGGGTGGGGGTGGCAACGGCCATCCACACGGTGCCTACGGGTTTTTCGGGAGTGCCACCCGTTGGGCCTGCAATGCCCGTTGTCGCAACACCGTATGTTGTACCACAAAGGCGGCGCACACCTTCGGCCATTTGGCGGGCCACCTGCTCGCTCACTGCACCGTAGGTTTCGAGGTTGTGGCGCGACACGCCCAAGACGTTCTCTTTCACGCTGTTATCGTAGCTCACCACACCGCCCCAGAAGTACTCCGATGCGCCACTCATTGCGGTGAATTTGGAGGCTATAACTCCGCCCGTACAGCTCTCTGCTGAGGCGAGGGTTTCGCCCCTTTGAACGAGCATTTCGGCAACTGCACTCTGCACCGTTGTGTCGCCCCAGCCCACGAAGTAATCTCCCAAGATGGGGAGCAGTTTGGCAAATTGCTCCTCAATCTCCCTTTGGGCCTCAGCCTGCTCCACGTCGTAGGCCGAGAGCCTGAGTCGCAACTGCGAGGGCGAGGGCAGATAGGCGAGGTGGAGGTGGGGTGGGAGAGCCTCCTCCCAGGGTGCTATGAGTTCGGCCATCATACTTTCGGCAAGGCCATAGGTGATGGCTGTGCGATGCACCACCGAGGCGAGTGCAAAGTGCTCCTTGATGCGGGGCAGAACGCTCTCCTCCATAAGCCCCTCCATCTCGAAGGGGACACCGGGAAGCGATACGACAACCCTCCCTTCGCGCTCAAACCACATACCGGGTGCTGTGCCCTTGTGGTTGGGCAGAACGGTGCAACACTCGGGCACCATTGCTTGACCTTTGTTGAGGTTGTTGAAGGCGATGCCGCGTGCGGCCATCATACGTTCTACGCGCTCGTATGTTTCTGTGTCACAGATGAGTTGCGAATGGAAAATCTCTGCCAATACGCGCTTGGTAATGTCGTCTTTTGTGGGGCCGAGGCCACCTGTGATGATGGTTACCTCTGCCTTTGCGAGCGACTCCTCTACGGCACTGATAATCTCCTCGCGACGGTCGCCAATGGAGTATTTTCGGCGTATGCTCACGCCAATCTCACCCAAGCGGGCGGCAATCCACGCGGAGTTGGTGTCGATGATTTGGCCGATGAGTATCTCATCGCCAATGGTTATGATGTCGGCTTTCATTTTTTTGTATTTTTATTTCTGCGAGCCTCTTTTTCGGCCTCTCGTGCGGGTGCTGCGAGCTGGCGGCAGGTGCGCCCAACGAATGCGGGGCCCTCATAGGTGAGTGCCGAGTAGCATTGCACAAGGCTTGCGCCCGCATCGAGCATCCTTTGCGCATCCTCTGCGCCCATCATACCTCCCACGCCAATTACGGGGTAGCTGTAATCCATCTTGCTGCAAACGTAGCGAATGAGCTCAATGGTGCGCTCCAAAAGTGGAGCTCCGCTCAAAGCGCAACCCTCCAAACGCTCGGCCTCTTTGGGTGTTAGGGTGGAGTGGAAGCGTGTGGAACAATCGCTCACCACAAGGCCATCCAGGGGGGTGTCGATGAGTATTGCTACCATATCGTCAATCTGGCTGTTGCTCCAATCGGGCGAGATTTTCAGCAGTATGGGGCGGTAGTCGTTCTGCCCCCTGCGGAAGTCGAACATTGCCTCCAAAAGCTCCTCCACGAGTGCCTTGTCTTGGGGTGTGTAGCTCTCCGCACAACCAATTAGGTGGGTGACATTCACGGTGAAGTACTCAACATATTGATACAGACTGCGGAAGGCGCGCAGATACTCGCGCGTTGCATCCTCGCGTGCGGTGTTGTTGCCCACTGCTATGTTGGCTCCCACCACGACCTTTCTGCCGTGGGCCCTGCGACGAATTCTCTCCACGGTCTTTTCCCAACCGCAGTTGGGCTCACCCATACGATGGGCGAGGGCTTTGATGCGACGCATACGGAATAGTCGTGGGCGGAGGTTGCCACTCTGTGGCTTGGCAGTGATGGAGCCAATCTCCACAAAACCAAAGCCGAGGGCTCCGAGCTGTCGGTAGAGCCTTGCCTCGCGGTCAAGACCTGCGGCGGCACCAATAGGGTTGCGGAACCTCACGCCAAAGACCTCCCTTTCGAGCGAGGGGTGACGATAGCCATAGGTGTGTGAGAGTAACCACTCTCCAAAGCGGGTGCCACCCACTATGCGGAGTAGCGAGAGTGAGAAATTCCTCGTTCTCTCTGCGGGGAACAGATGGAGAACGGGGCGTATTAAGCGTGTGTATAAAGACATAATTTGTAGTGGTTGCGGGCACATTTTGTACCCCAATAATCTCACAAATGTAGCGAAATGTTTTGATAGTTGTTCTCGGAGGAGAGATTTTCCTGCGAAAAGAACCTTTGGTGGGTGGTTTTCCGACAACAATTTTGTATCTTTGCAGATTATGAAGATACTCATTGACCAATTTGTACCCTATGCTCTCGAAACTCTCGCCCCCTATGCCGAGGCGGTGAGTGTCGATGGCAGAGTGCTCACCCCTGAGGATGTGGAGGGTGCCGACGCACTCATTGTCCGCACCCGCACTCGTTGCAATGCAGCACTGCTCGACGGTGCCCGTAATCTGAAATTTGTCGGAACGGCAACCATCGGCTATGACCACATAGATAGGGCCTACCTCGCCTCGCGCGGTGTGACCTTTACGAGTGCCGCGGGATGCAACGCAAGGGGTGTGTTGCAGTGGGTGGCGGCCACTCTTGCCCACCTTGCCGAGGTGCAGGGTTGGAGGCCCGAGGAGCGCACTCTGGGTGTTGTGGGTGTGGGACATGTCGGCTCACTCGTTGCGGAGTATGCTCGCTCTTGGGGTTTTAGGGTGCTGTGTAGCGACCCCCCGAGGGAGCGTGCCGAGGGCTTGGGTGAGAGTGAGGGCTTTGTCCCCCTCGAAAGGCTTGTTAGGGAGTCCGACATTGTGACTATGCACACCCCGCTTGTGTGCGATGGAGAGGATAGGACTTTCCACCTTGTCGATGATGAGTTTTTGTCGCAGATGCACGATGGTGCAACCTTCATTAACGCCTCGCGCGGTGAGGTTGCCGATAGTGAGGCCCTACTGCGCCATAGTGATAGGCTAACTCTCTGCTTGGATGTGTGGGAGGGGGAGCCCGATAGGCTCAATTTGGAACTCTTGGAGGTTGCAGAGGTGGCCACGCCCCACATTGCGGGCTACTCGGTGCAGGGTAAGGTCAACGCATCGGCTATCGTTATTCGCGCCCTTGCCGAGAGGTTGGGGATTGAGCCTTTGAAGGATTGGTACCCCGAGGGTGTAACCCCAAGCCAGCCCCGCGAGATAGGGTGGGGGGAGATGTGTGGTCGTATTGATGCCCACTGCCACCTGATGGATGAGACGGCAAGGATGAAGTCCAACCCTCACGACTTGGAGGATAGACGAAATGGCTACCCTTTGCGCGAGGAGTTCTTTTAGAATTGAGAATTGAGAATTGAGAATTGAGAATTGAAAATGGAAAATAGAGAATTTTTGGAAAAAACTCCCTAACCTCCCTAGATTTTGAATTTTGAATTATCACATATCCTCGAAACGCTAAATAAATGGTGGGGCTACAAGGAGTTCCGTCCGGGACAGCGTGAGGTCATAGAGAGGGTGATGGAGGGGAGAGATACCCTTGCATTGATGCCTACGGGTGCGGGCAAGTCGCTACTCTATCAGGTTCCCACGATGGCTCGTGAGGGTTTGTGTGTGGTGGTTACCCCTCTGGTGTCGCTTATGAAAGACCAGGTGGATAACCTCCACCGCCGGGGTATAAACGCTGTGGCTCTACACGGTGGTATGTCGCCCCGAAGTATAGATATTGCTCTGGATAACTGTGTCTATGGCGACGTGAAGTTCCTCTATGTTGCCCCCGAGAGGCTCCATAGCGAGATTTTCGTCACGAGGGTGCAGAAGATGAAGGTGAGCCTTGTGGCAGTCGATGAGGCGCACTGCATCTCCCAATGGGGCTACGACTTCCGCCCCTCCTATTTGGAGGTTGGAAGGTTGCGCAGATTGGTGCCCGATGCCCCCATCTTGGCACTTACGGCCTCGGCTACCGAGCGTGTGGCAGAGGATATTATGCGCCTGCTGTCGTTTGGCGAGAGGGGGGTGGTCAGGAGTAGCTATGCTCGTCCCAATGTGTCGTTTGTGGTGCGCAGATGCGACGATAAACGCGAGCAACTCTCGCGCGTGCTCTCCAATGTGGAGGGCTCGGCGATAGTCTATGTTCGCTCGCGCGAGAGGGCTGCCAAAGTGTGTGAGTGGCTCACCGAGGAGGGCTTCTCGGCTCAGTTCTACCACGCGGGCCTACCCCACGAGGAGAGGGCTCTGCGTCAGGATGAGTGGCAGAGGGGCGAAAGACGTGTGATGGTTGCCACCAACGCCTTTGGTATGGGTATCGACAAGCGGGATGTTAGGGCCGTTATCCACTACGATATGTGCTCCTCTTTGGAGGCATACTATCAGGAGGCGGGCCGTGCAGGTAGGGATGGCAAACGAAGCTTTGCGGTACTGCTCATTGAGGGTGACGAGGAGGAGCTCTCGCGCCGCAGGGTTACGAGTGACTATCCACCGCTGGAAACAATTAAACGCATCTACTCGCGGATTTGTGCCCGCGAGATGATACCCTATGGCGAGGGTAAGGATGTTGCGAGGGAGTTCAATGTTTATGAGTTTGCCCGTAGTGAGAACCTCACCATTGACGCTGTGCATAACAGCCTGAAAATCCTTGCCCAGAATGGATATATGACATTGAGTGGCGAGAGGGAGAATAGTGCCCGATTGATGTTCTGTGTCAGTCGCGAGGAGCTCTACGACTATCGCATCCGCAGGGGTGAAATGGAGGGAGTTCTGTTGGCAGTTATGAGGCTCTACGAGGGTGTCTTTACGGAGTTTAGACCAATAGATGTTCAGGAGATAGCACTCCATAGTGGCTACTCGGTGGATAAGGTGAGGGAGGAGTTGAAACACCTCTGGCGACAACACATCATACGCTATGTGCCGAGTAGTTATTCGCCCATCCTCACACTGCTCTCCGACCGTGTGCCCGAGAGTGACCTCTACATTGCCCCCGAGAGCTACCTCTATCGCAAAGAGTCGGCTGTGGAGCGTATGGAGGCGATGATGAACTACGCACTCCTTGGAGATGGCTGCCGTAGCCGCTACATACAAGAGTACTTTGGCGAGGTGGATGCCACCGATTGTGGGGTGTGTGACCTCTGCTTGGCACGCAAGAAACGTAGGGGTGGTGCCGATGGTGAGGTAACTCCCGAGAGGGTTTTGGAGGTGATTGCTGCGAAGGGTGGTTTGAGCCCCCGCGACTTGGTGAGGGAGTTTAGTGCCGAGCCCGAGAGTGTAGTTGGGGCGGTCGAAAAATTGATGGAGAGCGAGAAAATTTATACCGATAGGGGCGGAATTCTCCGCACAAAAGAGTAATTTTGCGCCCACAAATAAGCGATGAAAAGAGAATTTAGACATAGCATAACACCCGATGAAATCAAAGACCTGCCTGTTGCGGGCTTTGAGGGAAGGATTGTTACCGTCACTACCACCGAGGAGTTGGAGAGGGCGTGTGAGCATCTTATGGGGCAGAAAGTCATAGGTTTTGACACCGAAACAAGGCCCTCGTTCAAGGCGGGTGTGAGCTACAATGTGTCGCTCATTCAGCTATCCACTCTCGATGTGTGCTACCTTGTGAGGCTCACCTCGTTGAAGATGGAGAGGTGCCTGATGCACCTTTTGGAGAGCCGCAAAACCCTCAAAGTGGGCGTGGATGTCATAGGCGATATCCGCAACCTCAATAAGGTGCGCCACTTCCGCGCGGGAGGATTTGTGGAGTTGCAAAAGGAGGTTGAGGCATTCGGCATTGAGGATAAGAGCCTGCGCAAAATGGCGGCCATAATCCTCGGTGTGGGGGTGTCGAAGGCGCAGAGGTTGAGCAATTGGGAGGCCAAGGAGCTCACCTCGGCACAGATGCGCTATGCGGCTACCGATGCGTGGATTTGCTTGGAGATGTACAACGAACTCAATAGGAATAGATAGATATGGCAGAAAACAAAAAAATATACCTCAAACACGGCAAGCAGGAGTCCCTTCTGCGCAACCACCCTTGGGTTTTCTCGGGCGCGATTTCGCGTGTGAGCGAGGAGATTGAGGAGGGCGAGATTGTCGATGTTTTCACCTCGTCGGGCGACTTCATTGCTCGCGGACACTCACAGGTTGGCTCCATTGCGGTGAGGGTGCTCACCTTTGAGGATGAGGCTATCGACCAGCAGTGGTGGAATGGGCGTATTGCCTCGGCATTGGATGTTAGGCGCACTCTGGGGCTCACCGAGAACCCCACAACCACTTGCTACCGATTGGTGCACGGCGAGGGCGACAACCTCCCTGGTTTGGTTATTGATATATACGACAAGACGGCCGTGGTGCAGTGCCATAGTGTGGGTATGTACCTCTCTTTGGGGGAGATTGTTGAGGCTTTGAAGGCCAACTATGGCGAGAGGCTCACCGCAATCTACAACAAGAGTAGCCAGACGATGCCCTACAAGGCAGAGGTTGATGTTGAGGATGGCTACCTCTGGGGCTCGGGCGAGGGCGAAGAGGTTGTCTTGGAGGGCGGACATAAGTTCGCTGTCAATTGGGCAAAGGGACAAAAAACGGGCTTCTTCATTGACCAGAGGGCCAATCGCGCACTCGTGGGCGAGTATGCCAAGGGACGCAACCTGCTCAATACGTTCTGCTATACGGGTGGATTTTCGATTTACGCACTTGCCGGTGGCGCAAAGAGTGTGACGAGTGTGGATAGTAGCGGCCTTGCTATTGAACTTGTGGATAAGAATGTGGCTCTCAACTTCCCCGAGGGCGCACCTCATAGGAGTGCAGCGATGGATACCTTCGACTTCTTGCGCACGGTGGAGGATGGCGAGTTTGATATGATTATCCTCGATCCTCCCGCATTTGCCAAGCACCACAAGGTTTTGGGCAATGCTCTGCAAGGCTACAAGAGGCTCAATGCAAGGGCTATGGAGAAGATTGCCAAGGGCGGCATTCTCTTTACGTTTAGTTGTTCGCAAGCGGTTAGCAAGGAGCAGTTCCGATTGGCGGTATTCTCTGCGGCGGCTATTGCGGGGCGTAAGGTGAGGATTCTCCACCAACTGACACAGCCCACCGACCACCCGATTAACATCTACCACCCCGAGGGTGAGTACCTGAAAGGATTGGTGCTTTATGTTGAATAAAAGAGAGGGAGTTTTGTGACTCCCTCTCTTTTATTCAACGTCCAACGTCTAATGTCAAACGTCTAACGTCGCGGGGATGGCAAATTGTTGCCATCCCCGACTCTTTATTAAGGACTCTCATCCCCAATTTCCATCCCTTACTCCATAGGTGCAATCACCACCTCGAATCCCTCATCTTTGAGCAATTCGGGGATGCGGGCAATCTCCTCCGCAGGGGTGCCAATGGTGTGGAATGGGTAGAATATCCTTGGGCGGATGGCACGAGCGGCCTCCATCGCCATCTCCACAGTCATCGTGTAGGGGAGATTTACGGGCAGGAAGAGGTAGTCAATCTCCTCTACTGCGACCATCTCGGGGGTGAGTTCCGTATCGCCTGCAACATAGGTGCGTTTGCCGGCCATCTCCACAATGTAGCCGTTGTCGCCCCTACTGCGTGGGTGGTATTGCGTGCGCTCCACATTGTAGGCAGGCACAGCCTCCACTGCGAGCCACGAGTTCATAAAGGTGCGGTTGCCCTCACCGAGCACCTCTGCCCCCTCCACCTCGGCACCTACCACCGCATTGGTGATAATCACCGTGTCGCTCTTGCGCAGAATCTCCACCGCTTTCGGGTCGAAGTGGTCGTCGTGATGGTGGGTGATGAGTATGGCATCTGCTTTGGGAAGGCTCTCCAAGTCGGCCTCCTCGCAGCAGGGGTCGAGATAGACGTGCTTGCCGTCCCACTCCAAACCTATGGATGCGTGACCAAACAGGGCAAAGATTATGTCCCCTCTGCCGTCACCCTCTCTTCTGTCCTGAACGAAATCTTTTTTCATACCACTCGATATTTAGTCTATTGTCGTTAGACCTTAGACGTTAGACGTTAGACGTATCTCAAATAGTGGGAAAGCCCACTATTTGAGATACTTATTAAGCCATCCGAAGAACTCGCGGTTCCAAACAAGCGAGTTCTGGGGCTTGAATACCTGGTGTGCCTCATTCTCGAAGGCTACAAGGCGTGCAGGTACGCCCTGCAATTTTGCTGCCGTAAATGCCTCCAAACTCTGGGTGAAGGGGATGCGGAAGTCCTGCTCACCGGTGAAGATGAGGATGGGGGTGTCCCAATTAGCCACAGCCTTGTGGGGCGAGTTGCGGTAGCTGCGCTGTGCAGTGCGGTTCTTGGTGTCCCAATATGCGCCGCCGTAGTCGTTATTCACAAACCACATCTCCTCGGTGTGGCCATACATACTCTCGAAGTTGAAGATTCCGCAGTGGGAGATGAGGGCTTTGAAGCGGCCCTCGTGGTGACCTGCCAAGTAATATACAGAGTAGCCACCGTAGCTTGCGCCCACAGCACCGAGGCGATTCTCGTCGCTCCAAGGCTCTGCCGAAACGCTGTCGATAGCTGCGAGGTAGTCGCGGATGTTCTGACCGCTGTAATCGCCCGAGATTTGGTCGAGCCACTCCTGACCGAAGGAGGGAAGGCCGCGACGGTTGGGAGCTACGACGATGTAGCCCTCCGAGGCCATCAGCTGGAAGTTCCAGCGGTAGCTCCAAAATTGGCTCACAACACTCTGGGGGCCGCCCTGACAGTAGAGCAGGGTGGGGTATTTCTTGTTCTCGTCGAAGTCGGGAGGAAGAATAACCCACACGAGCATCTGCTTGCCGTCGGTGGTCTTCACCCAACGCTTGGTGCACTCGCCCATAGGGATGTTGTCGTAGATTTGCTGGTTGATGAAGGTCACCTGATTGAGCTTCCAATCCTCACCGAGGGTGTAGAGCTCGGGGGCCTTCATAATGGTGTTCATATGCACGAGGAACTTCTCGCCAACCTTGCTGAAAGAGTTGATGTCGTGGTCACCCGAGGTGAGTACCTCCACATTGTTGCTATTCAAAGCCACACGGCACACCTGGTGGGTGGCGGTGATGGGGGCGATGAAGTAGAGGGTGTTGTTGCCCTCCCAAACCACGTTGGTGGCATTGTAGTCAAACGATGCGGTCTGGTCGCTCATAGAGCCATCCTCACTGTTCCACACAAAGAGCCTCTCCTTGTCACTCTCGTTGCCTGCGCGACGCATACTGCGGAAGGCAATCATCTTGTCGTCGGGACTCCAAACGGGGTATTTGTCATAGCCGGGCATCTCGCCCCACTCCTTGCAGATGTTGCGGGTGGTGGCAGTTGCTACATCGTAGATGAAGATGTCCGAGTCGGTCGAAACGGCGTATGCGGCACCTGTGAGGTGTTTGCAGGTGTAGGCCAGAGCAGTACCTGCATTGTTCCAGGCAATCTCCTCGCTGTCGAAGTAGGGGGCAAGAGGTGCATCCCAGGGCTCACCCTCCATAATATCCTTGCCACCCTTCACAACGCCCTCTCCGAGGGGTGCGATGAAGATGTGGGAGTAGTCGCCCTCATCCCAATAGTCCCAGTGGCGTACCATCAAATCGTCGTAGATGCGAGCCTTCGATTTGTCGGCCTCGGCATAGACATCGGAGCCTTTGATATTGACAACGTGCACCTTCTTGGTGTAGAACATAATGTTACCCTCGGGAGCAATGCCGTAGCTCTCCAAGCCCTCCACGTCGGTCACCTGCTCTTTGTCGCTACCATCGGGAAGTATGCTCCACACCTGACCATCGGCCATATAATAGATGCGGCCACCCACCCATTGGGGCGAGGAGGCATTCTCCACAAGGCGCACCACCTGGCCACCCTCTGCGGGCATCAGATAGAGGTCGGTTTTGCCTTTGTTCTCCTCCATATTGTAATAGGTGATAGTGAAGGCAGCAAGGGTGCCGTCGGGGGAGATTTTCTGACCACCCACGCGCCCCATTTTCCACATCACCTCGGGAGTGAATTTACCCTGAGCAATCTCCTCGGGTGTGAGGTTGTTTGTGAATTCCATAACTTCCAAATTTGCATTTTGGCACCCAACCAAAAGCAGTGCCACTATTGCCGTTTTTAATAAATTTGTAATTTTCATATTAGGTTAGTAAAATAATTTAATAATATATTCGATAATAATGTTGTTATTTGTTTTATTTGTGCAAGAAATTAAAATAATTTAATTATTCACTTTGTGTTTCAAAAATTCTTCAAAAACTATCTTAATGGTCGAGTAGCTCTCCTCGACAGCCATCCAGAGTCTGCGACCTCGCAACCATTCGGCAGCCGAAATACTCTCGCCCTCCTCGGGCATAAGTGCCGGCTCCTCACCGGGGGCGTGCATCAGGTACCACTCGGTCTGCTTCACCTCCCAACGGCCATAGGCGCGGTGGAAGTGGTGCGTGGTGCATAGTGGAGCGACAATCTCCACCTCCTGCAACCCCGTCTCCTCCTGTACTTCGCGGATAGCGGCCTCTTCGGGCTCTTCGCCCTCGTCGATGTGGCCTTTGGGCAAATCGCGCCAACCCTTGCGGGTGATGACCAAAACATCCCCGGCATCGCTCTCCACCAATCCGCCCGCAGCCCTCACAATGGGCATCTGTGCCACAAAACGCTCGAAACACTCCTCGGCATCGGGAGCAACGATGGTGAGTCGGTGGTGGGCACCAACTCTCTCCAACAACTCTTCGGGGGTGGGGGTTGTACCCTCTCCGATGTTATACATCGGCCCACATTTTTCTCCACACTCCGAAGAGCTAACTGCCCTATAATCAGCCTCGGAGAGAAAAATGAAAAATTTATTTTCAAAAAATATTCGCATAACTCTACAAAATAACTAATTTTATGGCAGTTTTACAAATTTAAGCAATGGAAAAATACGAAAGCAAACAGCAACAAATACGTCGCTCGGCAGAGCAAATCTACTCTGCACTCGCATCGTTCAACAATTTTACCCCTATGATTCAGGACAAAGTTGAGGAGTGGAGTGCCGATGACGATGTGTGTTCGTTCAAGATTAAGGGCCTCACTGCGCGATTGCGTATGGTGGAGCGCGAGCCCAACAAACTCATCAAGATTCAGGGCGATGAGGGTACCCCTCTCGACTTCACCTTCTGGCTCCAACTCAAAGAGGTTGCCCCCTACGACACCCGTATGCGCATCGTAGTTCACGCCGACCTGAATATGATGATGCGTATGATGATTGGCAAGAAGTTGCAGGGTGCTGTCGATCAGATGGCCGAGGCAATTGCTAATGCTCTGAATTGAGAATTGAGAGTTGAGAATTAACCTAAAATAAAAACTAAAAACTTATGTTAGAACAATTTGTAAACCGCCACATTGGCCCTTCGGAGAAGGATTTCCAGCAGATGCTCGAAACCATTGGCGTTGGTAGCGTTGAGGAACTCCTCTCGCAGGTTATGCCACAGAGTATCCGTCTGCGCAAACCCCTTGCGCTCGATGAGCCTATGACAGAGGCTCAGTTTGCTGCCCACATCCGCTCGTTGGCAGATAGAAACCAGACGCTCCGCTCCTTCATCGGTATGGGCTACTATCCCAACTCGATGCCCGCAGCGATTATGCGCAATGTCTTTGAGAATCCCGCGTGGTATACCTCCTACACCCCCTATCAGGCCGAGATTTCGCAGGGTAGGTTGGAGGCTCTGCTGAACTTCCAGACTATGATTATCTCGCTCACAGGTATGGAGATTGCCAACTGCTCGCTCTTGGATGAGGCTACCGCTACTGCTGAGGCTATGCTTATGATGTATTCGCTCCGTAGCCGTGATCAGCAGAAAAATGGTGCGAATGTTCTCTTTGTGGATAGCAATATCTATCCCCAGACCCTCGATGTGCTCCTCACCCGTAGCGAGCCTTTCGGCATAGAGATTGTGATTGACGACTACGCAACATACGAGTTTTCGGGCAGGGAGTTTGGTGCCATTGTGCAGTACCCCGCAGCAGCTGGTGAGGTTCGTGGCTACGCAGCCTTCACCGAGAAGGCCCACGCAGCAGGTGCCAAGGTGGCTGCCGAGTGTGACCTTATGAGCCTTGTGCTCCTGCAAGCTCCCGCAGAGTGGGGTGCCGATATTGCTGTGGGCTCCTCGCAGAGGTTTGGTCTGCCTATGGGCTTTGGTGGCCCCAGTGCAGGCTATATGGCAACCAAGGATGCATACAAACGCAATATGCCAGGTCGTATCATTGGTGTGTCGGTTGACCGCTTGGGCAATCGTGCGCTCCGTATGGCACTCCAAACTCGCGAACAGCACATCAAACGTGAGAAGGCTACGTCGAATATCTGTACCGCATCGGCACTGATGGCCTCGATGTCGGGCCTCTATGCTGTCTATAACGGCCCCGAGGGCTTGGCCCGCATCGCATCCCACATCCACTCGCGCACCGTAGCCGTAGCTGAGGCTTTGAAGGCTTTGGGCTATGTGTTGCGCTCCGAGGAGTATTTCGATACTTTGGAGGTGGAGGCAGAGGCTTCGGTTGTGTCGGATATTGCTCTTTCGCGCGGTATCAACTTCTTCTATCCCGCTGAGGATAGGGTGAGGATGAGCTTCGATGAGGTGACTACCGATGATGAGGTACGCGAGGTTGTAACCATCTTTGCCGAGGCTGTGGGTAAGAAGGCTCCCAAGAGTGTGAAGATTGATGAGAATGCGTGTGTTCTGCCCGCAGCGTTGCGTCGTCAGAGTGCCATCCTCACCGAGCCCGTATTCCAGAAATACCACTCCGAAACGGAGCTTATGCGCTATATCAAACGCCTCGAACACCGCGATATTTCGCTGGCCGATAGTATGATTTCGCTCGGCTCGTGTACAATGAAACTCAACCCCGCAGTTACGATGATGCCTCTCTCGCTTGCGGGCTTTGCAAATATGCACCCCTTTGCACCCACAGCGCAGGCGGAGGGTTATATGGCAATGATTTCCGAATTGGAGAGAGATTTGGCTACCATTACGGGCTTTGCAGGTTGTACCCTCCAACCCAACTCGGGTGCAGCGGGTGAATATACGGGCCTGATGATTATCCGTGCTTGGCACCAAAGCCGCTCGCAGGGCTACCGCAACATCATCCTCATCCCCTCTTCGGCACACGGCACCAATCCCGCGTCGGCTGCTATGGCAGGTATGCGCATCGTGACCGTTGCTTGTGACGATAAGGGTAATATCGACGTTGAGGATTTGAAGGCAAAGGCCGAGCAGTATGAGGGTGAGTTGGCAGGTTTGATGGTTACCTATCCCTCCACTCACGGTGTCTTCGAGAGCCGCATCAGGGAGATTGTCGATACCGTGCACGAGTTCGGTGGTCAGGTCTATATGGACGGTGCAAATATGAACGCACAGGTGGGACTCACAAACCCCGGCTTTATCGGTGCCGACGTATGCCACCTCAATCTTCACAAGACCTTTGCAATGCCTCACGGCGGTGGCGGTCCCGGTGTGGGCCCCGTATGCGTTGCCGAGCACCTTGTAGAGTTCCTGCCTTCGCACTCGGTGGTTAATGTGGGCGGTGCCGATGGTATCACCGCAGTGTCAAGCTCGCCTTGGGGTAGCGCACTGCTCCTGCCCATCACCTACGGCTACGTTAAGATGTTGGGTGCCGAGGGCTTGCGTAAGGTTACCGAGGCGGCCATCGTTAATGCCAACTATATGTCGTGCAAGTTGCGCGAGGCCTACCGAACCTTCTACTCGGGTGAGAGCGGCCGCGTGGGCCACGAGATGATTCTCGACCTTACGAACTTCCGCAAGGAGTATGGCGTTGAGGTGGGCGATGTGGCACACCGACTGATGGACTACGGCTTCCACGCACCAACCCTCTCGTTCCCCGTTCACGACACCCTTATGGTGGAGCCCACCGAGAGTGAGTCGAAGGAGGAGATGGACAGGTTCTGCGATGCACTCGTGAAGATTCTCCACGAGGCGCAGACCTGCCCCCAGATTGTCATCAACGCACCCTATACCGCTGCCGAGGTGGCTGGCGAGTGGGCACACGACTTCTCGCGTGAGGAGGCTGTCTTCCCCTTGGAGTGGGTGAGGGTTCAGAAGTTCTTCCCCTATGTTACCAAGATTGACAATGGCTTTGGTGATAGGAATTTGGTTGCAGTAAACAATGAATAACAGAAATTTACTTTTCAGAGGAACGACCTTCATACAACGAAGGTCGTTCTTTTTTTTGGTTAATTCTCAATTCTTAATTTTCAATTCTCAATTATAATAGGTATATTTGTCGGTTAGATTAGGCATAAAGTGTGCGATAGGGTATGAATGTGAGCAAGATTGGCATATTTATTTTATTGGCGGTGGCGATGGTGACCTCCTGTGTGACTTATGACGAGTATGCACCCAAACAACGCACCAGTATTGAGAAATACTTGGCAGACAATGAGTTGTCCTATGTCATAACCACCGATAGTGCCTACATCCACTTGGCTGGCAACAAATATGGCGTGGAGAGAGAGGAGGATTCGGCACAAGGAGCCAAACACGGCGACAAGGTGACCTTCAATGTGGAGGCCTATGAGTTCAACTCCTCGCCCGCAGGCTCACCCTACTATACCAACAAACGCTATATTGCCGAGGCAATATCTTCGGAGTTGGATACCTCGTTTTGGAATTTCGACCCTTGGGTGGTTACTTTGGGTAAAAAGGAGATACTAAATCCCCTCGAAGAGGCGTTAGGTGGTAGCATTGGTGGTGACTCGCTCGCAGTGTTCCTCACCTCCTCGCTCGCATATGGACAGGAGGGTATGGGGGTAGTGAAACCCAATACAGCGGTAATGATTGTCCTCACGGTGGAGGATGTTGCAAAATAACTCGAAAAACACTAATTGAGATAATATGAATACTCTGAAAAAGATACTACAACACACTCTGCTCGTCGCCTTTGTGGCGTTGGGTGTGGGTTGTGCAACCGAAACATCAATGGGTTTTGAGGAGCTCGAAAATAGCTCTTTGGAGGCGTGGATGAATGAAAATTACAAAGGTTGGAGAAACGACCCCAATTGGAGGCGTACCGACAGTGGTGTCTACATCTACACTATGCGCCATTCCGAGGGTGAGCCCACTACGGATACTTGTTGGGTGAGGATGAACTATACGGGTAAGACTCTCGATGGTAACATCTTCTACACCCGCAATGCCGAGGTTGCAAAGATTCAGGGTACCTACAACCGTCGCACACACTATGTAGACAACTTTGTCTATCTCTACGAAGAGAATGCTTCGCTGCCCAAAGGTATGTACGAGGCGATGAGGGGTATGAAGGTGGGCGAGATGACCAAGGTCGTTATGCCCTCGGGTATGTATAGGGGCTCCACCGGCTACAATGAAACCAATGTGGGCTATAATGGTCAGTGGGGTGTGGATGGTAACAAGCCCGTAATTATCGACTCGCTCGAAATTGTGGAGGTGTCGGAAGACCCCATTACCCTCGAAAATAGGGAGGTGAACTCCTATGTGGTCTCGCGCTGGAACCTCTCGGAGGCAGATACCCTTGCCAAAGGTTTGTATGTTCAGTTGATGACTCCATTCCCCGTAAAGCGCGACTCGGTAATCAAGGCTGCCAAGAGCGACTCCACCCTCACTTGCTACTATATGGCCTATTTCCTTGATGGCTTTGTGTTCGACTCCAACATCGACTCGGTGCAGATGCGTGCGTGGGGCGAGGTTGTCAATGAGGGCCCTATGAAGTGGGATATGAAGAAGACGCAGATGATTGAGGGCTTCAAGAAGGCGTGCTGCGAGGCTTGCTATGGCGACCACATCCGCACAATCTTTACCTCTGCCTACGGCTATGGTATTTCGGGTAGCGCAGCCCAAGCAATCACCGAGTCCTCTTCGAGTGATTCGAGCGACCTGTCGGCCTACTACAACTACTTGAACTATTACAGCTATATGAATAGTATGTATGGTGGTGGGTATGGCTATGGCGGCTATGGTAGTTACTACAATAACTATTACAGTAACTACTACAATCCATATTACTACGATTACTACAATTCCAGCAATAGCTCTTCGTCTAACTCCTCGGTGGAGGATGAAGAGGAGGAAACAAAGGTGAAAATCACCACCGAGATCCTACCCTTCACACCTCTGGTATTTGAGATTTGGGTGTGTGATGAGGCTATGGAGGATTTGGAACACAATCCACTATAAAAATAGGGCGAGTTTGATACTCGCCCTATTTTTTTTGTCGTCGGACTAAAAATTCTTGCCGAAACTCAAATAGATACCACCCAGAGGGTTGAGATTTGTACCGCTTGCAAGCACCGTGAAGGGGCCCAGAGAGGTGTGGTAGGTGTATTTCAGACCAAAGCCCAAAAGGGAGTTGTCGAAACAGAACATACGGATGAAGTTATTATCCTGAATAAGAAGGTTGCCGACAGCCGAGATATAGTGGTTTTTGGCAATCTTCATTCGTGTTTCGAGAGCTCCGACCATCACCGAGTTGGCGAACTGCTCAACGTGCTGAATACCGACAAAGGGCATCTGTTGGGGCATATATCTGCCGGGGAGAATACCACCCAGACAGTTGCGATAGGGGTAGGTGGCCTCCATACCAATCAGCGTGCGACCATAGAGCGAGGGAATGGCCGTAAGCCACCGACTAAACGAGATTGCTCCTCGCAGGTCATACTGCACCGACGCAAATGGAACGTGGTTGTGAACCTCGATACCGTTGTTGGTGTGGAGAGTATAGTTCATATCTAACGACCAGCCATTTGTGGGCACATAGATATCGTTGAGGTTGTCGTAGTGTCCCGAGATGTTGTAGTTGATGTAGGCCTCGGGCTTGGCCTCAACCTTGCCACCCTCATAGAAGGTCTCGTGGAAGTTGAAGAAATCGGCCTCCACACCCGCCGAGAGGTTGAAGTTGCGGAGGTAGATATCCGAAAACCTCATTGCCAGATTGTGGAAATCGAAGGTGGAGGTGTGTGAGCGTTTTTCGTTTTTATAGAAGGTGAAGTTGTTGTATTGGAAGCGGTAGGCGAGGGCAAACTCACCAAAGAATACCCTGCTGCTTGATGCTTTGAGCTGCACAAATGGGCTCTCACTCAGGCGTGTGGTGAGCGAGAGTTTGGGATTGAAGTGGTTGCCCTTAATTGTCATCTCGGTACCCAGCAGGAGCGAGGCCAATTCGTGGGAGTCGAAACGGAAACCAACGTGTAGCGAGGCGTTCTGTTTCTCATCAACCCAGATGCGCAGATCGTAGGGAGCCTTATTGGAGAGCGAATACTTCACAAAATCAAATCCACCAATACTGCGAATCTGCTCGATGGCTTGGTTGAACTCTCGGCGAGTAACGGTGCTATAAGGTCTGAGCGAGAGGTATTTCGATATGAGCCTGCGCTCCATTGCCGAGAAACCTTCCATACGGATGTTGCCGATTTTGAGCCTCGTCTGTTGGTCGTAGTAGCGTGTGCGCTTGGGGGGCATATAGCCCTCGGGCAGACCAATCTTCTTGCGCAGAGCCTGCAAGCCTTCGCGGTGCTTGTCGGCCTCACGTTGTCCGCGCTGGATGAGCGAATCGACAGCCTCCTGATTGAAACTTGCAGCCGAGTAGGGGGCAATGTCGGGGTGGATGTAGTAGTCGCAATCGGCTCTGTTTTTGTCGTAATTCTCACGACCGAGAAATACGGTGAGCTGCTCGAAAATGACAATGAGGTTCTCAACGTCGGCATCGGTCTTGATGCCATCCGAGAGATCTACACCAATGACAATATCGGCACCCATATCCCTCACCACATCCACAGGGAAGTTGTTGTAGACACCGCCATCCACCAAGACCATATCCCTATATTTTACGGGCTTGAAAACACCCGGAATGGACATACTCGCCCTAATGGCAGCCGAAAGGCTACCTCCGCGTGCCACATACTCGCTACCTGTGTTCATATCGTAGGATATGCACGCAAAGGGGGTGGGGAGGTCGTCGAAGGAGTCGATGTATTGGTAGCCCAGAAGGAGCTCGTTGAGCTGATCCATAAATCTATCGCCCCTCACAATACCGCTCGGTATGGAGATGTCGTCTGTGGAGAGCATCACATCGAACATATAGGCATCGTCCTTCTGCTTATCGGCAAAGAGTTGTTTGTCGCGTGCGTTGCGGTCGGTGAAGATGTCAAACCAATTCATCGAGGTGTACATCTCCTCAATCTCATCAATGGTGTAGCCCACGGCATAGAGGCCACCAATGATGGAGCCAATGGATGTGCCGGCGATGTAGTCGATGGGGATACCGGCCTCCTCAATGGCCTTCACGATGCGCAGCTGGGCGGCACCTTTGGCACCTCCTCCGCTCAAAACAAGGCCTACACTCTTGCGATTTGGTGCTGCGGGGTCATCAATCTTGCCCTTTGCCATTGTGGGGGCCGAGATGGTGAGCAATGCCACAGAGAGTAGTGTGGTAAGATAGGTTTTTAGTAGTGAACTTTTCATAGTATTGTTGTGGTTGTGTCGGGTGGTGAAAAAGGGACTCTTCTTTTTTCGCAGTGTGCGAAGAAGAGTCCCCATTGGTGGTTTATGTATCCCTTCTTGAAGGGGGTGTTCTCTCTATTCGTAACTGCCCGATTTGAGCATTGCTACCTCTTTCTCGGTCAAAAAACGCCACTCACCACGTTTGAGTTTCTGCTTCGTTAGGCCCGCGAAATATACCCTGTCGAGCTTGCCGACGTGGTAGCCCATATGCTCAAACATACGCCTTACGATACGGTTGCGGCCCGAGTGAATCTCAATGCCAACTGCATTCTTCATCTTGGGGTCATCAACATAGCAGATATCATCGGCAGCAATGTCGCCATCTTCGAGGGTGATACCGAGAATCATCTGCTCCATATCGGACCTTGTGAGGTGCTTATCGAGGCTCACCTGGTAGATTTTCTTCTTCTCGTAGGTGGGGTGGGTGAGTTTTTTGGCCAAGTCGCCATCGTTGGTCAAAAGGAGTACGCCCACGGAGTTCTTATCCAGACGGCCTACGGGGTAGATGCGCTCGGTGCAGGCGTTCTTCACGAGATCCATCACGCTCTTGTCGGCGTGGGGGTCATCGAGGGTTGTAACGAAGCCTTTGGGCTTGTTCATCACGATATAGACCTTCTTCTCGTTCTCAATCTTCTTGCCATTGTAGCACACTACATCTTCGGGCAGGACTTTGCTGCCGAGCTCGGTTACAACCACACCATTTACGGTAATCTCGCCCTTTGCGATATACTCGTCGGCCTCCCTGCGCGAGCAGATACCCGACATTGAGATGTAGCGATTCAGACGGATTGCGCCCTCCTGCTTGGGAGTGTCGTAGGTGGGGTAGTTGTCGAGTGTGTATTGATTTGCGGTATTGACGTACCTCTTGGGCTCATTGCTACGCTCTGTGCGGGGCTTGCGCTCGGTGCGCTTGGGGCCACCTTTGGTGAAGGAACGCTTTGCAAAACCTCCCTCGCGGTTGAAGTTGCGCTCACGGTTGAATCCACCCTCGCGGTTTTCGCGGTTGAATGTGCGCTCGCCACCCTCACGGTTGAAATTACGCTCACGGTTGAAACCGCCTTCACGATTATAGGGACGCTCCTCGCGGTTGAAGTTACGCTCACGATTGAATCCACCCTCGCGGTTTTCGCGGTTGAATGTGCGCTCGCCACCCTCGCGGTTGAAGTTACGCTCACGGTTGAAGCCGCCTTCACGATTGTAGGGGCGCTCCTCGCGGTTGAAATTACGCTCACGGTTGAATCCACCCTCGCGGTTGAAACTACGCTCTTCGCGGGGCTGGAAACTCCTCTCGGAGCGGTATCCTGCCTGCTGTTTGTTACGCTCGGTGAGTTGATTATCGCGTGTGAAGTTGGGGTTGTAGGAGCGTCGTTTTTCGAAGTGGTCGCCACCCTCGCTCTCGCGTCTGTGGGAGGTGTAGAGTGCGCCTTCGGAGTTGCTCCTTGGGGTTCTTGTACGTTTGTCTTTTGTGAAGGCTTTGTAGCCCTCATCGCTCGATTCAGAGTGTGCCCTCACGGGGAAATCTGTCTTGTTCATGGTTGCTTGAAATATAAAGTGTTAAAGTGTGCCACAAATGTAGCCTATTTTTTGGATTAATACGCTTTTTGTCTGAGTTTTATTGCCTCTTTCCCAGCAAAAATCTCGCCAAAAAAAGATTTCCCCCTTTCATATATAGCAAAAAACAAAGGCCGACGAGAATTCGGCCTTTGTTTCTATTGTGGATAGAGTTCCTTAGAACTTACCTACGTTGTAGTAGATGTCCTTGCCCTCGGGGGTGTACATTGCGTTCAGGCGGTCTGCAAAGTACTCCTCAACCTTACCGCGAACAACCTTCATAGTCGAGTTGATGAGGTGGTTCTGCTCGGTGAAGGGCTCATTGAGCAGTGCAAAGGTTGCGGGCAACCAACGCTCGGGGAATTGGCCCTCATACTTACCACCCTTCTTGTACTCGTTCAAGTCGGCCTGTACCATCTCAACAATCTTCCTCTGGCCCTCCTCGCTATCGAGCGAGAGTTTGAGGGGTGCAAGTGCAGCCTTCATAGCCTCTTTGTTGGGCGAAATGAGAAGTGTAGTGTAGGGGTCCTGGTTGTTGTGGAGAATTGCGTGGTCGATGAACTTCGAGGTCGAAACATAGGCCTCCTCGATGCCCTCGGGGCAGTATTTCTCGCCATCGGCAGCAATCAAAAGGCTCTTGAAGCGGCCATAAACGTAGAGCAAATCGCCCTTGATGGCACCCATATCACCGGTATACAACCAACCATCTTTGATGGTATCAGCGGTCGAAGATGCGTTCTTCCAGTAGCCCATCATTACGTTCTCGCCCTTGCAGACCATCTCACCCTTCTCGCCCTCGGGCAACTCGTTACCATCGGGATCGCAAATCTTCATCTCGAAGGGTTTAACCATCACACCGCTCGAACCAAATTGGTACCTGCGGGGGCCATTCGAAGAGATAACGGGGGTAGCCTCGCTCAAACCGTAACCCTGGAACATAGGCATACCGACTGCCATAAAGAATACCTGCAACTCTTTGTCCAAAAGTGCGCCACCGCCCACAAAGAATTTCATCTCGCCACCGAAGCTCTCGCGAACTTTCGAGAATACGAGTTTGTCGAAGAACCAAACCAAAGGTTTGCGCAGAGCTCTAAGGCCCTTGCCACGCTCCTTGTCGCTGTCGCCATTGTAGGCAATAGCGTTCTTCAAGCCCCAATTGTAGAGGGTTTCAACAAATTTACCCTTTGCCTTGATACCATTCTCGATGTTCTTCTTGAAGTTCTTCGCAAGAGTGGGAACCGAGAGGATGATGTGGGGTTTAATCTCCTTGATATTGAGGGGGATATTCTTCAAAGTCTCCATACCGGTGCGACCGTTTTGAACGGTTGCTACCTGTGCGCCCTTGTGCATAAAGATGTAGAAACCTACAACGTGTGCAAAGCAGTGATCCAAGGGGAGAATGATGAGGGTGCGCCAATTCTCGTTAATATCCATAAGGGTGAGAGCCTGCTCCACGTTGGCGGTGTAGTTGCGGTGCGAGAGGCAGACACCTTTGGGGTCAGCAGTGGTACCGCTGGTGTAGGTGATGGTTGCCAAATCGTCGTTCTGGACAGCCTGACCAATCTTCAAGAAGCCCTCTTTATCCTCGGCCAAAAGCTCGCGGCCCAAAGCCCTCACGTCGTCCATCAAAATCTCTTTCTCCTGCAAGTCATCCACCTTGTCGAGGATGATAACCTTCTCAACCAAAGGAAGATCGGCAATGATGCGGCGGATTTTGGGAAGCTGGGTTTTCGAAACCACAATCCACTTGGTGTCGGAGTGTTTGAGGCGGAAGATAAGGTCGTTGCTCTCTTCGAGTTTAATCGACAGGGGCACATCGGCAGCACCTGCATAGAACATTGCAAGCTCCGACATAATCCACATATTCCTACCCTCCGAGAGGAGTGCCATATTATCTTTGGGGGCAACACCCAATTTTACATAACCTGCACCTATTTCATATACGATATCGCGGGTCTGTGCATAGGTGGTATCGGTCCAAGTTTTACCAATTTTCTCTTTCAGAAAGACATTGCCTGCATAGTTGGCAACCGAACCTTCGAAAAGGTCTACTAATGTTTTCTTCATAGTTTGTAGTTATTTACAGTGTTATTATTTGTTTGACTTCTACTCATTAACAATCAACTCTTCGAGGGCGACTTTGGGAACATAGTGCGTACCCTTCTCGTCGCGCCAATAGTTGTGATTCTCCTCCTCGTGAATCTCCACCAACTCGATCTTTTCGTTGGGTTTGCCAATGGCAACCACCAGCAGTGGCTCGTAGGGGAGTCCCAAGGCCTCCTTTACGGCCTGCTTGTCGAAAGCTCCGATGCAGATACCGCCCAAACCTATCTCCACAGCCTGCAAGAGCATACTCTGAGCCGAGATGCCGAGGTCGATATAGACATAGTGGTCGGGGGTGGGTGTCGCGCTGCAAACAACGATGAATGCGCGAGGCTCGGTGCCCTCAAATGGGAGTTTCATATCGCGCAGAGCACCTCCCAAGCGGATGAAGGGCAAAACCTTTCCTGCCTCCTCGTGTGTTACGGGGCGGAAACGGAGAAGTTGTGAGTTGCGAGCCGAGGGAATTTTGGTATTGACAGCAATGATTTTGCGGAGTTGGTCGGGGCGCACAACGTAGTTGTTGTCGTAGCCACGATAACTTCGATTCTTGGAGAGTAACCTATCAAGCGATGTGCGGTTTTTGTGACTTCTGCCACCGTTACAGCCGCTTGCCCTGAACTCTTCCATCTTTTTTTCAAGGTAATTATCTGCCATATACCAACCAGGTAAATCACACAAATGTAGAGTTTTTTTTTGAAACGGCAATATTTCTCCCCGTTTTTCTACGATACTCAAAACAAAAAAGGAGCACTTCCCGCGGGAAATGCTCCTTTTCATAAGCGAAAGTTGTTCTCTACTTGTAGTCAAATGCAACAGACTCTGTGAGAGCGGTATTGCTGATTACGTTGGTAACATAGTAACCTTCCTTACCCTCATAGGAGACAAAGACAACAAGACGGCAATTCTCCTTCACCCAATGGAGCTTGTGGTTCATATCTTTGTTCTCCTTTGCTGCCTCTGCGGGGTCCTCTTTAATCTCCATAATGAAGATCTTATCGACCTTCTCACCGGCATTTAGATAGCCGAGGTTATGGCCCTCGTAGCGCGAGGCAGGCTCGCTGTCGGCAATGCGCACTACATTGTTGTGGTAGTTGAAATCGCCGGGCTCCATACCCTCGGGAAGAGCACCACTCATATTGTTGGTCTGAACACCGTAGATGTTATCCTCCACGAGCCAAGCACCAACGCGGAAGTTGCCATTCTCGGCAGCCTTAACGGTCACACGAGCGATGACGGTGTTGCTCTCGCTGCCTCCAACGGTGACAGAAAGGCCTGCTTTGGCACCCTCGGCAAGGGATGCACTCACATAATTGGTGATATTCTTCTTGTTGAGCTCCCAGCTACCCACATTACCTGTGCGGAACCTCATATCGCCAATAAGGGCGGGGTGGCCATTAACACCAAAGGAGTTTTCAATACCCAATGCCTCATAGGGGTAGAGTTCCGAGGTGGGGTTGTAGGTGTGGCAGGCGGCAACCACAAAGGTGTCTTTCCACTCCGCATCGGACTTCATAGAGTGAAGTGCCGAGGAGATGAAGGGGCAGTAGCCACAGCCGGTACCTGTAAATTGGTTGAACAAGACGCGCTTGGTGAAGTCGGTACTTGCGGGCTTCTCATCCTCCAAACGCTGGGGAATAGCGAAATCCACAGCGGTGAGCGAGATGGGTTTATTGCGGGTGTGCGAGGTTTTGTAGTAGATGTAAACCTTCTGCGTACCAACCTTCTCTGCGGTGTACTTGGGGAGGGTTACAGTCTGGCCGTCAAGCTCCACCTCAATACCTTCAAGAGCTACCTCTGCGTGGGTGTCGTAGTCCATAACGGTGAGGTCTTCATCGGGGAAGGTTACGAGCTCACCCTTGAAGTAAATCTCAAACCACACGTCATCCACGCCCATTTGGAAATAGGTGGTATTGGTGGTTGCGGTGAGGTTTTTGGCCGCGATGGTGATGGGGCCATACTCGTATGCCTTCTCCTCGAAGGTGTATTTGAAGTTGAAGGTGTAGTCACCCTCGGCCTCGGTGGTGAAGGTCATTGCGTTGAGCGAAAAGGCCTTGCCCTCGCCATCGAACACCTCCACGCCCTCGGTTACAACCTCACCATCGAAGGTTGCGGTGAACTCCACGGCATCAGCGCCATTGGGCGAGATAATCTGCTTGGATGCAGTAACCTTGAACTCGTGATTTTTCTCATTGGGATTGGTGGGGGTGTCGGGACCGCAGGCCACCAAACCGAGTGCAAGAGCAAGTGTTGCTGCAAGGAATTTGTAAAGTTTCATAATTTCTTCTCTGTCGGTTTATGAATGTTTAATTGTTTGTTTCTATTGGTTTTAGAACGAGCTGCTAATCAGCAGGTTGAAGCCCGTATAGGCAGGGGTGTAGCGGCATACGCCACCCGAGCAAATCATACCTGCACGGTTGCGACCATAGGAGAGTTGAACCCTTGTGCGGTCGATGGTGTAGCTTGCACCGATGCTGTAATAGTTCACCTTTTCGAGGCCCTTGTTGTAGTCGGTCTCAACCCTCTGGTGGTTGTACATATCGCTCACGAAGATACTCAGCGAGGGAGCCATATTGTACTCCACAAGTGCTGCCACCCAGTCGCCCTCGTAGTCGTTGGAGTAGAGGTATTGCAACTCGGCACGCACAGAGTTTTTCTTGTCAATCTTGTGAGTGAGGTCGGCAACGAAGATGTTGGAGGTGTAGTTTACATCACCGAAATAGCCCTTTGAGGGGTTACGCATCTGCCTCGAAAAGAGGAATGTAGCCTTCCAATCCTTATTCCACTGACGCTCAATGTCGAAGTTGAGATCCATCCACGTCATTGTTTCGGTCTCTTGGTTGCGAGCCATCGAGAAATTGACGTGGAAACGCCAGAAGTTCCTGCGGTCTTTCTTGTGTCTAATCGAGTAGTAGAGGTCGGTTTGTGCTGCGAGCTCACTGTGGGTATTCACCTGATGGGGTTCGAGGTTGGCCAAGAGGTAGGTGTGCTGGCGGGTGAGCGCGGGGATGTAGTTCAGCGCATTACCCATCACCGAGAGGTTGTCGTAGCCACCGAAGCTGTTGGGCTTCATCAGGTCGTAGAGCGACAGGCGGGTGCCCATATTCTCCAACAACCTCACCTGAGCCATCATATTGAACTTGCCGTGGGCATAGGAGATTTCGCCCAACAGTGCCGAGCCGGTGTGTGCCTCGCCATCGGTAGGCTCGCTCACGTCGTTGGTCTTACCCACATACTCACCCTTAATGCTCAACCCATTCCAATCGAAGCTACTGCGAGCCGAGTAGAGGTGGAGCATTGGGGATGTGTAGCCTTTCATATCGAGGTAGAGATTTTCGAAGCCCTCATTTTCGAGTCCCTCATAGCGGTTTACATAGCTACCCTCCACGGTAAACATCACCTCCTGCCAATTGAGCACAGAGCCGAGGTTGGCACTCACATCCAAGCCACCAATCCACGATGCAGCGTGTTTCAGTACGGCCAATCGTGGGCGACCATAAAAGGTTTTGAGCGAGAGCCAATCGGTGGGTGTGGCAGTAAAGCGCACACCTTGTGTGGCGGTATTAAGGCCCAACTGCCTATCCTCAAAACTGCGGTAGACAAGGCCACTGCCGAACTGCTCAAAGAAGTCGCCGGCGGTAACGTCGAACCAATCGCCACGATAGTTTACAAAGATTTGCGAGAGCGCAAATGTGGGCTCAACACCTCCTGCGTTGCGAACATCGTCGTAACCCACCAGCGCGGGCAGATAGGCATCGCCCTGCAACCCCGCACTCCAATTGCCGTTGTAGTAGGCGAGTTTGAGGTAGTCGTTGGAGCCGAAGGTTATCTTTCTGTCGCCCAAAACGGGGTCATTGAGGTAGTAGATGGAGTTGGACTCCAAGCTACCCGTAATGTTGCCACCCGCAAGTGGGAGTTGTGCACCGACCGAGGCTATGCAGCCGAGAGCCAACAGGGTAAAAATCAGTCGCTTCATTTCTCTAATTTTCTTCGTTTTCGGGGAGATTCCCCACCATTAAAACGCGAGATTCAGAAACCCCTGCAAGTGAGGGGTTTCTGAATTTCTAACTCGCTTTGTGAGAGTTTTTTATCTGGTCATTTTGTGTTTTTTCCAGAAGTTTGCAGCCTGCTCTTCGCGGGAGTTGAATACTCTCTTCTTAGCCTCATATTTGGGCTGGCGGCTGTTGAAGTCGGTGCGCGAGTAAACGTCGTGACGCTCCTTAACATTTACGTTGCTCTTCACGGTGCTGTGGTTGCTCTGTGCTTTGCGGCTTGCCTTCGAGGGTGCGAGTGCGGGAGCAACTGCGCTGTCATTGCGGGTGAGGACAATCTCTGCGCAAATTTCCAGAGGATCGAACTGACCGTCACCGGAGTAGATAGCAGGCGAAGGATAGAATGTGTAGTTAACCACACCATCCTCGGTAGGATATTCGTAGAGCAGAGGCTTAATGGTGATGGTGTTACCATCCTCGGAGATCTCAACGGGGAAGTGACCATCCACATAGCCCTGAGTTGAACTACCGAAGTAGCCTACCAGCATATCTTTTTCGTAGTCATAGCCGGTCAAGTGGCTCTCATAGATTGCCTGAGTGTCGTAGTACCAACTCGACATAGGATCGAAGGTAGTAGCATTGAAAGGAACCGATACGGAGATGTTGCCTTCCTCATCCTCGGCAAGTTCGAGGAACCACTTGGGACCGAAGTCATATACGGGCGAAACGCTCGATGCACCACTGTAGGTCGAAGAGCAGAAGAGATCAAATGCGCTCTGGTAGTGGTAGTAAGGCACATCCTCAGCCTCGAAGTTGAAGCCGTTCATAAGGATGCGGTTCCAATCCCTATTCTTCTGGTTCTGCTCGTCGGCAGCTGCCTTGAACTCTGCATAGTAGCCATCGGTAGTTGCACGGTCGGCTTCAATGACGGTCTCATAGAGCTCATAAATCTCCTCAGAGAGAGTCTCGGGATACTCGATGTCGCCAACGACAACCTCGCACGAGCGGGTTGTGGGAACGATATTGTAGATCTCCTCACCGGTAGTTTCGTCGATAGCGGGCTCCACGGTCAATACCTGAGTGGTGGCAGTCCAAGTGCCTTTCAGGCTCTCGAACAAGGGGCTGTCAATCCTTTCGGGTGCATCTTTTTCGAGTGCGGTGTTGTAGCAAATAGCTGTAATACCTTTGCTACCCTCGTCGTTGATACCCATAATAGCCATACCCAACTCTTCGCCGGGAGCTGCGGGGAATGTAACGGTGTAACCCTCCTCGCTATTGATGTTCATAATTGCAACAGTGGGGAAGTGAGCCTCGGCAAATCCGCTGTTCAATTCGAGAGCTTGTTCAATGGTGTAGCCACCGCGCTCCCACTCTTTGCGGGTATTCACAGCATAAACAACATCTTCGAGGTCGCCGGAGGGGCACTTGATGTTCCAAGCGATTTCGCTGGCTGTGGTAGCCTCGGGTACGGCGGTAATGATAATCTCGGGTGCGGGTTTGGTTGCAGGAGGCAACTGAACTGTGAATTTCTTGTAGCACTGTTTGATACCATCCAAGTAGCCGTCACCATCGGCATCACCTGCAAGACCTACTGCAAAGATGTGGTAGTCATACTCGCGGTTGAGCTGAACGAAGTGCTCGCTCAATTTGTAAACAAACTCACCCGAGGTGTTCTCGCCAACTATGTTGCCGTTGCTATCGTAGCGATACCAGGGGCTGATGGTCTGCGCACTCGAAATGTACATACCCGACATAGAGGTTGCATACCATTGCATGTACTCCTCATTGTCGTTGATGTAGTGCATCAGGGTGGGGAGGTGCTCATCTTCAACAAGCAACAAGGATACCATCTCAATGTTGCGGTCATTTACCTTGATGTGAATCTCACCATCTTTGGGCGAGGTATCCGCTTTAATCTCCATAGCATCATCGGGCAGAGGCTCGGGTTTCTGAATCTGAACAAGGTCGAGGTAGAAGAAGCCATCACTCCAATAGCTGCGCTCGTCAAGTTTCTCCCAGGGATCTTTACGACGGCTGAAGTCGTATTTCCATTTGGAGTAGTCGAAACCAACGGGAACATAGTAGCCCATAGTGCCAGGGTTGTAACCCAGCAATAACGCCATGTCGCCATAGCGGAACTCGGCAAATCCAATCATCTCGGGTTGGCCGGGTACGAAAGCATCGTAGTAGGCGGAACCGGTGTAGTTGCCAAGCTCATCGTAGATGTAGCCACCCTCCTTGTCGAAGGTGAATGTGGTACTCTCGGTTACATAGTTGTGATACCACTCGTCGTTGAGGTTGATGGCAGATGTCATAGAGGCACCACCGTTCATACCGTCAATCAAACCACCATAGTAGTTGTTGTTGTACATTACAAGGTCAGTCATACCCCACTTGATAACGTGATTCTGCTCCTTAACGCTGGGATCAACTTTCAGGTCAACCTTGAAGCTCAAATAGTCGATATCGCGGATGGTAATCTGGTCGGTGAAGTCGGTGGTTTTAATGCCGGAAACGGTTACAACACTCTCGAAGAACTCCTCCCTGCCGGCAATCTCACCTGCAAAATATACAACATACTCGGTGGTAGGACTCAGGCCCGAGATGTTGATTGTGGTCTCGCCTGTGGTGACCTTTACAACAGTACCGGTAGCAAACAAGATGGGAATCTTGGGCGCAGAAACACCCTCCTCGTACTTCTTCACAAGGTAGGCAATACGCGAAAGGTTGTCGGTGGTAACGGTCAAGGTAGCCTCGGTGGGTTTCACCTCGCTGACAACTGCGGTCAGTACGGGATCCCTCATCTCGGTTGTGAACTCAAAAGAGGTAATCTGCTCCCATACGGTATCTTTGTTGATACGGCCTGCAAACTGCACGGTGTACTTGGTGTCGGGAGTAAGATTCTTGAAAGTCACCTGAGTGGCACCCTCTTTCTCGATGGTGATGAGGTTTTCCAATGCAAAGATGTCGGAAGCTTTGTATTCACCTTTCGATGCCGAAGGCTCTACAACATATCCAACAACTTTGATAACCTCTGCTTCGAGCGAAACAGTTGCGCTGGTCTTGTCGGTGCCCACCAACGACACCTTCAAGGATGCCCCGTCGAGAGGGTTGCTGATAACATCTTCCTGAGGATCCTGACAAGCCGTGAAAACGGTTGCCATCATCGCAAACAGAAGGGTTACAATTTTAGTTAGTTTTTTCATAAAAATAGTTTTGTAAGAAGTTAGTTTATAAATGTTTTCTTTTGCCGTTATGGTTTGTGTTGATTACGCAGACTTGCCATAAGTCCACAAATCGGTTGCAATATACAAATAATTTTCCGGAAAACCCTCTCTTTTTTCACATTTTTTCACATTTTGCAACTCGTTTTTCACATTCTGCCTATTTCGTTTAGTGTTGTTTTTTTCGTGCGCGTGTTATTTATAGGTTAAATTTTTGGAGAAGAGTATTTTTTTTATACTTTTGTCACGATTATGGGGTATTGAATGCCTGAGCGAAAGTCGATAGGTGTGGTACTCCGAAAATATGATGGCAAACAAAATAAGATAACTGATTTATAACTACTTTTTTAGCTAAAAAACACTATGAAAAAGATTCTTTTTGCAGCATTTGCACTTTTGGTTTCGTCTATCGCAATGGCGCAGATTCCTTCGGTAAAGGTTGAGGACGGCAAAGGTAAGGTTATCAACACCTCGGAGTTGGTGGATGGCCAGACCCCTATGATTATCTCCTTCTGGGCGGTAACCTGCAAGCCCTGTATCCGCGAGTTGGATGCTATCAACGACCTCTATCCCGATTGGATTGAGGAGGCAAACTTCCGCGTTGTGGCAGTGTCGACCGACGACGCTCGTTTCACCGCACAGGCTCGCTCGCTTGCCGAGGGCCACGGTTGGAGTGACTACACTCTCGTGTATGACAAAAACGGCGATTTCAAGAGGGCAATGAATGTGCAATTTACCCCACAAGTCTATGTTGTGGACAAGAACGGTAATATCGTATATTCCCACACAGGATACACTCCCGGTGGCGAATACGAGCTTTTTGAGATTATCAAAACTCTCCAATAAGCCCACCAACACACATTATTCATAAACTACCAAAATCCCAACAATGAAACAAACAATTCTGACGCTTCTTTCGCTACTCGCAACCACCGCAATGGTGTGGGCGCAGGGTGACGAAAAGGGCTATGTTGTGGGCTCGTTTGAGAGCAATACGATTGTCTATGCCGAGGATAACGTGACCAATGCACAAAGGCCCGAGGGTAACTTCGGCTCCAATAACTACCTCAAAGCCGACTACTACCTCGGTAACTTCTCGGCGGGTGTGCAGTTGGAGGCCTACCAGCCCGCACTTGTGGGCTACCCCGGCAACCTCGAGGGGGCCAAACTCACCAACTACTATATGCAGTGGAGCGATGGCGACTTCGATGTTACGGCAGGTACCTACTACGACCAATTCGGTAGCGGTATTCTCTTCCGTACTTTTGAGGATCGCACGCTGGGTGTCAATACCGCAATGATGGGTGCTCGCGTGGCATACCACTACAAAGACATCGCTCGTGTGAAGGCTCTTTGGGGCGCACCTCGACTCGGAATGGAGTTCGCCCAGACGCAGGTGAGGGGTGTCGATGCAGCACTCTCGCTGTCGAGCCTCTTGGGTATGAGTGGCACCAACCTCGCAGTAGAGGGCTCGCTCTTGAACCGCTATGAGCCTATCGGTGTGAGTGCCGAGGCTTCGGGTATGAAGCCCTCGACTATGGGATATTCGGCAAGGCTCAATTTCGAGCGCAGTGGCTTTGTTGCCAAGGCCGAGTGGGTAGATGGCGGTAAGAAGATGTACCAGAACCCCAACTCGATGATTGATGGTAAGAACTACTTGGTGAAGGATAGCAACGCACAACTTGTGGAGTTGTCGTATAGCGGTGGTGGTCTGGGTGTCAATCTCACAATGCGCCGCTTGGAGTGGATGGATAGCAAAGTTTCCAACAGCTCCTACGAAACAAACAACGCTCTGAACTACCTTCCCGCAATGTGTGCGCAGTACTCCTATGCCATCACCAACCTTAACCCCTATATTCCCCAGCCCGGTACGACCTCGGGCTATATCAATAGCGGTGAGATTGGCGGACAGCTCGATGTTTATTACAACTTCCGTCGCGGCACCACACTCGGTGGCAAGAGGGGTATGAAGGTCAATCTGAACTTCTCGACCTACTACAACCTCGCAGAGGAGGGCTCCTTCAAGCCCAAAACCCTCTTGTGGAGGAATCTTAATGTGGGCGTGGAGAAACAGGTTACCCGCAAGTTGAAGATGCAGTTGCTCTACTCGATGCAGGAGTACAACCACTCCCACGGCTCCAATGTGGGCACTTGGCTCTCCAATATCGTAGTTGCCGACCTTTTGTATAAATTCACCTCCACCTTCTCAACCCGTATGGAGTTGGCCTACCTGACCACTTTCGAGGATAAGAAGGATTGGATGTCGGCACTCTTGGAGGTCAATTTTGCACCCTCGTGGAGTATCTATGTCAGCGACCTCTACAACCACGGTGTGACCGATATTCACTACTACAATGCAGGTTTCAGCTACACGGCAGGTCGCACAAGGGTGGCATTGAGCTATGGTCGCAACCGTGCAGGTATGGTTTGCTCGGGTGGCGTGTGCCGCTTGATGCCCGCCTATACGGGTGGCAATCTCACTATTTCAACCTCTTTCTAAAAAGATATACCATATAATATATAAGAACGATTATGAAATTTTGGAAATATGTAGCCCTTTTGTTCGCGTCGTTGGCGATGGTGGCTTGCGAGGAGTCTGTGGCAGATGGCTCCTATACCATCGAGGTCGATAAGAGTACCATTGAGGCCGATGGAGCAGATGCTGCAACCTTCATCGTTAAGGACTCTACGGGTAAGAATATTATGGAGGATAAGGATACGGCCAGCAAGGTCTATTTCGTAAATGCAGCCGATGAGAGCCGCCTACCTCGACTTTCCACTGCTTTTACCTCCATCAAAAATGGAAACTACACTTTCTATGCAACCGTAAGAGGTACAAGGACATCCAATTCGGTGACTATCAAGGCACAGAATAGGAGCGCCTACGAGAAATATACGCAGAAAGTGTGCGTCTATCAGCTCACCGGCTCGTGGTGTACCAACTGCCCCTCGATGACAGCGGGCTTGCACGCTTTGCGCGATGGTATCTATGGCGAGAATGTTATCATTATGGCCAACCACCTCCAAGACCGCTTCTCCATTGAGGTGAATGGTAAGGATTTGGCAACCGAGATTTGCTACTTCTTCGGTCACGATGGTAGCGTGCCTCACGCATTTTACGATATGGCTTTCCAGAGCAGGGAGCGTGGTGAGTCGGTTCTTAATAAACTCATCTTGGGGCAGTTGCTCAACTTCCCCGCTGCGTGTGGTGTGAAGATTAACTCTTCGAGCATTGATGAGGGCGGTAATATTACTATCTCGGCAAGTGTGATGGCCGATAGGGATGGCAACTTCGAACTCGGCTATGCAATTCTTGCCGACAATCAGGCAGGTAATAGCAGTGAGTATGAGGCGGTTTATAACGATATCGTTGTTGCTGCTTCGGATAACTACATCAAGATGGGCTCGGGTAAGAAGAGCCTCAAAGCGGGTGAGGAGCATACGGCTACCTTCACAACCAAGGTGAGTGGCTATAAGGCTGCCGACCTGAAAGTTGTGGTCTTTGCCCACAGCGATGTCCACGGAAAGAGCTTTGTGGATAATGCCAATAGTTGCAAGCTGGGCGAGAGCGTAGATTATATTCTCAACGAGTAACATAAGATGATTATGAAGAGTATTAAATATGTTTTGATGGCTCTTGTAGCCGCTCTTGCGCTCACCTCGTGCCACGGTCAGGAGGATGAGGGTATCAACAACGTGCCCGAGGGTGTGTTGAGGATTTTTGCCGACAAGACCACCATTGTGGCCGATGGTAGCGACGTTGTAACCTTCACCATTATGCTCGGTAGCCGCGATGTGAGTGAGGAACGCACCCTTCAACTTGTCAGGAATGGCAAGTTGGGTAACTATGGAGAGCACACCTTCTCTACCGCTGTGGCCGGTAGCTACACCTTCTCGGCGGAGTACTACTACGATGGTGTGCGCTACTACACCGACAACCAAGTGGATGTTGTGGCAACCCCTCTCTCGGCTTCGGGTGAGGAGAAGAGCTACAAACAGCATATTCTGGGCTTCCAATTCACCTCTCTGGGCTGTCCTTCGTGCCCCGCGTTGTCGCATAGTATCAAGCAGATACAGGCAGATTTCCCCGACAGATTGGTGGCAGTGTCGTTCCACAAAGATTTCCAGATTGCCGATGAGATGACTCACCCTATGAGCGAGTCCTACTACAAACCTCTCAAATCGGATGGTCTGCCTCAATTCAATGCCAATTTCATCATTGATAAGGAGTATATCACCGTTTCGGAGTATGATGCGATTGTGAATATTATGGATAGGGTAGAGGAGAACTACCCCGCAACTTGTGGCGTGGCTATCGAGAGTGGAGTTGTGGTAGGTGGCACGCCCAATAGCGTGAAAGTGAGTGTGAAAATCACCTCCAACACCCCTTCGGTCTATCGCTACCAAATCTTCCTTGTGGAGGATAACTATGTGAGTGGCACGCAGCAGTATGGTGCCGAAGGTGAGTATAAACACAACAATGTTGTGAGGGTTGTTTCGTCCAACGAGGTCTATGGCGCATCGTTCAACGAGGGTATGCCTATGCAGGTGGGCGTTGAGGCAATGGCCGAGCGCACTTTGGAGATTCCTCGCGGTTGTAGCCACGAGAATATGAGGGTTGTGGTTGCAGCCTTCTCTTCCTACAATGGTGGCGAGAGCTACGTTGTGAACAACTGCGCAGAGTGCCCCTTGAATGGCAGTGTGGATTATAAATTTGAGGAGTAATAACCCCAACAAATAGAGAATGATATGAAGATTTTTCAGAGAATAGCGGTGCTGATGGCCCTTGCAGTGGGCTTTGCTTCGTGCCACGGCCAGAGCGACGAGGGCGAGGTGAAGGTGACGCTCACACCAAGCACAACAACCATTGTTGCAGATGGTGAGCAGGAGGTTACTTTCACGGTGCAATGGGGTGCCAATACGGTTACCAATGAGGCTCAAATCTACCTTGTTAGCCACCCCGAGTTGGAGTGGAATGGTTTGACATTCACCACCGAAGAGGCGGGTGAATACACCTTCAAGGCTATCTACAACGACAACGCATCGGAGGAGGTTGTGGTGACCGCTACCGAGCCCGTGGGTGAGTATATCTCGCGCTTTGCAAGACACATCTGCATTATGGAACTTACGGGTGCTTGGTGCGCCAACTGCCCCGAGGGCTACCGTAGCCTCAAAGGTCTTATTTCGGCCCCCGGTAGGAAGGGTAAGGTGCACGTTCTTGCTCTGCACGATGGTACGGGCGGTACGGACCCTATGGCTCTGCCTATCACCAATACCATTGACTCCTACTTCAAGATTGGTGCTTTCCCCGGCTTTGTTACCGATATGAGGGAGTCGGGCCTGCTCTCCGCCGATGGTATTATGAACTTGGTGCCCAGCATCAATACCTCCTTTGAGGAGTACCCCGCACATTGCGATGTAAAGGTGGCTACCGCATTGACAGGTAGTGAGTTGAGTGTGGATGTAACCCTCTTTGCCGAGCTCGCTGGCGAATACGCTGTGAGTGTGTGGCTGTTGGAGGATGGCGTGATTGGCCCACAGTTGGATGGTTCGATACATAATGATGAGTGGAACCACGAACACGTTGCCCGCAAGTTGCTCAACGATAATTGGAAGGGCGACCTGATGGGGGCAATGTCCGCCGAGGAGGAGAAGACCAAGAACTACACTTGCACTATTCCCGAAGCGTGGAATGTGGAGAATTTGAGCATTATGGCACTTGCAATTGATGCCAATGGTTACGTCAATAACGTGGCTGTGTGCCCCGCGGGCGAGAGTGTTGATTATAAATACCTTGACTAAAATTTTATAAACCTAAATAAGTGAGTATGAAAAGAGTATTTCAAATTGTTTGCGCACTTGCAGTGGGTGCTTTGGCACTCAATTCGTGCGTGGAGCCCGGCCCCGATAATGGTGGCGAGGGTGGTGGTAATCAGATTGTGATTCCCGAAGGCCCCGAGGCTATTATGCGCCCCGATGTCTGCACTCCCGTTGATTACACTCCCGATATGGTCGAGGGTGGCGAGGATGGTGTGACCATCTACATTTCGGGTAAAGCTACCAATAACTTTAAGTTCGTTGTGCGCCCCGGTGCAAACATTCAGTCCTACCGCTTGGATGTCTATCCTTTGTGCCGCCTCTACAACTCTCTCTTCGAGACCGCTAAGGCAGAGGGTAGGGATCTTACCAGAGAACAGCTGAGCAAAGAGGCTGTGGAGAGTATGATTCGTGGCTTTATTTTCGACAGTTCGGGTGCTGGTGCCTACACCTTCTCGACCAACAATATGGAGGACTTCCTCTCGCACGAGTTCGACTGGATGAATACCCCCTATGCACAGGCAAAAGTGGTACCCGATTGCGAGTATGTGATTGCTGCGGTTGGTTGCTTCGATACCGAGGGTGGTGAGCAGGGCGAGCTCTCGCTTTGCTATGTGCGCACCCCCTATCAGGATCTTGTTGGCGACCCCGAGGTGGAGGTGAAAGCTACTCCCCGCTACACTTCGGCAATTGTTGAGTATGTGTGCAACGCCGATGCGAAGTTCTACTATCAATGGTGCTCGAACTACGAAGATTTGCAGCCTTATATCGACGCCTATGGCGATAAGATGTACATCGACTTTATGCGCAATGCCATCTATGAGCCCACCGATGCAAGCATAGAGATTGACCCCAATACCGGTGAGAGCCCCCACCGCTATGTTATCAACTTTGGCGTTGATGCAACTTCGGATTTCCAGATTATGGCTACCGCTATTGGTTTGGATGCAAACTACACCCCTTCCAGGGAGTTTCAGCGTAACGTATTTACGCTCAAAGAGCGTGATGATAGTGTTGAGGATGCCGATGCGTCTATTGTTATTCCCGAGGAGACTATTGGTGCGAGCTTGTTCTGGGTTGAGTGCTATATGCCCGAGGGTTGTGGCAATGCCTATATGGAGCTGATTTCGCCCGAGAAATATGCCACTGTTTCGGCCTACAACGAGGAGCAAATGCACAACTATGCACTCTTGTTGCAGTCGCAGACCGGTGATAGCTTTGGCTATTGGGGCTTTACCAACCAGCGTTACCCCAGTGGCTCGTGGACTGCTAAGGAACCCCTCCAAATTGGCAAACCCGACACCGAGTACTACATTGCCTACACCGCAATGAACATCCAGATGGAGTTGGCACCCGTTAAGTTTGTGGGCCCCTTCCGCACTAAGGCTCTCGAATTCAACACTCCCGAGCAGAGTGAGGAGGATGCAGCTTTGACTCTCACCCACGATGGTGCGACCAAGGTGATTCTCGACTTCTCGTATGACTTCGAGAAGACCGCCTGCATCCACTTCCAGTATATTGAGGGCTTTGGTGATACCTACTACGATGTAGCCGGAAATTCCTATTCCGTGCCCAATGAGAACTCTCCTCGTGAGGAGTTCATCGAGTACCTCTACTATTATGCCTACTCCAACCGTTGGACTACCGAGCGTGGTGGTGCTATGCATTGGACCGATATTCTCGATCCCGACACCGACTACACCATTGCCTACTTTGCTGAGGACTGGAATGGTGTGATTGGCGAGGTGAAGTTTGCATCGACCAGGACCGATGAGTTGAGCGGTGGTAACAATCCTGTATCGACCATTACGGGTGTGAAGGGCGAAGATCGCAGCTACTTCCACTTCGAGAGCAACGAGGACACTTGGGGTGTTTACTATATGGTAGGCGACGAGAGCGCGACCGGTTTGGGCCTTACCGACCTGGGCGATAGGAAATACTCGTTCCGCAACGCCGAGGAGGCGCTTTCCAAGTGGTATGACTACTGTATGGAGTATAAGGTGAATGGTGGTGCAACACTTGGTACCAATATCGACACCAACGTAGGTGGCAGCGGTAAGCAGGTTGCGCTCTGTATTCCTTTGGGTGGCACTCCCGACAATATCATCTTTGGCGAGATGGCCCACCTTATCTACGACAATGGCGAGTTCTACACCATCGACCACTACTATCCTGCCAAGAGCAGCCTGCCTCAGTATAACAATTCCACCGAGTGGAAACCCTCGAATGTGGCACCTGTTGGCAAGGCTAAGGTGATAACTCTTGACTACGACAAATTCTCCTCACACCCCAAAGCAACGGGTAGGTAGGGGTGTTTCAAAAATAGTTTTTTGATAAAAAAATCACCTAAAAGTGAACAATAATCGAAAAAAAAGCTATATTTGTAATTGATAAACCGCGCGCTAATTGTCGATTCCGAGCAGGAATCGGCAGTTAGTGTGGGTGTAAATTATTGAGAAACAAACAATTCACCTATTTTATTAACCAATTCTATTTTTACTATGAAAAGATTTTTCCGTAATCTGAAAACTCTTGCAATGGTTGCTATGGTAGGCGTTGCATCGTTGGCAGCTTCGTGTTCGCAGCCCTACGATGACACCCAGATCAAAGCTGACATTGCAGACTTGCAAACTCGCGTTGAGGCTTTGGAGGTTGGCTTGAAGAATCAGCTTCAAACCGTTAAAGACCTTATCGACGCAGAGGTAGCAGAACTTAACGGTGCGATTGGCGACGCTATGGACGCTATTGAGGCTGTTGAGGCAAAAATTGCCATCTTGGACTATGAGCAGAACGCTGATGGTTCGTGGACTTTGACCACCAAAGGTGGCGAGGAGATTGTTGTTTATCCTCAGTATCAGGAGAACAACGAGGGTCTTTTGACCGTTGTTAAAGAGGGTAACACCTACTATTGGGCACAGATTGTTGACGGCCAGGCTGTTGTTTTGGTTGATGCCGATGGTAACAGGTATGCTGCTCACCACGCAACCGTAGTACCCGAGGTTGAGCACCCCGAGTGCGAGTATGTAGAGCCCCAGGTTGTTAAAGAGGAAGAGGGTGGCTACAAAGTATCGTTCGACGGTGGTAAGACTTGGTATCCCCTTGGTGGTGGTGACGTAACCGTTGAGGCTTCGTGCTTGTTTGAGGATGTTTACATTTCGGAGGATGGCAAGACTTTGTCGCTCACCATCAACGGTGGCCAGACCTTCACTACCACTCTTCCCGAGGAGTTTGCATTCTCGGTTAAGTCGGGTAAGCAGTTCTTCACCGCAGGTGAGAGCAAAGAGGTTTCGTTGGAGTTGCAGGCTGTTCAGGATTGCGAGGTTATCGCTAAACCCGAGGGCTGGAAAGCAAGCGTTAATGGCAAGAAACTCACCATTGTTGCTCCCGCAGAGGGTGGCGACGAGTCGGGTGTTGTTAAGGTTTTGGCTATCACCAACGACAATAGGGCTGCCTTTGGTAAACTCAACGTTTCGACCGGAGCAGGTTACTCCATCAGTGTTGAGACCGTAGATGATCCAGTTGAGGGCGAGATGAAGATGGTTGTTGTAGAAAATTATCTTCACGGAATGGTTGATATGGGATTTGAAGGTTCGTATGACCTGTTCACCCCCTTGTTCTTTGGTATTATGCCCAAATCGGAGTTCTCGGTAGATGCTATCGTAAATGGTGGAATCGGCTCGATGTGGGGAGCTACTTATCCCTACTATGCATATCAGATGGAGCGTAACATGTATGTCGAAGGAGAGCAAACTTCTCTTGAAATGAAAGTTCCTTTTGACTATTTCTGGTGCGATCAGTGGCAGGAGGAGTATTTTGAGATTGTTGCCGGTGAGGAGTATATTCTTTGGGTAACAGCCTATGAGCCAGGTGCAAATTACATGGCTCCTGCAACTATTAATGCAGATGATATTGTTTATATTGAGTACTGCGAGAAGTCGGTAGATTTCAAAGTTGTTAATACTTCCGCATTCGATATCAATATTAACGTAGCTGCTTTGGGTTACGATAAATATCTCGTTTATCTCAACGAGTTGCAGTACGCAGAGTACTGGGAGGATGAGTTGTTCGCTTACTGGCAGAAATACGGTGAAGATTTCGGCTTCGAGAGAACTGACAAGACCTTCTCGGGTTCGCTCTTCGACTTCGGTTATAATGAGAATGGTTATAGCGAGAAACTTACTGGTCTTCCCAATAAGGAATATTTACTCCTCATTCTTCCTTTGGAGGATGGCAAACAGCCTGCTGAGTACACTGTTGACGATGTTCAGGACTACATATTGAAAACAGGTAATGTGGAGGCTGGTGGTTCCATCACTCCTACTATTACTGCTGCCGAGATTGGTTATTCCAATGTAAAAGCACAGTTCGAAGCAGAGGGTGCAAAGCTTCTCTACTATAACTACTATCGTGCTGCGAAGTGGCTTAACGACACTGACAATATGGAAACTTGGACTCCCGAACAACATCTTACTGCACTGATTGATAATGGTTATGTTGCGGCCAAAAGTACTGCAACACTTAACTGCTCAGGTAATGTTGGTGAGAATTTCCACTTTGCAGCTGTTGCAGTTGATGCTAATGGTAAATATGGTGATGTGGTAGTAGTTGATTTTACTGCTAAAACAGTAGAGTTTAGTGATGTCATTTCGGTTACCGCAACCTATGAATTGTCCAATGCAAATAAAGATGTTACTCTTACATTCGCATCGACTGGTAATGAGGCTGTAAAATATCGTTACGCAGTTATTTCAAACGAAAGCACTTGGAACAATGCTTATGGTGGTACGGTTGAGGACGCTGCTCTCTATATGATTACATCTGGCCAGAACTACTATTATAAAGATACCACTAACACTGTTGTTACGCAAACTGGTTTGAGTTATGGTTCCAAGTATAGGGTTGTTGTTATTGCCTACGATGCAGAGGGTAACATTAGTCATCCCTATGGTATAGAGTTTACTCCCGAAATGGCCGGTGAGATTCTCTTGATTGGTGATGAAGGTTACGAGGAGGGCAAACCAACCATTGTATTTGAGTCGTTGGAGTGCACTTATGAGAATGAGTTGTATCCAGCATACAACTATTATACCCTTAAAGGTAAAATTACTCCCGGAGAGGGTGCAGTGGCTACCTATATCCACGAGATGGATGAAGAAAGTGAGGGTGCGTATGCAAGTGCTTGGTCATTTATCCAGTATATGATACAACAGGTAGGTCAGTATTATAATACAACCACTGAGGTTTTGGAGGAAGGCGTATATACCTTCGTGGATGATTCATTTATTAATAATACCACCTGTCTTTATGTGTCTTGGAAGACTGTGAAAGATGGTGTTGAGTACTATCACGAGTGTGAGAAGATCTATCTCCGCGACTTTGCAGGTTTGGAGCCCCAGCCTGAGGAAGAGTGGTAATATCTTTCTGTTATGAATAATTGCTCGGGCCTGCCATTGCGGCAGGCCCGAGTTTTTTGTGGGAGAGGGGCTTTAAGGTCTTTAAGGACTTTAAGGGTGTTGAGGTCTTTAATAAATTTTCGGGGGCTCCCAAAGTGGGAGCCCCCGCGACATTTGACCAGACTGCGTCTGCTCTAAAATGCTCACGCTCGGCATAGTCTGCAAGCAGCCTCTGCCCTCGCTTACTCGCATTTGCGACGTTAGACCTCTTCGTTAGACCACAAAGTCCGCCAGCGCTATCGCCACCGCAGCCTCCACAACCACGCCCGCACGCAGGGCAATGCACACATCGTGGCGACCTCCCACCGACAACTCCACAACCTCGCCCGTGGCGGTGTTGAGCGTCTGCTGCGTGCGCGAGATACTCGACGTGGGCTTCACTGCAACCCTCACAACAATGGGGTTGCCATTGGAAAGACCACCATTGATGCCACCTGCACCATTGGTCGCAGTCCTCCCATCGGGGGCAACTATCGCGTCGTTATGCTCCGAGCCACGCATCCTCGCAGCCCCGAAACCGTCGCCAAACTCCACACCTCGCACCGCAGGAATGGAGAACAAAAGGTGGCTGATGGTGCTCTCCAATGAGTCGAAAAATGGCTCGCCAAGACCTACGCCCGCGCCCTCCACGCAGCACTCCACAATGCCGCCAATGGAGTCACCCTCGCGCCGTGTCTGCTCTAAGAGCGACTCCCACTTCGCAGAATCACTCTCGCCACCAATCTCCACCAAGCGTGAGGTTATCTTCACACCCTCGCCCAATATCTTCTTTGCCACAACGCCCGCAGCTACCAACGACACCGTGAGGCGGCCCGAAAAGTGACCTCCTCCGCGAGGGTCGTTCCAACCCCCAAATTTCTCCTTTGCCACCCAATCGGCGTGGCCGGGGCGGGGCGTGTCGCGTAGGCCCTCATAAGCCCCCGAGTCGGCACACTCGTTGCGGAAAATTATCGCCAAAGGCGCACCCGTAGTGTGGCCCTCATAAACGCCCGAAAGTATCTCGGGAACGTCGGGCTCCACACGCGAAGTTGTGCCCAATGTGCCACCCTTACGACGTGCCAAATCCTCGGCAAAATCGCTCTCCGAGAGTTCTAAGCCCGCAGGTACGCCATCCAAAACTACTCCCACCGCCTTGCCGTGGGACTCCCCAAAGAGGGAAACGCGAAAGTTGTGTCCAATGCTGTTCATCGGTCTATATCGTTTTGTTGCTCAATACTTCATAAAATTCGGGGAACGACTTGCACACGCACGAAACATCATCCAAGCGTGGCCGCTCCGCCATAAACACTCCCGCAACCGTCATCGCCATAGCAATGCGGTGGTCGCGGTGGGTGCGCAGGGGGCCGGGGCGCAACCTCGCGCCACCCTCAATCGTCATCTCCGTGCCCGCAATCCTCACACGAGCACCCATCGCCACGAGGTTCTCATAGAGTGCCTCGGTGCGGTTGCTCTCCTTGCCCGCAAGCCTATGAATACCGCTAATGCGCGACGTGCCCTCGGCATAGAGTGCCAGCACCGCAAGGGTGGGGATAAGGTCGGGCGCATCCGTCGCGTTAAACTCAAAAGCACGCAATGGTGCGCTCGGCAAAAATCGCAAGCCCTCCGCTGTCGGCTCAACTTGCGCCCCCATACCTCGCACAATATCAACAATCTGCTCGTCGGGTTGGAGGGTGGCGGTTGTGGCTCGGAGCAGATAGGACTCCCTTGTCGCGTGGCCGCTCTGCGCAATGGCAAAGGCCGCGGCAAAATATCCCGCCGAAGACCAATCGGGCGAAAGTGTAAGTTCCACACCCACCATTCGGCTCGGGCGAATCCTCACCTTCATCGGCTCACGATTCGCAATCTCCACCTTCGCGCCAAACTTGCCCAAAATGTTGGCTGTCAGCTCTATGTAGGGGCGACTGACGGCCCCGTGTATGGTTATCTGGCTCTCCTCCTTCGTCAATGCTTGCGCCACCATCCATCCCGAGGTGGTCTGTGACGATTGGCGGCCGTCAATCTCAATATCCACATCTACTTCGGCACCTTGTAGAACGGTAATCGGTAGGCAATGGTTGTTGTGGGTAATCTTTGCGCCATACCTTTCGAGGGCTCTCAAATCACCCTCCATACTCCTGCCGAGGAGCGTTCCTGTGCCCGTAATGGTCACCTCACCCTCGGCAACCATCGCCACAATGGGCAATAGTAGCCTTGCCAAGAGTGCCGATTCGCCAACCGAGAGTGTTTGGGTGTGGCTCAATGCCTTGCGCACGCCCTCCAAGCCTACACCCTCGATTGTTAGGGTGGAGCCATCTACGCACACCTCCGCACCTAATCTCCGAGCAAGAGCGATTGCGCTCTCCGAATCGCCACAAGGGGTGTAGCTACGCAAAATTGTCGTGCCCTCGGCAAGCATCGCCAGCAAAATGGCCCTCTGCGCCTCGCTCTTCGAGCAGGGGAGTGTGATTGTGTCGGGCAGAGTGTAGCCTTCGAGGTGGTGTGGGCACTCAAACGACCTTTCGAGCCACTCCCTGGTCGGTTGTCCCAAGGCTGTTGCCTCCTCGTCGGAGGGGCAGACGTAGGTGTAGGGTGCGCCCAAAAGGAGCGACAGTCGGCGCGAAAAACGCCCCACCTCGCCCATCGCAAAGGCCACCAATCTCTCAGTGGCGAAATGCTCATACAATCCGAGTGGCACCGTTGCCTCCTCGGTGGTGTGGGCGGTGGTGATGATTTTCACAATGTCGGCCCCCATCTCCAACGCCTCCGAGGTGTGGGCGATGAGGGTGTCAAATGGTGGTGTTGTGGAGTAGTGGCGCGAAAGAATAACTTTTGTGCCATTTGCCTTTGCGCTCTCCCAAACCTTGTCAATTAGCTCTCTGGGCTGCAATATGTCAATATCCACAGCCCAACAACCTGCCTCAATGGCAGCAATGTAGATGCTCTCCGCATTGGGCGTGTGGCAAGTTACAATGGCTCTCCCAACTCTCCCAACAAGCCACGTGACCTCACACGCCGATGTGCCCATAAGGTCGCAGCGTAGCTCCACAAACTCCTCGGTGGGGAGAGTGGTGGTGCGGTTGGATATGGAGAGGCAGTATCTCATTTAGTGCATTATTTTATTCTGACGCTCAATGCTTTCAAGGTGGATGGCATCGAGAATTTTGTGGGTACACTCCTTGCCAAGACCGAGCTCGGTGGCGCGGTGGCTTACCCTCTCTACAACCTCCTCCCAGCGTCCCGATTGGAGGATTGTGAGGTTATTCTGGCGTTTGAGCCTACCAATCTCATCGGCCACCTCCATACGTTTGGCAATGAGCGAGAAAATCTCCTCGTCGAGTCGGTCTATGGCTCCGCGCAGTCGCTCCAACTCATCACGACACACAATCGAATCGCTGGCAACGGTGCGCCATACGATGCTCTCCAAGAGGGTGCCAAGTTCGGCAGGGGTAATCTGCTGCTCGGCATCCGATAGGGCCTCCGATGGGCGTGCGTGGCACTCAATCATCAATCCCGAGTAGTCCAAGTCGGCCGCCCTTTGTGCCACCTCCAAGAGTCCTGTGCGGTTGCCACAGATATGCGAGGGGTCGCAAATCATTGGTAGTGTGGGCATCTCTCTTCTCGCTTCGAGCGCCATCTGCCAGAGGGGGGCATTGCGCATACCGCCCACGTTGTAGCCCGCAAAGCCACGATGCACAAGGGCTATATCCCTCACACCAACCCTTGTGAGTCTCTCCACGGCACCCCTCCACAGTGCAAGGTCGGCACTTGTGGGATTCTTCACCATCACGGGCACATCTACCCCTCGCAGGGCCTCGGCAATCTCCTGAACGCTGAAAGGGTTGTTGGAGGTGCGGGCACCAATCCACAATACATCCACCCCCGCATTGAGTGCCTTCTCAACGTGAGCTGCGGTGGCGACCTCGGTAGCTATGGGCATACCGGTCTGTTGTTTGGCCTCCGCGAGCCAATCGAGGGCCACATCGCCAGCACCCTCAAAGGAGTTGGGGTTGGTGCGGGGTTTCCACACCCCCGCGCGGAAAATATCAACCCTGCCGAGGGCGGCAATCTCGCGAGCTGTGGTCAGCACCTGCTCTCTACTCTCGGCACTACACGCACCGGCAATTATCAACCTCTGGCGGTGAATTATGGAGTTTCTATCTTGCATATACTTTACCTAATTTATTTAATTCCCGACCTGCGGAGTGCCTCGGCATAGCGACGCGCGTGGCGATTGTGCTCCGAGAGTGTGGTGGAGAAGTTGTGCCTACCCGAAAAGTCCTCCTTGGCGCAAAAATAGAGATATTTGTGCTCAGCATAGTTCAATACTGCATCAATGGCCGCAATCGAAGGGGTGCAGATGGGGCCGGGGGTGAGTCCTCGGTGGAGGTAGGTGTTGTAGGGCGAGGGTGTCTGCGTGTGTTTGTGCAGTACGCGCTTGATGGTGAAGTCACCAACGGCATACTTGGCCGTAGGACACGCCTGCAAGGGCATACCACGGCGCAGGCGGTTGATGTAGACACCCGCAATTTTGGGCATCTCACCCACATTCTTCGTCTCCTCATAGACAATCGAAGCGAGGGTTACCGCCTCCATCTTCGAGAGCCTTGTGCGTGCAAGTTTGGCGGTGCGCTCCTTGTTCCAGAATCGCTCCCACTCCTTGGCCATACGGTCGGTGAGCCCCTCGGGTGAGATGTTCCACCAAATCTCGTAGGTGTTGGGAATGAATAGACCGATTATCTCCTCTCTTGCAACTCCATATTTCTGTGCTGTTGCGGGCGAGGAGAGGTGAGCAAGGAGGGTGGTGCTGTCGGCCTCAATCTGCTCCGCAAGGCGTCCAGATAAATCTTCGAGCGTGCGTATATTATTAAAGGTAAGCCTTACGGGTTTTTGTGCGCCACTACGCAACATATTCACAATCTCCATAGGAGTTGCCCCCTCGGGGATTATGTAGTGACCGGCCTTGGGATTGCGGTCGAGTTTTTTCAGCTTGCCGACCATATTAACCACGCCGAGCCTCTCGATATTGTGAGCTTTGAGCGTGTCCATCAGTGCCGAATAGGTTGTACCTGTGGGAATTAGAATCTCCACAGGGGCCTTTGTGCAGGGCTTGGATGCAAGCCACAAAAGGCCACAGAATAGCGCACCGACAAGAATAATAAACTTTATACCCCCAAGAGGGAATCGAACCTTCTTTTGCATAAATGACGAAATTTTTTGCAAAAATAAGAAAAAATTGTACATTTGCACCTCGGGTAAGTCTTATACGACCAGCTCCTGCTGAATCCCCCAGGCTTGGAAGAGAGCAAGGGTAGGTGGTTGTAGCGGTGCGATATAAGTAGCTTACCCCTTTTTTATTTTGTTTATTTGGTGTTCTTTTCGGTCTTTTTTGTGAGTTCCCTCGGTCACATAGTCCCGCTATGCTCCCTCGGGCAACTCCCCAAAAAATCTCGAAAATCTCCACCAAATAAATCAAAATAATGATGCTTTGATTGTTGGGGTGTGTTCTTTTCGGTCTTTTTTGTGAGTTCCCTCGGTCACATAGTCCCGCTATGCTCCCTCGGGCAACTCCCCAAAAACCCTCGAAAATCTCCACCAAATAAATCAAAATAAGGTATTTCTAAACACACACGACTTGTTAATTATGGCAAAACTTGTCAAAATCTATCCTCAAAATCCTTCTGAGCGCGAAATTGAGAAGGTTGTGAAGGTGCTCGAAAACGATGGCGTGATAATCTATCCCACCGATGGTGTCTATGCTTTTGGAGCCTTGTTGCGCAGTGCAAAGGCTGTTGAGAAGTTGCGCTCTCTGTCGGGCAAGCAGGAAAAACTCCTCTCGATTGTCTGCTCCGACATCTCGATGGTGGATAAGTTTGCAAGAATCGACAATTCGCAATTCAAAATCCTCAAACGTAATACTCCCGGTGCTTTTACGTTCATCTTGGAGCCTTCGAGCAAGGTGCCCGATAAGGCACTCGCAGGTCGTAAAACTGTGGGTGTGAGGATTCCCGACAACCAGATACCCCTCACCATTGTGGAGCGATTGGGCTTCCCTCTGGCCACCGCCTCGGTGAAGGACGATGATGAGGTGTTGGAATACACCACCGACCCCGAACTCATCGCCGAGCGTTACGAGCAGGAGGTGGATATGGTGATAGATGGTGGCTATGGTACGCTCCTGCCCACAACACTCGTGGATTTGACAGGTGAGGAGCCCGAAATTCTACGCGAGGGCGGGGGAGAATTGGCATAATTCAAAATTAACCGAATATACATTAAAAATATAGACATATTATGGAACAGAGAAAGCAGTTTTGGATGGAGGCACTCAAAGGTGGTACCATTATTGGTCTGGTATCGGTAGCCTTTTCGCTTGTGACACAGGTTGCGCCCGAGCAGAGCACTTGGGTTACAGTTCTTAATTTTGCATCGACTGTGGTGACAATTCTCCTTGCGGCCGGCTATTTGCGCCACTTTGCGAGGAGTCGCTCTCGTGCCGAAGGTTTCTCCTATGGCAGGGGCGTGGGCTTTGTTGTTGCAATGATGCTCTTTGTGGGTGTTATTACGGGTATCTACTCGGCAGTGATGGCCAACTTCTTCATCAAAGAGGAGTTGTTGGGTGCTGTTGATATGGCTATGGCACAGACGCAGGATATGATACCTGCCGAGAGTTTCGACACCACCTACAACGTGATGCGCGCATCGGTGACCAACCCTCTCTTTATTACTATTTCTTCGGTTATTAGCAACGCCTTCTTGGGACTTCTCTATGGCTTGGTACTCTCGGTGATTACCCGCCGTCAGCCCGATATTTTCGCCCCCGAGGAGAATAACAACGAGAATCAGGAGTAAAAACGTATGGATATAAGTATCGTAATACCTCTTCTCAATGAGGAGGAGTCGCTCTGCGAACTCTACGCTTGGATTGGGCGTGTGATGGAGTCGGGTGGCTACTCCTATGAGCTTATCTTTATTGACGATGGTAGCACCGACTCCTCGTGGAGTATTGTGGAGGGGTTTGCCAAGAGGGATCAGAGGGTGAAGGCTGTGCGCTTTCGCACCAACTATGGCAAGAGTGCAGCCCTCTACTGCGGCTTTGAGCGTGCCGAGGGTGATGTGGTAATCACTATGGATGCCGACCTGCAAGACTCTCCCGATGAGATTCCCGAACTCTACCGTATGATTAAGGAGGAGGGTTACGATATGGTGTCGGGTTGGAAGCGCAAACGCCACGACCCCAAGGCAAAAACCCTGCCCAGCAAATTCTTTAATGCCACCTGCCGTTGCGCATCGGGCATCCGACTTCACGACTTCAACTGTGGCCTGAAAGCCTATCGCAAGAAGGTTGTGAAGAGCATTGAGGTCTATGGCGAGATGCACCGCTACATCCCTATTTTGGCAAAGAAGGCTGGCTTTTCGCGCATCGGTGAGAAGGAGGTCACCCACTATCCCCGCAAATTTGGGGTGTCTAAATATGGCTGGGAGAGGCTCTTGAAGGGCTACCTCGACCTTGTAACCGTGATGTTTGTGTCGAAGTATGGCCGCTCGCCAATGTACTTCTTTGGTGGTGGCGGTACGCTGATGTTCCTTGTAGGCTTTGTGGCTATGGTGTGGATTATTGTGGAGAAATTCACCATCGCTCGCCCCCTGACAAACCAACCACTCTTCTATCTGAGCCTCGTGGCTATTGTGCTGGGCGTGGTGCTGTTTTTGGCGGGCTTTTTGGGCGAACTCATCAACCGCAATGCCCCCGAGAGGAACCACTATTTCATTGACGAAGAGATTTAGTAGAATCACCATAATTTAGTAGAATAGAAAATGTTACAACGAATCCAAACCATATACTTATTGGCCGTTACGGCTTTGATGACCATCCTCTGTTTTACCCCTTTGGCAACCTATGCTGCCGATGGTGTGGAGGGTGCATTTGTGGCCTTTGATTTTTGGTGGCTGGGGGTGCTCTTTGCCCTCGGAGCCGCGGTTGCATTTGTAGTCATCTGGCTCTTCAAAAAACGCCTTGTGCAGGTGCGCTTGCTGTGTGCCGAGTTGGTACTGTTGGTGGGTGCGCAGATATTCTCGCTGTGGTATGCCCTTGGCTTTACCAACAATGTTGAAGCTGTGAGCGAGATTGCAATGACCAGCATCAAAACCTCCGTATTTTTCCCCATCGTGTGTGTGATTTTGGTGGTTCTTGCCATTCGCGCAATCTTGAAGGATGAGAGGTTGGTTAGGTCATTGGATCGCATCAGGTAGTCCGAGCATATCTCGCGGGTGAATTTTGCACCGCACTTCTGAGAACTTAGGGAGATTAAGGAGGGTAACGAAAACTCCTTAATCTCCCTAAACTCTCTAATGGCACTTTGGGTGTGTTATACCCTCGACGTTGGACTTTTGACGACAGACAAATAATTTTCCATTCTCAATTTTCCATTTTCAATTTTATGGATTACTTTTGCACTATGGAGAAGGTAGACCTTGTTTATATGTGGGTTAATGGCAATGACCCCGAATGGCTGAAACAAAAACAGGAGATGCTGGTTCGTAGCGGTAAGGAACTCGCCGAACAAGCACTTGTAAAGGGACGTTTTATGGATAACGGCGAGTTGCGTTATTCGCTCCGCTCGGTGGAGATGTATGCACTGTGGGTGAATAAAATCTATATCGTCACAGCCGACCAAACCCCCGAATGGCTCAATACTGACCATCCCAAAATCCAGATGGTGTCACATAGGGATATTGCCGCGGCGGAGTATTTGCCCACCTTCAACTCTACGGCAATAGAGATGTTTCTCCCCAATATTGAGGGTTTGAGCGAGAGATTCCTCTTGGCCAATGACGACACCTTCTTTGCACGCCCCACAACCCCCGACTTCTTCTATACCGACAAAGGATTGCCCATTGCACGATATACGCGCCATATGCCTCGACACGAGAGCCCCTATTTGTCGATGCTCTACAATGCACAAGAGTTGGTCTATGAGAAGTGTGGCAAGTTGTATCGCCTGAATCCCCACCACAATATCGACGCCTATCTGAAAAGCGATGTCTTGAAGTGTAACGAGGCCTTCGCCGAACAGGTGGAGCGTACTCGTGGGCAGAGGTTTCGTACTCCGGAGGACTTCCACCGTAGTGCGTGGCTCTATTGGGCTCTGGCAAATGGTAGGGCAAAGAAGAAAAAGGTGCGCCACTATGGCACGGTGCATAGTTTCGGAGAGTTGGTTAAGTGCATTTTGAATGGCAGATACGATGTCGATTCGAGGAGCTTTGGCTTGCACGGAGTTGGTGTGGAGAAGAGTATCGCAAAGTATAACCCCACGCTGATGTGTCTGAATGATGGAGAGTGGACAACGGATAATTGCCGAAGCGGTATGAAAAACTACCTGGAACGCCGATTCCCACAAAAGAGTAGCTTCGAGAAGTAAAAAAGAGAGAACTATGGCAAAGGTTAAAAAGGCATACTATTGCAAAGAGTGCGGGAATGAGGCCCCAAAATGGTTTGGTCAGTGCCCCGCGTGTGGTGCTTGGGGCAGCTGCTCCGAGGAGGTTATTGCGCGTGGTAGCGATAGTGGCAGTGGCATAAAACGCACGGGCGAGAGTCGCCCACAGAGGGTTGCCGAGATTGCCGATGCCGAACAGGGCAGGTTGGAACTGTCCAGCCCCGAGGTTAATAGGGTGCTGGGGGGTGGTCTGGTGCGTGGCTCAATGGTGCTGCTTGGTGGCGAGCCGGGTATCGGCAAATCGACTTTGAGCCTCCAATTGGCCCTTGCAACAGAGGGTATAAAGACGCTCTATGTGAGTGGCGAGGAGTCGGCATCGCAGATAAAGATGAGGGCTTCGAGGCTCGGTACGGTGAGCGACGAGTGCTACATCTACTCCGAAACCCTGCTGGAAAATATTTTGAGCTATGTGGGCGAGATGAAGCCCGATTTGGTGGTGATAGACTCGATTCAAACTATTTATAGTGAGGCCATTGAGTCCTCGGCCGGTAGCGTGTCGCAGATACGCGAGTGTGCTGCAAGGCTCTTGAAGATGGCCAAGGAGAGCGATACGTCGGTCATCATCATTGGTCACATCACCAAAGATGGAGCCATCGCAGGCCCCAAGATTCTGGAACACATCGTCGATGTAGTGCTCTCGTTTGAGGGAGATAACAATAACGTCTACCGCCTGCTGCGCGGTATCAAAAACCGCTTTGGTGCCACCTTCGAGATTGGCATCTTCGAGATGAGGGAGGAAGGACTGGTGGAGGTCTCCAATCCTTCGGAGATTCTTTTGAGCCACTCGGAGGAGCCACTGAGTGGAGTAGGTGTGGGTGCTGCGGTGGATGGTGTGCGCCCCTATTTGATTGAGGTGCAGGCTCTTGTGAGCAATGCGGCATATGGTACACCTCAACGCTCGGCAACGGGCTACGATTCGCGTAGGCTCAATATGCTCCTTGCTGTGTTGGAGAAGAGAGTGGGGATGAAGATGTTCCAGAAGGATGTCTTTTTGAACTTTGCGGGCGGATTCAAGGTGCAAGATACGGGCTTGGATTTGGCAGTTGTGGGTGCAGTTATCTCCTCCTACTTCGATAGGGCCATTGGCGAGGGTGTGTGTATGGCTGGTGAGATTGGGCTCTCGGGCGAAGTACGCCCCGCGCCCCGCACCGAACAGAGAATCGCCGAGGCTGCGCGTCACGGTTTTAGGAAAATCATCGTGAGCGGCTACCTTGCCGGTCGAGGCTTGCGCGTACCCGAAGGGGTGGAGGTGGTCTATATCAACTCGGTGTCCGAATTGCCCCGCGCGATGTTTTAGCGGCAGAGTGTGGTTTGTTTCCAATTCCATAACATAGTTATGGGCGGAATGCGAAATGTTGATAAAATGTTGGGAATTTAGTTGCAAATGATTCGCGGATTTGCGTATATTTGCACTGTCGGAAGACGTTGAACCACAAAGTACATAGCGAGAAAGATGAACACCACTAATTTTCAGTGTATTAAGAACGGAAACCTCTGTTTTGAAACATTGGGGTGTGGTGTCGATTTCTATAGCGAAAGAGGAGTGTTTTAGGATTGGACACCCCTCATTTTTGTTTTAAGACGGTACCGAAAAAGCGTGAAGAAATAAACCAAACAATTATTTTTATAAACTAATCAACTAATTTTCACAAAAACTAAAAACAAAAAGTATGAAGAAATTCTACACATTGGTTATTTCGTTGTTTGTGGCTCTGGGCGCAATGGCACAGGTTACAACTTCGAGTATGAACGGTTTTGTGGCAGACAGCAAAGGTGAGCCCGTAATCGGTGCTACCGTTGTGGCTGTTCACACCCCCTCTGGCACGGAGTACGCAGTTGCTACCAACGTCAGCGGTCGTTTCAATATCAATGGTATGCGTACCGGCGGTCCCTACACCGTTGAGGTATCGTTCATTGGTATGTCTACAATGAAGTATGAGGACATCTACCTCAAACTTGGTGAGCCCGGTGAGGTGAATGCAACTTTGTCGGAGGGTACCGAGATTGAGACCATCTCGATTGTAGGTCAGAACGCCTTTGTTGCAAGCAAGACCGGTGCTGCCGACAACTTCTCGTTGGAGAAGGTTGAGGCTATGCCTACCATCAACCGTAGCGTGTATGACATCGTGAAACTCACTCCTCAGGCTTCGGTGAACAAAAACGGTGGTATGTCGTTTGCCGGTTCGAACAACCGTTACAACTCGTTCCAGATTGACGGTGCTATGGCAAATGATACCTTCGGTCTTTCGAGCGATGGTACCAACGGTGCTCAGGCAGGTGCAAACCCCGTGTCGCTCGACGCTATCGAGGAGATTCAGGTTGTAGTTGCTCCCTTTGATGTTCGCCAGTCGGGCTTTACCGGTGGTGCAATCAACGCTATTACCAAATCGGGTACCAACAAGATTAAAGGTTCGTTCTCGGCTTACTACAACAACCAGGACTTCATCGGTATGACTCACCCCCTGAATGCTAAGACCGATGAGAATGGCAACTTGATTCGTACCAAATATGATGAGCAGTACTCGCAGACCTACTCGTTCACTGTTGGTGGTCCTATCATCAAGAACAAACTCTTCTTGTTCGTAGCTGGTGAGTACTTCGGCAAATCGCGCCCCAACATCTACTCGCCCGCAAATGGCTCCTACACCAAAGAGCTCAAAAACGAAGTTATCTACAACGGTGAGAATCTCGGTAAGATCTTCAACGAGCAGGTAGCTCAGGCTATCATCGACCACTATACTACAAACTATGCAGGTGGCGTTGAGGGCTTTGAGGAGAACTACAACCTCCACCAGATCACCGACCGTGCTATCAACTTGATGGCTCGTTTGGACTGGAATATCAACGACAATAACAAACTTATGTTCCGCTACCAGTTGGCTGACGCTTATGCAGATAAGTATGATGCTGGTGCAGGTTCCTATAAGTTCTACAACTCGTCGTATAGGATGGCAAACAACACCAACTCGTTTGTTGCCGAGCTCAACTCTCGTATCTCGGATAATATCTCCAACGAGTTCCGTGCTACCGCTGTGTTGGTTCGTGACCACCGTGATGTACCCTACAAAGGTGCCAATGTTTACATCAACAACGAGTCCTACACCGTAGCTATCGGTACTGAGTATTCGTCGGGTGCAAACGCAATGAACTCGGACAACTACACCATTTCGGACAACTTGTCGATCTTCCTCGGCGACCACAACATCACCGTAGGTACTCACAACGAGATCTTCAAGTTCAACAACATCTTCTTGCAGGGTGCAAATGGTAGCTACTACTTCAACACCATTGCAGACTTCCTCAACAACAACTCCTATGAGTATGTATATCGCTATGCAGATCCCGTGCTTTCGGGTGGCAACCCCATCTGGGCAGCTACCACTTGGGCAGCACAGTTTGGTCTTTACGCACAGGATGAGTGGAAGCCCAACCGTGACTTCACTTTGACCTACGGTATCCGTGCAGACCTTCCCTTGCTCTTGAACAATCCTACCGAGAACCCCGTGTTCAATGCTACTGAGATTGCACAGAACAACAACGAGTATGTAGGTACTGTGCCTAAAGCTCAGGTTCTTTGGTCGCCCCGTGTAGGTTTCCGCTATTGGGCAGATGAGGATCACACCTTGCTTCTCCGTGGTGGTGCTGGTTTGTTCACCGGTCGTGTACCTTTCGTATGGTTGTCGAATGTTTACAACAACACTGGTATGGAGACTAAGGGTGTGAGCATTACCAATCCCGACTTGGCTGGTGGTAAATTCCCTATGACTTCGACTCCTATGCAGGATATTGTTGAAAGTGGTCTTTTGCAGGATGCAGGTGGTAAGCAGACCATCAACACCATCAATGAGAACTTCAAATATCCTCAGGTATTCCGTGTGAACCTCGGTTTGGATAAGACTTTCGAGGGTGGCTGGCAGTTCACTGTTGATGCGCTCTTCTCGAAGACCCTCAACAACGTGTTCTTCAAAAACCTCGCTATCGAGTCCAACAATGTTGTATATGCTGTTAATTCGGATGTTGAGGCAAGCGCTCCCTATTACACTATCAACAAGGATTACAGCGCTATCGTAGCACTTGGTAACACCAATAAGGGTTACACCTACTCGGTGAGTGGTCAGGTTAAAAAGTCGTTCGACTTCGGTCTTGACCTGATGGCATCGTACACCTTCGGTCACTCCTACTCGATCAACGATGGTACTTCGTCGGTAGCATACTCCAACTGGAAGTATAACTACTCCTACGATACCAACTCGCCCGACGAGCTCAGCTACTCGCTCTTCGATCGTCCTCACAAACTCTCGGCTATGGTTACCTACACCACTCCCGTTTATAAGAATATGCAGACCAGCATCTCGCTTTCGTATGAGGGTCAGAGCGGTCAGCGTTTCTGCTACACTATGAACGAGTCTGTTTCCAACGGTTTCAACGGTGACGGTCAGAAGGGTAACTCGTTGCTCTACATCCCCACTACCGATGAGATTGTGAAGATGAATTGGAGTAGCCAGACCGATGCTATTGCATACGAGGAGTACATCCGTGCAGACAAGTACCTCTCGGCTCACCGTGGTGAGTGGAGCGTACGCTACGGTGGTATCGCTCCCTTCGAGCACCACTTCGACTTGCACATCGCTCAGGACTTCTTCTATGACAAGGTTAACGGTCGCAAGGCTCAGCTTACCTTCGACGTACTTAACGTTGGTAACCTTATCAATCCTAACTGGGGTGTGAACTACAACGCTTCCTACAACCTCCAAATCTTGGATGTTACCGCCCTCACTCCCGATGCAGATGGTAATATGACTCCTACCTACGCATTCAATCCTAAGGAGATCTACGTTAGTGATTTCTACTCGCGTTGGAGGGCTCAGATTGGTTTGCGTGTGACCTTCTAAGGAGCGGAAAGCAAAACATAGGGCAGTGGTGCCCAAATGAGTTGGACACCACCGCCTTTTTGAAAAGAATACAAAATATATAAATTAAGAGAAAACAATGAAAAAGATTTTTTCGATAATTGGTGCTCTTTTGGCAGGTGCAGCGATGTTCTCGTGCGCAACTCCCGAGGAGCCACAGCCTGCTCTCGGTACTACCATTAGCGTTACTCCCGAGAGTTTGGAGGTCGCTGGTAAGGATGGTCAGGCTACCACTTTGGAGGTGACTGCTGATGGCGTATGGATGGCACAGGCAGATGCGTGGATTACCGTAGAGCCTATGACTGGTGTAGGTAATACTACTGTTACTGTGAAATGTGCAGACAATATGGACCCCGAGGCTCCCGAAGAGTTGGATGCTCCTCGTAAGGGCGAGATTACTTTTGCTGTTAGCAAGGAGAATGTTGTAGTTGTTGAGGTTGCTCAGGCTGGTGACCCCGAGAAGGCAGCTAAGAAACTTCCTTTCACCGAGACCTTTGAGAATGGTATGGGTCGCTTCAAGGTGGAGGACGTTGTTCTTCCCGAGGGCTCGAGCTATGTATGGAAGGCAGATAGCTACGGTGGCGTTGCTTATATGAAGGCAAGCGGTTATGTAGGTGCTGCTAAGGATGCTGAAAGCTACCTCGTATCGCCCGTTTTGGATCTCACTTCGGAGAGCAAAGCTGTTGTAACCTTCGACCACACTGGTAAATTCTTTGGCGATATGGTTAAAGAGGCTCAGTTGTGGGTACGCGAAGAAGGTGCAGATAAGTGGGGTGCGCAGCTCGAAATCACTGGTTGGATGACAGGTTCCGATTATGTGTTTGTAAATTCGGGTGTTATCAGCCTCGAAAAGTATGTTGGTAAGAAGATTCAGCTTGGTTGGAGGTATCTGAGTTCGTCAGACGCTGCTGGTACTTGGGAGGTTAACAACATCAAGGTTTATAACCCCGACACCACTACTGATACCCCCGAGCCCGAGGAGCCCGAGGAGCCCGAGACTCCCGAGGAGCCAGAGCCTGAGGTTGTGACTGCAACCATCAGCGAGATTGCCGAAGCAGGTAAATACAAAGTTGAGGGTGCTACCATTTTGGCTTCCTACGCTCGTGGTTATCTCGTAGGCGATGCAACTGGCAAGATGCTTGCTTATCTTGGTGTTGACCACGGTCTTAGCCTTGTTGCCGGTGATGTTGTTACCATTGAGGGTTCTGTTTCCGAGTATGGTGGTTTCTTCCAGTTTGTTGCCGGTAGTACTCTTACCAAGACCGGTACTGCAGAGGTTAATCACGGTGAGGCAGAGGTGATGGATGGCGCAGCTATGGATGCTTATGTTACCGCCCCCGCAATCAAATATGTTTCCTACACCGGTAAATTGGCTGTTAGTGGCGACTACTTCAATGTAAATATTGAGGGTGCAGCTACTGCTATGGGAAGCCTCCAATATCCTATTGAGGCAGAGGCAATCAGCGCATTGAATGGCAAAAACATCACTGTTACCGGTTACGCAATTGGCGTAAGTGGTGGCAGGTATGTAAACACTATGGTTATAAGCGTTGAAGAGGTTGCTGGTGGCGAGGAGCCCGAGGAGCCTGAGACTCCCGAGGAGCCCGTAGTGCTTGCCGGTACTGGTGAGGGTACAGAGGCTTCGCCCTACGATGTAACCCGTGCTTTGGATATCATCGCAAAGGGTGTATACACCTCCGAGAATGTTTACACTGCAGGTGTGGTTTCGGGTGTGAAAGAGGGTTACAATGAGCAGTATGGCAACGCAACCTATTATATCTCTGTTGATGGCACCAATGCCGCAGAGTTGACTGTTTTCCGTGGCAAATACCTCGAATCGGCAAACTTCACAGCAGAAAATCAGGTAAAGGTTGGCGATAAAGTTGTTATCTGTGGTGCGCTCGTTGACTACAATGGCACCGCTGAGATTAACAGTGGCAACTACCTCGTTTCTATTGAGACCGTAGAGGTTTCCGAGCCCGAGGAGCCCGAGAATCCCGAGGGTGGTCGCCTCTATTGGGGTAATGATGAGTTTAATGATATCTATGTAAATGCTTTGAATAGCAGTTCTTCGGAGATTAAAGCTGAAAATATTCTAACAGCAATGACTCCTATTGAGGGTAAACTCACAGTTGACGAAAATGGCTTTACCTATAATGGCTTGACCTATGCTTTGTGTGATGGCGGTAAGTTTAAGTTTGGTGAAAACCAGAGCCTTTCGGATCCCGCAGGTGACAAAGAGATTCGTTTGCAGTTGGGTGGTACTGGCAAGATTTCCACTATGAAGAACATTCTCTATTTTGAGGCTCCTGCTGCTGGTACTCTCAAAATTGATGCCGTAAGTTCGTCGAAAGACCAGGTGCGTCCTTTGGCTATTGCTATTGATGGCACCGAGATTGGTCAGTATGACACCGTTTTGCAGGGTGCTGAGGCAACAGGTGAGATTTTCACCGTTGATTGCTCGGCTGCAACTGCCGGTTCGAAAATTTACATTTATAGCGCAAGTAGCGGTATGAATATCTTCTCGGTTGAGTACATCTACTAATAAGGTTGTTTCAATCAAAACGCAAAGAAGGGCTCCGAATTTCGGAGCCCTTCTTTATGTTTCCACCTATCTCTTGCCAAAAAAAATCTCGGGCAACGTATTGTCACCCGAGTATAAAACCGATTACTGATTACTGATAACTGATAACTGATAACTGATAACTTACTACTGACTACTGACACAGCCTCTGGTAGTTGCAGTGGAGTAGTTCGTGATTGTCGTCGTAGAGGTGCATACCGTTGCCCTCGCAGAACTTCCACATCTTGCAATCCTTGCAGAGTCCTTTGTGTGCCCACTCGCGGTTGCGGAACTGCTCAAAGCGATTTTGCCACACCTCCCAGATGTCGTCGGTGTAGATATTGCCCTGGTCGAAGCTCGCGCGGATGCTTGTACAGCCCGAAATCGCGCCATCGACCTTGATGCCCACAATGCTCACACCTGCCTGACAGCCAAAGAAGTTGTCCCTCACCTCGGCCTCATACCCTCCGAGGAAACCCTCGCAAGCGTAGTTACACTGGATGCGCCCCTCCTTGCGGGTTGCTTCGATGAACTCCATTAGCCCACGATACTCCTCGGGAGGCAATTGGAAAGCCTCATCCTCGGCAGCCCTACCTACGGGGAAGATTGTGAAGAGCCTCCACGCCTTGCAACCGTGCTCAATGAGGAGCTCTTTGAACTTCGCAAGGTCTTTGTAATTATCTCTATTTACACACGTTACCACATCGTAGGCAATGCCTTTGGTGGCGGTTATTACGTCAAGGGCGCGGATGGCGTTCTGCCAACTATTGGGGTTGCGACGGATGTAGTTGTGCTGCTCTTCGAAGCCGTCAATCGACACCGTAATGGAGCGCAAACCCGCAGCAAGGAGTGAGCGCATACGCTCCTTGGTGAGGAGCATACCATTGGTGACAATGCCCCACGGGTAGCCACGCTTGTAGAGCTCTCGGCCCACCTCTTCGAGGTCTTTGCGACAGAGAGCCTCGCCACCCGTAATTACAACCATCACCTTGTGGGGATTGACGTGGGGGGTAATCTTATCCACCGCTGCGAGGAAATCTTTGGCGGGCATATCGGGGGTGGCCGACGAGGAGCGACAATCGCTACCGCAGTGGCGACAATTCAGATTGCAACGCAGGGTACACTCCCAAAAGATTTCGCGCAATTCGTGTTTCTCGGCCAATTCGCGCTTGATACCTGCAAAGAGATTGAGGGCCAGACGTTTGCGCAGCCCGATTTTGATGTTTGCCATAGTAGTTTGGGTTTATTTCTTCGACATCACAACACTCACACGCGAGTAGTTGTCCCTCGTAACATCCACATACTCCGTACCATAGTAGCCACCATTCTCCTCTCCGTCCTTATCCTCGGCACGGAGCAACATAGTGTGATACATCGGATATCCAGGAGTTTCGACGTGAAAATAGCCACCCTCATCGGTGGTCGTCACCACACCATTCACCGACACCTCAATATCCTTAATGGGCTGCAACTCGGTATTGACCACATAGCCTTTCACCTCGGTAACCTCGGTAGAGCCCTCTTCGGGCTCGGGGTAGTAGTTGTCGGGCATACCATAGCAGGCGGTGAGAATGGGTGCTGCCGAAAAGCCAATGAGGCTCAAAAGGATGTTTTTGATTCCGCGTTTCATAGCTCTTAGGGGTATTGGGGTTAGTGCTCTATTATATAGATGCAAAAAGGGGGCATTTCGTTGCACGCCCCCTTGATTTTTTCGTATTTTATGCTTGCGACTCCTCGAAGAAGGCCCACAAAGCGTCACCAACGGGAACGGGAGCAACGATTTTCAGGGGCTCTTTCCTTACGGGGTGGATGAACTCCACGCTGCGCGAGTGGAGCGAGATACCACCACCCTGATTGGAGCGTTTGGCTCCATATTTAAGGTCGCCCTTGATGGGACAGCCCACCTTGGCAAGCTGACAACGAATCTGGTGGTGGCGGCCCGTGATGAGCTCAATCTCCAAGAGTTTGTAGTTCTTGCTGCCACCGAGCATTTTGTAGCGCAACTCGGCACGCTTGGCATCGCCCTTGTGGGAGTTGTAGGCTACCGCCTTATTGGTCTTGCCGTCGCGTGTGATGAAGTGAACGAGTGTGCCCTCCAACTCTTCGGGGGCCTCCTCGGTCACTGCCCAATAGCGTTTGTCGATTTTCCTCTCGCGCACCATCTCATTGAGCCTCACGAGGGCCTTGCTGGTCTTGGCAAAGAGTACAACGCCGCTAACGGGCCTATCAATGCGGTGAACAACACCGAGGAATACATCACCTGGTTTGTCGTCGCGCACCTTGATGAAATCTTTTATCTCGTCCTCCAATCCGAGTGTGCCCTCGGCATCGGACTGCACCAAGTCGCCAGAGTGTTTATTGACTGCCAGAATGTGGTTGTCTTCGTAGAGAATATCTTGTTTTTTGAACATAATCGTTTGGGTTTGTATGGTTTAGAGAGTAAATGTAAAGGGCATCAGGTCGCTTGCCTTTTCGACCACCGTAGCCGAGCCTGCACCGCTCATAATCACGCGGAAGTCGAGCCCTTGGCGTTTCTCCACATCGTGCAACACCTGACGGCACTGACCACAAGGGTAGCACTCGCGGTGGCTGGGATTGGAGGCAATGGCCAGAGCCACAATCCTATCCTCAGGGGTGGTCGCCTGGTGGTGGTAGAGTAGTGTGCGCTCGGCACACAAGCCTGCGGGATAGACCTCACTCTCGACGTTGCTACCCGTCACGATGCGTCCGCTTTCGAGCCTTGCAGCTGCACCAACGTGGAAGTGAGAGTAGGTGGCCACGGCCTTCTGGCAAGCCTTCTCGGCAGCCTCGACGAGTTCCACATCCTCGGCGCACATATCGCCAATGGTGTCGTAGTGGCGATACTCCAATATCATTTTCTTCTCCATAGCGTTTTCTTTTTAGTTAAATGTGTAGGCAAAAATCCTACCGCAATTTCAGAGTTGTGTTGGGAAATTGTTTGAATCCGATTCAAACGACCTCTCTCTTATTCCCAGGGCCAGCACCAAGTGCGAGCTTTCACGGTGTAGGAACCACCATCGGAGAGCTGCACCTTGCACTTGCCCCTTGTGGAGAATATGGGGTTGATGAATTGGCGGAGGTGAGGGTAGTTGCCACTCGGAGAAACCTCGCCATAGGTGGGGTTGTTTTTCAGGTGGAAAACCGACATACAGAGGCTCCATTTTCCGCTCTTGGTTTTGCGGGCACAACCCACAGTGTCGCCCTTTTCAACCTTGTCGCCGGCCTTCACACAGACACTTGCCATTGATTGAAGGTGGGTGTAGATTCCATCGGGGTGGAGAATCAGAACGGAACTATCTGTGGCATCCTCCACAACACCTTCTCGGGGTGCTACCACATCGGTGGCTTTGGTTGCGAGGAGTTCCCACGCACAGAAGTCACGCAGATTGCGGTGCATAGCAACACCGAGGTCTATGGGTGCGAGGGATAAGGCGGTGATTTTCACACCATTCTCCATCGGCAGACGATAGAGTGCATCGGTCTGGGGTGCTTCAACAACGGTGGTTTGTGCCACGAGCGAGAGTGCGCACACGAGGGTGGCAAGGGTTGTGATAATTCGTTTCATCGTTTTATGAGTTTTACTACATTTTCAACGTGGTGGGTGTGGGGGAACATATCCACAGGCTGCACAGCCACAATTTCATATTGGTCATTGAGAAGTGCCAAGTCGCGAGCTTGTGTCGCAGGGTTACAGCTCACATAGACAATCCTCTGGGGTGCCGCACGCAGAATGGTGGCAATAACATCCTCGTGTACGCCCGCCCTCGGTGGGTCGAGAATCACCACATCGGGGTGTCCGTTGCGCTCCACAAACTCGTCGTTCATAACATCCTTCATATCACCCGCATAGAATGTGGTGTTGGTGATGCCATTGATTGCGGAATTGACCTTTGCATCCTCAATAGCCTCCTCAACGTACTCCACGCCCACAACACTCTTGGCCTTTCCTGCCACAAAGTTGGCAATCGTACCCGTGCCGGTGTAGAGGTCGTAGACCACCTCATCGCCCGTAAGGTCGGCAAAATTGCGCGCCACTTTGTAGAGCTCGTATGCCTGCTCGGAGTTGGTTTGGTAGAACGATTTGGGGCCAATCTTGAATCGCAATCCCTCCATCTCCTCAAAGATGTGGTCGCGGCCCGCGTAGAGAATAGGCTCCCTATCACCAAGCGAGTCGTTGAGCTTGTCGTTTATCATATAGACCAGCGAGGTGATTTCGGGGAAGGTTACTTTCAGGTGCTCCATCAGAGCCTCAATGCGCTCCTTGTCCTCCACTGCAAAGACCACAATCACCATAATCTCACCCGTCGAGGCGGTGCGGATTACAATGTTGCGCATCAGGCCCGAGTGTTGGCGAATGTCGTAGAAGGGGTAACCATTCTCGATGCAGAAACGCTTCACCTCGTTGCGAATCTCGTTGGAGGGTGCGGGTTGCAGGTGGCAGTAGTCGATGTCGAGAATCTTGTCGAACATCGAGGGGATGTGGAAACCGAGTGCGGGGGTGTCGGTAATCTCCTCGCCACGCGCCACCTCCTCGTAGGTCTTCCAACGCTTGGGTGCGAAGGTGAATTCGAGTTTATTGCGGTAGTGGTCGGTCTTTGCCGAGCCGAGGATGGGGCTGATTTCGGGAAGCGAGAGGTGGCCGATGCGGGTGAGCTGGTCGAAGACCTGCTGCTGCTTGAAGGCAATCTGCTCGCTGTATGGAATATTCTGCCATTTGCAACCTCCACACACGCCAAAGTGCGCACAGAAGGGCTCCACGCGAAGGGGTGAACGCTCAATGTATTCGGTAACGTAGCCCTCCATATAGCGACGACGCTTGGTGCGAATCTGCACATTCACAACATCACCGGGAACGGTCAGGGGTACGAATACCACCACGTCGTTCCACTTTCCCATTGCGTTGCCTTCGGCAGCGAGAGATGTTATTTTGAGTCCCTCCAAATGAGGGTGTCTGTTTCTTGCCATAGATAGTTTATGTAGTTAATCAAACAAAGATACTAATTTTCTCAAAAAAACTCACTATATTTGTAGGAAAATAATGTTTTCGTGGGGAGTTGGCTCCTCTTAAATTGATTTTTTAAGGCATAAATATGATACAATTAGCACGTTTTAGCTTCAATCACTTTGGCACCAACTGCTACCTGCTGTGGGCCGAGAGTGGTGAGGCTCTTGTGGTGGATGCTTGCTGTGGCAACGAAACCGAGCGTAAAAGGCTCACAGACTTCATAGAACAGAGAGGTCTTAAACCCATAATGGCTCTTCTCACTCACGCACACCCCGACCACTTGGGTGGTGTGGCCTTCGTTAAGGAGCACTACAATGTACCCCTTGCACTCCACTCGGCCGATGCTGAGTTGCTGGCTGTGGCTCCTGCCTATGGCGCGGCTATGGGATTCAATATCTCTCCCATTGAGGCTGAGATAGACCTTGCCGAAAATAGGGAGATTGTCTTGGGCGAGAGTAGGGTGGAGGTTATCCACACCCCCGGTCACTCCAAAGGCGGTGTCTGCCTCTATGCACCTGTGGAGGGGATTTTGATTTCGGGCGACACGCTCTTTGCGGGTAGTATCGGCCGCACCGACCTTCCCGGTGGTGACTACGACGAACTTATGAAGAGCATTATGGAGCGAGTGCTTCCACTGGGTGGTGGCGTTAAGGTCTACCCCGGTCACGGTGGCGAAACAACTTTGGGACAAGAGATGGGTACCAACCCCTTTATTGGCGAGGTGCTCGATGGAGGATTTAATAAAGATACAACACTATGAGAATTGATATACTTACAGTAGTGCCCGACCTGCTGACCTCGCCCCTCAATGAGTCCATCCTGCGTCGTGCGCAGGAAAAAGGCTTAGTGGAGATTGTTGTGCACAATATCCGTGACCACACACCCTATAAACACGGTCAGGTGGATGACTACCCCTTTGGTGGTGAGGCAGGTATGGTGATGATGGTGGAGCCCGTCTATCGCCTAATCGAAAAACTCAAAAGCGAGCGAGAGTACGACGAGATTATCTTCACCTCGCCCGACGGCATCACCTACAACCAACAGGAGGCCAATCGTCTTTCGACTCTCGGCAATATCATCATCCTTTGTGGCCACTATAAGGGCATCGACCACCGCATCCGTGAGCACCTTATCACTCGCGAAATCTCGGTTGGTGACTATGTGCTGACGGGTGGTGAGTTGGCGGCGGCAAGCATCACCGACAGCGTTGTAAGGCTACTGCCGGGTGCTATTGGCGACGAGGAGTCGGCACTGACCGATTCGTTCCAAGACAACCTCTTGGCTCCACCTATCTACACACGCCCTGCCGAGTTCAATGGCTGGAAGGTGCCCGAGGTGCTCACCTCTGGCAACTTCGCAAAGATTGAGGCGTGGCGTGAGGAGCAGGCCTATGAGCGCACCAAACGCCTGAGGCCCGACCTTCTGGAAATGTAAAATTCAGAATTCAAAATTCAAAATTAAGAGGTCGTTAGACAAGAATGAAGTACTACATCATTGCGGGTGAGGCGAGTGGCGATTTGCACGGCTCCAACCTGATGAAAGGCATCCTAAAGGCGGACCCCGAGGCACAGTTTCGCTTCTGGGGAGGTGACCGTATGGCAGCAGTGGGTGGTAGGGAGAACCTCGCCAAACACTACAACCAGACCTCCTTTTTTGGCGTATCGGAGGTGTTGAAAAATCTGCGCACAATCTTTTCGCAACTCTCTGAGTGCCAGCGCGACTTGTTGGCCTTTGGCCCCGATGTGCTCATCTGTGTGGATTACCCCGGTTTCAACTTTAAGATGGCAAAATTTGCCCACTCCAAGGGTATCCGCACCTTCTACTACATCTCGCCTAAGGTGTGGGCTTGGAAGGAGCGCAGGGTGGAGCTGATTCGCAAATATGTCGATAGGCTCTTCATTATCTTCCCCTTCGAGGTGGACTACTTCCGCCAGAGGGGCATCGAGGCGATATACGAGGGTAACCCCATTATGGACTCCATAGCCGAGATGCTTGCAGTGGTGCCTTCGAGGGAGGAATTTTTGGCGCAGAACGGCCTTGATGAACGCCCTATCGTAGCACTGCTGGCGGGCTCGCGCAAGAGCGAAGTTAGGAGGAATCTCAACTTTATGGTTGCCCTTTCGAAGGCCCATCCCGAGTGGCAGTTTGTGGTGGCAGGTGTGTCGTGGCTCTCAAAGGAGCTCTACGAATCGTTTGTTGAGAATAGCGATATTAAGGTCTTGACCGACAAAACCTACGAACTGCTCAAATACTCCTCTTCGGCGGTGGTATGCTCGGGTACAGCTACCCTCGAAACGGCCCTGATTGGCACCCCCGAGGTGGTGTGCTACCGTATGGATGAGTTCTCCTATCGTGTGGCGAGGGCTTTTGTGAAGATTGGATTTATTTCGCTGGTCAATATAATTATGAACCGTGAGGTGGTAAGGGAGCTTATCCAGCACGATATGACCGTAGAGAGGGCCTCCGAGGAGCTTGTGGCCATTATGCCCGAGGGTGAGAAGAGTGGCCGAATGAGGGGCGACTATGACGAACTCCGCGCTATTGTTGGTGGCGAGGGTGCGTCGGATAGATTCGCTGCCCGTATGGTTGAGTTATTAAAATAATTTAATAAATGAAGATTATCTGCATAGGTCGCAACTATGCCGACCACATAAAGGAGTTTGATAATGGTGAGCCCAATGCGGAGCCCATCTATTTCATCAAACCCGACACCTCCCTGTTGCGTAATAACGACCCATTCTTTGTCCCCAATTTTTCCAATCAGGTGGATTATGAAACCGAGTTGGTGGTGAAGATTAATAGGGTGGGAAAGTGCATCGAGGAGCGATTTGCCCACCGCTACTACGACGAGGTGGGACTCGGCATTGACTTTACGGCCCGCGACCTCCAACGTGAGGCGATAGCCAAGGGGTTACCCTGGGAGCGAGCAAAGGGTTTCGACCGCTCGGCAGCCATCTCACCACGTTTCCTCTCGCTCTCGGAGATGGGCAAGAGGGTTGAGGATTTGAGGTTTGAGATGACGCTCAATGGCGAACTCCGACAAGTGGGCGAAGTGAAAAATATGCTCTTCTCGGTGGATAAAATCATCGCATCCATCTCTCGTTATATGACCTTGCGTATGGGCGACTACATCTTTACGGGAACTCCCTCGGGTGTTGGGGCCGTAAAGAAGGGCGATGTTCTGAGGGCATCTTTGGAAGGCGAGGAATTACTCAATTTTGACATCAAATAAAAGCCTATGCTACTGACAGATAGACTCAAAGATTATCGCATACTCCTTGCAAGCAAATCGCCCCGAAGAAGGGAGCTTTTGAAGGGGTGTGGCTTGGAGTTTGAGATTGCCGAGGGGAGGGATGCCGAGGAGAGTTTCCCTGCCGATATGCCCCTCGGTGAGGTGGCAGAGTACCTCTCGAAAATCAAGAGCGAAGCCTATGCCGATACGCTCACAGAGGGCGACATCCTCATTACTGCCGATACGGTGGTGATAGCCGCAGAGGAGATTCTCGGCAAGCCCAAAGATAGGGAGGATGCAGTGCGTATGTTGCACCTGCTCTCGGGCTCTTCGCACGAGGTGGTGACGGGTGTGACACTCCGCACCACAAGCCGTAAGAGGAGTTTCTCGTGCCGCAGCGTGGTGCGATTCAGGGAGATGAGCGATGGGGAGATTGAGTACTACATCGACACCTGCCACCCCTACGACAAGGCGGGTGCCTATGGTATTCAGGAGTGGATTGGCTATGTGGCCATCAGTGGCATAGAGGGCTCCTTCTATAATGTTATGGGGCTGCCCGTTCAGATGCTCTGGGTGGAGTTGGAAAAATTTGTGTAACCTAAACTATATTTTTGTTCCTATGAAGAGATTTTTTGCAGTGTTGTTGCTCTCGTTGGCGACCTTTGCGGGTGCAAGGGCCGACGAGGGTATGTGGCTCCCTTCGCTCATTGGCGAGCGCATCAAAGATATGCAGGCCAAGGGCTTCGAGCTCACAGCAGAGGATATTTACAGCGTCAATCAGGCGGCCCTTAAAGATGCTATTGTGCTATTTGGCAGAGGTTGTACGGGTGAGTTGGTGTCGGGCGAGGGCCTGCTGCTCACCAACCATCACTGCGGCTATGGGCAGATTCAGTACCATAGTAGTGTGGAGCACGATTACCTCACCAACGGCTTCTGGGCTATGAATCGCTCGGAGGAGTTGCCCAACCCCGGACTCACCGTTTCGTTCCTTGTGAGAATGGAGGATGTGACCGCGCGTGTGGAGGCCGGCGAAACTACCCAGGACATCGCCAAAGAGGCAGAGGAGGGTGGCAAATACTCCGCATCGGTAGAGAGCCTCTATTATAACAACACCTATTACCTCTTTGTATATCAGGTGTATAGGGATATTCGATTGGTGGGTGCGCCCCCTTCGAGCATCGGTAAGTTTGGTGGCGATACGGACAACTGGATGTGGCCCCGCCATACGGGTGACTTCTCCATCTTCCGCATCTATGCCGACAAGGACAACCAGCCTGCCGACTATTCGCCCGAAAATGTACCCTACCAGCCCAAACGTCACTTTGCAATCTCCACTAAGGGTGCTGCCGAGGGTGATTTCACCTTCGTCTATGGCTTCCCCGGCAGTACTCGCGAGTATGTGACCAGCGACTTTGTGGACTACACACTCAACTACTCCAACCCTGCGAAGATTCGCCTGCGCACCAAACGACTCGATATTATCTCCGAGGCACAGGCACAGGATGTTGCAACGCGCATTATGTATGCCTCCAAACACGCCTCCATTGCCAATGCTTGGAAGAAGTGGCAGGGCGAGAGCCTCGGTTTGGCTCGTCGCGGCACCGTAGCCAAGAAGCAGGCATACGAAGCCGAATTTGAGAAGTGGGCTGTGGGTACCGAGTATGAGGGTATTCTCCCCGCGCTCCACGCAAAATATGCGGAGCTTCTCCCTTATGCAACCACCCGCGACTACTACTACGAGGCAATCTTTGCCATTGAGTTGATGACCTATGCACATCCACGAAACCTCAATGCAGAGAGTGTGGATGCCAACTACAAAGACTATCTCCCCGCCATCGACCGCAAGGTTGCTGTGGCTATGCTCCACGATTTCGGCGAGAATGTAGCCCCCGAATTTGTGCCCGAATGGTACTCTGCGCGCCTTGCCGAGTGTGGCTCGGTGGAGGCCTTTGTAGAGTGGCTCTTCGCCAATTCCCGCATCACATCGGCCGAGGATATCAAAGCCGCCCGTGCCGCAGGTTATAATTTCGATAACGATCCCGCAGTGCTTATGCATAGGGCGTTCTATAATTTTTATAGGGAGCGTATTGAAGGCCGCTATGTGTCACTCAATAAGGAGATTACCGAGCTTTATAAGACCTATATGCGCGGCCAGATGGCCTTTGAGCCCACACGCCCATTCTATCCCGATGCAAACCTCACACTTCGTGTAGCCTATGGCTCAGTGGCCGGCTATGAGGCGGCCGATGGTGTCTATCATCTGCCCTACACCACCCTTGATGGCATCATTGAGAAGGACAACCCCGAAATCTACGACTACGATATTCCCCAGAGTTTGAGGGACATCTACGCCTCGAAGGAGTATGGTCGTTGGGGTGTGGAGATGGGTGGTCGCTACACTATCCCTGTGGCATTCCTCGCCAAAAACCACACAACCGGCGGCAATAGCGGTAGCCCTATCCTCAATGGCAAGGGCGAACTGCTCGGCATCAACTTCGACCGCACTTGGCTCAGTACTATGAGCGACCTCGACTACGATTCCGACATCTGTCGCAATATCTCTGTGGATATTCGCTATGTTCTCTTCGTTATCGACCGAATTGGTGGGGCGGGGTATCTTCTTGACGAAATGACCATCAAGTAGCGAGCGCATCTTGTGGGTGCTTTTTGCACCGCACTTCAAGGAGCGAGTTCCTCATTTACGTTTAGTAAACTGCGGACTCGCTCTCTCGTTTGGTACAAAAATCCCTCCACAATCTGCACTCGCAGTAGGGAACACCACCCTAAAAGCACCTTGCCTTTTTCGCAAGCCTTGAAATCCCCTCGCTCTATGCGTTTTTATCTCGACGGTCTGCCGTCTAACGTATCGGGCTCGGCAAAACACTTTGCCGAGCCCGCTTAATTTTCAATTTTCAACTTTCAATTTTCAATTTTACAACTCTGTTTTCCAGAGGCCGTGGAGGTTGCAGTATTCATAGACTGCCACGGGCTTGCGACCGCAGATGCATACCTCGGCTACGGGTTTCTCTTTGAGATCCACCTTCACGCCGCCATCCTCAAACTCTACATAGACAAAGGCGATGTGGTGCTCGGGGAGCATAGGGTGCTCAACGCTACCCACCTGAATACGCAGTTTGCAGTCGTCAATCTTCTCCACAACGGGGAGGTGTTTCTCTACGCTTGCCTCTACGGTGCCGGGGATGAGCTCGGTCATCTTCTCGCCACAACAGAAGGGGGTTACGCCGCCATCAACGGCCTTGATGATTACGTTGCCACAGTGGTTGCATTTATAAAACTTGGTTGCCATAATCGTTATGTTTTTTATCGGTTAAACTTTTTTGTCGTGTTTTCTTTATGCAAAGATAATACCACCGTAGCGAAAAGTCAAATCGGAAATTTTGATGATGGTATAGGCAAAACCTATTATTGTGAGGGTGGTGCGCGGAAGCATAAATTGGTGGCAGGTGGCAATCTAACCCAAACAAAAAAGGCGGTAATCCATTGATTACCGCCTCTTGGTAGCGAGACCCAGGATTGAACTGGGG